>JADFQO010000040.1 GCA_022561775.1 Myxococcales bacterium | reverse complement strand
CCTTATGTATTAAGGTTGATTTGACGCAAGTCTAAGCTACAAAAGGAGTTCAGGTCATTTTATTCGGCCCGAACTGCGCTCCCGCCAGACATCCTCGATCCGCTTATGCGCCATTCCCGCAGACCCGCAGCTCGCGGGTAGCGCTACAACCTGGCCATTGTGAAACCCGTCGCAACGCGTATCGCGTTAGCCATCATCACCACGCTGGCCGTCCCCATCCGTCCTGCTCTGGCCCTCTCCACTCTGACCGCGACTCTCGAGCAGGAGGTGATCGCGGGTCCGGGTATCGAGCATCGCCTGAGGCTCGTGCTGCGCTACTTTGCCGGCGATGGAGAGGCCGTAGTTCGCTGTGAAGTGACGCTGCCCAATGGCCTCCAACTGGCGGGCGCGACATCGAAGCATCCGTGTCGGTGTCAGATTATCGGTTGGGTCGTACCATGCTTTGACTTGCCGTCGTACGATTATAATACATAGTGGAATAACTTATTACGGTTGCGGCACTGTCTGGTATAACCAGGTTTACTATGGCGGACAAGTCACCTATATCGTGGTTGAAACCCCACCCGGTTATTAAGCGCGTTGAGAAAAACAGGAGGATAACATGACTATTAGAAATTTGACCTTTCGGCCTATTTTTTTCCTTATTGGCGTTATCATATTTCTTTTTTCCGGATGTGCTACGGCCAAGCCTCAAAAAACTGGATTTTTGAGCGATTATTCAACTCTCCGCAAAAACCCAGATTTTGATGGCTCTTATATTTATGTGAACCCTAAGTTGCCCCTAAAAAACTATAGCAAATTTATCGTTCGTGCCACCGAGGTACAGCTTTCTAAAAAGGGCAGGAAACACAATATAGACCCCAAAAAATTAGCTGAATTAACCAAATACACCCAAAGTAAAATTATAGAAGAGTTGGAAAAGAGCGGGTATGACATCGTCACGAAATCTGGTCCAGGCACCCTCGTTCTTCGCACGGCAATTACTGATGTGGATACAGCCGCAATCCTTGCCAATATTCATCCCGCAATGATCATAACCGGTGTGGGCCTAGGGGGAGCCTCTGCTGAGTTTGAGGCAACGGATTCCCAAAGTGGTGAGGTGGTTGCAGCCGCAATAGAGGAACAGGAGGGTGAGCGCGGTTTTGCTGGGTTGACCAAGTACGGCAATGCCGAAAACGTGATCGACTCCTCGGACCCGAGCTCACTGACACTCGTTCGTAATGTAGGCTGCCCGCCATCGGGTACGGTTGAATATGGATTGTGCCCCGTCTCCGGGCGCGCCGACGCGGGTCGAGATCGTCGCGGGAGCGCTTCTGAGTAACGGAGGCAGTATCGGCGACTCCCCCGGCTCCGAAAATGCGGCCCGAGATTCCTCGATCGTCACCATGTCGGGCGGCTTCGTTAGGGCTTTGTCTGCGCGAGAAAATTCTCGCGTGACGGTGACCGACGGATCCATCGCCTTCCTGAAGGCGTACGACGATTCCGTTCTCAACGTCTTGGGCGGGGAGGTATCTGGGTTTTTCCAAGTATTTGACAACGCCACCGCCAGGATCCGAGGCGGGACCTTCAACTCCCCCAACGGGGGCGCGTTGGCGCTTTCTTCGATTCCGGTGATCATCTCGGGCGGTTCATTCCAAGTGCTTGTGTTGGGGTCATCGGAGGGAGGATCCTTCATCGTTCAGGGAAATAATTTCGCGATCGACGGGATACCCGCCGCGTACGGCGACTATCCGTTCCCGTCCGTTCTGACGACGCTCACGGGAACCTGGGAATCCGGCGAGGACTTCAGCGTCCCGATCTCGGCTCCGTTCACGCTCGAGCCACCGGCCGCAAGCGTGCCCGCGCTCCCGTTGCTGCCCGCGCTCGCGTTGGCTGCGGTGCTGCTCGCCATCGGCGCCGCGCAGATTCGCCGCCAACGCGCCGCTTGACGGCGCGGCTCGCTCAGGACCCGGCAGTCCTGCTTGCCTAGCCGCCTCCAAGAGCAATGAAAGGGGCTGGCGGCCGCCAGAACCTCCGGCAATCCCGGGGCGGTTCACAGGGCAGAGGGTCTAACGCGTCGGCTCTGTGCGGCAGCGGATCAGCACCAGCGCCAGCGTCCTGCCGCGCGTCGCGAAGCGGGTCATCGTGCAGTCGACTGGGATCGAGAGGCCGGCGTGATCCTGCAGGGTGCCGTCGAAGCGCCGCGATTCGGTCCCCTCGGTCATGGCGTCCAGTTCGGTCCACCAGCTCTCGTGATCCGCGGTCGGAATGAACCCCATCGCCTGAACGTCGAGCAGCGCGTCTCGGGCGACGCCGAGCAGTGCGCCCGCGGCGGGATTGGCGTCCACGATCAGGCCGTTGTCGGTGTCGAGCGCCAGGAAGGCGTCGGCGATCCGATCGATTGCCGCGATCACCACCCTTCGGTTGCTGCGTGGGGAGCCGCGGGACCGGCGATTGCCCGAGGTATTCCGAAGTGCGCCGCGAAAGTGTGCGATCAGGGGCGCAAGCGCGTTTCGAATCGTCTCGGCCTGATCGCCCGCGACTTCCTCGGCGGCGTTCGACCACGCGGTGAGCAGGGCATTGACCCGCCGCTCGTGGGCGCGGATGCCCTCCAGTGCGGGTTCCCGCGTTTTGCCGAGTTTCAACGAGACAGCCGCGAATGAGCGAAAGCGGCGCAGCACCTCGGCCTCGACCGCCGCGGGGTTCGGCGCTGCGGGCCCCAATCGGGAAGTCATCACGGCTTCGATCTGATGGCGCTTCGAGACCAGCCAGGTTGCAATCTGCGGATTTCCAGACACGCGCGCAGTGTAGCTTGCATGCATCGCGCGCCCACAACGATTCGAGAATTTCAACGGCACTGCTGGCCGACGTCCCTGCGCGGGCACCGCCCAGCCGCTAGACTGAGCGCCCGATGGATGAGAGCGACTCGCATCGGTTCGATCTCTTCGCGCCGACACCGCTGCACGACCTGCTCGGCGAAACGCTGCGCGAGTTCCTCAGCCGCGAAGTAGAACCGCAGGCCGCCGAACACGATCGCACCGAAACCTTCAACCACGCGCTGTTCCGGCGCGCGGGTGAATTGGGGTTTTTCGGTATCACGATCAGCGAAGAGTACGGAGGTTCCGATCTCGGAGCCACGGCGGCCGTCCAGGTCTACGAGGCCATTTCGAGTTCGGATCCGGGCTTCGCGCTGTCCGTGCTCGCCCACTCGGTTCTCTTCGCCCAGAACATCCAGGTCAACGGAGATGACGCGCTGAAGCGCCGCATCCTGCCGCTCGCGGTTTCGGGTGAGTGGATCGGCGGCCTGTGCATGACGGAACCCGAGGTCGGCACCGATGTGCTCGCGATGCGAACTCGCGCGCGTCGAGACGGGGACGCGTACGTGCTCGATGGAACCAAGATGTTCATCACCAACGGCGGAATCGACGAAGAAACGCTCGGCGATGCCTTCGTGGTCTACGCGGCCACCGGCGAGGGCAGCATTTCCTCCTTCGTCGTCGAACGCGGGATGGACGGGTTTCGCCTCGGCCAGAAATGCAGGGATAAACTCGGCATGCGCGCATCGTACACAACGGAGTTGATCTTCGACTCCGTGCGTGTTCCCGTCGCCAATCGACTCGGTGACGAAGGCGCCGGAATCCTCGCAATGATGCGCAACCTGGAGATCGAACGCCTCACCCTCGCCGCCATGTCCGTTGGGATCGCGAAGCGTTGTATTCAGGTGATGATCTCCCACGCGAACGACCGCAAGACGTTCGGTGTTCCGATTCGAGAGCACGGGCAGATCCAACGCTACATCGCGGAGAGTTTCTCGGAGTATCGCGCCGCGCGGACGATCGTCTACGAAACGGCCCGCCACATCGATTTCGAGGCCGCCGGTCAACGCGTCGGAGCTGACGCCGCGAAATTGTTCGCGTCTCAGGTCGGAAAGCGAGCTGCCGACGCTGCGATTCAGGTGCTCGGCGGCTACGGCTATATGGGCGAATACGTGGTCGAGCGGCTGTGGCGAGACGCGAAGCTGTTGGAGATTGGCGGCGGTACACTCGAGGCCCACCACAAGAATCTCGCGAGCGATCTCTGCCGCGATCCGTCGCAGGTCTGACGCCGCCCCGCACCTGGCGCGATTTACTCAACCCGGTGTACCTTGGATCGAGCGCCGCCTACTCGCTCGCTTCCGATCGGGAGTTGCGCTTTAGTTCGGCCCATTTCGCGTAGGCGGCACTCGCCTCTTCGAAAAACCCCAGGTTTTCCGCAGACAGGGCGAGCCCGGAGATCGCTCTCACGTCGGTCGGCGCGAGCGCCGCGGCGCGGCGGTAGGCGACGTAGGCGTCCGCGATGTTCTCGCGATCTCGCTCGATTTTTGCGAGGTCGATCCAGAGTTCGCCGTCGCGCGGCGCGAGCTGGATCGCCGCTTCGAGGTGTTTGACGGCGCGATCATCACGGCCCGCCTCGACGTAGATCCGCGCCGCCTGGCGCCGCAGTGAGAGGTCCCGAGGGTGCACTCGAATTGCGAGTTCGATCTCGCGTGAGGCTTCCTGGAGGCGCCCGGCCGACTGGTGGGTGGCCGCGAGATCGCCGGGTGCGGGCGAAGCCCATGGCCCCGCGCAGGCGAACAGAAAGCTCAGGCTGATGATCGAAAACGCAATACGCTGCATTCGGTAACCCCCTCCGGGGGTTATCGGAAGACGACCCGCGTGCCGTAATCCCTTTCTGGTCGCCCGCGGCGCAGGGCGCTCAGGGGTTCGCGTCGAGTCGTTCGATGACGGCTCGGACGATCATCGGCCACGCGATGGTCGCGTCGGCGAAGACCTCCGCGAAGCGGCCGCCTTCGGATTCGGGTACGAACTTGCCCCAGGAGACGCCCTCGCTGTACGCGCAACCCGAAAGCCCCCCCCAGTGCTCGGGCTCGGGGCAGATCCGGACCGCGTAGCGGTAGCGACGCACCGGATCCGAGTTCCCGAGCCGCGCGCGCAGGATCTCGAGGTAGGGTCCGACCTGCTGGGCCCAGTTGCGGGGTACGCCGCCACCGATGGTGAAGATGCCCAACGTATCGTGTTGACGGACGCGGTTCGCAAAATCGTCGAGATCGAGGAAAGGGTCGAATTGGAACGTGCTTTCGCCCTTCTCGGCGCGCAGGTGGTTGTGGATGCTCATGTCGAGGCCGAGTTCGGAGTCCGTGAAGGCCGGAACGAAGACCGGGACATCGTGCTCGACCGCGCTCTTGAGGATTCCGCGAGCCGGACTGTGCTTCTGCAGATCGCGGCCGAGAAGTTCGCAGATGATGCGGCTCGAAAGCGTGGTCCCTTCCGGCACCTCGGACAGGGAGCGCTGCAGGATCTGTTCGACGTCGTCGAGATTCTTCTCGAGTTCGATCGTGTCGTAGACCCGGTTGTAACCCCGATCGTAGAGGTCTTCGTCGCGCATGTCGGTGCGATGCTGGAAGTGCAGCAGACCGGCCCCCTCGGTCAGGCCGTGGGTCATCAGCGCCCCGGTCGCCACGAGGGCTTGTACCCAGCCCCGTTCGATCATCTCGCAGAGTAACAATCCCTGTTTCGCGACCGTCATCGCGCCGGATACCGTGACGACCCGGAAACAATCGCGGTCGCGGACCATCTCCTCGAGCACGTCTGCGGCCTCCCCGAGGCGGCGACCTCCGAAGGCGGTCCTGGTCATCGCGCGCACGAGGGCGTCGACACTGGTGGTCTGGTTGGGGTCCAGGGGCGTGAGGGGCGTCAGCCCGTCATCGGTACCGGTTCCGTATTTGCTTTCGTCGCGAGGGCCGGGCATTGAGCGATTCCGCCGGAGTCAATTGGGGCGTGCACCCTAGCAGAGTGGCGCCAACTCGTCGGGTGAAAGTGCGGGCAGCGAGCACTCCGCACCGCGACAAACGTAGGCGGTCGGGCGGTCGTCCACCAGTTCCCGACCGGTGATCCAATGGGGGTCGACACCGATGGGCGATGCGCCGGGTTTGCCGCCGGATTCGGGTTGCACGACGAGTACGGCATCCTCCGGCCGGAGTGCAGCGCGCGCCCGCGCGGCCAGCGCTCGGGTCGCCGCGTCTTCCGGCGCCCCGACAATCACCGCCACCGAGAGACCGCGCTCCGCGGCGAGGGCGGCGCGGGCCAAGGTGGGCAGGGCTTCGGGTGAGCGTCCCAGCAGCGACGCGTGGGTCCGGAGCACGCGGTCGGCAAGGCTTCGCAGATCGCTGCGGCCTGCGAGCGATCCCGCGCGAAGCAGACCCATCGCCGCCAGACCCGCCGGATGAGGCGTCGCTCCGTCGTGATCCGAGCGCGGCCGAATCACCAGCGGCTCGCCGTCGCTCGGGGTGAGAAAGAGATCGGATGCCTCTTCGTCGAAGAACCGGGTCGCGATGTCGTCCGCGAAGCGCAGCGCTGCGGCGAAGAATCGCTCGCCTGCGCCAGCGCGCTGGAGATCGAGGCAGGCCTCGAGCATTCCGGCGAGATCGTCGAGAAAGGCGGGAACCCGCGCGCGGCCGAAATCGTAGGTCCGCAGCAGCCGCCCATCGCCGTCGGTCAGCTTTTCCAGCACGAAATCCGCCGTCGCCACTGCGTCGCTCAGCATCCCGTCGTCGTCGAGAAGACTTCCCGCGCGCGCGAGGCCGGAGATCACCATGCCGTTCCAGGCCGCCAGGCGTTTTCGGTCGATCCCGGGCGCGATCCGCGCGTTTCGCGCTTGTCGCAGCGCTTCGCGCTCCTCCGCGAAGCGGCTGCGGGGGTCGGCGGTCGTCTCGCGCAAGACCGTTGCAGCGCCTTCGAAATTTCCCGTAGCGGTCACGCCGTAGGCGACGTCGAACGCGGCCGCCCGCTGCTCGCCGAGTACGCGGGCAATTTCGTCGGGCTTCCAGACGTAGAACTTTCCCTCTTCGCCTTCGCTGTCGGCGTCGAGGCTCGCGTAGAAGCCGCCGTCCGGGGCGCGCATCTCTCGCCGGAGAAAGTCGACGGTCTCTCGGATCGGCCAGAGTAGCGCCTCGTCGCAACATCCGGTGCGGCGCCAGGCCTCCGCGTAGACCCGCAGCAGCTGACCCTGGTCGTAGAGCATCTTTTCGAAGTGAGGGACGTCCCAATGCGCGTCGACCGCGTAGCGGTGAAACCCAGCTCCGACGTGGTCGTAGACGCCTCCCCGGGCCATTTCGCGGCAGCTGAGGGCGACGTGTGAAACGGCGTCCTTCGCTTCATCGGCTGGTAACACGTCGGCGGCGGCGAGCAGGAGGTCGAGGTAGGTGGGGGTCGGGAACTTCGGAGCTGCTCCAAAGCCTCCGTGTATCCGGTCCGCGGCCCGCAGTAGCCCGCGCGCCGCTTCGACGACGGCCGTTGCTCCGGGCGCCTCCCCGCTACCACCCGTCGCGGACGGGTCGAGGGCTCGGATGATCCGCCCGACCGCAAGCTCGACCTCGTCGCGTTGGTTGTCATAGGCGTTCGCCACCCCCGCGAGCAACTGCCGGAATGCGGGCATGCCGTGGCGCGGCTCCGGCGGAAAGTAGGTGCCTCCGTAGAACGGCTCGCCTCCGGGTTTGCAGAAAACGGTGAGCGGCCATCCGCCGTGTCCCGCGATGCGCATTACCGCGTCCATGTAGATCTGGTCGAGATCCGGGCGCTCCTCCCGGTCGACCTTGATGCAGACGAAGAGCTTGTTCATCAACGCGGCGGTGGCGGAATCTTCGAAGGATTCGCGCTCCATCACGTGGCACCAGTGGCACGCGCTGTAACCGATTGAGACGAGCAGCGGTTTGTCCTCTGCTGCGGCGCGATCGAGCGCCTCGCGTCCCCACGGATACCAGTCGACCGGGTTGTGCATGTGTTGGCGCAGGTATGCGCTGGCCTCTTCGGAGAGGCGATTGGTGGGTTTCTGCAGCTTGCGATCGGACAAAGGGCTCCCCGGGGTTGGTGTTCAGCCGCTCGAGCGACCCGAGAAACGGAAGGCTTCGGCTCGTTGAGAGGAGTCCGTTCTCGCCTCGGTGATCAGGGCTCCTCGGGTGCGTTGCCGGGTTGGTCCACCGCGGGCCGGCCGCCGGGACCACGCCCTCGTCGCTTGCGGTGCCTCTCGCGCGCGTCCTGGGCCTGTTCTCTTTCTTCGCCCGTCAGTTTTCCGTCTCCATCGGCGTCGAATTCCTTGAGGTGCCGCTCGTGGCGCCTCGCACGCGCCGCAGCCTGTTCTTCCCTGGAAAGCCGCCCGTCTCCATCCGCGTCGAATTCCTCGAGGCGCCGCTCGTAGCGCCTCGCACGCGCCGCAGCCCGTTCTTCCTTGGAATGGTGCCCGTCACCAGCCGTGTCGAATTCCTCGAATTCCCGCGATCGCAGCGTGTCGCGTTTCTCGGAATCGTCGGAATCTTCGGCAATAGCGAGCCCTGCGATCGCGAACGCAAAAACAGCACAGCAAAACGTCGCCCGATGGAACGCCCCCAATCCCTCTCTCATATCCTTTTCCTCTCTCGTTCCGGCTGTCCCGCCGCGGGTACCCGTTCTGAACCCGCCGCTGGTGATTTGGTTGCCTTCCCTATCGGCCTTCGTCGCGGTCGAACGGGTGTGCTCTTGCGCAGCTCCAAGGCTCCAACCCCCCTCACCGGAGATTTCCCCTCCAACCACAAATTTCCCTTCCAGCCACAAGGTTGGCGAATGCCCCGGAGGCTCGTAGAGTGCAGCTCGTGACCGAAGTCGTCCTCAAACCTACACGGGATCGCGCGATTCGTCGCCGTCACCCCTGGATTCTCTCCGGGGCCGTCGATCGGATCGAGGGAGCCGAGGAGCCCGGCTGCTGGGTGCGGGTGCGGTCGGCCGAGGGTGAGGTTCTGGGCTACGGCCATCTCTCGCCCGGGTCCGCGCTGCGGGTTCGGATGCTCACGACCGGCAAGGAGGCGCCGGACGACGACCTGATCGCCGAACGGATCCGCCTCGCGGTCGGGCGCCGCGCCGCGCAGCCACTTTTGGGCGATACGGACGCTGTACGCCTCGTGAATGCCGAGGGAGATGGACTGCCGGGTCTGGTGGTCGATCGCTACGCAGACGTCGTGGTCGCGAAGATCACCGCGGTGGGGATGCACCGGCGCCGGGAATGGCTGGCCGCCGTACTTCGCGAGGCCACCGGGGCGGGTGTCGGCTTCGAGCGGGCCGACGCCTCTGCGGCCCGGCGCGAAGGCATGTCGACCGAGCAGGGGCCGCTCTGGGGCATGGTGCCCGACGGCCCGGTACCCATCTGCGAACGCGGCCGGCGCTATCGAGTCGATGTGATTGCGGGACAGAAGACCGGCTTCTACCTCGACCAGCGCGACGCGCGCGATCTTGCGGCTTCGCTCGCGGATGGACGGCGTGTTCTCGACCTCTTCTCGTATTCGGGTGGTTTTTCGGTCGCGGCGGCACTCGGCGGAGCGAGCGCTGTGACTCTGGTGGAAAGTTCTGCTCCGGCGCTGGCACTCGCGGAGGAAAATCTCGCCGCGAATGCGCCCGGGTTGCCCGCGCGCTTCGTCAACCGGGACGCTCACGATTTTCTGCGTGAAGACCGCGAGTCGTACGATCTGATCGTCGTGGATCCGCCGCCGCTCGCGAGGCGTCGTCGAGACGTCCCGCGCGCGTCACGGGCCTACAAGGACGCGCTTTTCTACGCACTCGCCCGATCCGCACCGGGCGCCTATCTGCTCGCCTTCGCGTGCTCGCACAGCATCGACGCCGATCTATTCCGCAAAATCGCGTTCGGGGCTGCACTGGACTCGGGTCGTGCGGTGCAGGTGTTGCGCGTACTCGGACCCCCCGTTGACCATCCGGTGTCGATCGACCACCCGGAGGGGAATTATCTGACGGGTCTGCTGATGCAGGCGTGATCGGCGCGCCCGGTGCGAAACCGCGCGTGGAAGCGTCTGCTGCGATGCAGCGCGCAGCCGCGTTCGTCGAGTCTGCAGGTGACGAAGTCGCGATCGGCCGCGCACGGGCTTTGATCGGTACGCAGCCCGCCTCGGTGGTCGTCGAGTTGCTGCGGGATCCCGGTCCCGAACCATCGGTGGGTCGGTTGCTGCGGACGCTGGGGATCCTCGACGATCTCCGCTGCCGGGACGCGACCCCCGTCGAGCGCGCCTGCGATAGCCTCGCCGCCGCTCAGCAGAGCGACGGTTCGTGGTCCGACCGAGCGTGCGCTCCCGAGGACGAGCGGATCTTTGCGACCGGAATGATCACGGGATACCTCGCCAAGACCCCCTTCGTCCGGCAGTCGACTCTCGCTTCGGCCGCCGATTACCTCGCTGCTCGCTGGAGCCCCGATCGCGTCAAGGGATCCGCGTGGGGGGCCAACGCGGCGTATTTCCACTGCTTCGCGCTCGTTCGTCACGAGCAGGCCGACGCCATCCTCCAATGGTGCGGTCGAGAACTCGAGCGCGGCTTTCACACAGGAGTGTATGACGCGGTTCGGACGGCCCGCGTATTCGTACTCTGCAAAGCCCACGCACTTCCGGGCTCCCGCCTCGCGGCGGCCGAGCTCGTCGCGCGGGTTCTCGACGAGCAGATGGACGACGGCGGCTATGCTTCTCCGGGAGATTGCTCTCGACGCGCACGGGTCGCCCATACACTCGACGCGTTGGTTGGCCTGGAACGCCTCGCGTGATCATTGCGATTCTGGGGAGTGTGGAACTGGAACGATGTTCAATCTCGCCCTGATCCACGAAGCCATCGCAGAGAGAATCCCCGAGCGCGAAGCGATCGTATTCCGAGATCGGCGCTTCTCGTGGCGGGAGCTCACGGATCGCACGCGACGGCTTGCGGACCTCTTGTGCGGCCACGGACTCGGTTGCCACACGGAGCGATCGAAGCTCGAAAACTGGCAGTCCGGCCAGGACCACGTGGGCCTCTACCTCCGCAATGGCAACGAGTATCTCGAGGGGATGCTCGGGGCCTTCAAGGCGCGCGCAGTACCGTTCAACGTCAATTACCGCTACGTCGACGACGAACTGATCGGCCTGCTCGACGACGCCGATGCGCGTGCGCTGATCTTCCATGCGAGCTTCGCGCCAATTCTCGATCGGATTCGCGATCGACTCCCGAAGCTCGCGCTGTTGATCCAGGTGTCCGACGATTCGGCCGAGCCGCTGCTGCCGGGGGCGCTGGATTACGAGGAGGCGCTGGCCGCGGCCCGGCCTTCGCGCCCCGCTTCGGATCTGTCGCCCGACGATCTCTACATCCTCTATACCGGCGGGACCACGGGGATGCCCAAGGCCGTGCTCTGGCGTCAGGAGGACATCTTTCATTCCGCGCTGTATTCCGGTGGCGCAGAGTCGCTCGAAGCCGTGGTCGAGCGCGCGCTGACCGAAGGCCCACGCGTCTTGACCGCGCCACCGTTCATGCACGGCGCCGCCCATTGGGTCGCATTCAACATGTGGTATGTGGGCGGAACCGTGATCGTAGCTTCGAATCCGCAGCGCCTGGATCCTGCCGACGTCTGGTCGACGATCGAGCGCGAGCGCGCGACGGCACTGTGCATCGTCGGTGACGCCTTCGGCCGGCCGCTGGCCGACGCATTGCGCGATGGAGACTACGACGTTTCGTGCTTGCGCCTGATCGCCTCAGGCGGCGCGATCTTGAGCGCAGCGCTCAAGCGCGAATTTCTGGATCGGATCCCCGGCTTGCGCGTACTCGACGCGCTGGGTTCGTCCGAGGCCGGAACCCAGGCCTCTCAATACTCCGAAAGGGGCGACGCGGTCACCACCGGCGATTTTGCGCTGAAGCCCGAGAATCTCGTGTTGAAAGCAGACCTCTCGGGAGTCGCAGCTCCGGGCTCGTCCGAGTTGGGTTGGTTGGCCCGGAGAGGTCGCGTTCCGCTCGGCTATTACAACGATCCGCGCAAGACCGCAGAGGCTTTCCCGACCGTCGACGGCGTGCGGTACGCGGTGCCGGGAGATCGGGCGAGCGTCGCTGCCGACGGCAGCATGCGGCTGCTCGGTCGAGACTCCGCGACGATCAACACGGGAGGCGAGAAGGTCTTCGCCGAAGAGGTAGAGCGCGCGCTGAAGCATCATCCCAGCATCTACGACGCGGTCGTCGTTCCGACACCCCACGAGCGTTGGGGGCAACAGGTCACAGCGCTGGTTGTTGCGCAGGGGGGGAAGGGTATCTCGGTGGGGGAGCTGATCGAATCCACCCGCGATTACATCGCGGCCTTCAAGCTTCCCAGACGCGTGATCTTCGTCGACGAGATCGTGCGCGCACCGAGCGGGAAAGCCGACTACCGCTGGGCGAAGCGCAGGGCGCTGGAAGCCCTGGATGCCGATGTCTGATTTCAATCCGGCGTTTCGAGCGGAACCGCGATGCGCGCGGGCTCGAAACTCCCGCAGGGAATGGACACGAACCTCTTGCAGAGACCGGGCGGGCGGGCGCTCGAATCTTCGCCGGCCGTTGCCGCGCGTTCGACGCCTTCGGTGGTTTGCGTTGGTCGCGATGCTGGTTGCGCTCTTTCACGCCGGGTGTTTTCTGGCGCGTCCGGACCTTCCACCCCTGCGCGAGAGCTTCCCGAGTGACGGCGAATCGGGGTTTCCGATCAGTGGTTGGATCGTCCTCGAATTTTCCAAAGCGGTGCACGACCGCGCGATCGATCGCATCGAACTATCGTGCGGAGGTGTCCCGGAGGCGATGCGCGTCCATCGCGTGACGTCGACGCGGCTCGCCATCGACCCCGTGGGCGAGCTCGACCCCGCGTCTCGATGCGAAGTGAGCTGGAGGCAGTCCGGTGAACCAGAGCGCGTTCGTTTCACGACCGGGGTACCGATCGCGCCCGCCCATATCCCCTACGACCGGGAAGATCTGCGACAGGTAGCGCCCTATCCGGACGACTACTGGCTCGCCGAGAACCCCTCGGATCCGACCCAGCGCGGACTTCGGGTCCAGGTGTCTGGGTTCAGGAGCCCCAACCGATGGTTGATGAATGCGCTCGCGAGCGGCGTTCGCGAATTCGACGGATTCAGTCCGATCGCCCACATCACGATTCCGCTCTCGGCTCCCGCAGATCCCGATTCCATACCGCACACCCCCGAGCAATCCCTCGATCCGCTGGCTTCCATCGGCTTGTTCGACGTCACACCAGGCAGCCCCGACTACGCGTCGCGAATCCCGTTTCGACTCGATGCGCGTACAGAGGTCGGCCGACGTCGAACGGATCACGCGCTGCTGCTCTTCCCGTCCGTCGCCCTGAAGCCCCGCCACCGCTACGGCGTGATCGTCACCCGTCGAGCGCTCTCCCACACGGCATCGCCATACGATCCCTCGGCGTTCTTCGAAACCGTACGGGACGGATCCAGTGAGTCCGACGACGGCTGGGCGGTGCAGCGCGCGCGAAAGCTCGTCGACGAGGTTCTGGCCGCAGCCGCTTCGGGCTCGATCGCGATCGAACGCGCCGATGTGGCGTTCGCTTTGCGTTTCACGGTTCGCAGCCTCGACGGGATTGCGGACGATCTGACCGCAATTCGGGAGATGACCGCGGCTGGGCTCCCACCCGCGATCGAGATCACCCGGGTCGAAGCCGACCTCTCCCGCGCGACACGGGATGATGCCGTCGCCGCGGTCGTGCACGGCACCTGGACGGCTCCCGATTGGCGCGACTCGATTCGCTCGATCGCGAGAGACCCGATCAGTGGAACTCCCGTTCAGACGGGATTACAGACCTTGCCGTTCACGCTCGCGCTGCCCCGCGTCGCCTATCGGGGCCCGGTTCCCGTCGTGATGTACCAGCACGGAAATCCCGGTGGCGCTCGCGAGGAAGTGGTCCTGCGCGCGCGCGATTCGCTCGCCGCGGCGGGCTTTGCGGTGATCGGTTTCACCGACGTGATCAACCGCGAGGTGAGTCCGCCGGGCCCACCGGTCGACGAGCGTGCGCGCTGGCAGGTGATCCACGTGTTGTTGTGGCTGATGGGGACTTCGAAATTCCCCGACGATTTCGTCCAGACCATCGCCGAACAGTTCGCGTTTCTGCGCGCGATCCAGGTGATCGCCGAGATCCCGAGCTTCGCGATTGGGGCGCCGCGCGGCGATGAACCCGCGCGGATCTACGGAATCGACGCCCGCCGCCCGCTCTCGTATCTCGGAATCAGCGAGGGCGCCCATCTCGGCTCGCTGCTGCTTCCGTTCGCGCCTGAGATCCGCGCGGCCGCACTGATTTCACCCGGACGACGCTTCAGCGAGGTCCTGATCCACCAGGGTTCGGAGCGGTTGCGCGCGCCGCTGGCCTTTCTCGGTTTCCGTCGGCTCACTCCGACCGACGTCTGGGTCGCACTCGCGCTCGTCCAGCAGCTTTTCGATGGCCAGGACCCACATAATTTCGCGCACCTCCTCTACCGGCAACCGCTCGGGATCGATCCCCCCCAGCGCGCGAGCCTGCTCGTCGTGGAGGGTCTGAACGATTCGCTGATTCCCAATCACGCTACGCGCAGCTGGGTTCGAGAGCTTGGCCCGGTCCCACAGCTCGGGGCGCGGGGGCGCGCGATTCTCGGGTTCGAGCGGGTGGAAGACGCGGTCTCCGGGAATATAGATGCGCGGACGACCGCGGCATTCTACCAATACGTACCGCGGGGCGTCGAAGGCGCTGAACCGACACCCGGTTGTGATGATCCTGGACTCGCGGAGAGCAGCGCGCGAGAGGGACATTACTGCGCGCAGAGCGCCGAAGAGTCATTGAGACAACGCGTCCACTTTTTCGAGACCGCGCTCGGGGAGGACGCTCCCGAGATCATCGATCCGCTGACGCGATGAGAGAGGTGCAGAGTATGAACCGAATACGAAGCGAGCGCCGCGGCTCCGTCGAGTTGCTGACCCTCGACCGCCCCAAGGCGCTCAACGCGCTGGACCGCGCCGCGCTCGAAGCGCTGCTGGATTGTTGTGAGCGCCTCGCTGCGGACCCATCCGTGCGCGCCGTGGTATTGACCGGAGAGGGTCGGGCTTTCGCGGCGGGAGCGGACATCGCCGAGATGCGCGGACTCGACGCCCAGCAAGCGGAGTCCTTTAGCCGGCTCGGGCACGCCGCAATGGACGCCCTCGAATCGCTCGCGATGCCCACGATCGCGGCCGTGAACGGCTACGCGTTGGGCGGCGGCTGCGAACTCGCCTGTGCGTGCGATTGGATCTACGCATCCGAAACGTCGCGCTTCGGTCAACCGGAGGTCAATCTCGGTCTGATTCCCGGTTTCGGTGGCACGGGGCGTCTCGCGCGCCGCGTCGGTTCGGCGTGGGCGAAGGAGCTCGTGTTGGGGGGTGAGCCGATCGACGCGAAAACCGCGCTTCGCATCGGTCTCGTCAATCGGATATTTGCGCCCGACGCGCTGCTCGGTTCTGCACTGGACGCTGCGAAGAAGATCGCCGGCAAGGGGCCGCTCGCGATTGCGACTGCGAAGCGCGTGATGGTGCAGGGTCAGGACGCTGACGTGCGTACCGCCCATGCGCTCGAACAGGCCGCATTTGGCGTGATCTCTGCCGGCGCGGAGCGCGCCGAGGGAATGGACGCGTTCCTCGAGAAGCGCGAGCCGTCGTTCGAAAATCGCTGACGCGCGGTCAGCCCGGGAAATCGTCGAGGTAGGAGATACGCGCGGCCGTCGCTTCGATCGCGTCGCCCGCGCCGAGCAACACCTGAGTCGCGTTCCAGCTGCCCTCGAGCAGTTGGTAGCGAGCGCCGTCGGGAATGCCCGCCGCGACGGTTCCCACCCGGGAAGTCACCGTCCGCGCTTCGAGGTCGACGACCAGCTGCTGCTCGGGATCGAGCATCACTGAATCCATCAACGCCGCGAGATCGTCGGCGTCGAGCGTTACGTGGGGTAGGCCCAGCGCCGTGCAGTTTCCCGCAAAAATCTCGGCGAACGACTCGCCGATGAACGCGCGAAAGCCCCAGCGCATCAGCGCTTGGGGGGCGTGTTCGCGCGACGAGCCGCAGCCGAAGTTCGCGCCGACGATCAGGATATTCGCGCCTGTGAAGTGCTCGCCGTCGAGCGGGTGTTCGCCCTTGGCCTGGATTCGATCGTCTTCGAACGCGTGCTCGCCGAGTCCGTCGAACGTGACCGCGCGCAGGAAGCGGGCCGGAATGATCCGATCGGTGTCGATGTCGTCGCCGCGCAACACGCAAGCGCGTCCTTCGACGCGGTCGATCCCCGTCACAGCGTCCTCCGCAGGTCCACCACATGGCCCGCGATCGCGGCGGCCGCGACCATCGCGGGCGACATCAACAATGTGCGGCCCGTCGGTGAACCCTGTCGCCCCTTGAAGTTGCGGTTGCTCGACGACGCGCAGATTTCGCGATCCACCAACTTGTCGGGATTCATCGCGAGGCACATCGAACATCCCGCGAGCCGCCACTCGAAACCCGCCGCACGGAAGACTTCGTGCAGTCCCTCGGCTTCGGCGTGGCGCGCGACGGTCTGCGATCCCGGAACCACGAGGGCTTTGATGCCCGGCGCCACACGGCCCGTGCGCGCGACCCGCGCGGCTTCGCGCAGATCCGAAATCCGACCGTTCGTGCAGGATCCGATGAATGCGACGTGAATGGGAGTACCCTCGATCGGCTCGCCGGGCTTCAGCGACATGTAGCGGTAGGCCTCCTCGAGCGAGGCGCGCTCTTGGGCGGGCGCGTCGGCGGGGTAGGGCAGGCGCTCGTCGACACCGATGTTCTGACCCGGGTTGATCCCCCAGCTCACCGCCGGTGCGATTGCGTTGCCGTCGAGCTCGACCCGATCGTCGTAGGTCGCGTCCGGCGGACTCGCGAGAGATTTCCACCATCGGACTGCGCGGTCGAAAGTCGCGCCTTGCGGCGCGAACTCGCGGCCCCGGAGATAGGCGAAGGTGGTCTCGTCGGGATTCGCGTAGCCGCAGCGCGCGCCGGCCTCGATCGACATGTTGCAAACCGTGAGGCGCTCCTCGATCGACATCGCGTCGATCACGGGGCCGCCGTATTCGTACGCGTAACCCACGCCACCCTCGACGCCGAGCTGACGGATGAGCGCGAGGATGACGTCCTTCGCGTAGACGCCCGGCTTGAGCTTGCCGGTGACATCGATCCGGCGCACGCGCGGTTTCGAGAGCGCGAGGCATTGGGTGGCGAGTACGTCGCGCAGCTGGCTGGTGCCGATCCCGAATGCGATCGCGCCGAACGCGCCGTGCGTGGATGTATGGCTGTCGCCGCAGGCGATCGTCATGCCGGGCTGAGTGAGTCCGAGTTCCGGTCCGATCACGTGAACGATGCCCTGTTGACCGCTCGCCGGGTCGAGCAGGCGGATGCCGTGCTCCGCGCAGTTCTTTTCGATCGCGCCCATCATCTGCTCGGCGAGGTCGTCGGCGAGGGGCCGCTGCTGGGACAGCGTCGGGATGATGTGGTCGACGGTCGCGAGCGTGCGCTTGGGAAAGCGCACGGGCAGTTTCATCTCTCGCAACATCGCGAAGGCCTGCGGACTCGTGACCTCGTGGATCAGGTGCAGGCCGATGAAGAGCTGGGTCTGGCCGCTCGGCAGCTCGCGCACTGCGTGGGTGTCCCAGACCTTGTCCAGTAGATTGGCTCGGTGCGAAATAGGGGAGTTCGCCTTCGTCATGACCCCTCTGGAATAGCACGGGCGCCGCCCGACCCCCATGTCGTATGCTGCGCGGATGAAACTGCTGTACACCGCGCACATCCCGGCCGGCGACGGCCCGTTTCCGACGATCATCGCGCTCCACGGCTGGGGGGCGAGCGCACACGATCTGATCGGTCTCGCGCCGATTTTCGACGGCGGACGTTCGCTTGTGTTGTGTCCTCAGGGCCCGCTCGCGTTCCAGGCCGGTCCCGGGCAGGTCGGCTACGGCTGGTTCCCGCTCAAAGATGGCGGCCCGACGGACCTCGCCGAGGTGCGCGAGGGCATCGACGCGCTGCAGGGTTTCATCGACGGGGCGCTCGCCGCGCACCCCATCGACCGCCGCAAACTCGTGATCCTCGGTTTCAGCCAGGGCGGTGTGATGGCCTACGAACTCGCGCTGCGCGATCCGGGCGCCTACGCGGGACTGATCGCGCTCTCGTCCTGGTTGCCCGATGAAATGGCGGAGTCGATTCCCGCGAATCCCGAACTCGCGAACCTCCAGGCCCTCGTCATTCACGGCACCCAGGATCCGATGATCTCGGTCGACCTCGCCCGCGAGTCGCGAGGCGCGCTCGCCAAGCTCGGCGTGCCCGCCAGCTACCGCGAGTACGAGATGGGCCACGAGATCAACCCCGACGCGCTGCGCCAGATCGTCAGCTGGCTCGACGAGAAGGTGTTGAATCCGGTCCTGCTCGCGTGATGGGCGACAGCCCAGCGCATTTGATGGAGTCCCGTCGCGGCGGATTGAGCGGCGCGTCTGGGGCTGTTCGACCCGGAGCGACGTTGTAACGTCGCCCCCGGCTGCTCGGGGTGTAGCTCAGTGGTAGAGCCTGGTCTTTGGGGGGCCAGCGTCGTGGGTTCGAATCCCACCACCCCGACCAAAAACTTGAATTATTTCAATATGTTACGGAGAGCCATTTGCACCCCGCACCTACTCCGCACCTTTTTTCGGCCGTAGCACCTCCACCACAGCCTGGTTCGCCATCCGCGCATATCGCTCCACGGATCGCCCGTCGGTGTGCCCGAGGATCGCTTGGATGGTGCGGTCATCGGCCCCTTGACGCTTCCACTCTGTCGCAGCTGAGTGCCGTGCGCCTTCGTAGAGTTTGACATGCGGTACTCCGGCTCGTTCGCAGGCGTCGTGCCACTCGCGCCGCATTGCCGTAGGTGCCCATCGCTTACCGGTGCCGGGATGGATGAATAGCGGCCGGTTCTCAAGGCACATGGCGGTAGGCACGTTGCGATCGATCCAGTCGGCGAGTCCGGTCGGGACGGGTAGTCGTCGCCATCGGCCGTTTTTGGGACCGCGTATCGGTGCTTCTCGCCTCGGCCCCTTCACTGCGCTTGCGATCATCAACTCTCCATCTGAGTAGTCGCGTACGTTCAGCGCGCGCGCTTCACCGTTGCGGAGCCCCAGCGTCGCCATGCAGAGAAAGATTCCGCGCTTCTCTTCTGGGATCGCTTTGAGTACCACTCGCTGCGTTCTGAGCGACAGCACCGTCGGTGCGTGCTCGGGAACCCTGGGCCAGGGAATGTCTCTGGGCATCTCCCGGATGTCCCCGCGCCTGAACATCCAACCGATGAATGACCGAAAAACGCCGATGATATTTCGACGGCTCTTAGGCTTCAGTCTGCGACCTGAGAGCCAAAGACTCCAGTCCTCCAGCGCGGCGTAGTCGATTTCATGAATGCTGATCCCGTCCCACCAGGACATGACGCCGTTGGGCTTCGCGTAGTGCTCTAGCGTGGTCAGGTAGTTGGGGCTTAGATCGCCCGCTTCCATCTCTATCCGTTTAACTTCGAGCCACTTGTCCATTCGCCGGAGAACGAGATTCTGAGGTGCGTGAGAAGGAAGCAGCGACGCGATCGCTTCATCTAGCGTGCGCCCCTGCGATACCAGATCCCGAATCCTTTCCAGCGCACGCCGGGCGAGCCGCTCATCAAAGGGAATTCGCGATTTCTGGTCGCCCAGCGGCAGGCTCCATACCCGCCGCCCTCGTCCGAAGTCCAAAAAGACCCGGCCGTCTTTGTGTGTGCGAATCGCCCCCAACTCTGCCATATCGATCCAAGCCCTAACACGATCGGCTCTCGAAATGGAAGGTATTTGGGGGGAGAAGGCCATTAGCCGGACCACCGCTTGTCCGGAACGGGTCCGGTGCTTTCGTATCCGCCAATTGAGGGGCCGGTGGCGGGGTCACTCGCGAGCAAGAACTTGTGTTTCTTGCCTATTGTTTGGGTTATACGTTTCACGAAATTGTGTATACCCATGTAGTCGGACTCTCTCGCGTCACCGGCCTGAAAGCCTTTCCCACCCGAATTCGGGGCGATCAGCCACCGCAGTGAGGGCCTTTCCGGCAATTTCTCCCTGCCATCGTTCTCCGAAGCGGGCTCGGCCTCTTCCACTCCGCCATCTCCCGTTGGCGGACCTTCGGGGACGAGGGAACGGGGAACGAGAGTTGGGGAATCGAGGCCGGAATTACTTGTTTCTTGTTCCCCCCTTCTTAGGGGAACAAGGGAACGTGAAACGAGAATCCCAGAATTGCTCGTTCCGGCCTCCAGGAACGAGTATCGAAAGCGGGCCCCCCGAACGCCCTTGCCAGTCCGAACGACGGCCTTCCGGCCAACCAGGCGACGGAGAGCAGCGCGCTTGCGACCGGTCCGGCCGTTTACCCGGTGGTCGATCTCCTCCTCAGTCAGCGGCCCGTGGGCGTCCCTGAGGGCCGAAAGGATCGCATCCTCAAGCCGTCCTTCCTCGAATGCCTCTCGGGGCCCGCCGAGAGACGGGATCCGGGTCATCGGATCCAGTTCGAAGACGACCTCCTCTTGGTCTTCTCCGTACCGCTGCGTCGTCCAGAGACTGCGACAGCTTTTGGTTCGACGGAGCTCGATAGAAGTGTCAACCGCACCCATGATCGCGGTGCTTCCGAGAATCGAGTCACCGTCCTGCCTCGTGCGGCCCTTCCGAGAGTGATGGACGAATAGAACGTGAGCGCCAGCATGGCGGGCGATGCGAACCAGTGGTTCCAGGGCCCGGCTGACCACGGCGTAGTCGTTGAGATCCTTTACGCGAACCAGGGCTTGGAGCGTGTCAACGATGATAAGGGCCGGGCGCTCGCGCTCCGCGGCGCTTTCGAGATGCGCGACAGCGTTAACGGGGCAGGGACCAATGATCAGTTGCAGGGGTTCTTCACCGGTCGCCCCCATGGTCTTGAAGTGCCGGCGGACCTCGCTTCGCTTTTCCTCGAATGCCAGGTAGAAAACCGGCCCCGGTGAGGTCTCCCAGCCGAGCCACGGTTCACCCCGGGAGACGGCCAGCCCGAGAGCGCGAGCCAGAGTGGACTTTCCGACTTTGGGCTTTGCGACAATCGCCGAAACACCGCCCGCCGGGAGACGGCCCTCGACGAGCCAAGGGGTTTCTTCTTCAGGTTCATCGAGGAGATCGCCGAGGGAGATGAACTGGAGCTTCTGGTTCGGTTGCTGGCCCGCGACTGGCTGTGCCCCGCCCCCCTCGTGTGGGGTTGGGTTCCATTTGAACCCAAGCCACAGCCCAACAGTCCGGACAACTTCGGGAGGCATGAGGCCCGCGAGAGATGGTGCACCGGTGGAGGGCGAACGCTCCGCGATCCGTTTAGCGGTCGTGGCGACGTTGCGACGCCGTTCACTCCATTCTTCGTCTGAAGCGGCCCGTGCCACGGCTGTAATGAAGTGAAGGACGTCCTTCTCCGTCCACCCCCCTCGAATGAGCATCCCCGTGAGCGCATTGGTTGCATTATGTCGAGAACCCTTCTGCGGGTAATGGAGTGCAAGAAGCGTGGCTGCTGCCAGGCGCCGTACGCAATCCTCAAGCCGTTGCGGAGATATTAAACTCGGTATCCCATCTGCTTCCTGGACGACCATCTCTCCGCAGGGATGTCGAGATGGTGGTGCCATCGACTGACAACCATCAGCTCTCTGTTCGACGACAACCGCTCCGCTCATCGGGTCAACGAACCTTCGAGTAGAAATACTCGGTGCGCGGAACATGTAATGAGAGGCAGCTGCGCTTTCTCGCCCGTGAATCCAACCGGTCTCCGGCAAGAAATCGGGGGCAAGGAGTCTCGCCTCGGATACATCGAGATCAATGTCAACCAAGCCGGAGCTCGGAGCGCCCGTTAGCAGGCCGACGTTGATTTCCTCGCCTCCGAAAACCTTTTCAACATCCTGTTCTGCCAACTCAAAATGGGTCCAGTCAGAGATTGCTGGAATCTTGGACGCTGGCCGAAGTGGGATCGGTACCAATCCGGCAGATAGGTAGGCCTTGGCGGCTTCTGAGGAAGAAAACACAGGCACCATTATCCATCCGCCCGGGCTTTTGCGGAGCGCCCATGCTGGTCCGTTTGGATCTTAAAAAAATCGGAAAACCCGCATCTTACACAGTGAATGGAAAACACCATTATTGGCATTGAAGCGGGCGCATCGTCAGGCTTTGTATCGAAATCGTCGCTGACACCAACGAGGCAAAGTCCGCAACCACCGAGTGTAGGTGTTGCACATTTGGGACATGCGAAGGAGAAGTAATCGGTGTCCGTGCATCCTTTGAGTCGCCCCCTGTCGACATTCTGCCCTGTGATTAGGTGCCAATCGTGATCTTCGACGATCGGGACCTGCGCCGTACGTAGAGGTCCCGATGGAAAGTCGAAAAGGCCATTGCGATCATTCTTCTGCATTTCCAAATCAACTCTCTTCATTAGACTCCTCCTTATTTCGTGTGAGATTGGGTACATACAATTTTGTTAACACAAAATTATCGATGTCACTCTGCCGAACGCGCACGCATACCCCGAAGCACACCGACGGATTCGAGCGCGCCACGCCCTCTTGGAGCGCATAACCTACCGTTAAGGTTAGAGCGGCCGAAGAGGACCGGAAGGGGTCGGACGGCGATGTGGCAAGGAATTCAGTTGTTCGAATTCGAATTCCTTGCCGCGTGGCTGGACTTGGACTTGGCAGCTATTCGCAATAGCTCTCGCACATTCTTTTCTGTGGTGCTGCTATCTAAGAAGTCCCGCGCGAGTTCAGCGATGAGTTGATGGCGATCGGATTTGGGAAGGTCAACAAAGACCCGGTCCAAGCCGCGAGCGAGTATGCCTAGTGGGGTTGTCGGAGCCCCCCTCCTGCGCGGCCTTTCAATACCTTGTTCGATCAGCAGGCGATTTTCAAAAAGTAAGCGATAGAGGATGGCGAAACGGAAGACATCGCGCCCCAGATCCGCGTTTTCTACAAAGTCTCCGACTCCTGAGTCCTGAAGGATGTCGGCTACCTCGCAGAATAGAATGGTTCGCCGTAGAAATTCATCAGCCGAGAGCCAACCTATTCCCGAATCGAAAATTCCGACGCGCGGATCCTGTTCGTTCACGCCGAGACGCGCGGCTTCGTGGACGGGCCGGCGGAGGGCGGCATGCGGCTCGGGATCATCGCGAGGGACGCCGACGACGAGGCCTGGGCGGTCGCGCTCCAGCGCTTCGTCGGGATGCTCCTCCATCGGGCAAGCAAAGGAAGCGTCCGCAGGCAAACTCGTGTTGGATGAGGCCTCACCGTCCGCCGCAGGGTCGTGATCTCCCGAATGGGTCGCAACCTCGGACGATTTCGGCGCTCGCCTGGTCGTCAAGGCCCGCTCCACCTCCATCATTTTCGCGACGGCCTCCTTCAGATTGCTCTCCGCATCCAGCATGAACTGGCCACTGGTTACCACGACTTCCCCCTCGTCGAGCCCGTGCAGCACTTCGACCATGCTGTCCTCGGCCTCTACACCAACCTGGATTTCGCGGGGCTGAAACTTCCCGCCACCGATGTCGACAAACACCACCTTGCGAGTCCCCGAATCGATGTAGGCTTCACGGGGGATCAGCAACGCATCCCGCTGAAGCTCGGCTCTGAGGAGGATATTGGCATACATTTCGGGCTTGAGTTCCAACTGAGGGTTTTCAAACTCGAG
>JADFQO010000039.1 GCA_022561775.1 Myxococcales bacterium | reverse complement strand
GTAGTCGAGCTTCAGCAGCCGTTCGCATCGCGCCACCGTGAAGGCATCCCCCTTGTTGCGGTCTGCCGTCATGTCGCGCCGGTGCCAACTCATCACCGTCAACAGATCTCCGAGTTTCCGTTCCGCCGCTCGCTTGTCATCTGCCACTGGTAACCCTTCTTCCGAGAGCGAGTGCCTGCTGACGCCCGCTGGGATCAGTCGGACGCATTTGAACCTTGAGGACCCCAGCCGACTGTCATTGAGTCGTCGCTGAAACCTCAGGGATCGGTTCCAACTCCCCGTTGCGCTCCATCTCCCGCACATGCTCGAGCTGAGCGGCCATGTCGGCTTCGATCTCGGCGACGATGGCCTGGAACTCGGGTTCGTCGTGCAGCGATTCCAGGCTCGGATCGTATTTGAGGTAATACCACCAGGAATTGCGCCAACCCTCATTGATCGCGCGCTGCAATGCGGACAACGCTTTCTGCTTATCGCCCTGCAATGCGTAGATCTTCACGTCAGCGACCCCATAGCCATCGAAATCGAGGCGCGGAATCCGCTGGATGTACTGGAGGCTACTTTCAAGTAGCCAATCAGCCCGCTCGTGCTCTCCCATTTCGGACAGGATCAGTGCGAGATCGATCGCTGCTCGATAGTTCCCGTTGTGGATCTTTGGAGAATCCACGTTCAGCAATTCGGGAGCGATCCTCTCGAATGCAGCGCGCGCTTCCAGGTAGCGCCCCGCTCTCATCTCATGAATTCGTACCGGCTCGAATGAACTGAAACTGTAGGCCCAAAAGTGTTCGGTCTCGAATGCCCTTCGACCGTATTCCAGCGCCGAGGATCGATCGCCTCGATACAGCTGAAAGAGTTGCATGGCGAGATTCGGAACGAAGCTCTCCGGGGCCAGTCCGATCGATCTCTCGCTCCAGTACTCGGCGCGATCGAGATCGCCGAGGTCCAGGAACACCCAGCCGAGGAAAGCGATATGAACGGGATTTCCGGGATCGATGGACACACTCTTCCGAAGCCATCGAACAGCCTCGTCGAGCCGCCCTTCGGCGCTCCAATAATGGAACCCTATCCAATGATAACCGGCCGCAAAATTTGGATCGATCTCGATCGACTTGCGATACCACGCCAAGCCCTCGTCAAACCGACCCACCCTCGCGTAACCGTCACCGACGTCTAGGAGAATGATTGGCGAGCGGGGATTCAACTCGGCCGCCTTCTTGATCAGTTCCAGCGCCTCGGCACGTCGCCCCAACGGTCCACGCAGCAGAATAGCGTACCAGTGGTACGCCCTCGCATAGTTGGCGTTCAGCTCCAGGGCACGTTGGAACGCTGCCTCGGCAGCTTCGTAGTCATTTCGGAAGTCTTCGATTAGCCCGAGCGAGGTGTAGGCCTCCGCGAGTCGGTCGTCCAACGCCAACGCCTTGTCGGTCGCAGCTTGCGCTCTCGCGAGCATCTCGTCTCTCGGCAGACCGCTGTATAGGGTTTGGAGGAGGTGGCTGTCGGCCAAACCGACATACGCGAGCGCAAAATTCGGATCAAGTTCGATCGCACGTTTGAAATCATCGACCGCTTCTGCCAATGCCGCGCTGCTTCGCTTTTCCATGCGTTGCTTACCGCGAAAATACGCTTCGAGGGCGGCCATGTTTTCGGTGGGGACCGTGTTGATAAGTTCCTGCTCTTCCGTTGATAACGTCGCCCGCAACGCATCGGCGATCGCAGTTGCGATCTCGGTCTGGATGGCAAAGATGTTTGCCGCAGTCAGCTGTCGATCGTAGATCTCGGTCCAGATGTGGTCGTCCGTTTCTGCGTCGATCAGCTGCACATTTACCCGAATCTGGTCACCGACCCGCTGCACACCGCCCTCCAGGATTGTGGCCGCACCCAGTTCTCGACCGATCGTCTTCAGGTTCTTGGTCCTGTCGCGGTACTCCATTACCGAGGTCCGCGAGATCACCTTGAGCGTTTGGATTTTCGCGAGATGGGACAGAATGTCGTCGTGCATACCATCGACGAAGAAAGCATCTGCCTCGTCCGCGCTTCTGTTCGCAAGGGGCAGTACAGCGATTGAGTTTTCCAGTGCAACCGACTCTGCTACTGGGATCTGTTCAGCGACTACTTCCGCACGCTCCGGCTCGGCCTCCAGGATGTAGTTGTCTACGACTACAAAGATCAGAGCTACCGCTAACAGTCCAATGATCGCGAAGTCGAGCTTTCTGCCTGTTACGTGAGTGATGGACTCAGTGGGATCAACCGCTGTTTCTCGTTTCAACCCCTCAGGTGTCAGCTCAAACGCCCAGGCCACGATCAAGGCCAGCGGGAAGCCCGCAACTACGAAGAACACCAGTAGGGTAAGAGTCCACTCCGGTAGGCGCAGTGCGGGCAACACGACCGACGCCATTTCCACCAGCAGCCAGGCGACAATTCCATAGGCCACGCCTACCCGGAAGACGTTTCGGCGTTTGAGTTCGGCGATCAGTGACATCTGGCCCGCCCCGGCTGATCCAGACCGTTGGGGGCTTATTCTACCCAGATCCCAGCACGATGGCGCAGACGTGTGTCTGGGGTCGGCGGGGCCGCTCAGCTACCCGAAGGGCTTCCAGGGAGCGTCCAGACCGGCCCCCTCGCTCCATCGTGAATACACCGACACCGATATGCAAGAGAAACTTCACCCAGTTTCGGCGTCGGGGCTACCGAATTTAATTTGGCCGGGGCTTCAGCCGGTACGCTCCAGCGCCTTTGCTCCACCGTTCACGGGAGCCATCAGACCGAGCGCACGAGATATGTGTGCCTATTGACAACCGGGGGCCTGATAAGTGTTAGACCGCGTGCTCAAGCAAGCGCCTTGTTCAAATGCTTTACAAGACTATAGAACTGGTCATAGTCTCCCGACTCTGGCTTCGCTTGGTCTCGGAACTTGCCGTACATCAGCCTCTTCAGTTTGCCCTGCGCGCTCTTTCTCTCCTCCTTCGTTCCGGAGAGCGCGTCTACTAGCGCCGAGTTCTCGACTCTAACCTCGGATCGGATAGTCTCAGGCAACAGCCCCTCGATGGCTCGCTGTCCGGCCGCGTCAACACCGACGGGCACGTAGTCGGCTTTCTTCTGGAAACCCAACGATTGCAGAGTTGGCTCGACGATCTCCAGAGAGTCAAGATCGAAGGTAATGAATGTCTTCTTGTACTTCTCCTTGATAAACCGAAGCAGAGGAGTATTCTTCAGGTTGTCGCGACCACCGTAGGGAAAAATGTCTCCCGAGAACTGGAGCTTATTCGCTCCATGAATATCGCTGCGGAGCAGTTCGAAATAGAGCTTGTCGACGTCGCCTTCGACTAAAAGGATGCCCTCTGACTGTCCAAAAAACAGATCCCGCCAGGGCTCGAACTCAGCATTGTCGACACCGAGAGCTAGGCCGAATGGCTCCATCCATTTGGGGCCGCTCGTATCGCAGAGGCGCGTTTCAAGGAGTTTATTCCTGTATGTACGTCGATCAAGGAGGAGATTCGAATCCGGGCGTGCATGGCTGAGTAGGTAAGGACTATGAGTAGTAACGATCAGCTGAACCTGGAACTCTTCTGCGAGATTTTGAAGTACGCGGCCGAACTCGGCCTGCGCGGAGGGGTGCAGAAAACTCTCCGGTTCTTCAACGACAATCACTGGAGTGATCTTCCGGGCGGAGGTGCCTCCCTCGGCGATTTGTCTCGCGCGAAACAGCGTCAGTAGAATGAGCGTGCGGTTGCGCGTGCCGCTCCCCCAGTTATCTAACTCGACCTCGATCTTGCGATCGCTCAAGGTTAGGTCAAACGGTAGCCGCGAAAAGTCGAGTGCCGGCAATGACAGACCCACTTCATACTTCGTCTCCAGTCGACTCAGTAGCGCGCTCAACTCTTGCTGCTGGTCTCTCGCGATTTTCTTGAGTAGATTCGTCGCCCGCTTCTGCACATCGCTTAACTTTGAGGTGTACTCCGGCGAGATCTCCTGAAGCATTCCTCTAAAACCGCGAGCGAAGGGGTCAGTCGGTTCGGTTGATACGTGGAAGAGGACGATGCGGCCGGTGCGTATCTTGCTCGCGATCTCCTGGCCACGCAGTCCGGCGACCTCTTCGCCTTCAACGCGGACCGTCATTGATGCACCCTTTGGTTCGGCACAGGTAGCCTGTGAAATCGAAACAGCCAGTTCGTCTCCCGAGCTTTTCAGGTCCAGATAGTCACTGATGAACTCGTATAGGCCAGCGTCGTGGTTGCGATGCACCAGGAGAGAGAGCTCAACTGTGATCTCTCTCTCGCTCACGTCATCGTCACGCCACTTCGTATAGTCGTCTGTGAGTGAGAACTCCTCCCCGGTCGCGTACCCGAATGGATCTTCCTCTTTCATGAGGCAGCGGATCGCACGAACGACGTTCGTCTTTCCGGCGTCGTTACGACCACAAAGCGCCGTATAAAATGACAGGAACTCGATGTCCAGATTTTCGAGTGTCCGGTAGTTACTTGCCGATAGCTTCGCGATTCGCACGTGTGTCTTTACCTCTCGATCACGCTGGCTAACGTCTGGGCGCTCAGCTGCACCGAACAGGGCCAACCGTTAGCGCTGGGACAGCGGCCCGGACGCCAAAAGTCTACCACAGCCGAATCTACACTCGAAAGGAGAACCAATGGGACAACGCGGACCAGCTTCGCAACCAAATAGTCTGATGATGCCCCACGGGAACTACCGACCCGATCGAACGCTCAAGAACGAAGCTGCTGGCCTTCTCATCTCATCTTGTTAGGCGTTCAATCCTGGAAGCGTGGTACAATGAGGGTGCAGCCCAAAGGGAGATCCACGAATGCACCGAAGCCGACTTTCGAGCATACTGATTGACTGTGCGACGAACGATTATGAACGCGGCATCGAATTCTGGAGCCGCGCTCTTGGTAAAGAGGTGGTACCCGAGGACGAGCCGTACACGTCATTAAAGGGTCGAGTGGGCGGAGAGGGAGGGTTAGTGATCGGCCTACAACGGGTAGCGCGAGGAGAGCGTGCGAAGCACGCGGCCGCCGAGACGATCACCGTGCCTTACGTCTATTCTGGGCTGTAGCCCTCTATCTGATTGACCGCCTGATTCAGATCGTTATCGGCGTCATCCAGAGATGCAAGCGCTTGCATTTGAGATTTGCGCAGCGGCTTCGGCTACCGATGCGATCGGAACATCCCGGTTAGCCGCCCGCGCGTGGACTTCGCCAACGGTTCGCCCGACTTGTTCCCGCGTGAGGCCACTTTCCGTGATGGGTGAAAACTCGACTTTTGGGGTGGGTTGCTGCCCCTCGCCGTGCAGACTTTCCGGTCTCGGGGGCTGTGGCTCTCTGTCCATGACGGCTTGAGTCATCGCGACGGCGTGATCCCGTGCTTGACGGCATTTTCCACGTCGCGTATGAGCCGCCCTCTGGCCGATTTGCTCACGATCCGGTCATCCGCCGCGCTTCCTTGGGCACGACGTATTCTACGTTCGGATCCATCGGCCGCCCCCCCAGCACAAACGGCTGGTTGCACGAGGGGCAGTAGGGCGTGACCTCGGGACCCGGCGTAGCAGGGTCCGGCCGTGCGAAGCCGTGAAGGCTACCAGTCCCTTTCCGACCCCCGCAGAGACCGGCCGTAGCAATCCAAACCCGCGTGCAAGCGCTTGCATTTGCGATCTGCGCGGCAGCGTCATCTACCGAGACGGTCGGAAACTGGACATTGGGGGCAGGTTGTGCCCCACCGTCGTGCAAGCGCTTGCATTTGCAATCCCATGCGCGGCGGGTTCGGCCAGCACTGAGCCCCCTTCCAATACGGTCGGAAACTCCGCATCCGAGGGGGTATTGTCAGAAGCGCCGTGCAAACTTTCCGGGGCGGCCCCCGCACCCGTGAGCGCCCGAGTCATCTTGTCGATGTGGTCGATGGCTTGATCTAGCCGCGTTTTCAGGGTCGCGATCTTCGTCTCCAATTCCCAGCACACCTCCAGCGGTTCGCACTCTTCGAAATGCGTCTCATTGATTTCCTCATCTTGGATTTGCTCACGAGCGCTGTGCTTCCTTGGGCACGACGTAGTCCACGTTCGGATCCATCGGCCGCGGCCCCCGCACAAACGGCTGGTTGCACGAGGGGCAGTAGGGCGTGATCTCAGGGCCCAGCGTAGTCGGGTCCGGCTGTGCGAAGCCGTGGAGGCTTCCAATCCCTTTCCGACCCCGCAGAGGCCAGTCGGGGCAATCCAAACCTGCGTGCAAGCGCTTGCATTTGAGATTTGCGCGGCAGCGTCATCTACCGAGACGGTCGGAAACTGGACATGCGGGGCGGGTTGCTGCCCATCGGCGTGCAAGCGCTTGCATTTGCGATCTGCGCAGTGGCTCCTACTGACGCAGTCGAAAACTCGACCTCGGGCTGTGATTTCTCCCCTCGCTCGTGCAGAGAAAGTCCGAACCGATCTTCTGGGCTTCTGCCCTTGCTTTAAAAGACGGCCTCAGTGGTTCCGTGCCGCGACGAGCGCGCGAAGCACGCTGCTGCCGAGACGATCACCGTGCCCTACGTTTTCCAGAAGGCGTAGGATTCGGCAAGCGGCCGGTCTGCGGTGGAAACGTTGACTATCTCGCGGGTGCCTACGTCGGGAGGCCCTCAGGCCGCCTCCTCCTCATCCTCGTCCTCGTCCTCGTCCGCTCCATCGAATGGATCACCGATCGGATCGCTGGACACCCAGTCCTGAACGATCTCATCGTGATTTTTCTCCCTTACCGCGCTGGTGAGAAGATGCTTCGAAATTATGGAGAGTTCGATTTGCCCGGGATCCGTGCTTCCTCTCGGCGTATTCTTCTCGATATTCTCAAACACCAGCCGGACAGCTTCGAGGCCCGTTTTTTCGGATCCATTCTCAACCAAATCGCCAAGTCTCGCGATTGCCTTCGATCCAAGATCCCGCATCGCGCGGATCGTCGCGTCGACCGCCTCCTCATTGAATCGGTTTAGCAGCGCTTGAAAGTTCGGATTGTAGTTTTTCCAGTGGGAGATCGTTTCGGGTGTCACGCCGATGGATTTGGCAACTTCGACGGCGGTTTTGCCGCTGGCCAGTAGCCCGGCGGCTTTGATCTGCTTGGAGGTGAGCGCGTTCGACATGAAAAAACCTCGGATTCCTTGAACTCAACTGGGCTGTAGCCTTCTATCTTATCTCACGATCCCGTTCCGGAGTCAGCCTTTCCCCCGTGGATCCGGGCGCGGGCGCGAGCCTGACGCCGGCGACGAGATTCGGCCGCGTGCTCCGTGATCTCAGAATCGGCCCACCGCAGGAGATGGTCTCGGTAGTACCCTGAGTGATTATGAAACCCCCCGTGTTTCGGGTTTCGCTGAAGTGCGACCGCTTTTTCGAGCATCCGGTCCTCGGTCGGAGTCACGAGAAATTTGATCGTCCTGATTCTTTTCTCTTTTCCTGCCATCTTAAAGACCTCCAAAACACGGCCGTAATGCAAGCGCGTTCATGTATTGCAAATCAGCTCCAGATCGCGAATCCTTTTTCGAGCTGCGCGAGCGATGCCCCGCAGAGCCTTCTAGCTCAGACAGCATCGTTGGAGCCCTCAGCAGCGGGTCGGGCGGTCCGCGTTCGCTTCCCGCTTTTCGAGAACGCTTCTAGATCAGCAGTGGCGTAGCGAACCGCACCGCCTAATTTTCGATAGCTCGGCCCCTTCCCAGCCATGCGCCAGTTTTCGAGAGTCCGTGGGGAGAGCTTTAGAAGGCGGGCCGCCTCAGCGGAATCAACTAGCTTCTCCATTGGACCCCCATTCGGAATGAGCCGCGGCGGATCCGACTCGATTCACGTGCTATGGGAACTAGTGTAGATCGGCGGGCCGCAGACTGCCAAAAGGTAAACCGATGGAGTTGCGTATCAGGCGCCAGAGGACGTTGGACGCGTTTCGCCTGATCTTCGGGAATGTTTCAAGAATCGCCTCACGTAAAAAGTTTCTGGAAACACCCCGTTCATTGCTTTTAATTTCTTTCCGGTGGGGTTGGGGTTGGAGGTTGGGGTTTTCCTGCCGCCACTCCGGCGCGCGGACGCGCGCTATCCGTGGCGTGTTCTCTGGCGTGTTCTCTGAAGTGCTCTCTTGAGTGCTCTCTTGTTAAGAGTTTCCCACTCTTGATGGACCCAGGTTTCGCAGATTCGAGAAACCGGGTTTCCCACTCTTGACGAACCCAGGCTTCGCAGATTCGAGAAACCTAGGCTTCGCAGATTCGAGAAAACCAGCGTACCCGGGTGGTGCAGAAGTGAGAAACCCGAATCGACCAAGATTCGATTCTGGTGGTGCCATTATTCGGAGGCGATTCGATCAAGATAAGTGCCATGCTCCGTTCCCAAACTCTATGGCCCAAGGGCCGAGCGCGACATAGGTGATCGGCCGGAGGTGAGTCAGATTCTTTGAGCCGAAGAGGTGTTGTTCGGTTTCAATGATGCCGAGATCCTTGAGCTTCCGTAAGGCGCGCTTGTACTGAGACTCACTCATCGCGGTCTCGGCGGCCCAGACTGCTGCCGGCTTCGCGATCCAGCGGTGCCCGCCCAACCAAACCCTGGCTTTTCCGTGCCAGTAACGGATCTGGTACAGGAGTGCCGCCGCTCGAAAATCACTTTGCGCCAGAGCAAGGCACGCACCGAGCGGGGAGAGAGTTAGAAGAGCGTCGGGCTTCTCCTTTCGGTATTTTTCCGCGGTTTCGTACGCGTGCAGGAAGGCCGCATGAAGACTCTGAGATGGCTCGAATAGCCCGCGGACAAGCCAGCACCGGCCTAGATTGTCCAGGACTTCTCGGACGTCTTTCTCTTGCCCTGGGAAGTGTTCATAGATTCGATCCTCTCGAATCAGCGGGCTTCGGACGACACAAAGAAAGGAAGAGTTCGTGAGGCTGTTAAGTGTCCCGTCAGACGTATTGCCATCAGTGACTGCAATATGCACATCATCCTCGGGCAGTTTTACGTCAGGCTTTTTAAGTTCCCCGACGACTACCCGGCAGACGTCGATCACGAATTTGCATAGATACTTATCTTCTTCGGACGGCCAGCGCTCCTGTGCCCAGCTGGTGATTTTGGGCACAGACTCATTCTTTGCTTTATCTGTAGCTTTCATGACAAGGCCTTCCCCTCGTAATGGCCACCAGCTCCTGATCGGTGTCGCAAGAGAATTAGTTGAGCCGCCCCGTTACCCGCTAGCCGCTTCTTTTCCTGGACGGGGCCCTGGACGGGGTTTCGGGACGGGTTTCGGGACAGGGAGCTGAGGCAATGCGCGCGGGAAGGTTTTTCGCCCTGTGAGCCGTCAGCCGAGTTTGGACGGATCAGATCTCACTTGAGAATTTCGTCGATCCGATCCGCAGCGTCGCGCCCCAGGCCCTCCACCACGTGAGAATAAGTATCGAGAGTGATCGCGATCGTGGCGTGGCCGAGGCGTTCCTGCACGACCTTCGGATGTACTCCGGCCGCCAGCAGCAGCGATGCGCAAGTGTGTCGCAGATCGTGGAATCGAACCCCTTTGAGTCCAGCACGAGCAAGAAGTGGCGCCCAGTTTCGGCGAATGAAGTTGCTGCGGCGCAGTGTTCCGCCTCGCGAATCCGTGAAAACCCAGCTCTCGGGATGTGGAGTCGCTTGGAGTCGACGTCGATGTGCTTTCAAGGCCTTCACGGTTAGGTCCGGCAGCTCTACTCTGCGCTTACCCTTCACGGTTTTCGGATCGGCGATCTCTCGGTGACCACCGGGATCGAGCAGCGCGCGCCGCACTGACAACGTACGATGCCTTAGATCAACATCCCTCCACTTGAGAGCGAAGATCTCACCCTGACGTAGCCCAGTTGTCACGGCCACCACGTAGAGAGCCTCCAAGCGATCCTCAGCAGCCGCCCTCAGCAGCACGCCCACCTCATCGGCAGTAAGCGCGTGGATCTCACGGCGCCTTGCCCGGGGTCGATCAACGGCCGACGCAGGATTGTCGCGAATGAGCTTCAATCGAACGGCTTTTCCGAGGGCGCAGTGGAGCAAGGCGTGAACGTGCTGGCGCAGGCGCGGGGAGACCTCCCTGAATTGAGGCCCGCTGCCGTTCTGAAACTCTGGCACACGCTATCAGCGAGGTGCAGCTCGGGCTCTTGCGAGCGCATCTCACAGGTGACTCAATAGCGACACAAATGCAGGCCCGTGACTGACACACCGGTGCTGGTGTATAACCCTACCGTCAGAACGACGGGACGTAAGTACCCGGATTTGCACGGTCGCGATTGAACGCTGCCGGTGTTCTGAAAGTCGACGTTTGCGATCAGGTGTGCGCCCACCACCGAGCTCGTGCCGTCGCCGACGTCATCGGCCAACAGCCAGATCCCGTCGGCGGGAAACACCCCCGACAGCGCGATGGTGGGTCCGGCGCTTCCGTCGGCGCCGTTGATGCCCTCGAGGAATAGACCGTCGAGCGAGGCGCCGGGTGTTCCGTAGAGTTCGACGAACACCAGGCCGTTGTCGGATCCCACGGCGTCGTAGAGGACCTCTGAGATCAGCGGGCCGGCGTTTGCGACTTGCGGCACAAGCGCAAGGAGGAGCGTGGCAGTGAAATGCGAACCGCGATGCATGCGATTTCTCCCGTTCGTGAGTGGGGGGACCGAAGTCATGGGGTGGGGGTCGAGAGCTGGTGTCCGTACCAGCCGCCCGTCCAGGCGTCGATTCCCGCGGCCAGTTGCGCGGCGCGCAGCCGCAGTTCGCCGGCGTCGGGAGCGTCGGGTTGGGATGCGAGCGCAGCGAGCACGCGGCGCCGCTCGAAATAGAGCTGGGTGATCTCATCGAGCACGTCGTCCCGTAGCTCGATGATCTCCCGCGCCTCGCGCGAGACGTCGATCGACTCGGGGTGGTAGGCGATCTCGCCGAGGTCCCAGCTGGCGGTGAGCTGGAGTTGGAGATCTCGGCTGCGATCGTAGTCGCGGTCGTTGAAGTGACGCATCTCGCCCGAGATGAACGCTTCGTCGTAGTCGGAGCGGCGACGGTGATCGCGGTCGCCGGTGGCGCGAATCGAGAGAATCGGAAGCCAACCGCGGCGCGAAACACCGTGGCGCAGCGCCGCGATCCGGGCCGGTTCGAGGCTCAGGTATCGGAGTGCGGCGCGGTGGACGCTGTGAACATCGGGTTCACTCGGGTCGGTAAACGCTTGCGCGATGCCCGCCGCAGCGGGAAGAGCGGGCGCGCGTTCCGCGACCGCAAGCCCGTTATCGCTCCCCGCGTAGAGCGCGCCCTCCCCGGTCTCGAGATCGTAGATTGCGTCGGATCCCGAACTGGCGCGGGCGCGGTGCCAGGGCCCGCGGAGGTTCGGAGCGACGAGCAGGCCGCGATCGGTCGCGAGCCAGTAACGGTCGAGCGCAGCGACGAGCCTCGACGCAGACGCGCCGGGTGGCAGTGCAGGCCGCAGCTGTTCCCAGCGGGCCTCGGCCTTCCAGCGGACGACCAGGTCGGAATCGAAAACGATGGCGGCTGCCGCGTCGCCGACGTCGAGCACGATGTCGATCGGCGGGCGTTGGCCGGACGCGAACGGAATCGATACGCGAACCGGCGTCGCCGATGAGACGCGTCCCGCTTCCACGCGAATCTCGCTGCGCCAGAGCTCACCGCGAATGGCGACCCAACACTCGACGAAGCCCTCGCGCTTGGCGAGTGCAATTGCGGTCGCAGGCCCAGATGGCAATTCCTCCGAGAGCCGTTGCCAGCGCTTTCCGTCCGTAGACACAAAGGCGCCGGCGGCCGTCGCGGCCACCACCACTCGATCCGCGACCGCGATGCGCGCGACATCCTTCGCGTCCGAGCCCGGCCCTGGTGCGATCGACTCGACGCGGCCATCGGGCAGCACCCGATAGAGACCGAGCGGCGTAGCGGCGAGCAGCGCGGGCTCGCGATCGGTGTCGTCGCCAAAGAACGCGAGGTCTCGAACTTCTCCGCGCAGCGCGACGCGCCGCATCGGGCTTCCGGGAAGGCCGACCGCCACACCGCGCGCGTCTCCCACGGCGAGACGGCCGCCGCGATCGAGCGCGAGCGCGGTGACGACGTCGTCGGCCACCTGGACGGTGACGGGGCGCCATCTCACCTCGACGCGCGGAGGGGCGTCGAGTGCGCCGGCGCTGGCCGCAACGGCTTCCGCACGCCCCAGCAAAGCGAGCGCAGAACCCGCGATTGCGGTGGCCACACCAAAGCGGCAGCGACTGTCTGCAAAGTGCATGTCAGGCCGCATTGAGCAAGATGCGTGCCCGCTGAGCCGATCCGAGAGAGCCGGGCGAAAGCTCCGCGACTGCGGCGGGTTCGAAGATCGAGCGCGGCATTGCGCGCGCGCTAGGCGCTCGAACGTGACCGGACGGACCCACCCGCGGACCGATCAGACACCCACATGTGGCTTGCTGGACGAGTAGAGCAGTCAACGAGGCCAACTGCGCCGCCTTTGGGTCGCTGAGAGTAAGGGAGGGGCGCTCTGCCCGCCCCGACCCACGACTTCGGGGTACCCTGGTCCGCGAATCGTGCCGATAGACTAGGATCTGGACCGGGTGAAAATCACGATGACTGAGACGACGAACGGGCGCCAAGAGAACCGCGTCCCCACATCCTTGAAGGCTTACTACTCCTATGGCCGAGTCGAGGGGGTTGGCGTGCTCACCGACATTTCATACTCCGGCGCCGTGATCGAGGGCAAATCGAAGAGGCCGGAGATCGGCACGCCCATCGTCCTTTGCGTGTACATGGTATCGCCGCGCGGCTTCGAAAAGGTGTCCTCCTTCGAGCTGGCCGGCCACGTCGTCCAGCACAACTCCACCGGCTTTGCGGTTGAGTACGAAGACAACCACGATCCCGATGTGCGTCAGATGTTGGACGATGCGGCCACTATCGTGGCCTCCCGAAGCTGAGCAGCGCCTCCCGGCCGCGGCAACCGCCACGGTCTGCGGCCTCGAGTGGTTGTGTGCGACTCCTGATATCCGATGCGAGGCCCTGCGCCACCTTCTTCCGCGGTGCGCCGGCAAGAGGGAGCAGAAAGTTGAACCTCTCCTTCGTTGTTTTCTCGCATTCGATGTTGGGGCGGCAACTCGTCTACGGTGTCGGATTGGCAACCGCTGTGGCGCCCACCGGAGACTCGAAAGCGATGAAGAGCACGCAAGGTTGGTTGCTTACGCAGCGCCCGCTATGAGGCGCCTTCGGGGGGCCGTATGCGTACATTCCGGCCTCGAGCACAGCGGTTGGCTACCCGTCGTCGGTGACGTGCAGCTCACCGGTGACGAGCACCATCCGTTCGGCGGAATGGTGCCAATGTGCCGGAAGGTCGTAGTTTCCTGGGACCCCGAAAGAGGACGTCCGCATTCGGCTGCGACGGGTTCCCATGGAGAACAGCGATCTGGCAACCGGCCGGGAAGAAGTCGGGGCAAGGACCCCACTCGAAACCGGAGTCTTCTGCAGAATGGGCAAGAGCGGGCTCTGATGCCATCGCGTCAATCGGCCCGAGCATCAGAGCTACTCTTTGTGTCGATTCGGAACATCCGTTGCCGCCCAACGGGACGGCGCTCAGCTGTACCAAACGGCGCTTTCCATTAGGGGCTGATAATGGTCAGACGTGGATGTCATGGCTCGACGGCTAAATACATGAAGTCCTGATCGTCGACCATCTCCCCTCCGAGACGGGCATAAAACCCATACGCCGGTTGATTCGATTTGTACACCGACCACCATATTTCTTTCGCACCCACGTCGCGGCAGACTCGTTGCGCAAAAGCCATCAATGATTTGCCGACCCCCTGCCGCCGGCTTTCTTCGGATACGTACAAGTCGATTATGTACAAAGTTCTCGCAGCTAAGTCCGCATCGTACCCAAAGTGGTATAGAAGATACCCAACAACCTCCGCATCGATCTCAGCGACGAGCCCGAAAAAAGCCGGGTTGACACCAAAGCCATCTCGCCTATACGTCTCTGCGGTGAACTGAAAATCCGTGGTATCTCCAAGTTTTCGAAGGTGCTCCGCAAAATCGCGGGACAACGATGCAACCCGCTCCGCATCGGCTTCCACGGCGCGACGAACATTGATCGCCATCAGTGTAGTTCCTTAGCGCCTAACAGTTTAGTAAGTGGACTGCGCGCCATATTGTCGCGCGATCTTGGGCTCGAATCAAGTTCTCTTCTGTCCTGCGTAGGCCGCACGAACGTGAATCGCGCGGTAGAAGCAGGCCGCGATGGGCCGGACTCCCGACTGCCGAGGTAGCTGCGGTACCGCGCCGTGATATTTGCAGTCCGATGCGCCGTGGTGCACGGAGGCAGGGGTTGCGGCGGGCGGTGAAGTGTGTGTGCGGTACAAATGAGGGGCTTCCCTCTCTACCCGCGGCTTGCTTGACGGAGTCGAAAGCGTCGAGAACACTCGTGAGTCATGGGGTTGTTGAATCGAATCCGAACGCCGAAACGCAGCGCCGCGTTCGCGGGTTCGGTCGGGTTCGCGCTCGCGATCGCCCTACCCTCTGTGGCGATCGGAACACCGCAGAGCACGACCGAACTCTATCGTTGGCTGGACCGTCATGGGGTGGTCCGGTACACGACCGACCTGAGCCGCATTCCGGATTCGCGCAGGAGCACGGTGATTCGGGTGGTTCCGCAATCGATTCCAACCGCGGCTTCGAGCGTCGCGCCGGCTGCACCCGTACCGGGCGCAGATCCCTTCACCGCGCCGGGTCAAGTGCGAAAGACCGACGCCCAGGACCTCGCACCCGCCGCCGCCCTTGGTGGCAGCTCGTGGCCCGAGCTCGACGCGCGCATCGCAGAACTCGAAATAGCCGTCGCGAAGGACGAGGAAGCCATCAAAGAGATGATTTCAACACCGCAGACCGGAGACTACGACGAGCTGATCCACTCGGAAGAGCTGCGAGAGATTGGCGCGCGCCTTCCCGTGCTTCAGGGTGAACTTGCGGAGCTGAAGCGCTGGCGCGACGATCCGGGCGCGCGCTAGGTCACGTCGCATCCGTGGACACCGCGCGAACTCCCCCGACTCCGATCGTCACCCTGTGCGGCGGCGTCGGCGCTGCGCGCTTCCTGCGCGGGCTGGTCCGGGTGATCGATCCCCGTGAAATCACCGCCATCGTGAACACCGGAGACGATCGCGTCTTCTACGGCGTTCACGTATCGCCCGATCTCGACATCGTGACCTACACCCTCGCGGGCCGGGTGGATGCGCGCCGGGGTTACGGACTCGAGGGAGACACCTACGAGATCGTCGACGCACTGGGCGCTCTCGGCCACGAGTGCTGGTTCCGACTCGGTGATCGCGACTTCGCGAACAGCCAACACCGGACCCTGCGGTTGCGCGAAGGTGCGGGCCTCAGTCGCGTCGCGGAAGAGCTGCGAAAACACTATGGGGTGACGACGCGGATCCTGCCGATGTCAGAAGATCCGTGCGCGACGATCGTCGAACTCGAAGGCGGACGCCGCGTCCACTTCGAGGAGTACCTCGCGCGCGACGGTGCACCCGACGAAGTCACGGCGGTCGATCTGGGCGAAGCCCGGCGCGCGCGACCGGGACCCGGCGTGCTCGACGCGCTGCGCGACGCGCAGACGATCCTCTTCTGCCCGAGCAATCCGATCGTCTCGATCGGCCCAATCCTCGCGATGCCCGACGTCCGAGCGGCGGTGAGACGATCCCGCGCGCCGGTCGTCGCGATCTCCCCGATCGTCGGCGGCGCTCCCGTCAAGGGTCCGGCGGATCGGCTGATGCGCGGCGTCGGCGTCGAGGTCTCGGCCCGTGGAGTGGCCGAGCTCTACCGGGGACTGATCGACGCCTTCGTGATCGACGAGCGAGACGCGGATCTCGCCGCAGACATCGAGGCGATGGGAATTCGCACGCGGGTGCTCGACACCATCATGGGCGATGTTGGGGTCGCGCAGCACCTCGCCGAAGCCGCGCTCTCACTCGCCGCGTCACTGCGATGATCGGAGCCGTCGTCCCGGTCAAGACGCTGTCGTCCGCAAAGTCGCGACTGCTCCCCTGGCTCGGTCGCCCATCGCTGGAGCGGCTTTCGATCGCGATGTTGAGCGACATACTCGAAACCCTGCAGCGCGTGCGGGCGCTCGACCGCATCGCGGTCGCGACACCCGATCCCCGATTGGCGGAAGTAGCGCGGAAAGCCGGCGCCGAGGTGCTGTGCGCTTCCGTAGAGGGATTGAACCCGGCCGTCGAAGCCGCCTGCGCGGTGCTCGCGCCGACCGCGGACGACGCGGCGCTGGTCGTACTCGGCGATGTAGCGGGCGCACAAGCGGCGGACGTCGCGGCACTGCTCGGCGCGGTGGCTCGACGCGGTATCGCGCTCGCGCCATCGAGCGACGGGGGAACGTCGGCGCTGTTGCGCCGTCCGCGCGACATCGTCCCGGCCAGCTTCGGCCCGCACAGCGCGCGCGCCCATCGGGAGCTCGCGGCAAGCGCGGGGGTTTCGTGCGAAGTACTCGTGCTGCCCTCTCTCGCGATCGACATCGACGAGCGGGCGGACCTCGAGAAATTCGCGAGCAGCGCGTCCGCAGGTAGGCGAACCCGCGCGCTGCTGCGCGAGCTGCTGCCGGACTTCGCGACGTGAGTCGCGCGCCCGAGCCGATTCGCCTCGTCGCGCTCCCGGGGATTCCCGCCGTGCTGCCCGGTGACGATCTGCCCGCGCTGATTCGCGCGGCCGCGCAGCGCGCGTCGATCTCGTTGCAGGCCGGCGCGCTGGTGGTGTGTCAGAAGATCGTCTCGAAAGCCGAAGGGAGGGTCGTCACACTCTCGGACGTGACGCCCTCCGCCGAGGCGATGAAATTCGCAAGCGAGGACGGGCGGGACCCGCGCCAGCTGGAGCTGGTGCTGCGCGAAACCGCGCGCATCGTGCGGCGCGGTCACGGCGTGACGATTTCAGAAACCAAGCACGGCTTCGTATGTGCGAACGCGGGTGTCGACCTCTCCAACGCACCGGCGCCCGGCACCGCTGTTCTGCTTCCGCTCGACCCCGACGCGTCGGCGCGCGCGCTTCGCGATGCGCTGCTCGCCGACTGTGGCGCGCCTCCACTCGCGGTGATCATCAGCGATACCTTCGGTCGCCCCTGGCGCGAAGGCCTCGTGGATCTCGCGCTCGGCAGCGCGGGAATCGAACCGATCCGCGACCTGCGCGGAAAGCCCGACCTCGACGGGCGCGAACTCCAGGCCACCGCAATCGCAACCGCCGACCAACTCGCCGCGGCCGCGGGACTCTTGATGCGAAAGGACGCCGGCACGCCCGCGGTCTGGATCGAGGGGATTGCGATCGAGGGCGACGGTGACATCCGCGGGACCCTGCGCGACCCCGCCACCGATCTGTTTCGCTGAACGCATCCAGCACCGTCCCCAATTGAACAATTCAACTATTCAACTACGTCCCCGTTTCCCGTCGCCGTTTCCCGTCCCCGTTTCCGTCGCCTCGGCGATCGTGGCGTCGATCGCCTTCCAGAGTTCGCCGAGGCCGATGCGCGCTTCCGACGAGGTCGCGATCACATTGGCGGCCGGAAGATCGATCGTCTCTTTGAGCTCGCGCAAACGCGCGGCCCGGCGCATCGCCTTGAGTTTGTCGATCTTGGTGATGGCCAGCAGCACGGGAATGCCGCGCTCGTGCAGCCAGCCGATCAACAGGGTCTCATCGTCGGAGAGGTCGCGCCGCAGGTCCTGCAGCAGGACCGCCGCGCAAAGCGTGGGCCGCCCTTCGAGATAGGACTCGATCAGGCCCTGCCAGGCCCTGCGCTCCGCTTTGCTGACCTTCGCGTAGCCGTAGCCCGGAAGATCGACGAAGTGGGTCACCAGGCCCGGGCGCTCGACCCGAAAGAAATGAACCAATCGCGTCTTCCCGGGAGCGCTGCTGGTTCGGGCCAGCTTCTTGCGCCGCACGAGCGCATTCAGCAGGCTCGACTTGCCGACATTCGATCGACCGAGAAAGGCCACCTCGGGCGCGGTCGGCACGGGAAACCCCTCGGGTCCCGCCGCGGTCGCAAGCCACTCCGCACTGAGGATCTTCATCGCAGTGTCGGGAGCACGGCGGCCAGGCGTTCCAGGGCGGCTTCGATGGCGGCCTCGGAGTTCGCGTACGCGAAGCGCAACCAACCCTCACCCGATTCGCCAAAATCGATCCCCGGCGTCGTGCCGACCTTTGCGCGCTCCAACAGCGCAAACGCGAGCCGAAGCGAATCCGAATCGAACGCCCGGGCGTCGGCAAAGACGTAGAAGGCGCCCTTCGGTTCGACGGGAAGCCGGAAGCCGAGCTCGCGAAGGCCGTCGATCAACAACCGCCTGCGGCGGGTGTAGGCGGCCAGCATCTCTTCGAGCGCATCGCCTTGATCGCGCAGCACCGCGACGCCCGCATGCTGGACGAAGCAGTTGGCCGAGATGAAGAGATTCTGCTGCATCACCTGGATCGCGCGCACCGACTCGAGCGGGACGATCGCGTAGCCGAGGCGGTAGCCGGTCATCGCATAGCGCTTCGAGAAACCATCGAGCACGTAGGCGTCGTCGCTGATCTGAAGAGCAGAAGTGACCTTCGCGCCATCGTAGAGGAGGCCGTCGTAGATCTCGTCGGAGATGATCGGGATCCCGAGCGAGGCGAGCCCGCGCAGCGTCTCCTCGCTCTGGACCGCACCCGTCGGATTGGCGGGCGAACTCACGACGATCGCGCGCGTGCGCGGCGTCAGCGCGCGGCGTACGGCCTCGACGTCCATCGCATAGCCGGCTGCTGGATCCGTGGGAACCAAAACGGGCACGCCGCCGCTCATCCGGATGAAGTTCGGGTAACACGGATAGTGGGGGGTTGCGAGCACGACCTCGTCGCCCTCCCCCACCAGCAGCGAGAAGACCAGGAGCATCGCGGGCGAGGTGCCATTGCTGACGATGATCCGCTCGGGTTCGACGTCCACACCAAAGCGCCGTCTGTGGTCGTCGGCGATCGCCTCGCGCAGTGCCGAGAGTCCGCGACTGTCGGTGTAGTGGGTCTCTCCGGATTCGATCGCGTGGATGCAGGCGTTCGCCGCCGCTGGATGCGCGGGGAAATCCGGCTCGCCGATCTCGAGGTGGATCACGTTTTCGCCCGCGCGCTCCATTTCGAAGGCACGCTCCATCACCTCCATCGCGAGGAAGGGTCGCATCTCGGTCGTTCGGCGCGCGAGTTTCGGCGGCATGCGACCCGGTTAGCCCGGGAACTGGCGCCGTGTCAAGCGAGGGTGCGCCGTCACCCGCCGCGCCGAGCGCTGCGAGGATCCGGCGCGCGCCTGGCTCCGCGCGCTCTGCGAGGGCGCGAACCAGCGCTGCGCATTCGCCGCAAGTGGCCGGATCTCGAAGTGTTTTTCGCAGCGACCTTTTGACACTCCGAGACCCCGCTGATACCTTGCCCCTCCACCTGAATGGAACCAACCATGACCAAGGGCGTTCAGATCGCGATCGGCGCGACGGCCATCGCCGGGCTGATCGGCTGGTACGGGGCCACCAATCTCGATGCGGCGCCCTCGTTCACCTACTACAAGAGCCTGGAAGAGTTTCAGGCGAACCCCGGCGCCAGAAGCGGCGCCCGCTCCCGCGTCCATGGTTACGTCGCCGCGAATTCGATTCGCCGCGATATCGAAGCCATGCAGGTGCATTTCCGGGTCCAGAACACCGCACCGCACACGGGAAGCGAAAGCGGACCTCCTCTCGAAGTCGTCCTCGTCAGCCTGGAAACGCCGGACCTCTTCAAGGATGGCGCCGAAGTCGTCGTCGAAGGTCACCTGGTGGCGGGCAGTGGCGGACCCGTATTCGAAGCCGACAAAATACTGGCCAAATGCCCTTCGAAATTCGAAGCGACACCCACCGACTCGGCGGAATCCTGAGCGCGGAGACCACCTGCTAGCAGCGCCTCGCGCACCGAGTACGACAAGGAAGGCCCATGCCTGACATCGGAGGCTACTCGCTTCGCTTCGCATTGGTGATCGCGCTGCTGGGCTTTGGCAGCGCGATCTACGCGGGCGCGCAGCGCCGGTCCGAGTGGACGCGCGTCGCCGAGCGAAGCGTGTGGGTGGTGTTCGCGTTCGTGAGCGTCGCGATGATCGCGCTCTTCTACGCGTTAGCGACCTTCGACTTCCAACTCCTGTACGTCGCCAGACACTCGGCGCGCAGCATGGATCTCCACTACCGCCTCGCAGCCCTGTGGGGCGGCCAGGCGGGATCGCTGCTGCTCTGGCTCTGGATGCTGATGGCGTACGGCGTCGCGAGCGTCTGGTTCAATCGGACCAAGAACCGCACGCTCATGCCCTGGGTGGTTGCCGTGGTCCTCGCCAACGCCCTCTTCTTTCTGGTTCTGGTCACTCTCGTCACGGAGCCATTCGAACGCCTGCAACCCGGCGACACGCTCTCCGATGGCGACGGACTCAATCCGCTGCTTCAGCACCCGGTGATGATGATCCACCCGATCGTGCTCTACATCGGACTCGTCGGTTTTGTGATCCCCTTCGCGTTCGCGTTCGCGGCGCTCGTCACCGGGGAGCTAGACACCAATTGGTTTCGTACGACGCGACGCTGGACGCTTTTTCCGTGGCTCTTCCTCAGCATCGGAATCATGCTCGGCGGCCGCTGGGCGTACGAGGTGCTCGGCTGGGGCGGCTACTGGGCGTGGGATCCCGTCGAGAACGCGTCGTTCATGCCCTGGCTTCCCGCGACGGCCTTCTTGCACTCGGTGATGATCCAGGAAAAGCGCAACATGTTGAAGACCTGGAATCTGCTGCTGATCGGGCTCACCTACACGCTCTGTCTGTTCGGCACGTTCCTCACCCGCAGCGGTATCGTCCAGTCGGTCCACGCATTCGCCCAATCTCCGATCTTCACGTCGATATTTCTCGGCTACGTGCTGTTTTCGGCAGTCGTCTTCTTCAGCGCGGTTGCGCTCCGCAGAAAGGAGATCCGCAGCCCCAACCGCATCGAATCCGTGGTTTCGCGCGAAGCGGGCTTCCTGCTCAACAACTGGGTGTTCATCTCCCTCCTCGTCTGGATCTTCACCGGAACGCTCTTCCCCGTGGTAAGCGAAATCTTCCAGGGCGAGCAGATCACCGTCGGGCCAGCATTTTTTCCGATCATGGCGGGGCCGCTCGCACTCTTTCTGCTCTTCCTCACCGGTGTGGGACCGCTGATCGCATGGCGTCGCGCATCATTGGCGAGCGTCACGAAACAATTTCGCTGGCCCGCGATCGTCGGCCTGATCACGAGCCTGGTGGTGTGGTACGCGCTCGGTGAGGGCGCCGCCTACTACCCGATCATGTGCTGGGGACTCGGCGCGTTCTCGGTCGGAACGATCGTCCAGGAGTACGCGCTCGCAATCCGCGCCCGGGTTCGCAAGGGCGAAGAGAACGTGCTTCAGGCCTTCAGCGCGCTCCTGCGCAAGAACCAGCAGCGCTACGGCGGTTACATCGTTCACTTGGGCGCCGTCCTCATCATCGCCGGAATGGCGGGTTCCGTCTTCGACGAAGAGCGTCTCGAGAACATCCGGACCGGGGACGAGTTCGAGATCGGCGGTTACCGATTGCAGTACCTGACGGCGACCGCGCTCCCGATGCAACACTACGGAGGAGCGGTGGCGCGACTCGCGCTCTACCGCGGCGAGAAGCCCCTCGGCGTGATGACGCCCGAAAAGCGCATGTATTGGCTCGAGCAGCAGCCCGCTTCGATCCCCTCGATCTACTCGACCCTTCGCGACGATCTCTACATCACGCTCACCGCGATCGAGGCGGACGGCTCGGCGACCTTCAAGGTCTACCGCAATCCGATGGTCAACTGGATCTGGATTGGCGGCTGCGTGTTCGTACTCGGCTCGCTCGCTGTGATGTGGCCACACCCGGATCGGTCCCGGGCGCCCAAGGTCGGATGACGCGCCCCGTGCGCTGGGCGGCAACGCTCGTGATGCTCACGGCTGTGTCCACCTCGGCGGGTGGAGCGGGGCCGTCGACGCCGCCCGGGGAGTTCCCGGGTATGGCCGCGCGCGCGCTGGATTCGATCGCGGGCGTTCCGGCAGGGCCGGCCGCAATTCGCGGTCGAGTGGTTCACGAAAGGGAGTCGGCGGGCGTCGGCGGCATTCCGGTCGTCCTCTACGCGCTACCACCCGATGGCGTACCGGGGCTACGCGGGATGCTGACGGATGAAACCGGCGCCTTCAGATTCGAGTCGATCGCAGACGATCCGGCGACCGTCTATTTTCTCGGCGCCCGCTACGGGGAGATTCCCTTCGGCGTGCGCTTTTCATTCGAAGCCGGCGAACTCGAGCGCCAGATCGATCTGACCGTCGCCGATGCAACCTCCGACACGAACGGGATCGAGGTCGGCGAGGTACAGATCGAGGTCGAAGAGGGCTGCGCGAACCTCTCGGTCCGTGAGTCGCATCGACTGGACAACCCGGGCGCGCAGACCATCTACATCCCGCAAGCCGAACGGAGTGGCCGCGAACCGATTCTGCGCGTGACGCTGCCTGCGGACGCCAGCGGCCTGCAGTCGAATATCGGAGACCCACTGGAAGAGGACGGCGACACGCTGGCGTTCTGGGGGCCGCTGCGCCCAGGCCAACGAAGGCTCGAATTCAGTTACCAAATCCCCGAGCGCGCTCCCGCGTTCGAGATGCGACGCAGCTTCCCATCGGGTGCGCGTCGTCTGGTTCTCGTCGAGCGTCCGGGCGGTCCGACGCTGACGCGAAGCGGGACCGATGATGCGGAGCTTCGGCCCGGCGATTCGATCGCACTTCACGTCGAACTCCCCGCGCCAGCCGACTCCGCCGGTCGGATCTCTGCGCTCGAAACTCGCATCTGGCTCGAACTCGACGGCGCGGCGCTCACCGTCAGACAGCAACACACTCTCGCCATCGAAGGTGATACGCCGCTGCTTTCCGCAAACGGAGCGCCTCTGCTCTGCATTCCGCTACCCGACGGCGCAGAGGATCTCAGCTTCTCTTCGGAAACCCTTGCGATGGGCCTCTCCCGCGATGTTTCCGGCGCGCTCGCGCTTCGCGGCCCCCTGCCGGCGGGTGAAACCGAGATCTCGCTGCGCTTTCTGCTTCCGATCGAGCGCGATGAGGCGTTGTTTTCGCATCTGATGCCGATCGACGTGCCGCTGCTGTCGGTGTTGATTGCCGACACGCGACTCGTGGTCGAAACGAGCCGGCTGCACCGGCAGCGCCCGATCCGCACCCCGGACCGCAGCTACCTCCGCCTCGAGGCCTTCGAGATTCCGGCCGGTGAACCCGTCGAGCTCCGACTGCGACCGCTCGAAGCGCGCAAAGCGCTGCCAAAACCCGCCGCGACGGGCGTCGTGCTCGCGGCTGCGGCACTCGCGATCGGATTTTTGATCGCTCCGCTGCGGCGGGCCGGCGCGGAAACGGACGCCCCGCCATCGGCCGCAAGCCGCGCCGCAGAACAGCGAGAGTTCTCGCTCGCGGCGATCCGCGGCCTCGATGAGGATTTTGAAATCGGCAAGCTGTCCGAGGCCGATTATCGCGAGATGCGTCTGGCACTCCGCGCCGAAGCGGTGGATCTGCTCCGCGTCGAACGCGCCGCGCTTGCGGGCGCTGCCGAGGCCGACCCCACGCCGAGGTCGTGCCCGCGCTGCGAGGCCCAGGCCGGAGCCCACGCGCGCTTCTGCTCCCAATGCGGCGCCCCGCTCGACGAACCCGGATCCGCGGGTGAGGTTCCGCCGGTGTGACCGCGGTCATCGCCCGCAACCTCGAGAAGCGCTTCGGGAGCGCTGTCGGACTCGACGGGATCGATCTCGACATCCCGACGGGATCGACGATGGCCATTCTCGGCCCCAATGGTGCGGGGAAGTCCACGTTCCTGCGCCTGATCGCGGGCCTCGCAAGACCGAGCGGCGGCTCACTCGAAGTCGGCGGAGAACCGGCTCACCGGCAGGCTGCGCGCGCGCGGGTCGGCTTCATTGGTCACGCGACCGGGCTCTACGCCGAACTCACCGCGAGAGAAAACCTGATCTTCGCCGCTCGGCTGCGCGGCGTGGCGAATTTGAACGCGCGGGCCGAAGAACAACTCGCAAAGGCGGGCCTGACCCGAGCCGCCGATCGCCGCACCGGCGACTTCTCGCGCGGTATGGCGCAGCGGCTCTCGATCGCGGTCGGCCTCGTCGACGACCCCGAGATCGTGCTGCTCGACGAACCCTTTACGGGCCTCGACCGCACGGCGTCCGATCGACTCGAGGAGCGACTGATGGGGCTACGTCAACGGGACCGCACGCTGGTCCTCGTTTCCCACGATGTAGCGCTCGCGGCGCGGCTCGCCGACACTGCGGTGGTCCTGCGGCGCGGCCGGATCGCGTATCGCGCGTGCGGCGACCGCCTCGATCCGAAGGCCCTCGAGAACGCCTACTCGACGGCCTCGAACCGCGGCGTGTCGTGAACGCGCTGCTCGCCGTTCTCTGGAAGGACCTGCTGACCGAATGGCGCAGCCGCGACCGCGTGATCGCGATGCTGCTCTTCTCGATGCTGATGGTCGTGATATTCCACTTCTCGCTGCCCGGCGGTGCGACGAGTGCGACCCGCGCGTACGCGCCCGGCTTGCTCTGGCTCGCCTACGTGTTCGCGGCGCTGCTCGGCCTCGGCCGATCGTTCGCGATCGAACTCGAAAACGACGCCATCGCGGGGCTCGCGCGGGCCCCCGTGGATCGGGGCTGG
>JADFQO010000038.1 GCA_022561775.1 Myxococcales bacterium | reverse complement strand
ACGGGATGCACGACCGAACCGCGAACCCACGGGACTCGGTCGAGATTCGAGACGCGGTGTCGTCGGAGATCCGCGAATCCCTGCTGCTCGCGGCATCGGGCCACGTCGTTCCCGTCGATTTTGATGGACTGGCGCTCGCCCAGGCGATCGCGGAGTTTTTCGTGCGGCACGCGTGAGCGCGGGAAGCCGAGTGTTTGCAGGCCATTTTCGTGTGTTTATCACCACAGATAACAGCGGTGCCGGCCGTGAAATCGTTTCGCGAAGCGTGCTGAAAAAAGCCGTGGAGTCGTTATGCTCCGCCTCGTTGTCCTAGGGACAGTGGAGGAGGGATCATGGGGGCACTTCCGAACGCCGTGGTAAAGAGATTGCTGGCCCAGCACGGGGGCGGATTGCGTGTTTCGGGCACCGCTCTCGAGCGGGCGGTGTCTGCGGCCGAAGATTACATCTCACGGTTGGCGGCCGAGGCGAGTTCGTCAGCGACCGCCGCCAAGCGCAAGACCGTGATGGATAGCGACATCGATTCGGCTCGCGCGAAGCTTTCTCAAGCCGGTTAGTCCGAGGGGTCGGTCCGAGCACGACCGATCGCTCACGCCAAACCCAAAACCCCGGAGCGGTAAGCCCGCCCCGGGGTTTTGGTTTGCGACTTCAGGAAAGACGCGCGGCTACATCATGCCGCCCATGCCGCCCATTCCGCCCATGCCACCCATTCCGCCGGACATTCCGCCGCCGTCGGACTTGTCGTCGGGTTTGTCGGCCACCATCGCCTCGGTGGTCAGCAGCAGTGAGGCCACGCTGGCCGCATTCTGGAGCGCGATGCGAACGACCTTGGTCGGGTCGATGACGCCGGCCTTGATCAGGTCTTCGTACTCCTCGGTCTGGGCGTTGAACCCGATGCTTCCCCTGGAGTTCTTCACCTTGTCGACCACGATGGAGCCGTCGATGCCCGCGTTCTCGGCGATGCGTCGGAGGGGTTCCTCCACGGCCTTGCGGATGATGCTCACACCGGCGTTGAACTCGGTCGAGCCCTCGATGCTGTCGAGCGCCTTCTGGCCGCGAATCAGCGCCACACCGCCGCCCGCCACGATCCCTTCTTCGATCGCGGCACGCGTCGCGTGGAGTGCGTCTTCGACCCGAGCCTTCTTCTCCTTCATCTCGGTCTCGGTGGCTGCACCGACCTTGACCACCGCCACGCCGCCGACCAGCTTCGCGAGTCGCTCCTGGAGCTTTTCGCGGTCGTAGTCCGAGGTGGTTTCTTCGATCTGGCCACGAATCTCGCTGCAGCGACCTTCGATGTCCTTCTTGGTGCCGGCTCCGTCGATGATCGTCGTGGTGTCCTTGTCGATCGAGATGCGCTTGGCCTTGCCGAGATCCTTGACGGTCACGTTCTCGAGCTTGAGGCCCAGCTCCTCCGCGATGACCTGGCCACCGGTGAGGATCGCCATGTCCTGCATCATCGCCTTGCGGCGATCGCCGAAGCCCGGCGCCTTGACGGCCGCCACGTTCAGCGTGCCGCGGAGCTTGTTAACGACGAGTGTGGCGAGTGCCTCACCCTCGATGTCCTCGGCGACGATCAGCAGCGGCTTGCCCTGACGGGCGACCTGCTCGAGAACGGGCAGGAGGTCCTTCATGTTGCTGATCTTCTTCTCGTGCAGAAGGATCAGCGGCTCGTCGATGGCGACTTCCATGCGCTCCGGATCTGTCACGAAGTAGGGCGACAGGTAGCCGCGGTCGAACTGCATGCCTTCGACGACGTCGAGCTCGGTCTCGAGGGACTTGCCCTCTTCGACCGTGATCACGCCTTCGCGACCGACCTTCTCCATCGCCTCGGCGATGATGTTGCCGATCGTCTCGTCGCAGTTGGCGGAAATCGTGCCGATCTGGGCGATCTCAGCCGAGTCGCGGGTCGCCTTCGACATCTTCTTGAGTGCCTCGGTGATGGCAGTGACCGAGGCATCGATGCCGCGCTTGACTTCCATGGGATTCATGCCCGCGACGATGAGCTTGCTGCCCTCGCGGAAGAGCGCCTGGGCAAGCACCGTTGCGGTGGTCGTTCCGTCACCCGCGACGTCGGAGGTCTTGCTCGCGACCTCCTTCACCATCTGGGCGCCCATGTTCTCGAACTTGTCCTCGAACTCGATTTCCTTGGCAACGGTTACACCGTCTTTGGTGACGGTGGGGGAGCCGAAGCTCTTGTCGATGATGACGTTGCGGCCCTTCGGCCCCAACGTCACGCGGACCGCGTTGGCAAGACCGTTGACACCAGCGAGCAGCTTGCGGCGCGCGTCCTGGTCGTAGCGAATTTCTTTGGCCATTGTGTGGACTCCTTACTCTACCACGCCGAGGACATCGTCCTCGCGGATGATCAGATGCTCTACGCCTTCGATGTTGATCTCGGTGCCCGCGTATTTGCTGAACAGCACCTTGTCGCCCTTCTTCACATCGAGCCGCTGAAGTTTGCCATCTTCGTTTACCTTGCCCTTGCCGACGGCGATGACCTTGCCCTCCTGGGGCTTTTCCTTGGCGCTGTCGGGAATGATGATCCCACCCTTGGTGGTCTCTTCCTCGTCGACACGCTTGACGATGATCCGATCCTGGAGCGGACGAATCTTCATGGATCCAGTTCCTCCGAACGCTGTGCCCCACAACGGGGGGCTTGCGGGTTTGGCAGGGACAGATTGGCCGGCCTGTCTTCACCGGGCCCCTGTGGCTCGGCGGGTGGCAACTGCCCTGTCTTGGCAGCCGGAGGCTCCGACTGCCAAGCGCAGCAACGTAAGCACTGGGAGGCGCGAGGTCAAGGTGCGGGTCGAGAAATTGTTCTCGATTTCTGCCCTCAGAATCGCTCCCCGGGCTGCCGATTCAATGGAGAAGGGCAGCACGGGGGAGCGATGGGCAATTCCCGGCAGGCAGATCCGGTGCAGATCGATCGCAGCGTTCCGCGCGCGGTCTTTGCCGAATTGCTCGCCGGAGCCCTCGATAAGGTCCGGCTGCGAGCGAGCCCGATGGCGGTCGCTTACCTCGTGGAGTTGCTCGACGAGCGCGTACTCGAGAACCGCGACGGGATCGGGGGCGAGCAGACCCTCGCCGAGGCGCTCCTGGCCGCTCAGCGCGACCACAGCGTGGACCGGATCCGGCGCATGCGCGGGCTGGGTGACCACGCGCTCTTCGTGTCGGGATTTTTGGCCGACAGCCTCCTCGGCGGCGCGGTCGATGCAAGTTACTACCGGCAGATCGGGTGCAGCGCCTATGGCGACGTCGTGAGCGGGCTTCGCGGCCGGGGCGAAGTGGGGAGCTGGACCGGCCTCTACCGCGAACTCACAGAGCGCTTCGGCGAGTTCGTGGAGCTACTGGCCGAGGTCGGGGACCGGGCGCGTCCCGGGCGGCCTCAGAATCTACTCGGCATCTACGAGCGCTATCTGCGCAACGGCAGCGCGCGGGACCGCGACCTGCTGCTGCGTGCCGGCTACCTGCCGCCCGACCGCTCGGGCCTGCGGTGGTGGCAATGACCTCTGCTGAAGTTCCGGCCCAGCGGGAATCGTTCGCGGCGCAAAGCGCATCGCTGTTGCAGGCGGTCATGGAGGCCCAGCGTTGGATCACGTCGATCTATCGGTTGGACCTCGACCTGCGCGCCGAGCAATTCGTCGTCGATCCCGGCGCGGCGTTGAAGCTGCTGCCGCCCGACAGCCCGCGTTCGGGTCTGCTCCTCGTCGAGCAGCCCGCGGAGATCTCGGTCGGGATCTACTTCGACGCAGCGGATGTCGACGATCCCTGGACGGTGATCGAGGAGACGAGCCATCTCCTCTACCTCGCCTGGCTCGCGGATCGCGACTGGTCGGTCTCCCGGCTGGTGCTGGAATTCCAGAGCGAGGTCGACCGCTACGCGGTTGCGCGCCTGAGCGGCCGCGACGGGTTGGGGCGCTTCGAAGCCTTCACGTGGTGCGACTGGATGGACGCGCCTACCCGTGAGCGCTACGCGACCGCGCACCGCCGCGCCCACGCGTACTGTCGGTCGCTGGAGCGACGCCATCCGCGTCGCTCCGACACCCCCGCGCTGCTCTCGGAACTGCGCGACTTCTACCGCGCAGCCCCCGATCAAAAACTGAACGCGGCCTGAGCCGCGGCGCGCGGAGAAAATTCGCTGGCCCATTCAATGATTTCAGGTAATTAGGCGGTCTGGTAGGGCGCATTGCGCTTGCTGCGCCCTACCCGGTAGAACGGGCAGCCTCGGTCACTGAACAGGCCCGGAGTTGCCTTTCGGGGTTTCGCGCGATGCGGCCACGATTGCGATCGCATCGTCCAACATCCGACGCAGATCGGGATTGAATTTTTCGTCGTACTCAACCGCAAAGCCAGTGGAGCTGTGTCGGACGACGTGGCCGGCCAGCTTGAATGGGGACACCGCTTTGAAGGCGCCCGGCGGTTTCAGGAACAGATAGAGCACGATCTGCGTGCCAATCTTCGGCTGCATCGATGTGTCCTCGATCAGAGCGCCGGAGTATGAAATGTTGCTGAGCACGCCGATCACCTCGACGAGGTCTTCGGAGCAGTAAGCCTCCAAGCGTATGGAGACGCGGTAACCACGGCGCCTGTTCGTCATCTCGGTCATCGCGATTCTCGCCCGTCAGAACCGAGTGTATCGGCACGAACTGCGGACAACGTTATCCGGGAACCGTGGGTCGGAGGATCGGATCGAGGATCCGCACCGTCGCGGCCGAAACTGCTGCATTCAGGTTTCGACCGCGTTCTGCCGATTCCACGTGTCGGAGGTAGTCGGAGGTCTCGGATGCCCGAGCGACCCAAACTCGGCGAACTGCTGGTGATGGCAGGAGCGATCGACCAAACGCAGCTCGGCGCAGCGCTCGCCGATCAGCGGCAGTACGGCCGCCCCCTCGGCATCACGCTCGTGCGGATGGGTTTTCTCGATGAAGAGACCCTGGTCCGCACCTTGGCCCGGCAACTAAGGCTCCCGATCGCCTGGCTGCGCGACAAGTGGGTCGGGCAGGAAGTGCTCGATCTCGTACCCGCCGAACTCGCGCTCAAACACCGCTGCCTGCCTCTCACTGTGAACGACGATGGGCGTGGCAAGGTTCTTCATCTCGCGATGCAGGATCCCGGAGATCTGGAGGCCCTGGACGCCGTTGGGTTTCACGTCGGTCACAGCGTGAGCCCGGTTCTGGCCGCGCCGAGCGAGCTCGAAGAGGCGCTCCAGAGACATTACGAATCCGGTAAATCCGAGGGGCGCGCCACCGCGAGCCAACCCGAAGTCCAAGAGGTGCCCGAGTTGCTGATGTTCGAGCTGAAGGCCCAGGCCGCCACGCCGGAAACCAAGCTCGATTTCGAGTTCGGGACCGGACCGAGCGACGCGTCTTTGATGTCGTCCCAGGCAGTGCTCAGCGCTCTCACGCAGCTCCTGACGGTGCTGATGGACAAGGACATCATCAGCCGGGAAGAGGTCGTCCAATGGTTTCGCAATTTCCTGCCCACCAAGACCGCGGATCGCTAGTGGCTAGCGGCGAGCGCATCGTGGTCCGAAATTCGCCCCAAGGTCGCCCCAAGCGAAACGGTCCTTGTAACCCATCTGAATAAAGGTCGCCTGAGCGGTGCGCGCGGGGCGAACCCGCTGACCTCCAGTTGACTTTCGCCTCCCTTTCGTCAATCTTCCAGGCGAATAAACGTCGAAGCCCTCGCGAGGGTCGGGGAGTCCGCGGCTGAAAGCCGGAAGTTCGCTGGCCCGGGAGGGCCGGAGGTCAGGCTCGCCGGGAAGGACCGGGATGATGGGAACCACGGGAACGATCGGGGAGGCGGTGAAATGGCATTGACGCGAAGACAGCGCGAGATCTACGACTACATCTGCTTTTTCGTCGCGAGCAACGGCTATTCGCCGAGCCTCGAAGAGATCGGCGCGCATTTCAATCTCTCGTCGGTCGCCACGGTCCACAAGCACGTTCAGCACCTCGTCAACAAGCGCTTTCTCCGCAAGGCGTGGAATCGGTCTCGCTCGGTCGAACCGGTAGCGCCGCCGAGTTCGGGGACCGTCTCGCTTCCGCTGCTCGGTTTCGTTGCGGCCGGCGCACCGATCGAAGCCATCGAGGTCGAGGAGACCCTGGACGTGCCCGCAGATCTGGTGCCGCGGCACGGGCGCAGTTTTGCGCTGCGGGTACGCGGCGACTCGATGATCGAAGAGCAGATCCGCGACGGCGATTACGTGATCGTCGAGAGCCGCAGCGAGGCCCGCAACGGGGAGACCGTGGTGGCGCTCATCCGGGGCGAGGAGGCCACGCTGAAGAAATTCTACCGCCGCGGTCGGACGGTTCGGCTGCAGCCCGCCAACGCCACGATGGAGGACATCGTGGTTCCCGCCGAGGATCTCGAGGTGCGAGGCGTCGTCTGCGGTCTCGTTCGCCATTATTAGCCCGCGCGCACCAGCGAACTCCCCGCCACCCCATCCGTGCAACCAACCTCGCAGACGAGTTCGACATCCACCGCGGGTGCCCCGGCTGGCCGCGTTGACGTGCGGGGCGGTGCGGCTAAGCTGTCGAATAGTCTTTTGAATTCAGGAGGTTGCGCCGTGGTTCGGATTACGCGGGCGATCGATTTCTCGGCTTCGCTGCGCTACGTGCGACCGGAGCTCTCGGATGACGACAACGCCGCGTTGTTCGGTAGCCGCGCCCGGCACCACGGGCACAACTACCGCCTCGAGGTGACCCTTCGGGGCGAGCCCGATCCCGTCATCGGCATGGTGCTCAATTTGAAAGACCTTCAGCAGATTCTCGACGTCGAGATCATGGCCCGATTCGACCACCGGGATCTGAATCTCGACACGCCCTATTTCGAGAAGGATCCGCCGACCCCGGAGAACTTCGCGCGGGTCATCCGTCGGATTCTCATCGCGGCGCTGCCCGACGGCATGCTCGACCGGATTCGCCTACAGCAGGACGCGGACCTCTGGGTCGACGTCGTCGAGCCCGAGCCGTGATCGAACTCACCCGCCGCTACCGTTTCCCGGCCGCACACATCCTCAGCCAGCCCTCCTTCAGCGCGGAGAAGAACCTGGCCACCTACGGCAAGTGCGCCAATCCCAATGGGCACGGCCACAACTACCAGGTCGAGGTAACGGTGACCGGGCCGATCGATGAGCGAACTGGTAGAATTCTCTCGCCGGATCTGCTCGATCGGATCTTCGAAGAGCGCGTCGAGTCGCGTTTTGCGAGACGGCTATTGAACGACGACGAGGCCTTTCGCGATCGGGTGCCCACCACGGAAAACATCGCGCTCGTCATCCACGAGACCCTCGCTGACGAGGTCGCGAAGCGGAGCAGCGCCGAGGTGATCCGGGTCAAGATCGTCGAGACACGTCACAACTCCTGCATCAGTGGAGCCATCGCATGAATGAAATCCCGGACCCGATCGAGCCTCTCGTGACCCGCCTCCTGAAGGAGATCGGGGAAGACCCCGGTCGCAGCGGCCTCGAGCAGACACCCAAGCGCGTCGCTCGATCGCTACGCTACTTCACGAGCGGCTACGAACAGCAGCCGAGAGACATCCTGAACGGTGCGCTGTTCGAGGTTTCCTACGACGAGATGGTGATCGTCAAGGACATCGACTTCTACAGCCTCTGCGAACACCACCTGCTGCCCTTCTTCGGCCGCGTCCACGTCGCCTACATCCCGGACGGGAAGGTCCTCGGATTGTCCAAGATCCCGCGCCTCGTCGAGATGTTTGCGCGTCGGCTCCAGGTGCAGGAGCGATTGACGGTCAACATCGCCGAGACGCTCGAGGAGCTCCTCGAGCCCAAGGGTGTCGCGGTGGTCATCGAGGCGATCCACCTGTGCATGATGATGCGCGGCGTGCGGCAACAAAATGCGTCGGCGATCACGAGTTCGATCCGCGGCGAGTTCGAGCAGGACTCCAAGACGCGAGCGGAGTTCATGGATTTGCTGCGCTATCGCCGCGAGTCGTTCGCCTAGTCCAACTGGATTTAAATCCAGTCGACTCCCCGGGCTAGCGGCCGCCTCGGAGGGCGGCGAGGTTGGTCACCAGGTCGCCGTCTTCGACGAGTTTGGCGCGGGCCTGGTTGATCCAGGTGCTCAGGTAGGCCTGTTGTTTCTGGCTCGCGAGCACGGTGCGCTCCTGGTCGACGGCGGCTTCGACCGCGTCCTCGTCGGGCGGGAAGCGCTCCATGACCTGAATCAGAACCATCGATCCGCCGACCTCGAACACGCGATCCGAGCTCTGGCCCGGCTCCATGGTGAAGGCGGCCGCCATCACGGCCTCGCTCGCCCCCAGATCCGGTATGTAGCCGTCGGCTCGGCGCTGCAGCCGGCCGCTGCGCTGGAGGGTGAGCTTCTCTGCGCGCGCAGCGTCCTCGAGGCTGGCGCCGCTGCGGATTGCCTCGGCAATTCGGTCTGCGATCGCGCGACGATCGGTTCGGGCGACCTCCAGGCCCATCAGTTCGGCCGCGAGGTCTTCGCGAACGGCTTCGAAGCTGCGTTGCTGGGCGTCGCGATGTTCTTCCACCTGGATGACGTGATAGCCGTACTCGCTCTTGACCAGCTCGCCGACCGTTCCGGGCTGGAGAGAAAAGGCCACGTCTTCGAACGCCTTCACCATCTGGCCGCGCGCGAAAAATCCCAGATCGCCGCCGTTGGTCCTCGAGCCGGGGTCTTCGCTCAGTTCGCTCGCGAGCGCCGCAAAATCCGCGCCCCCGCGGATCTGTTCCAGGATCCCCTCGGCGCGCAGCCGGGCCTCTTCGGTTTCCTCGGCGCTGGCGTCCTCGCTGACCGACAGCAGGATGTGACGCGCGCGGACCTGCTCGGGCATATCGTAGAGACCGGATCGCTGCTCATGGAGGCCCCGAAGTTCGCGTTCTCGGCTCGCGCTGAAGGCCTGGAGGGCGTCCGGATCCGGCTCGAAATCCGCCGCGGCGGCCTGCACGTCGAGGCTCACGAACGCGATCTGCACCTGCTCCATGCGCCGAATGACCACCTGCCGCGCCTCGCCCTCGGAGGCCCGCGCGAGCTGGACCAGGGTTCGCATGAGCTTGTTGCCAAGCATTGCCGAGCGCTGTTCGCGGATGAAATTGCGCTGGTTGCCAAACTCGTATTCCACCCACGATTCGAACTGCCCGGGGTCGAAGCGGCCGTCTTCGCTCAAAAAATATGGAGAAGAGCTGATCGAACGCTCGATCTCGCCCTTCGCAACCGCCATTCCGAGCGCGGAGGCCTCTTGGCTGAGGATGGCACTCTCGATCAGGGACTGGATGGCGAGCTGGTCGAGGGTGTCGCTCATCGCGCGAGAGTCGAACTCCGAGCCGAGCTGCTGCTGGAGCATCGACTCGCGCCGGGCTCGGACGCGGCCGAATTCCCGCAGCCCGAAGCTCTCATCCCCCACCACCACCACGCTTCCTGGGGCGCGCTGCCCCGATCCCCCCCCGACCCCGAGGTAGAAAACCATGCCACCGCCCACCGCGAGGATGAAGAACGCGGTGACCCAGCGCCGCCCCTGTCTGAGGATCTTGAGCATGGCACTTTTCCCCCGTCGTGGGACACGCTCGGGCACTCAGCTCGGAGCGGCTTTGGTCGATGAGTGGCTCTAGAGGCGGGTCGAAACTAAGGGCGAGCGCGCCGGCCAGCAAGCCCTGAACAAAACGAGGTTTGCAGCTTGTACCCCAATTCCCACACTGGTACTCTGGAGCGACGCTGCAGCAGTTGGAAACGCCCTGTGAATCCGGATACTTAGAGACGCGTATGCCGTTTGTCGAGAACAGCAGCCAGAGGAGCGCGAAGTGATCCTCGACTCCATTCTCGGTTGGTTTTCCAACGACCTGGCCATCGACCTGGGTACCGCGAACACAGTCGTGTACGCGAAGGGCAAGGGAATTGTCGTTTCGGAACCCAGCGTCGTGGCGGTCGTGCGCGATTCGCGCGGTGTCGACAAGGTCCGGGCCGTCGGCAAAGAGGCCAAGGAGATGCTCGGGCGCACGCCGGGCAACATCCGCGCAATTCGGCCGATGAAAGATGGTGTCATCGCAGACTTCGAGATCACCGAGGCGATGCTCCGGTACTTCATCATGAAGGTGCACGACCGCAAGCGCCTGATCCGGCCGCGCATCGTGATCGCCGTTCCGTCGGGAATCACCGAAGTCGAAAAACGCGCGGTCCGCGAGTCTGCGATGTCGGCGGGAGCGCGGGAGGTCTATCTGATCGAAGAGGCCATGGCGGCTGCGATCGGTGCTGGACTGCCCATCACGGAACCTTCCGGAAACATGATCATCGACATCGGGGGCGGCACGACGGAGGTTGCCGTCATCTCGCTGTCGGGGATCGTCTACGCCAACTCGACACGAGTCGGTGGCGACAAGATGGACGAGGCGATCATCAACTACGTGAAGCGCAGGTACAACCTGCTGATCGGCGAGCGGACGGCCGAGCTCATCAAGATCACGATTGGGACCGCGTATGCCGACGAGGAAATTCGATCGATGGAGGTCAAGGGGCGAGACCTCGTCGCGGGTGTTCCCAAGATCGTCGAACTCAAGTCCGAGGAGGCGCGAGAGGCGCTTTCGGAGCCGGTGAACGCGGTCGTCGAAAGCGTGAAGATCGCGTTGGAGCGCACGCCACCCGAACTGGCCGCGGATATCGTCGACAAGGGAATCGTTTTGGTCGGGGGTGGGTCACTGCTTCGCAACCTCGACGTTCTACTCCGGGAGTCCACGGGACTGCCGGTGATGCTGGCGGAAGACCCCCTGACCGCCGTCGCGATCGGGACCGGGCGCACGCTAGACGATATTCCGCTTCTCAAGGAAGTGGCGATTCGCTCGTAACTCCGGTCGGTGCACTGCGCGTGGAGTGGGGCCATGGCCGAATTTCGCAATCGGACATCCGTGACCGCCATCGTGGTCGGGTTGGTGGCGTTCGCAGTCGTCGCGATGGTCGTCGACCGCCGTTCGGCATTCGGCGGCCCGGAGCACGAACTCTCGGGATGGACCGGCGCGGTTCTCGACATCGCTGCGCCCGTCCAGAAGATGATCGCCTTGCCATTCGACCTCACTCAAGATGCCTGGCGCCACTATGCGTCGCTGCTCGCCGCGAGCGACACCAACGTAGCCCTTCGCGCCCGGCTCGTTGCGCTGGCGGAGGAAAACCTTCAGCTGCGGGAGGCGCTGATCGCAAGCGGGAGACTCGCGCGCATCGCTGAGATCCGCGCGGACTTCGAGGTTCCGATGCTTCCCTCGGAGCTCGTCGGCGTCGACCCCTCGCCGTGGTTCCGATCGGTGCTCATCGATCGCGGACGTGACCACGGCGTGCACTCGGGGATGCCGGTCATCTCGGAACACGGGCTCGTGGGCCTGGTAACCGCGACGTCGGCGCGCGCTGGGAAGGCGATGCTCGTACTGGATCGACAGAGCGCGGTCGATGGAATCATCCAGCGCAGCCGTTTGCGAGGGATCGTAAGAGGCCGGGGAACCAGCGAGATGGATTTCGAATTCGTGGTTCGCGGCAGCGATGTCCGCATCGGCGATGTCGTGATCAGTTCGGGACTCGGTGGTGTCTATCCCAAGGGAATCCGGATTGCGGAGGTCGTCTCGGTATCGGATCCGGGGTCTGCACTGATGCAAACCGCGAAGCTGGTTCCCGCGGTCGATTTTGGCCGACTCGAACAGGTTTTCGTGATGTTGCGACGCGGCCCGACGATGGAATTGCTCTACGCGGGCGAGCAGGAGGGAGCCCTCGGCGCGGCGGCATTGGAGGGGTCGGGACCTTGAAGCGCGTCTTCGCTCTGCTGGCGATCGGCGCGCTCGCACCGATGATCCAGGGAGCCGCCGGCACATTCGTTCCACTCCGCTATTGCCCCGATCTCGGACTGCTGCTGGTGGTTGGACTGGGTCTGTGTTGGCGCAGCACCACGGGCGGCGTGGTTCTCTCGGCGGCGCTGGGCTTCATCGCGGATCTTCTCTCGGGATCGCTTCTCGGACAACACACGCTGCTGCGAATCTTTGCCTTTGGTGCAGCGCGCGCGTGCAGCCAGCAGCTAAATCTTCGCGGCGTAATACCACGGGCGATCTTCGTCGTCGTCTTGACCGTGGTCACGGCTTTGGGAACCGGGGCGCTGACCGCTTTCTTTGACGCCGGTCCAGGCGTGGATGGCGAGATGTTGCGCGAACTGATTCCGCACGCGCTGATCAATGGCGCATTCGCACCGTTGGGTGTGTGGCTCATCGAGCGGATCTCGAACTGGCTCAATGAAATCGAGGGCGGACACCAGCTCCTGCCGCTTCAGCCGCGAAATCGACTCACCTGATGCCGGTCGAAAATGTCGGAGTCGGCCGCCTCGCCGCTGGAGTCGATGCCTCGATCGTCAATCGGCTGATGTTCATCGCCGCCTTCATCGTGCTGACCTTTGCGGTTTTCGCGGTGCGGCTCTTCCAGCTTCAGGTGGTCGAGGGCGAAGATCTGGGCAATCGCGCCCGCCGCAATTCGGTTCGCACGGTTCGTCTGGAGGCTCCGCGAGGCGACATCGTCGACCGCTTCGGGCGCGAACTCGCCACCACGCGACCCGCATTTGGCGTGCAGGTGATGCCCGCTGAACTGCGAGAGCGAGAATTGACGTTGGCAGCGCTCGCTAGCCTTCTCGATCTAGATCCCAGCGAACTCTCCGAGCGCGTCGGCACCCCCAAGGGCAGAAGGCGCTTTCAGTCGGTGCGGATCGCCAGGGATCTTCCCTACGACTCGCGAACCCGGGTGGAATCCCACCTCTACGCGCTGCCGGGTGTGTTCACCGACGTGAGTCCGCGCCGCTATTACGTGGGGGGCTCTCTCGCGGCGCACGTCCTGGGTTTTACCGGAGAGATTCAGATCGAGCAGCTCGAAAAACGTTCGTTCGCCGATTACCGAAGCGGTGACGTGATCGGTCAAGCGGGGGTGGAGGGGCGCTTCGAGAGTATTCTGCGCGGCCGCGCGGGCGGTCGAAACGTCGTGGTCGATGTGGCGGGTCGGGTCGACGAGGTGCTCGACGAGGTCGAAGCCACGCCGGGCGGCACCGTGGTGCTCACGATCGATCGCGATCTTCAACGGGTTGCAGAGGACGGCTTCCTGCCGGATGTGATCGGTGGCGAGGAGAAACACGGCGCGGTCGTGGTGCTCGATCCGCGCAACGGCGACGTCCTCGCTCTGGTGTCGCGCCCGGCCTTCGATCCGAACAGCTTTGCGGGTGGCATCGATTCAGCCAGCTGGAAGCGACTTGCGGAGAGCGAAGGCCGACCGCTTCAAAACCGGGCGCTGGCCGGACAGTATCCACCGGCTTCCACCTACAAGGTCTTCGTTGCAGCAGCCGGTCTCGAAGAGGGGGCAATTTCGCCCGACGATCGCTTGTTCTGCCCCGGGTTCTTCAGGCACGGGCGCCGAATCTATCGCTGTTGGAAACGCGGTGGACATGGTTCGGTGAATATTCACGAAGCGCTGGCGCGCTCGTGTGACGTGTTCTTCTACCAGCTGGGTCTCAAGCTGGGAATTGATCGGATGGCGTTTTTTGCCAATGGTTTTCACCTCGGTCGTCGCACGGGAATTGCGCTCGGCAACGAGTCTGCGGGTATCGTCCCAACACGGGCCTGGAAGGAGCGACGCTTCGGTGAAGTCTGGTTGACGGGCGAGACGGTCTCGGCCTCGATCGGTCAGGGCTATAACCTGACCACGCCGATGCAATTGGCGGTCGCGTACGCGGCGATCGCAAACGGTGGAACGGTCTTCAAGCCGCGCATTCTGCTCCGCCAGGCCGGGCCCGATGGAACGGTCGAGCAGGGGCCCGAACCGGAGTCGCTCGGCAAGGTGCCCGTCTCGCCGGAGCACCTGGCAAGTATCACTCGCGCGCTGGAAGGCGTGGTCTACGACCAGGGAGGTACGGGTGCGCGGGCGCGGATCCCCGGCGTGCGCGTGGCTGGTAAGACCGGAACCGCCCAGGTGGTTCACCTCAAGAACACCGAGGGTCTGGAGGAGGAAGAGATCCCATTCAAATTCCGGGATCACGGATGGTTCGCGGCTTTTGCGCCCGTCGAAGCGCCGGAGATCGTGGTCGTCGTCCTCGCTGAACACGGTGGGCACGGCAGTAGTGCAGCGGGTCCGATCGTAAACGCTGTCCTTTCGCGTTATTTCAAATCATCGACGCCAGGGGAGCCGCCCAGGCGGCCCGAAGCATCCGAGGAGGCTGCCCGCGTTGTTCGGAATTGACCGGCGGTTGCTTCAGAATTTCGACTGGATGCTTCTGTTGCTGGTGATTGCAATCGTCGCTGTGGGAATCATCAATCTTGCTTCTGCAACCCACGTCGACGATGCGTTGACGGGCGAAGTCCGCCGACAACTCTTCTCCGTCGGTGTCGGTGGAATTGCGATGGTGTCGGTTCTGGCGATCGATTACCGCCACTACGAGCGATTCGCGACTGCGGCCCTGTTGGTCTGCATCGCCCTGCTCGCAGCGACGTTGATCTTTGCGCCGGTGATCCGCGGGAGTCAGAGCTGGTTGTTCGGGGGTCGGCTTCAGCCCTCGGAGTTGGCGAAGCTCGGCTTGGTGATCGCGCTGGCCCGTTACTTTCACCGCAACCCGCCGGGCGAGATCCGTCGTCTGCGCGAACTCGCGCGCCCGGTCCTGATCACGGCCGTGCCGGTCGGCCTGATCGTCATGCAGCGCGACATGGGTGTGGCGCTGCTCACGTTGCTGATCGCATCGACCTACCTCGTGTTTACGCGAATCCCGTGGCGCTCCTGGATCGGCGTCGCAGTCGTAGGAATTGCTGCTCTGATTACGCTGTGGATGTTCGCCCTCGCACCCTATCAGCAACGGCGCATTCTCGACGTGGTCGACCCGGGTCGCGACCCGCTGTCGTCGGGTTATCAGGCGATTCAATCGCGAATCGCCATCGGTTCCGGTAGATTGCTGGGGACCGGATACCGCGCGGGAACCCAGACCCAACTCCGCTTTCTACCCACGCAGCACACGGACTTCGCGTTCTCGGTTCTGGCCGAGGAATGGGGCTTCGTGGGGAGCTGCGCGGTGTTGTCCCTCTACCTCATACTCCTGCTCTGGGGGCTGCGGGTGGCCCGCAATTCGAAGGATGGTTTCGGCGCGATGCTCGCCGTGGGATTGGTGGGCACGATCTTCTGGCCATTGGCCGTGAACATCGGGATGGTGCTCGGACTCGCGCCCGTGATCGGCGTTCCGCTGCCGCTCTTTTCGTACGGAGGATCGGCGCTCGTGACATCGCTGGTCGGATTCGGCCTGCTGTTGAACATCTCGATGCGCCGCTATGTGTTCTAGGAGCGGGACCCCAGCATGGGGTCGCGCGACGCCGCAAGCGAAGCCGAAGGATTCGCCCGCTAGGAGCGGGACCCCAGCATGGGGTCGCGCGACGCCGGCCGAGCCTATCTGACTGACATTTGTCGGGGTGTCGCGGTAGCATCGCTTGATGACGTTGGCCGCCATCGAACGCGCGCAGCCTCGGATCGGCGCGTTCTTCGACATGGACAAGACGATCCTCTCGGTCAATTCGGCGACGCTCTACATGCGCTATCGCTACCAGCGCGGCGAAATGAGCAAGCGCGAACTCATCATGGGACTCGGCGCCTACCTCAAGTACAAGATCGGGGTTCTCGACATTCGAAGCTGGACGCTCGACATGATGGTCCAGTTCAGCGGTCAGAGCGAAAAACAACTCGAGGAAGAAGCGATTGCCTGGGTCGAGGATGCGGTGGTCGAGACCGTCTATCCCGAGGCCGAACGGCTCGTCGAGGAGCACCTCGCCGAGTCGCACGTGGTCGCAATCGTCTCCGGGGCAACCGGTTTTGTGGTGCGACCGATCGCAGCCCGCCTGGGGATCGAGCACGTCCTCTATACCCGACTCGAGGTCGAGAACGGGCTCTTCACGGGGCGCGTGATCGAGCCGATCTGCTTCGAAGAGGGGAAGATCTACTGGCTCCAGCAATTCATCGATGAGCAGGGGATCGATCTGGCGAAGAGTTACTTCTACAGCGACTCGATCACGGACCTGGCGCTACTCGATCTCGTCGGCCATCCCGTTGCAACGAATCCCGATCCGCTGCTCTATCGGACGGCGGTGAAGCGTCGCTGGCCGGTTCGCTTCTTCGATCCCCCGAGTCCCGCCGCTCGGTCCGACTCCTGAGCTAGAGCAGTTTTTCGATCGCCGCTTCGAAGTCCGCCTTGGAGCGAACGCCTTGCAGCTGATCCACCACCTGGCCGTCCTTGAAGGACAAGATCGTCGGAATTGCGCGAATTCCGTACTGGCCTGGGGTGCTCGGATTCGAATCGATATCCATCTTGGCGACCTTGATACGGTCCCCGTACTGCTCGGCGAGATCCTTGATCACGGGAGCGATCTGCTTGCACGGAGCGCACCATTCCGCCCAGAAGTCGATGATCACCGGTTTGTCGGATTGTAAGATCTCCGACTCGAAGTTCTGATCCGTCACCTCGAAAACTTCAGCCATGGTCAGTTGGTCTCCTGTGGGCGATCGTCAGCCAGCCCATCTTTGCCGGTCCAATCCCTTCGGTTTGGCTTTCGCTGGAACCTGGGCACCGCTAGACGTGCTGCAAGAGCGTACCGCGCGGCGCCCGCATTGCTCTCGGTTGACGCTCCAGGCGCTCGTCGGTACGTTGCCGGATGCCGATCTCCTTGTTTTGCAAGGGCTTTCTCCGCGTCGGGGGTGTCATGCGCGAGGCCCGAGGAGCCATCTCTCGCGATTCTGTCGCCGCGACGGACGCCGTCGAGCTTTAGATGAGGCGCATCGTTCTCGTCGAAGGCGATATCACCGAAGCCGAAGTCGACGCGATCGTGAACGCCGCGAACAGTTCGTTGGTTCTCGGTGCGGGAGTCGCCGGCGCGATCGCTGCGAAGGGCGGTCCGTCCATTCAGGCGGAGTGCGATGAGGTCGGGCCGATCGAGGTCGGCGATGCCGTCGTGACGGGGGCGGGTGATCTGCCGGCGCGCCACCTGATTCACGCGGCCGGGATGCCGCGCGGCGGCGTCGCGACGGAACAGAGCATCCGCTCATCGGTGCGTCGCAGCCTGGAGCTGGCCAGGGAGAGGGCGTGTCGCTCGATCGCGATCCCCGCAATCGGAGCGGGAATCGGCGGTTTCTCGGAACAGCGCTGCGCGGAAATCCTGATCGAGGAGGTGCGCCAACATCTGGCGGGCGAGACGACCCTCGAGGAAGTGCGGTTCGTGCTCTTCGGTGAGCCCAGCTATCGGATTTTCGAGATGGCGAAGGATGCCGAGGCGGTCCGGGCCCAGATGGCCCGACTTCGCGCGCGCTAGAGCTGGCCGACCTGGGCGATCTGGCGTTTGCGGCGCCTTCCGTTCGGCCCATCTCTCTACGCTACCCTACTACGCCGACATGCCATCGGCGTGGCGTGATCGAGGGGTTTCCGGGTGACGGTTCAGATCCTGCAATGGACAGCGGCGGTGTACCTCGCTGCGGGCCTGATGGCGGGGCTCGGCTTGGCGTTGGAAACGCGCCGACTCGAGCGCGCTTCGGTGGCGCTGCTCGCCCTCGGCGCACTCTTCCACGGTATGTCGTTCGCTCTGCTTCACATCGCCGACGATCCGCCTCCGCTCACGGATTTGAGTGCGGCGTGCTCTTTCATGGCTTGGGCCGGGACCGTCTTCTACCTGATCCTGTTGAAGCGCTCGCGGTTGCAGCGCCTCGTGGTCCTCGTGGCGCCCGCTGCTTTTCTTGGGGCGTTTCTGGCGGCGCTGCGCTCGCCGGGCGGGGCGCCCGCGCTGTCGGCGACGGGTTCGTGGCCCCATGCACACGTGCTGTTGGCGAGTGCTGGCATCGCGCTTCTCGGGTTGGCGGGTCTGGCCGGTGTCATCTTCCTGATCGAACACGCGCAGCTGAAATCGAAGCGGCCCCTGGATCGCCGCCTTCCGCTTCCGTCGCTCGAAGCGCTCGATCGCGTGAACGCGGTGACGCTAGCCGTGGGATTTCTGTTGCTGACCCTCGGTGTGGTCACCGGGATGATCTGGTTGCAGACCACGAACGGTCGCCCCTGGTCGGGCGCTGCCCATGAGACCTGGTCGTTGGTCGCCTGGGCGGTCTACGGGGCGCTGGTGGTCGCACGCTTCGTCGCCAAGCAGGGTTCACGCCAGGCGGCGGCCAGCGCCGTGGGCGGTTTTGCATTCCTGCTCTTCGCGGTGATCGGCCTGGAGTTGATCTCGTGAAGATGATCCTGCTGGGCATGAATCACCTGAGCGCGCCCATCGAGGTGCGCGAGCGCATGGCGGTCGACGAACCCGGGCCGCTGCTTCAAAAACTCGTCGACAGCGACGACATCGAAGAAGCCGTGCTCTTTTCCACCTGCAACCGCGTGGAGGTATTGGCGCTGACGCATTCGCTGGAGAATGCCCGCCATCGACTGCGTGCATTTTTCAGACGCGATCTCGCGCGCGACGACTACGCCGCCGACTTCGATCTCGATCAGGTGACCTACGAGTATCGCGATGGCGAAGCCGTGGGCCACGTGCTGCGTGTTGCTTCTGCGCTGGATTCGATGGTCGTCGGAGAGCCCCAGATCCTGGGTCAGACCAAAGACGCCTATCGCGCTGCCGTGGAGTGTGGCGCGTGCGGGCCGATTCTCGGACGTCTGTTTCAGCACGCCTTCTCGACCGCAAAGCGGGTCAAGACCGAAACCCGCATTGGCGAGCGCCCGGTCTCGGTGGCTCGCGTCGCGGTCGATCTCGCGAGGCAGATCTTCGAGCGTTTCGACGAGAAACGCGCTCTGTTGATCGGCGCGGGAGAGATGGGCGAAACGGCGCTCCGGGCGCTGAAGAAGCACGGCCTCGAGTCGGTCAGCGTCGTCAATCGCACCCCCGAGCGCGCCGCGGCGCTCGCCGCGCAGTTTGGCGCCACGGCCCATGGACTCGACGAACTGGAGGCGCTGCTCGGGGACGCCGACGTGGTGATCACCTCGATCGCTGGCGACACGCCGATCTTGACGCTCGATCTGATGTCGCGGGTGCTGCGGGATCGGCGCCACCGGCCGCTGTTCGTGATCGACATCGGTGTTCCGCGCAATGCAGATCCCGCGATCGACGCGATCGACAACCTCTACCGCTACGACCTCGACGATCTGGGCGCGGTGGCGAGCGAAAACACCGAGCAGCGCGCGCGCGAAGCAGAGCGGGCGATGGCGATCGTCGTCGAGGAGCAGCAGCGTTTTGATGGCTGGTTCGCCGCCCTGCGCGCGGTTCCGACGATTCGTCACCTGCGCGACCGCGCGGAAAAGATTCGCTCGCGCGAACTCGAGAGAGTACTCGCGCGACTCGAACTCGGTGACGCCGAGCAGGCGGCCGTCGACGCGTTGACCCAGTCGATCGTCAACAAGATCCTGCACGCTCCGGTTTCGCGCCTCAGACGAGAGGCGGAGCGGGAAGAGGGCATGGCTTATCTGGAAGTCGCTCGAGTCCTCTTCGAACTCGACGACGAGCTGGACCGCGAGTGACTACCATTCGAATCGCCACGCGCGCGAGTGATCTCGCACTCGTCCAGGCGCGAACTGTGGCCGCCCTGATCGAGAGCAAACTCGGCGCGTCGACGGAGATCGTGCCGGTGAAGACCACGGGCGATCGACTCCAGGGCGTTTCTCTCGCGAAGATCGGCGGCAAGGGTCTGTTCGTGAAGGAGATCGAGGAGGCGCTCGCGGATGGCCGCGCCGATCTGGCTGTGCACAGTGCCAAGGACCTGCCCGCCGTTCTCGCCGACGGTCTGGTGCTCGCCGCGTTTCCCGAGCGCGCGGATTGTCGCGATGCACTCGTGGCCCGCAAGTCCGGAGCGACGTTGCGTGCGCTGGCCGCGGGTGCCCGTGTCGGCACGGGCAGCGCGCGGCGCACCGCCCAGCTGAAGACGAATCGGGCGGATCTCGAGATCGTGCCGCTGCGGGGCAACGTACCCACGCGGCTGAGAAAGCTCGTCGAGCAGGAGCTCGACGCGGTGATTCTGGCTTGCGCGGGCCTCGATCGGCTCGGATTCGGGGATCGGATCGAGGAGCGGATCTCGCCGGACGTGATGTTGCCGGCTATCGCCCAGGGTGCGCTGGCGATCGAGGCGCGTCGCGGAGAAGCGCTCTGCGACGATCTCGCTGCGCTCAACGATGCCCAGACGGCGCGCGCCGTCCGCGCGGAGCGCGGTTTCTTGTCTCGCCTGGGGGCCGACTGCACGGTGCCCGTCGCCTGCCTCGCGGAAGGCAGCGTCGCTGGGAGGCTCCGGTTGCGCGGCCTCGTTGCGGCTGAGGATGGGAGTCGCATCGTACGGGGAGAGCTCGAGGTAGCAGCCGACCAGGCGGTTTCCGGCGGTGCTCGACTCGCCGAGCAGATCCTCGCGAGAGGAGGCGAGGACATCCTCGCTGAAATTCGATCGCAGGCCGGGTCGTGACCGCAGATCAGCGGCCCCGCGGCCGCGTCTGGTTGGTGGGCGCCGGCCCCGGCGATCCGGATCTGATCACCGTGCGCGGTGCGGCTGCGCTGCGCGAAGCGGATGCCGTGGTCTACGACGTGCTCGCCTCGCCCGAGCTGCTGCAGCTCGCCTCGCCCGAAGCCGAGCGCTTCAACGTCGGCAAGCGAGGCCACGAAGAGATCACCCGATCACAATCCGACATCAATGCGCTGCTGGTTCGACTCGCGCGCGAGGGTAAGAAGGTGGTGAGGCTCAAGGGCGGCGACCCCTTCGTGTTCGGCCGCGGCGGTGAAGAGGCGACCGCGTGTGTGGAGGCCGGCGTCGCGTTCGAGGTGATTCCCGGAATTTCGTCGGCGATCGCGGCGCTGGCCTACGCGGGGATCCCGATCACGGATCGGCGGCATTCGGCGTCGTTTGCGGTGGTGACCGGCCACAACGATCCGACTCGGGTGTCGAAAGAAACCCGCTGGTGCGAACTCGCGACTGCCTCGGACACGCTCGTGGTCCTGATGGGCATGCGGAATCTCGAGTCGGTCGTCGGGCAGCTGCTGGAGGGTGGCTGCGCGGCTTCGAAACCCGCCGCGGCCGTGATGAACGGAACCCTGCCGAGCCAGCGGGTGGTGGTCGCGCCATTGGCGGAGTTGGTCCAAAAAATTCGCGACGCCAAACTCGGCGCCCCGTGTGCGGTGGTGGTTGGCGATGTGGTTCAGCTCCGGGATTCACTCGCGTGGTTCGAAAAGCGGCCGCTGTTTGGCTCTCGCGTGCTCGTCACGCGCCCGGCCGATCAAAGCGGGGAAATGGTCAGCGCGCTTCGGGAACTCGGCGCCGAAGCCGTGGTGGTTCCGATGATCCGCCTGGCGCCGCCCGCAGATCTTGCCGAGCTCGATGCTGCCCTCGGCCGGCTCGCGGGTTACGACGCCCTGTTGTTCACCAGCGCGAACGCAGTGCGCTTTTTTGCCGCGCGCGCCGAGGAAATCGGAGGTTCGATTCTCAAGGACGCGCCGCCGATCGCCTGCGTGGGGCCGATCACGGCCGAGGCGGCGCGAAGCGCGGGATTTTCGGTGGCGCTGGTTCCCAGCGACCGCTGCGACGCCGGCGGACTGCTCGAGGCGGTCTCGAAGCGCTGGTCGCCCCGAGGTCGGCATTACCTGCTCCCCCAGGCAGAAGCGGCGCGGCCCGTGCTCGCCGAGGGTCTGCGAGAGGGCGGCGCACGGGTCGATCAGCTGACCGTCTACCGGACCCTCGCCGCGAAGGTCGATGCCGACGCCCTCCGCGGGCAGCTCCGCGATCACAGACTAGATGCGATCACCTTTACCAGCCCGTCGACCGCAGAGCACTTCGCGGCGCTGCTGGACGAGGAGAGCCGGAAGGCTGCGGCAGATTGTACGGTCGCCGCGATTGGCCCGGTGACCGCAGACGCGCTACGACGCCTGGGTCTCGCGCCGGACTGGGTGCCCGACGAGCCCACGGTGCGGGCGTTGATCGAGGGATTGGCGGTCCGCATCGGCCGCGAGCCAGCGGGAGACGAGCGATGAGTTACCCGACGACGCGGATGCGCCGCCTGCGCGGGAGCGAGACGCTGCGCCGGCTGGTCCGCGAAACCCGGCTGTCGCGGGACGACCTCGTCTTGCCGCTGTTTGTGGTGGAGGGCAGTGGGGTTCGCGAGCCGGTTGCTTCGATGCCCGGCGTGTTTCGCCACTCCGTGGACCTATTGGTCGCGGAAGTGAAGCGGGTTCGCGATGCCGGAATCTCCGCAGTCCTTCTTTTCGGGATACCCGAGGCTAAAGACGCGCGAGGTTCGGGTGCCGACGCGGCCGGCGGCATCGTTCAGCGCGCAGTCGAATCGATCAAGGCGGCTGAGCCCGACCTCTGCGTGATGACCGATGTCTGTCTCTGCGGATACACCGATCACGGTCACTGCGGAGTCGTTGCCGATGGTGATGTCGACAATGATCCCTCGGTCGAACGGCTGGCGGCGATCGCGTTGTCCCACGCTCGCGCAGGTGCGGACATCGTCGCGCCCTCCGACATGATGGACGGGCGGGTCGCGGCGATTCGCGCCGCGCTCGATGCGCACGATTTTTCCAGCATCGCCATTCTCTCCTACGCGGCCAAGTTCGCCAGTGCCTACTACGGTCCGTTTCGCGAGGCCGCCGAGAGCGCGCCGAAATTCGGCGATCGGCGCGGTTACCAACTGGATCCCCCCAACCGGAGAGAGGCGCTCCGCGAGATGCGCCTCGATCTCGAGGAAGGTGCGGACGCGCTGATGGTCAAACCCGCGCTCCCCTACCTCGATCTGCTCGCGGACGCCCGCCGAGAGTTCGCTTTGCCGCTGGCCGCCTACCAGGTTTCCGGCGAGTACTCGATGATCAAAGCCGCCGCCGAGCGCGGCTGGATCGACGGCGACCGCGCGATGGACGAGTCTCTGATCGCCGTCAAGCGCGCCGGTGCGGATTGGATCGTGAGCTATGCGGCGGTCGAGGTTGCCGGCCGTCTGAAACCGTGAATTCAGACCCACCGCGTCCAGGGAGGCCCGTGTCGGTCGAGTACAAAGTCATCGAAATTTCCACCGTCACAGACGAGACCATCGAATCCGTCCTCAACGAGTGGGTCGCCCGGGGTTGGATCTACGACGGTGTCCAATTTGCGATGCGAGACGCTTCGCCCCGCCCTTGCATGGCCTTTGTGACCTTCAAGAGGGAACGCGCGGGTTCGACGGGCGACTGATCGGGACACCGACGGGCGGAGACCGCTGCGGCGGAGCGCTGTCGTCAACGCTTCTTGGTGCCGCGCTTTCTTTTGAACCGAACCGCTGCCCCGCTGTCGGTGGCCGGATCGTCGCTGAGGCTGAATTCGGCGTTCACCTTCAAGGTTCGGCCTTCGAGCAGTTGCTCGAGGACGGCGGCGAGGTCGATGTCTTTCAAGGTCCGGGCGATTTCCCGGCTCAGCCGGTCGAGGAACTCACTGCGGGTTCGATCGCTGCTTTCCGCGATGTAATCGGTCCAGTCCTTCGGAACCGTATCCCCCAGGGCTCTCCGTACGGCCTCTTCTGTGGTGAAAAAACCAGTCAGGCCCAGCGTGATGGCGCGCCGCATCAGCTCCGGGATGGCGCCCAGGCTCTCCTGCGCTTGTGTGTCTTCGCGCTTCGCCGGCCCCTTCGCGGGATCTTTGGGTTCGACTTTTTGCTTCCTTCGCGACTGCGCCATGGAGTAGAATCCCATTGTGGAGAGGTCGAATGATGGCTGAGTCAGCGTCCGTGTCGGCGAGCGACACCATCCGCGTCCGAGACATCATGCAGACGGGCGTCGTCACCGTCAGTGCAGGCGACACACTGTCTACTGTCGAGGATATCATGACGCTGGGTGGCGTGCGTCACATGCCGGTCGTTCGCGCTGGCACGCTGGTCGGCGTGGTTTCCGAGCGGGATCTGCTGCGGGCCTCCCTGTCGAACCTGACCGGTTTCGGGCAGGAAGAGCGGCGTGCGTTTCTCCAAGTGGTGGAAATCACCCGTGTGATGTCGGCCCCGCCGATCGTGATTTCCCCGGAAGCCGAAATCGAGGACGCCGCCCGGCTGCTGGCGGAACAGAGGATCGGTTGTCTGCCGGTGATCGAGGAAGGCAAGCTGGTCGGCCTCGTGACCGAGACCGACGTGCTTCGCTGCATCGCGGGCAGATGGTACGGGGGTCTCTGATTGGTCCGGCGCGGATGACGCGCCTCGCCGGCCGCCTGAGTGGCCGCCAACCCGGATTGGCGCCGTTCCCAGAACCGACGTCAGTCCAGAGCGGACGGGAGTCCTTGCCAGTCATCACAGCCGCCACCGGGGGATCGAACCGACACCGCGATCGTGCGTGTGTGGACATCCATCCTGGGAGAAATTCAAGCTGATTCGAGACCCGGATCCCCCAGGGCCTACCCTAATGGTAGCTCTCGCGGATCTCGATCGGCCGCCTATTTGCCCTTTAGGCCGCCCCTAGGCACCACAGCGAGACCCTCAGCGCGGGCCCGACGGCTCCGGTGCGCCAGCGACAGCGCGCCCGCCGCTACCACGAACAGGCTGAGCAGGGCACGGCCCCTGACCGAGGCAGTGGGGACGGCCGGGGTCGGCGACGCAGTCGGCGTGGCGGTCGGCGAGGGGGTGGGTGTCGCAGTTGGCGTTGGCGTCGGCTCTGGCTGACAGGTCTTATTCGGCCCCTGCCCCGAGCAGATGTTCGAACAACAGTCGCTGTTCTTCTGGCAAGCAGCCGGCGGCTCCAGACAGCTACCTGGTGTCGACGTCGGCGTGGCCGTCGGTGTAGCGGTCGGAGTGGCGGTTGGCGTTGCAGTCGGTGTAGCGGTCGGAGTCGCGGTCGGCGTCGCGGTCGGTGTCGCGGTCGGCGTAGGGGTCGGTGTGAACGTCGAGGGGATGAGGCTGACCGTGAAGACGTAACGCCCGTCCTCATTGTGAAGCCCCTGGAAGAGGGCGTCTCCCAAGCCGCTGACCGCGAGGAAGTAATCCCCGGCCGATGGCACCCGGAAGCGGATTGCGGAGCCGAAGCCGGCGCCTGCGTCG
>JADFQO010000037.1 GCA_022561775.1 Myxococcales bacterium | reverse complement strand
TCCCCTCGGAACTTTGTCGGTGGATATGATTCGAACGACGTGGCGATGGTTCTCGTTTCTGCGCTCCCACTCGCAATCCATCTTCTGCTAGGTGCACGCGCCGCGGTGGATAAGCTCCCCCTCCTGCTTTCCCTCTCGATATGTATCACGGGCGTCGTGGTCACCGAGTCGCGCGCCGGGTTTGTCAGCCTCGCCGCAGCCGTTGTCTTCAGTCTGTTTTTCTTTCGCGGGATCAAGCGGTTCTGGCGCATTGCGACGGTCGTCGGCGTCGCTGGACTGATAGGAATTGCCGCGGGTCAGGCGTACTGGTCGGAGATGAGATCTCTTGTCTCGCTTGGCGAGGATTACAACGTCACCAGTTTCACCGGTCGGAAGCAGATCTGGTTGCGGGGCATTGGCTACATGGCTGCTAATCCACTGACCGGTGTCGGTATCGATAACTTCAAGGCGGCCGAGGGTCGGCATCCAGTCGTGCAGCAGCGTCAAAGCCGGGGAAGGGGGACGAAGTGGAGCGTGGCGCACTCTGCGTGGGTTCAGGTTGGGGCCGAGTTGGGACTCCCGGGATTGTTGAGCTTCCTAGCACTCTTCGGCGTTGCTGCCAAGGGCCTCTACCGGATTCGGCAATACCGTGCGCGCCGTGGTCTGCCTGCAAGTGTCCGTGATGCGTCGGCGCTGGCGGAAGCGTTGCTGGGCGCACTGTTCGCTGTCGCAGTGGGGATCTCGTTTCTGTCGCAAGCCTATGGTTATGCTCTCTGGGCGCTCCTGGGGCTTGCCATGGGACTGTTCAAGGTGGTGCGCGTGAACGCACTGCTGGTTGCCCCCGGGACCCGGTCCGGGCCTCGGGCGGGGCGGGACGCCGGAGTCGGACCCACGCGTCGAGCGTTCCAGCCCGCGAGGAGTCCGGAAACGATCCAGCCGGGCTGCCGTGCATCCAGTTGAGCGCAGAGAACCACGCGCTGGCTGGGCGAGTTGGGCCCGACCCGTCCGATCACGTTACGCGAGCGCGCGGCGGGCAGCCAGCGGGAGAAGAGCGACTCCCGGGCGCGCAGTTCGCGGCTGAACGAGTATGCGGTGACACCCGCGACGACGACTCCCAACGCGTCTCCGAGTGCGCAAGCGACCGCTCCTAGACCGAAATGCAGCCCGGTCACCCAAGCCGGGCGCGGCCGACCGCGCACCGGCTGCGAGCTGACCTCCTCGATTCCGATTTCGCGCAACCACGCCTCGATCCGATCGGCGGCCTCTCGCTCCTCGCGCGAACCCGCGAGGCGACCGGGCAACTCGGCGAGCAGCCGGACCCAGTGGAACGCGCGCATCTGGCGCTCGAGGCTCTTCTCGCGCTCGGCTTTCACGAATCCCCCGCGATGCCTGCTGTGGAGGTTGTACCAGACCGCCCGCACGCTTGAAAACCATCGCATGCGCCTTGAGCGGGGGGCGATTCCGCTCTGATCGAAGCAGGCGTCCGAAGCCCACCCGTGCCGCTGAATTGATGGTAGTCAATAGCAAGCGGCGGTTACCACTGCGCGCAGATTCGCCCGTACGACTCGTACGCGATTGCCGTGATCGGAAACCTGAAGGCCGGCTCGTGTTGGCGATCCGCGGGTCGTCTGCTCCCCTTTTACAGGGGTGAATAGCGGCGTTTCGCCTCGACGGAGGTCAGCTTCGCGGCCTTCGCAATTCGCGCGAGCATCGCGTCGTCGGCGAGGTCCTCGGCGGTGATGCGCTCCTGCAGAGCCAGCGCGTTGCGATACGAATCCGACGACGTATCGACGTGTCGGACCGTGGCGCGGCCGGTCGCGGGATCGACGATGTCTGCGAACGGGACGGGGACGATCGCGCCCGACTGGCGGGTGATCAGCGCGCTCGAGTGTCCAGCGAGCAGGCAGCGCACGGCGCCGACGCCGAGATCCCGGGTGTAATCGCGATCGAAGGCCGTCGGATAGCCGCAGCGAACCTCGTAGCCGACGTCCTTCTCACCGATCGTGACCGTCACACCACGACTCGCGAGCGACTCGCGGACCGCCTTGCGAAGGACATTGCCCAATGGAATTTCGGCGAGCCGAATGTGTCCGTGTTCGTCGCGTGGAACGCCCTTCAGGATCGGATCGTTCTCGTCGAGGTGCTCGGCAATACCCTCGGCGATCACCGCGACGCCGTCGGGGCGGCCCTCGGCCAACCTGCGCACGATGGCTCCCTCGAGGGTGCGGACGACGTCCTCCATCTGGATCGGCGTCTTGCTGAAATCCTCGGGAATCAATGCGATCGGTGCGCCTGCGGCTTTGCCGGCGCCGAGCGCCAGATGGCCCGCGGTGCGCCCCATCATGATGATGAAAAACCAGCGACGGGTGGTGCGCGTGTCTTCGAGGATCCGCTCGACGACCGCGGCCGCGTGCTCTCGCGCGGTTTCGAACCCGAAGGTGGGTATCCCGGACGGCAGCGGGAGGTCGTTGTCCACGGTCTTGGGGACGTGGACGACCCGCAGGCGACCGCGAGCAGCCTCGGCGATGCGCATCGCCGAACTTGCCGTGTCGTCGCCGCCGATCGTGATCAGGGAGTCGATGCCCAATGTGTCGAGCGACTTCACGCAATTCGCGATCGTCTCGGGCGTCTTGGTGGGGTTGGCGCGCGATGTGTAGAGCACGGATCCGCCCTTGAGGTGGATCTGATCGACCGCCGCGCGATCGAGTTCTACGATCTGGTCGGTATCGCCGGCCATGATGTGGCGGAAGCCCTCGAAAATACCAATGACGCGATGACCACCGCGCAACGCGGCGGTGGTGGCGGCGCCCACCACACCGTTGATGCCCGGTGCGGGGCCACCTCCGACCAGGATTCCAAACGTGCTCATCGAGCCCCTCCCTTGGATAACATCCGAATCAATACAGCCATTCGAACGAGCAGGCCCGGGAGTTCGAATTCCGAGGCGCCCGGGACACGGCGGGAAATGTACCCATCGGTTACGATCGCGGCCATGACGGGCCTGCAGATTACACCGGCGCGAGGGCAGCTCGCCCGCGGTTCCGGGCTCTCCCCGTCGCAGCTCACGGGGGTGGTCGCAGAGTGGCGCGGGGGCGAGAGGTGCTGACGGCGATCACGCTGGGATTCGTCGTGGGGCTGCGCCACGCCTTCGACCCTGATCACGTAGTCGCGGTATCCGCCATCGCGGCGCGCCACCGCAGCCCCTGGACGGTGTCGTGGATCGGTGTCAGTTGGGGGATCGGGCACAGCCTGATGCTGCTCGCCGCGGGCTTTGCGGTGATCGCGCTGCGCGTCGCGATCCCCGAGAGCCTGCTTACGTCAGTGGAGGTCGGGATCGGTGTCATCCTGGTCGCCCTCGGAGCTGCCAATCTGCTGGCTCTTTCGACGCGCTTCGAAACCGGCGAGCGCAGTGCCTCATCACCGCTGCGTTCGGCGATGGCGCGCTCTGGAATGATCGGCCTCGCCCACGGATTGGCGGGAAGCGGAACCGTCACGCTGCTCGCCCTTGCCGCGATGCCGACGACGGAGATGGCGATGACCTACGTCGCCTCCTTCTCCGTGGGCACCATTGCCGGAATGGTGGGTTTTTCGCTGCTGCTCGGAGCACCGGCCGCCCTCTTTGGCGATCGGGATCTCGTGCGCCGCTTCGCGATCGCTGGGACCGGAGCGATCTCGATCGCGTTCGGGATTCTCTTGATCTGCCAATGCGCGTTCGGACGCGGCTGGAATTAATGATCGGCGACCGTGCCGCCTCCTCGGACCCACATGACTGAGGATCTGAACGCGCAAACCGTCCGGGATTGGGGCGAACGTTACTCGAATTGGGGCCGCTGGGGCAACGACGACCAACTCGGAACCCTGAACTTCATCACCCGCGAGCGCGTACTCGTCGCGTGCGCGATTCCAACGATGGGCCGGGTGATCTCCTGCGCGCTTCGCGTCTACCCGCTACCCGCCGGATCCAGCCCAGATGGTGAGAGCCCATCGATCCCCCTGCCCTGCGCCACCCAATGGGATGCGCTCGCCCGCGTCTCCTACGACGGCAAGATGTACAACGGTCAGGACGCCGCACAGCTGTCGATCGACCACGCGTCGGAAAACCGCTACGACCAGACCCGGGGCGGCGTGATCAGTCGTGGCGTGCTGCTCGATCTACCGCGTTACACGCGACAGCCCTGGCTCGAAAACGGCACACGGATCCGCCCCGCCGACCTCGACGCCTGCGCGGAGGCCTTCGGATTCACCGTCGAACCCGGCGACACCGTTCTGGTTCGAACCGGCATGATGGCGCGCTGTCGCGAGCAGCAGAGCTGGGCGGGTTACTTCGGCGGCCCCGCGCCCGGACTCTCCGCGCTGTGCGCGCGCTGGATCTACGAACGCGAAATCGCCGCGATCGCGACCGACACCTGGGGCATCGAGGTCCGCCCCTACGAGACACCCGATTGCTCGCAACCACTGCACCTGATCGCGGTGCGCAACATGGGACTGCTGATCGGCGAAGTCTTCGATCTCGACGCGCTCGCCGAGGCCTGCGCGGAAGACCAGCGCTACGAGTTCCTCTTCACCGCGGCGTCGCTGCCGACTTCCGGCAGCGCGAGCGCGCCGATCAACCCGCTCGCGATCAAGTAGCCGCGCGGTCGATCGAGCGGATCGTTAGGCTTCCCCCATAGACTCCCCGATCGGACACGCCACCGCCCCCGGCGCGTCGTTCCGGGCGGGCCGAGAACGCTAGCGAAGTTCGCCGTAAAGAAACCGAAGCCCGCGAAGCCCAGAACCCCACCCTCGGTCGGCTCGGTGTGCACATCACAATCGCTCTGCGGGCAGGGCCAGCCGAACGCAGCCGAAAACACCCCTGGGGGGAATGTCGGGCCGTCGGTCTGCCGAAAAGGGAGGGACGGGAGTTACGCGAACCTCCCGGCCATGGTGTCCGCATGAGAATCAACCGTCGGACGTTGCTGATCGTTCTGCTCGGGGTCTCGGCCTTTCTGGGCTGGCAGAACCTCACCTACGCGACCGAGGAAGTCGCCGTGCTGCGCACCACGGGGACCGGCCACGTCGAGCACTACGCGAGCGTCTGGTTCGTCCGAGCCAACCACGCGCTCTGGATCCGCGCCGAAAATCGCGAACGGCACTGGCTCGCCGAGATTCGCGCCAATCCCCGGATCGAGCTGGCCATCGGCGGCCGAACCCGCGCCTACCAAGCCAACCCGACAGACATTCCGAAGTACCAGGCCTACATCGACTCCGAATTTCGCAAGAAGTACGGCTTTGCGGACTGGGCGCGCTCACTAACGGGCGATCGCGACACCCTCCCGATCCGACTCAAGCCGATCTGATCCGCCCGACCCCACGCGCGCCGGCTTCCGCCGTCGATCCACCCGCAGACGTACCGATTCGGATTCCTGGTGTACGCTCCCGTACTCGCCTCGTCGAGAACCGAGGCGCACAGCTTCGATAGGAGAATCCCTCATGCGCAATCCCAGTCCGCGATCCCCTGCCATCGTGGCCGCGATCTTCGCTTTGTCCGTCGCTGCCACGCTCGGACCCAACCGCGTGGCCGCAGAAGAGGCCTCGAAAGAATTGCTCGATCTCAGTGCCCGACGCCTCGCGGGTTCGGAGGAAACGCTCTCGCGCTACCGCGGCAAGGTGCTCCTGATCGTCAACACGGCCAGCGAGTGCGGTTACACCCCGCAGTACGCGGGCCTGGAAGCCCTCTACGAGCGCTACCGCGACAAGAAGTTCAGCGTGCTCGGCTTTCCGTCCAACGACTTCGGCGAGCAGGAGCCCGGCGACGACCGCCAGATCGGAGCTTTTTGCAAGTCGAACTATGGCGTCGAGTTCCCGATGTTCTCCAAGGTCCGCGTGCTCGGCGCCGACGCGCATCCGGTATACGCCTACCTGACGTCCCTCCCCAAGCCGATCGGTGGACCCGTCGAGTGGAATTTTCAAAAGTACCTGGTCGATCGGAAGGGAAACGTGGTGGCGCGCTTCGAGTCCGAAACGAAGCCCAACGATCCGGCGCTGGTCGCGGCGATCGAACACCTGCTCTCCGAGCCGGCCACCGCGACCCGGCCCGAGTCGGACGCCCCGTCGTAGCCGCAGCGAGTTTGCGGCAGCGGGTGATCCGACTCAGCGCGAGAGGCGGGCTCCCTCGATGGGGAGATCCTCGCCGGGTTCTCGAATCGCTCTGACGCATGGCAAGTCGACCAGGGATCGCGGCTCAGCTCTGCGCATTCGGCAGCCGCTCGAGTGTCGCGTCTGCGGCGTGTTCGAATTTTGCGAGGGTTTCCGCAAGACAGAGTTCGTTGTGGGCCGCGGATACGAACCACGGCCCGCCGAAATCGGGTTCGCATAAGATGCCGGAGGCGTGGAGCCGCGGCGCGAGTTCGCCGCAGAAAGCATCGGCAGTCTTTTCGCGATCCCGGTCTCTGGATTGCGCCGATTCGCCGAAGCGCAGGCCGCTCATCGAGGGCGGACCCACGAACGCGTGGGAAAGGCCGCGGCGCACCAGGACCTGGCTCATCCCCTCGCGCATCCGCCAACCGTATTTTGCGATTCGCTCGAGCACATCGGTCTCGTCGAGGATCTCGAGCGTCTTGTCGGCGGCGGCGAGAGACACGGGATGCGCGGCGTAGCTGCTCCCCTGGGCGACCCCCTTGCCGATCCGGCGCATGATCTCTTCGCGGCCGGCGAGCGCAGCGATCGGGAAACCATTGGCCATGGAAGATCCAAAGGTACAGAGATCGGCGCGCACGCCGAGTACTTCCTGGGCCCCGCCGCGCGCGACGCGAAACCCCGTCGTGACCTCGTCGACGATCAGGACGACCTCGAACCGGTCGCAGAGAGCGCGAACATTGCCGAGATACTCCGCATCTGCGGCCATCGACGCGCAGTCGACCGGGATCGGCTCGATCAGGAAGGCGCCGATCTGATCGCCGTGGCGGCGTAATAGTTCCTCGAATCCATTGGCGTCGTTGCCTGGCACGCTGTGGATCAGGGAATCGAACGGGCCGCGAACACCGGTGCCGCCGGATGGTGGATTTGGTTCCGCCGGCCAGTTTTGGTGGGTGGTGTCCCACAAGGCGGCGCCTAACAGTCTGTGAGATCCGCCATCGACCACGGCGAACGCGTCCTTGCCGGTGAAAGACCGCGCCACCCGCAATGCATCCACGGCGGCTTCGGCTCCAGAATTCGAGAAGCGCACGAGCTCAGCGGCGGGCACCATCTTGGCGATCCGCTCCGCGACGGTGAACTCGCGTTCGGTGGCGAGCGCAAAAACGCCGCCGACCTCGATGCCGGCGCGCGCAGCCTTGGCGACGCGCGGGTCCGCGTAGCCGAGGATCGCCTGGCCGCGACCGAGCCGATAATCGATGTACTCGTTGTCGTCGATGTCCCAGAGGCGCGCGCCGCTGGCGCGCTTGACGTAGAAGGTGCGGTCGTCACCCCAGTAGCGACAGTCGGCTGCGACACCAAGGGGCAGGCGCTCGAGGGCGCGCTCGAAGTGGAGGTTGGATCGCTTCAGGGTCCGCTCCCCGCTCCCCATCCCCAGTCCTCCAGCCTCAGTTGCGTGTAGCTTCGCCCCCCAAAGCCCTCGAGTCAAGGATTTTTTGCTGAATATTCAGCCAGCTGAATACTCTAATTACCTGGAATAAAAGAGTATAATGTGCTCCTATCAGGAACCGACCACCGGCAACCAGGAAACCGTATGCTCCAGAGCGCACCACTCAGTCGAGCGGAGGGAAAGCAGCGAAGCCGCCAGAAGCTCCTCACCGCGACCATCAATTCGATCGCGAAGCGCGGCTTCGCGGACACGACACTCGCGCGGGTCGCCGAAGGGGCGGGCCTGTCCCGAGGCATCGTGAACTTTCACTTCCGAAGCAAGGACGCGCTGTTTCTGGAGGCCCTCAAATTCCTGTCCCGCGAGTACCAGGCAGTCTGGGCGCGCGCGTTCGATGAGGCGGGGCCGAGCGCCGCGGAAAAACTCGAGGCCGTGCTGATGGTCGATTTCGAGCCTCCGATCAGCAGCCGAAACCGCATCGCCGCCTGGTTCGCGTTTTACGGGGAGGCCAAGTCCCGCCCGACCTACATGGCCACCTGCACGGAGAGGGATGACGTCCTCTACGACGCCCTCGGTGAGTTCTGTCGGACGATCATCGAAGACGGTGGCTACCGGAATCTCGAGCCAGAACGCGTCGCCGAGGGATTGAGCGCGATGGCGGATGGACTCTGGCTGGATCTCCTGATCAGCCCGCACAACAGCGACCTGGAGAAGTCAAAAAAGACCATCGGCACCTTTCTGAGGACACTGTTCCCCAAGCACTTCCCAATCGCCAAACCAATCGCCAAACCAATCGGCAAATCAATCGGCAAATGCGCTGACGATTGACTCTGAAGATCAGGCGAATGCGCGCCCGAGACCTTTCGGAGCGCGATCGCGCTTCGGCGCCTGGAGCCGGGGCCCGCTCAACCGATCCGCTTGTCGGAATTTGCGAACTCTCGGCTGCGCAAGACGAACTTCTGGGTCTTGCCCGTGGAAGTCTTCGGGAGTTCCGTGAATTCCACGAACTTCGGGCATTTGAAATGGGCCAGGCGCTCGCGGCAGAAATCGATGAGCTCCTGCTCGCCGACCTGCGCGCCCGGCCTCAGCGAGACGAAGGCCTTCGGGACCTCGCCCCATTTTTCGTGGGGCGTCGCGACGACCGCGCATTCCAGCACCGCGGGGTGCTGCACGATGGTGTGCTCCACCTCGATGGTGGAGATGTTCTCGCCGCCGCTGATGATGATGTCCTTCTTGCGATCGCGAAGCTCGATGTAGCCGTCGGGATGCACCACACCGAGGTCTCCGGAGTGGAACCAGCCGCCGGAGAACGCCTCTGCGGTGGCTTCTGGATCTTCGAAATACCCCTTCATGACGTTGTTGCCGCGCATCAGCACCTCGCCGATGGTTTCCCCGTCGGCGGGTACGTCGCGCATCTCTTCGTCGGCGACCCGAAGGTGCGTAACGGTGTGGTAGGGAACGCCCTGGCGCGACATCACTTTTGCGCGGCCCGCAACGTCCAGGCTCTCCCACTCGGGTTGCAGCTGGCAGTAGACATGGGGTCCGTAGGTCTCCGTCAGCCCGTAGAGGTGAATGACACTCACCCCGAGTTCCTCGAGCCTTCCGAGCAGCGTCGGGGAGGGCGGCGAGCCTCCCATCGCGACGCGAATCGGAGGGTCGAAGCGGATGCCCTGCGCTTCGGGCGCCTCCGCGAGCATCAACAACACGGTGGGAGCCCCGTTGAAATGGGTCACTCTCTCGCTGCGGATCAGCTCGATCATCTTGGCTGGATCGATCGTACGCAACAGCACGTGGGTTCCGCCCAGGGCCGTCACCGCCCACGGAAAGCACCAACCATTGCAGTGAAACAGCGGTAGCGTCCAGAGGAACACGGAATCGCGTTCGAGCTTGTGGACGATGATCTCGGCGAGCGCGTTGAGGGTGGCGCCGCGGTGGGTGTACATGACGCCCTTGGGTTGCCCCGTGGTTCCCGACGTGTAGTTGATCGACGTCAGCGACTGCTCGTCGTCGATCGAGCCCGCGATCGGCACGACATCGGCGCCGGACACGAATTCCTCGAAGCTCGGTCCGTCCATCGGCGACCCCATCACCCCGGCCACCGGATCCTGCAGATTCACCAGCAGTGGATTCGTGCGAAGCCGTTCGGGAGCCTCCACGACCTGGGGCGCCAGCTCGACGTCGGCGATCACGACCTTGGCGCCCGAGTGATTCAGGATGTAGCCAACCTCGGCGGCGTTGAGTCGGGTGTTGATGGCGACCAGCACCCCCCCCGCCCGCAGCACCGCGAAATGGGCCTCGAGTATTTCGGGGACGTTGGGTGCCAGCACGGCGACCCGATCGCCCGGAGCGACGCCCGCGCGCTTCAGTGCACCCGCGAAACGACCGACGCGCTCGGTGAACTGCGCGTACGTCCAGCGTCGATCGCCGTAGACAACCGCGGTCTTGTTGGGAAACACCCGGACGGTCCGTTCGAGAAACGCGATCGGAGTCAGCGGGTCGATCGAGACTTCGGCCATCGAAGCGCGAGTATACGCAGTTCCAGACCAGCAGGCGTCGCGTGAGCGAGTCCGGGAGTCGACCGAAATGCCGCGCAACGGGATGGAGCCAACCGTCCTGACAGAGAGCTTGTCACTTCGGGACTTCCGGAGCAACAAACGACGGCCCCGCCCCGTGCGCGGCGTACGGAGGATCCCCCCTCCGCAGTGAAGACTACGGGGCGCGGGCGCTAAAAACCGTGGCGCACGTCACGCAAGTCGCGGTTCGAGAATGGCATCCGCGAGGAGCGGAAGGCGAGGGGGTAAAGCGCGACGTGGGGTTAGAGAGGGATACCCCCTCGCCTCCCGCTCCCTAAGACCGTCTTGTTCTAACGGGTCCAAACGATCCACGGTCGACCGCGAAACGCAGGCAGAGAAAACCCCGGGAGCAGGTACCTGACCCGACGCGGCTACGGCATCCGCGCTCCCGGGGCGGTGGCTCTGGGAACTGTGCGTCCCAGTCACACCGAAACGATCTGAAAATTCGGTTCGGCGTCTAGGACGCCACCACCTCACTCACCGTAGTTTGTTTTTGATGCACCGAATCACCTCCGTTCCGGCGTCGAGGACACCCAGCGAGGCCCAGACCCCGCCTCCAGTCCCGGTGTTCGGGGTGGTCGCCGTTACCTCCCCTCCGGGCCGCCTCGCCCCCTGGCACAATCGACCGGACGCGAGACTCGGGGGCGAGTGAGGCCCCCTCAACCAGAGAACGTATCGGATGACCGCGGGTAGCTCCAGAGCGGCGCGCTCACCACACGGGGCGCTGGAAGTCGCTACGATGGGCCGCGCTCCAGCGGCACGGCCTCGCGCCGCCTAGACGGATGATCGATCGTGTTCCAGTTTCGCATCTTCTCCCTGTTCGTCGTTGCAGCGGTCGCAGCCGTGGCCTGGGCGCTGACCTGTGCGGCCTGGCGGCTCGAGCAGGAGGTCGACCGCGTCGGGCCGCTCGACCCGCGCGACTTCGCGCGGTTGACGATCGTCACGGTGGGAACCGGGGGGCGGCATGAGAATCCCGCTCGCCGTGGCCCTGCGACCGCGATCGGGCTCGGCGAACGGGTCGTTCTCGTCGATGCGGGCCGCGGCTTGGCCGACGCGCTGCGCCTCGCTGGGATTCCCGTCCAACAACCCGATACCGTCTATCTCACCAGCCTGCTGCCCGAGAACGTCGTCGGCCTCGACGATGTCCTGCTCGTGGGCTGGATCAACGGTCGGGAGGCGCCCCTGCGGGTCGTGGGGCCGCCGGGAACCCGCGCACTCACCGATGGGCTGATCACCGCCCACCGCTCCGGGTTCGAAGCGCGCGCGGGCGGGATGGGAATCCGATCGGCTGCACCGAGCTTCGAAGTCGTCGAGATCTCCGGCGGCTGGTGGGAGCAAGCCGGAGAACTCCGGGTGCGAGCTGGCGACCTTCCCGGCGGCCCGATCGATGCACTCGCCTACCGATTCGAAGCGCGTGACCGCTCCGCGGTGATCGCGGGGACGGGATGGGCCGAAGCCGCGCTGGTCGCGTTCGCGCAGGGCGCGAATCTGCTGGTCCACGAAGCCGTCTACATCCCGACGCCGGAGATCGCGGAGCAAATGGAATTCGACGAAGCTCCGGAGCTGCTGCTGCGCGCGGCGCGCGAACACACGGCGATCGACGCGGTCGGTGCGCTCGCCCAGAAGGCCGGTGTCGAAACACTCGTGCTGGTTCGGATGCGCCCGCCGCCCGTCTACGACCTGCAGATTACCAGCGTGGTAAACGATGATTTCGATGGACGCATCGTGATCGCCGAGGACGGAGACGAGATCATACCCTGATCCCGGGCTCCTCGGGTTCGGCCTCGACCGGAGGATCGACTTCGTTCGGCCCGCGAAACATCGGCGGGATGTAGTCCGGCCGATCGTCGCGCGCTCGCTCACCGGTAAAACGGCGCCGCTGCTCGCGGTAATAGGTCTCGTTGGGCTCCAAGGCGATCGCTTCACCGATCGTGTTGACGGCTGCGGCATCGATACCGAGTCCGAACTGCACTTCGGCGAGCGTGTCGAGGATGGTGGCCTCCGAACGATGGGTTTCCGCAACCGCGCGCTCTGCGAGCAGTAGTGCCGCCTCGAGTTCCTCCTGCGTCACGTCCGGCGCAATCGCGATCATCCAGGCGTGATCGTTGAGTTCGCCCGGAGAGATCCCGGGCAGCTGCGCCTTGCGAGCTGCGTAGCGGGCGGCCGCATTCCCGTCGGCAAAGACGTCCAACCCCGCCGTGGCTAGCGAAAGTACCGTCGCAAACAGTAGCGCGCCGCAGGTCGCTCGAATCCACAAAGCCGGCCGGGTGAAGATGCGGCGCCCGACCCATGCCGTCGCAACCGCACCTGAAACCAGGCCACCGATATGCGCAGCGAGTGCGATGAAGGGAAGTAAGGCCCCGATCACGACATTGATCGCGAGGATGATCCAAAGGCTGCGACGCGGGAAGCGCCACCAGGCGGGAAGCGCTTCGGCGTGGCGATAGTCCAACCAGAGAACGCTTCCGGCCAGACCAAATACGATGCCGGATACGCCGACCACCATGGAATTTTCGAACACGCCACCGGTGACCATCGCGCCGACCGCGGAAATGCCCATCACACAGGCGGTTCGCGCGGAACCCAGGGGGCGCTCCACGAGAAAACCGAGGGCCATCAATGCGAGGAGATTGAGCGTAATGTGGGCAAAGCCCGCGAAACCGCCCTGCGCGTGAAGCAGATTGGCGGTCAAGAGGCGCCAGACATCCCCATCCGCGACCAGCGCTGGGCTGTAGTGACCCGCGAGCGTGACCCGAAAGCCGAGCGCCAGCTGGAACAGGTAGATCACGATGCACAATGCGATGAGCGTTTGCGTCGCGCGCGGCCTGGGCGCGTTTTCGCTGATCCGGTCGATCCGATCCATGCTCGCGATGCGGCGCGCACCGTCGGGCAAGCCCCGAACCCGCGCACGCAATGCGTCCGCGAGGTGCTCGGGAGCATCATAGTTTTCGAAATTTCCGCGTGGAAGCAAATACACGGAGTTTCGCGCACCAAGCCACAACGCCTGCGCGGACACGGCGATATGGGTGATGTCCCGATAACGCGTGAGGATCTGCACGACGCGACGGGTGCTGCGGGGGTGCCGGATCCCATCGTCATCGAGCACGATCGCGGAGCGGTCTCCGCGCAAGGGAAACGTACTGTTGGTACCCGCGAAGGAGTCGAAGCTGAAACTCACAGCCAAAGGTTAGCGCGCGAGTTCTAACGGCGGGGAACGGGCAGCGTCGGGAAGACGCGGCTGTAGATCAGGAAGACGAGCGCGAAAGCGCCGAAAAATCCGGCTGCGATTCCCAACTGGACCGGTCCGAGCCACGCGAGGCCGTTCTCCGGATCCAGGGACGGCCAGACCAGCACGTTTCGCTCGAGCCAGAAGCCGAGCAGCATGATCACCGCGACCGGGCCCACGATGTACCAGCTGCGCTTGGGCGCCTGCCCGAGCAGCACCCAGAACGGGATGATCCAGCAGCCCGCCCACGCGATCAGCGAGGTCATCACGTAGGGTTCCTCGAGTCGCTCGGTCGCGAAGTACCAGCTGTCCTGGAGGAACTGCGAGCCGAGGCGAAGCTCGAAGAACTGGGTTTCTTCGGGAAGGTTCCCGTACCAGATCACGATGTACTGCGAGAAGAACAGGTACATCCAGAAGATCGAGAACGCGAACAGCATCTTGCCGAGGTCGTGGAAGCGATCCTTGGTGAGTTCGCCCTCCCAACCCGGCGCATTGCGGAGCAGCACGCAGATGACCGTCGTCATCGCGATACCCGACAGGAAGCCACTCCAGCCGAAGTACCAGCCGAACATCGTCGAGAACCAGGTCGGCGTGAGTGACATCACCTGGTCGTAGCCGACGACCGTGTAACCGAACGTGTAGATCAGCGCGATGATCGGCGCGAGCACCCGCAGCTTTCGGGCCGACTCGGCCAGCTCGACCTCGTCGCCGCGCCAGTTCGCGCTCCAGCGCGCGAACATTCGCTTGGCGTGGGGTGCTCGCTCGGCGGCGCCCTGGAGCGCGGGCCGCACCGAGAGCTTGAGGAAGCGAACCGACAGCACGGCGAGGATGAAGAGGATCGCCAGGTCCGTGATGTAGACCCGCGGGATCGTGAGCCAACCCTCCTTGCCCGCTGGCGCACCGTGGATCCAGTTGATGTGAATCGACTCGCGGCCGAAATAGCCAATCGCGAGCAACGCGAAGCTGATCGGAACCCACGCAGCGAGACCCTCGGCGACGTGGCGAATCGGCCCGGGCCAGTCGGCGTCGATGATCACGATCGCGCAGGCCAGGCAGAGGCCTCCCTGCGCGAGAGTCGCGAAGTAGATGAAATTGACGTGATAGGCGCGCCAGGCGGTATCCGGATCCGTCGTGAGGCCAACCGCAAACGACGCGATGCCGATCGCCACCAGTGCGCCGCAGATCCCGATCAGAGATAGCGGCAAATCGCGCGGATTCGCCCGCTCCGGCTCAAACGCGCTCACTTCAGACTCCCATCCGGATTCTCGAGGATTCGGAGGTAGTTCACGATGTCCCAGCGGTCGTCCGGTTGAATTCGGTTGTAGCCCGGCATGCGCCGCCGCCCGTAGCGAATCGTGGTGTAGATGTGTCCATCGCTGCGAATCCGCGCGATGCTCATCGGGCCTGCGATCGCGAGCACGCCCGCGAGCGGACCGTTGATCTCGCCCGTCATGCTCACGGGCCCATCGCCGAGACCCTTCAGACCGTGGCAGGCCGCGCAGAAGCGCTCGTACTGCACACGTCCGTTCGCGACCGATTCGAAGTTCAGCGGGCGCGGATTCACGAGCACGTCGGAAGCCGCATCGATGAGGTTGGATACGGGTGCTTCGCCGCCGTCGATCGGGACGGTGCCCTCGGGCGGCGTGAAGCCCTGTCCCTGACCGGCGTAGGTCACTTCCTCAAAAGCCTGGACGGCCTTCTGCCACTTCATCTGCGGAAACCAATCGTTCGACCACTGCTCCCAGCAACCCACCGTCGAGGTCAGCGAGAGCGCGACCAGGACGAAGAGGGCACGCGACAGTCGAAGCGGTGTTTTACGACTCGACAAGGTTGACCTCCGTCGCGTCGTTCTTCCGCAGCAGCGCATCGATCTCGGCCACGTCCTGCTCGCGACAGCGAACGACGACGCCAAAATCCTCGGCAGAAAATCTCGGACTGTAGGCGGGATCGATCTTGAACTTCGGCAGCTTTCCGAAGATGAACAGGCCGACCACCGTCAATACACCACTGAAGAGGATCGTGAGTTCGAAGGCGATGATCGTGTAGGGCGGAATCGAGCTGAAGGGCTTGCCGCCGACCATGATCTGCCAGTTGTTCGCCATCCAGATGGTTAGCGCGTAGCCGGTGACCACACCGACCAGGCCACCGATCAAGGTCAACAGCCGGACCCTGCTGGCCTTGGGATCAACCGCATCGTCCACCTCGGGGAAGGGAGCCGGCGCATAGGTCTCGATGTCCGTGTACCCGCGACCGCGCAGCTGCTTGACGGCAGCAGCCACCTGGGCGGGGAGCTCGAAGATGCCAACCAGCCGCGCCATCAGTGAGCCCCTTGTGCGCCGTGCGCCTTCTCGTGAATCGCGATCTCCTTCATCTCCGCGATTGCGATGATCGGGAAAAGCTTGAGGAAGATCAGGAAGAACGTGCAGAAGAAACCGAAGCTCCCGGCGAGGATGCCCATCTCGGGCCAGCTCGGAATGAATACGCCCCAGGTCGCCGGATCGTATTCGCGCGACAGCGAACTGATGATGATGACGTACCGCTCGAACCACATCCCGATGTTGATACACACCGAAAGTACGAAGAGGAATGGCACGTTGACGCGCAACTTCTTGAACCACAGCAGCTGCGGCAACACGGTATTGAAGATGATCATCACCCAGGTCGAGATCCAATAGGGACCGAAGGCGCGCAGCCAGAAGGCCGTCTGCTCGGGTTCGACGCCGCTGTACCACGAAAGGAAGTACTCGGACGCGTACGCGTAGCCGCAGATGATCGAGGTCAACAGCAGGAAACGCGACATGTTGTCGAAGTGATAATTGGTGATGTAGGCCTCGAGGCCGAAGATCCGGCGGATCGGAATCATCAGCGTGAGGACCATCGCAAAGCCCGAGAAGATCGCGCCCGCCACGAAGTACGGCGCGAAGATCGTGGTGTGCCAACCGGGCACGAGCGTCACCGCGAAGTCCCAGGAAACGACGCTGTGCACCGAGAGAACGAGCGGCGTCGCAAGGCCCGACAGGTGCAGCACCGAGCGGTTGTGGGCCTTCCACTGACTGGAACTGCCCACCCAACCGAGCGCGAGAACCGTATACAGGACCTTCTTCCAGCCCGTCGCGCGGTCGCGCGCGATCGCGATGTCCGGAATCAATCCCACGTAGAGGAAGAGGATCGAAATCGTCGCGTAGGTGCTGACCGCGAAGGTATCCCAGAGCAACGGACTCTTGAAGTTCACCCAGAGACCGCGCTGATTCGGGTATGGCAGGATGAAGTAGGACTTCCACATCCGACCGACGTGGATGCCGAGGAATTGCGCGGCCGTCAGCACCGCGAAGACCGTCATCGCCTCGGCGCCGCGGTTGATCGCATTGCGCCACTTCGCGCGGAACAGGAACAAGATCGCCGAGATCAGCGTGCCGGCGTGGGCGATGCCGATCCAAAACACGAACGTGACGATGTAGACGCCCCAGAAGACGGGATGCGCGTAGCCCGCGATGCCCAGCCCCTTGTAGACCTGATAGATCCAGATCGCTCCGGCGAGGTGCATGAAGAAGAGCGACAGCCCGAGCAGGAACCAATAGCCCCAGGAGGTTCCCTTCATCACGGCCAGCAGGTCGCGATTGGTCTGGGAGTCCGGCGGCATCGGGACCGGGCGGATCATTCCAGCAACAGTGTCGGTCGGCGGCGGCGTCATCCTTCGGTTCCCTATGTGCTCCGTCTCACCTTCGCGAGATAGGTAATCGCCGGTCGCGTGTTCAACACATGGAGTGCGTGGTACGCGCGCGCCTCACCCGCGTCGGCCTTCTTCGAGGTTGCGCTCTCGTCGTCCTTGAGGTTTCCGAACGTGATCGCTTGAGTGGGGCACGTCTGCGCGCAGGCCGGGGTCACCTCCCCGTCCGCGATCGGCCGGCCCTGATCCTTCGCATCCTGACGTGCACCTTCGATCCGCTGGACGCAGAACGTGCACTTCTCCATCACGCCCTGCCCGCGCACCGTCACGTCGGGATTGAGCAGCAGATTCATCGGCTCGTGCACGTTTTCGATCGCGTAGTCGTACCAGTTGTATCGGCGCACCTTGTAGGGGCAGTTGTTCGAGCAATACCGCGTGCCGATGCAGCGGTTGTAGATCATCCCGTTCAACCCCTCGGGATTGTGGTAGGTTGCAAACACGGGGCAGACGGGCTCGCACGGAGCCGCGCCGCATTGCTGGCAGAGCATCGGCGAGTGTCTCACATCGGTGTTGCCGAGTTCTTCGTGATCCCTGGGAAGGTTGCGGCCGGTGACGAGTTCCTGGTAGCCATCCCCGATAAAACGCTCGATCCGCAGCCAGTGCATCTGGCGATCGAGCAGGACCATCTCCTCGCCCACCGTTGGAACGTTGTTCTCAATCGAACACGCGACGATGCACGCGCTACACCCGTTGCAACGATCGAGGTCGATCGTCATTCCCCAGCGATACGGGCTGTCGTCGGTGCTGTCGTCGCTGGGATCGTAGGGTCGGCGAATCTCGTGGCTGCCGCCGTGCCCATCGCCATGCGACTCGGCGGTCTTGGCGCCCTCGGCGAGCGCGACGAGCGAAACGGACTCACCAAGCTGGCGGCCGCGCTTGTTGTCGAACTCCTGCGTCTTGGCAATCCGGCGGTGGGCTCCGGTTCCACGCACATCAGCCCGAGCCGTCAGCCAGGCGCGGCCTCCGGTCTCGTCGGTCAGCGCGGGCAGGATCGAGAGTAGGTTCACGCCGCGCGTCCCGCCGGGCTTGCCGTCTTCGGTGCGCGAAGCGTAGAAGCCCACATTGTGGCCCTGACCAATGGAAATCGCGATGACGTCGTCGCGGATGCCGCCTCTCGGCACGACCGGCAGCTCGACCTCTCCCGCGCTCGTCCGAACGGAGAGCACATCGCCGTATTCGACGCCGAGCGTCTTCGCGGACGCGTGGCTGATCTCGGCCCACGACTGCCAAGTCACCTTCATGACCGGGTCGGGCGTTTCCTGCAGCCACGGCAGATTCGCGCCGCGACCATCGGAGAGCAGCGGAGAAGGCACCGGAAGCAGCAGGAACGATCCCTCGCCCTCGAAGCGAGGCTCCTTGAAACTGAGATTCGAAATGTCCAGCGCGAGTGTCACCTCGCCACCCGCGGCCTCGTCGTCGAACACGCCGCCCGCGGCGAGCGCCGCGCGGAAGTCGGTGTCGGACCACGCCTCTTCGAGAACTTTGCGGAAGCTTCCGCTCGGAAGCTGAGCGGCTGTGGCTTCGCCCATCGCCTTGGCGGTCTCGATCAGCGTGTCGCCGAAAGCCCGCGTGTCGTGCAGCGGGCGAATGGTCGGCTGAACGATCGAGCGCACGCCGGGTCGAGAAACGTGGTCGCCCCAGGATTCCATCGGCGTGTGGTCGGGAAGGATCAGATCCGCACGCTCGCTGGTCTCGTCGGGCCCGGAAGCCGTCGAAATCACGACGTCGACCTTCTCGAGGGCCGCAGCAAAGCCCGAGTCGGCGGGCATCGAGTACATCGGGTTGGAGTCGTGGATCAGCAGCACCGAGATGGATCCGGCCTTCATCCGTTCGACGAGTTCGGTCACTTCGCCGAAGCTCGCAATCTGGTCGGCCGTGCTCCCCTCGGGCAATGCGAAGACGGTCTTGCCGATCGCGCCAACCACCGCGTTGAGGATCAAGACCGCGGCCGTCGTGGCCGTGGCACGTCGACTCGTCAGCGCGACGCCGGGCGGCAGCGCGACCGGTTGGTCCGCGGCGAGAAGCGCCTTGCCGAGCCGCCGGATCGTCGCTGCGGGAACTTCCGTGATCGTCGAAACGGAGTTCGCGCCGAAGCCGCTGAGGATCCCTCGCAGCCGGTCCGCATCGGGCACGTCTGCGCCGCTGACCCGCGCCGCGGCGAGCGCCGCGCGTGCGATGCCGAGCGCCAGCACACCTTCGCTGCCGGGTTTTGCGGGCAACCACTCGTCGGCATTGCCGGCGGTGAGCGTGAGCCGTGGTCCGACATACACGAGTCGGGCTCCGCCGCCGTCTTGATCGACCGCCCGCGCATCCGCGAACTGCCGCCCGTGTTCGACCGGCGACGTCCAGCTCTCGAGGAAATCCGAACCGAAGTCGATGATGAAATCGGCTTTCGAAAGATCGAAACGCGGTCGGCTCGCGATGCCGAAGACGGCGCGCGAAGCTTCCTTGAGAGCCGAGTAGTCGAAGGGCTCGTAGACGGTCCGCCCACCCGCTCCCACCGCGGCGATCCATTGATCGATCAATCCGCTCAGGGTCGGTCCCACCGAGCCGCCGAGTACGTGGGTTCGGCCGCCGGCGGCAGCGACTTTTTCGGCCACCAGCGCGTGCGCCTCTTCCCAGCTGATGGGAGCCAATCCCCCGTCCGCCTGGCGCTCCATCGGCCCCGGGTAGCGATCCGGCAGGTAGGTTCGACCGATGCTGGCCTGTCCGCGCGCGCATAGCGCTCCTCGGTTGACCGGATGATCGGGATTCCCCTCGAGCTTGATGGGGCGGCCTTCGCGGGTGCGAACGTGGAGGCCGCAGCCCGCCGGGCATTCCTGGCAGGTAGACGCGTAGATGACCGCGAGACCCGGCGTGATCTCCTCGGGCTGGATGACATAGGGGATCAGCTTTTGTACGGGATCATTGCAACCGCTGGTTGCAGCCGCGCCAGCACTCACACCGACGAGCTTCAGAAAATTGCGACGATCGATTTCGGGCATTGATCCCTATCCCCTGGGGTTTCCCCAGTCAGCTACCCCTAGTAGTGGCAGGTGTAACAATCCTGTGAAACGCGCTCCTCGCGGTGACAGAGAATGCACCAACCCATCTCGAGCGTCTGGGTGGGCAGCCCCCAAGGCCACCATTTCGTATCTTCTAGCATGAAAACCTTGTCAAATTCCTCGACGCGTCCATGGCACCGCTGGCAATCCACTCCCGCTTTGATGTGCCGGTTGTGCCGGAACTGGACGTGCTCCGGAAGGCGGTGGATCTGGAGCCACTCAATCGGCTCCTGCATCTCCCAGTGCTCCTTGAGGGTCTCGATACCCGAAAGCTCGTCATAACTCGCCGGAAACTGGCTGTGACATCCCATGCACACTTCGACCGACGGGACTCCAGCCGAGGCCGAGCGATCCGTCCCCGAGTGGCAGTACTGGCAGTCGATCTGAAACTCGCCGGCGTGGTGCTTGTGGCTGAAGGGAATCGGTTGCACGAGCCCCGGCGTGTCTTCGTCGAGTGCAGCCGCATGGGAAAGACATGCGGAGCGGCTCGGCCACGGGGTGTCGAATTCCTTCGGGATCTCGATTTCCAGATCGGGATTCTCTTCCTTGAGCGCCCGGAGTTCGTGCGCCTCACAGACGCTGTGGGCCACGAGGGCGTCTGTTTCCGCGGCCCTGGCGGGTGCGGGAAACTGCACCGCGTAGCTCGCGACGGCGAGCGCAGCGATCCCTACCGGAGCGGTGAAAAAGTGGCCAAACCTCGGACGGTTGGTGGTCATGCGCGAACTGCCGGCCCCTTCGGAGTGTCGATTCCTGAGTCGGCCTGCGGGTTCGTTCGCAGACCCATCGCCGACGCCCGCGACGATCCAAGCAACACCACGTCTCGCCCTTCCGTTCACCTTTGCGATTCCTACGTTTCCATTCGGAACCCATCGGAGCGGAACCCGTCGGAACCGTTTGGAACGTGAACGCCAAGGGGGCAGAACAACCGGGGAACGCCCGAAGGGCGCTCCTAGACGGGCCGTGGGATACTACGGAAGGTGGGGCTAGTCAAGGCGATCGATCGCGCTTTCAACCGCCCGGGTCTGATTTCGAGGTTTTCGAAGCGGGTACCGCGAAGCATGGGCGCCCCCTCGCGACTGCGCGCCTGAGATCAACTGCCGTTTGATTTCTAGCGTGAGCCGGGCAACCGGCGCTCGGGCCCCGAAGCGCCGATGTTGAGCATTCGGACGCAGATCGCCCGCGTCAAATTTCACAAATGAATTCAATGTCTTCGGTGCTATAAAGAACGACTCGATCGACTCGGTGGGCAGAGCAGAGCCCTCGGGACGAAGCGTTCGAAGGTCCGTTCGGCGGCGGGATCTACGCTCCCGGCGTCGAGAGCACCCGCCGCGTGAATCGTAGGAGGATCGTGCAATGCCCATCAGTCCGGATCTGCTCGAAATACTCGTCTGTCCAGAGACCAGACAACCCGTCGCGCTGGCCTCCGAAGATATCCTGACGAAGCTCAACCGCGAAATCGTCGAGGAGCGCCTGCGCAACCGCGGCGGCGAGCGCGTCACCTCGCCGATCGCCGAGGGCCTCGTCCGCGAAGACGGCAGGATCCTCTATCCAATCGATGACGGCATACCGGTCATGCTGATCGAAGAGTCGATCGAACTCTCCTGATCCCGCGCGGAATTGCTCGGGCCTTGCTCTCCTAGCGGTGCAGGCGGTAGCCGTGGCCTCGAACGGAGACGATGTGCCTCGGGTGGGTGGGATTCGGCTCCACGTAGCGGCGCAGGCGCACGATGAAGCTGTCGACGACCCGGGTCTTCGTATCGGCGCGTAGACCCCACACGTCTTGAAGCAGATCGCCCCGGGTGACGGTTGCGCCCTCGCGATCGATGAGGGCTCGAAGCAGGCCCATCTCGCGAACCGTCAACTCGACCACCCCGTTCGTTGTCTCGAGTTCGAAACGGTCGAAGTGAACCGTGGCCGCGCCGATCTTGAAGGATCGCATCGGATCGCCTTGGGCGTCCACGCCGTCCCATCGGCGTCGGCGCAGCAAGCCGCGCACTCGCGCGAGCAGCTCATCGAGATGAAAGGGCTTCGTCAGGTAATCGTCCGCGCCGTCTTCGATGCCTCGAATCAGATCCTGGGCGGCGTTCTTGGCGGTGAGAATGAGGATCGGTACGAAATTTCCCGCGGCCCGGATGCGCTGCGCCAACTCGAATCCACTCATGCCCGGCAACATCACGTCGAGAATCACGAGGCCGTAGGGCTTGCTGGCCTCGTTGAGAGCCCTCTCGCCGGCGGGGCCGTCCTCTGCAATCTCGACGACGTAGCCCTCGGCCTCGAGGTTGAAACGCAACCCCTCCGCGAGGTGGGACTCGTCTTCTACGATCAGGATGCTGTACACCAGCTCTCTACCCTCGAGACGCTACCGGCCCCCCGGCCAGCAAAACGATCTCACAAGACAACGCCCCTGACCAAAACGACCCGGCCAACTGGGCCCCCGCTAGTGGCACTTCGGTCGATTCCGAATCGGGTACTGCGCGGGCGACCAACAGCCCCTCAATGGAGTGACCCGGCCAACTGGACCCCCGTTGGTGAAACTTCAGTCGATTCCGAACCGGGTACTGCGCGGGCTCGGTGGGCCGCCCTCAGTGTCACGACGAACCGACTTCCCGCGCCGCTACCTTCGCTGCGCGCCTCGACACGACCCCCCTGGCGCCGCACGAGGTTTCGGACGATGAACAAACCCAGTCCGAGACCCGCCGCCGTGCGCTGGACGTCTCGGCCGACGCGGTAGAAGCGCTGGAAGATCTTCCTCAATTCGCCGACCGGGATACCGATGCCACGGTCGGAAATGTCAACGGAAACGCGGCCATCTCTGGGACCCGAAACGGAGACTTTCACCTCTACGGGTTCGTCGGAGTACTTGACGGCATTCTCCAGAAGATTGCGAAAGACGACGGCGAGCTCGCCGCGGTCGCCGCGAACGATCGGATTGCACGCACCATCCAGCGCTACCGCGTCGCCCGGCAGTGAGTGTCGATCTCGAATTTCGGCGATGCACGATTCGAGGACTTCCCGGAGTGCGACCACACCGCGCGCCAAGCGGCGACCGGGCTCCTCAGCTCGGGCGGCGGCCAGCACCTGATCGACGGTTCGGTCAAGGCGCTCGAGGTCTTCTCCCATGCGGACCAGGAATTGCTCGCGGCGTTCGCGCTCGGGATCGTGCCGCATCAGGGTTTCGACGTAGAGGCGCATCGAAGCGAGCGGTGTTTTCATCTCGTGGGTGACAGCGTCTAGGAAAGCCCGCTGGCGCTGGTTCAGCCTCATCTCACTCACCAACCAGGCACAGAGCCAGCCCGTTCCGACGATGATGAGCACGAAAAACGTCGTACCCAGAGCGAGCAGTACCCAGCCGAGGGTCCCGAGCCCCGACGGCGCGATCGGGCGCACGTTGCCGAGCACCAGAACCCAGTACACGACGGCGAGAACCACAGCCAGAATGGCCAAGACGAATCCCAGCGTGAGCGGGAAACCGACAGAATGCCGTGCCATGAAAGCCTCTCCGACCGAAAGGGTACGATAGAATGGGCACCGCTCCCACGGAGGTTCGGTGCGACCCGCACCCGTCACCCCTGCTGCGCGAATCCTCGCCGCCCTCGGACTGCTCGCCGCAAGTGCGGGCGCCGGAGTTCCCGACGAGGGCGACTGCCCCAGATTGGGTGGGCGAGGCAGCGAAAGCAGCTTCGAGGACGCAACGCCGACACTCATCCGCGAAGGGTTCGCGTTGGGATACAGCGACCTCCCTCGGCTGCGCGAACTCATTCCCGCCGAGGTGTGGAGCCACCGCAACGTCTTCTTCTCCGCGGGAATGCTGATGGAGATGGGTCCCTGCCACCGGCGCTATCGCGTTCCAGCCTACTTTTCCGACGCCACGGAGCGCTTTGCAGCTCGGGCCCGGCTCGACGCCGACGGGAATCTCCGGGGTTATGTGGCCGGCACGCCGTTCCCACCGGAGTCCATCGCCGCCGACGACCCGGCGGCCGGAGCGAAGTGGGCGTGGAACCTGGAATACCGCAACCGCGAAGCGGGCCCGCAGGGCCACTTCAGGATCACCGACATGCCGAGTCGAGCGGGTGGGATACAGGTCTACACCGGAGAGTTTTTTCACCTGCGAACCAGCCATCGAGCGGAACTGGTCGACAGCGCGTTCACACAACCGGGATCAGAGGAGAATCTCTGGATCAGCGGTGGGCGTTTCGACACCCCGTCAGACGCGCGGCACCTCGCCTGGCGCCAGCTGCGACCGATTGCCGCCGATCAGCGATTTTCGAATCCGGACGACACCTTTGTATACGCGCCGACGATGCGGAAGGTCAGCAGGTCCGCAACGGCCTGGGTCGACGGCATGTACACCCCGAGCTATCGGGCGGGAAACAGCTGGGGCGGCGGGAGCCTCGCCACCGGATCCAACGGTTTCGCACCGACGGGCGCCGTGAGTCTCTCTTCCGCGCTCTCGCGCGCGGCTACCGAGCACCTTTCGGCCGGATTCAACGACCTTTCGATTCGGCCCAACGCCTACCGCTGGCGGTTACTCGGCATGCGAGAGGTACTGGCTCCGATCAACGGAGTCCGTTCGGGCTATCCCGACAATCCGATCCGAAACTTCGGAACGTCGGGTCTGATGGTGGGAAGCGATCGTTGGGAAGCGCGCTACGCGGTGGTCATCGAGGGAAAGACCCGCAGCCGCGAACAAGGCTTCGACACCCTCATCGCCTACGTCGACTATCAAACCCACCTGCCCCTCTATCTGATCACTCGTCGAAACGGAGGGTTGATCGTCGACATCGGAATCCCCGTGCACCGCTTCAGCGGCGACGTCGCGGGATACCCGAACCGGCCGGGCGCCGATCGCGCCCTGGTATTCGATCCCGTCGCGGCCGTCTACTACCACGCAGCGGACGGCGGCAGCGGCTGGCGCCGCGAATCCTACGACGTGAGATCCACCGCACCGTCGCGATCCGCCCTCCGCGAGATGACCAGCACCGACACCCTCCTACGCGGCCGCTAGCCCGCGCCTAGTAGAGCCCCGGCCAACATCCACCCGATGTGGTGCGACCCGGCCAACTGGGCCCCCGCCAGTGGCACGTAGCGCGTAACCAGCCATGGTTCTGCGCGGATCGCAAAACCAGCCCAGCCAACTGGGCCCCCGCCAGTGGCACGTAGCGCGTAACCAGCCATGGTTCTGCGCGGATCGCAAAACCAGCCCAGCCAACTGGGCCCCCGCCAGTGGCACGTAGCGCGTAA
>JADFQO010000009.1 GCA_022561775.1 Myxococcales bacterium | reverse complement strand
TCGCCGAATGTTCGACGCCGGCCGTCTACCACTGTGCGGCCGGCAAAGACCGGACGGGTTTGATCTCCGCGATCGTACTCGGCCTGCTCGGTGTCCCCGATGAATTCATCGTCGCGGACTACGCGGCGACCCAAGACAATCTCGACGCGATCATCGACCGCCTGATGCAATCGTCGGGCTATCGCGAAGCGATCGATAACCTTCCGGCCGATACGCTGCACGCCAGACCCGGAACGATGTTCTCACTACTGGATCGGCTGCGCGATCGCTACGGCTCATTTCGCGGTTACGCGAACGATATCGGGCTGAGTGATGCGGTGATCCATCAATTGAAAGGTGGCCTTCTCGAACCGGATCCCGCCTGACGGGTCGAGAAACTCCCGGGCCGACTGACCTCGCGGATCGACGCGGATTCCGACGGGCACCCGTTGGCCGATCGGGCAGCCCCAGGGTTCGACCCGATTGCGCGTCGGCTGCGCAGCAGCTTTCTCCGCCTGCGCCCGGCGGAACGACCCGCATGGGGGCTTTCAGGGGGGTTGACGGCTCGAGATCAGTGATCAGGTTATTTGGCGTATCACGAACTCCATAAACGGAGTGTGGAGGAAAGCGATGACTGCAAATTGGATCGTACCCCGCCGAGCGACGCGTAGGAATGCGCCGACGTTTTTTGGCCCGCTGTGGAATCTCGATCGATTCTTTGACGGCCTTCCTCTGATCGACCGCCCCGCATTCGCACCCGGCAACCCTTCATTCGCTCCGGCGGTGAACGTCGAGGAGGCGGACGACGAGTTGCGATTCAGTGTCGAGCTACCCGGGCTGAAGGAGGAGGATTTCGAGGTCACGACCGACGGAGATGTCCTGACCATCAAGGGTGAGAAGAAATTCGAATCCACGTCGGACGACGACGGGCGTAAGCGGATCGAGCGATCGCGCGGCTCCTTTACGCGGAGCTTCCGGGTTGCCTGGGAGATCGATCCCGAAACCGTGAGGGCCGCGTACAAGAACGGCGTTCTCGATCTGGTCATTCCGAAACCTGAGGAAGAGCAGCCGCAGGTTCGGACGATTCCGGTCACGACCTGTTGATCGCATCGATCAACAGATGACGGAATTTCGTGCCTGACCGGTCCGATCGGCGTGCGCGCATCGAAGCCGAGTTACGCGAGCGTCTCGCCGCGGTTCACGTCGAAGTGATCGATGAGAGTCATCTGCATGTCGGGCACGCGGGTGCCCGCGACGGCGGCGGCCATTTCAGGGCCGTCGTCGTCTCGATGCAGTTCGAGGGCAAGGCACCCGTCCAGAGGCAGCGCCTGGTCTACGACGCTCTCGAGAGCGTGATGGGGAGCGAGATTCACGCCCTCTCGATGAAGACACTGACCCCCGCGGAATGGACGGCCGGGAAGTAGATCGGTCCCGGTCTTCGAGGTGGATTTCTAGACGAAGTTCTCAAGCCACGAGTGCAGGGATACGCTGAACCCCGAGGCGTTCCGGTGGCCGCCACCGCCAAATTGTGTCGCAATCGCGGAGGCGTCGCAATCTCCGAGCGAGTAGATCGAACAGTCGACGTGACGGCCCTTCAAGCGGTAGACGATGCCCCAGGGCTGGCCGTATTTTGCGCGCTTTGCGAGTTCGTGACCGATCGCGGCGCGGGGCTGGCGCGCGTTCACCGCCTCGATTCTCAGGTTTCCGATGACCACCGGGTGAGCGAGAGCCACCGCACGCTCGATCTCGATGCGGTTGGCTCGAACGATCGGTCGACCCTCCTCGGCCATGTCCTCGATCGGCCGTGCCGCGAGTTCGTCCCAGTCGCTGAAGCGCTGCGGGTGAGAACCAATCGAGGCGTTGATTTCTTCGGACTCCGGTAATTCCCACTTCCAGAGATCCTGGTCCTGGACGTAGCGCAGGAGATCCGGAGCGGGTTCATCGGGGTGAAAGTGATTCCAGGCGAGCATCGCTCCCGATCGCTCGAGGTCGAAATGCACGCGATGGCCCTTGGCGGTCAGGGCGTTTTCGACGCTCGGATCCGATGCGAAATGGTCGCGAGCGGTCAGGTGGTGGTCGAGGACCAGCACCTCACCGGCGACCTCGCCCAACCGCCGCAGCAGGGGGTTGGGTAGCGAAATGTCCGCAAAGACCACGAGTTCGTCTTCGAACCTCTCGGGATCAAAGGCGTCACCGTGGCTTCTCGGGATGTAGCGCGCGTCGTCCCCCCAGGCACGGCGCGCAGACCAGGCCGCGCCAAAGCCGTCTGGGCAGCCCGCGTGGAAGATCAAATTTCGATTCATGGTGCCAGCCTAGCCTACTACCATGGGGTAGCCTCGCTTGCGGAGACCCCTCGTGTACCAGCTCTCGGGAAAGACGGTCAGTTCGGTGCGCGAAGTTCTGCCTGCCCAAGGCGCGCTGGAGGTGCTCGAGAAGCTGCGCTCAGGCTCCTATCCCTGGCTCCTCGATAGCGCCCTGGCTTCGGAGCACGGGAGGTTTTCCTTCGCGGGCGCCGATCCGTACCTGGTGGTGCGCGGGCGCGGCTCGGAGATCGAAGTCGAATGTCTTCGCGCTGCGCGGCCGGGCCTGGCGGTTGGCCGTCGCGAAGCGTCGGGCGATCTGCTGGAGGCGGTACGGAGCCTGTTCCCGGAGCCGCCTTCGGCTTCGACGCCGACCGATCTTCCCTTCATCGGTGGCGCGGTGGGCTACCTCGGATACGAACTGGCGGGCCAATTCGATGTTCACCACTTTCGAGGTCTCGACGACCTTCAACTACCGGATCTCTACCTGCTCTTCGTCGATCGGTTTTTCGCGCACGATTCGAGGGATGGTAGGTTGTACGCGTGCGCACTGGGTTTTTCGAACGAACTCGATGCGGCAGCCGGTCGCGCGCGTCAGGCGGTCGACGAAATCTGCGCGCAAATCGATCGCGCGTCGCCGTCCGCACGCTCCACTTCGGTGACGCGCTCGGAGACTCCTTTCGCGTTCTTTGATGCGGACACCTATGCAAAAGCGATCGATGTCGCCAAAGGGGAGATCGAGGCGGGCGAGGTCTACCAGGTTTGCCTCACCCACCGCAAAGAGCGCGATTGCGCGGCCGACCCGTGGGCGCTCTTTCGGAAACTACGCGAGCTGAACCCTGCGCCTTTTGCGAGCTACTTCGAACTACCCGAGGTGGCGATTGTCGGCAGTTCTCCAGAGCGTTTCCTCAGGGTCGACGGTGATCGGTGGGTCGAGAGCCGACCGATCAAGGGCACCAGCCCGCGCGGCTGCGACGAGGCTTCGGATCTCGCGAGTCGGGCCGCACTGGAAGCCTCCGCCAAGGACCGAGCCGAAAATCTCATGATCGTCGATCTGGTTCGCAACGATCTCGGTCGCGTTTGCGAGGTCGGCAGCGTGGAAGTCCCAGAGCTCATGGTGATCGAACGCTACGCGTCCGTGTACCATATGGTGTCGACGATTCGTGGCCGGCTTCGCGACGAATGCGATGTCTTCGATCTGGTGCGCGCGACGTTTCCACCCGGGTCGATGACGGGTGCCCCCAAGATCGCCGCGATGCGAATCCTCGATGAGCTGGAACCCGTGCGGCGAGGTGTTTATTCCGGAGCGCTCGGTTACTTCGACCTCCGAGGGGGCGCGGATCTCTGTGTCATCATTCGCACCATCCTGTTGAGCGATGGCCGCGCCTACTTGCATACCGGCGGCGGTATCGTCGTGGATTCAAACTCTGCAGACGAGTGGCAGGAGAGCATGGACAAAGCGCGATTGCTCGAGGCGGCACTCGAAGAAGTATGCTGATTCAAATCGCGTGAGGAACACAATGGGACCCCTCGCCGGTGTGAGAATTCTCGAAATCGCGGCCCTGGGGCCGGCGCCCTTCGCATCGATGATGCTCGCCGACATGGGGGCCGAGGTGTTGCGCATCGATCGCGCCGACCGCGTCGAGGGCGGTGACCCGGCGACGCCGCCGCTCGACTTCCTCTCACGAGGTCGGCGCAGCGTCGGCCTCGACCTCAAGAGTCCTGACGGCGTCGAGCTGCTATTGAACCTGGTCGAAGTCGCGGATGCCGTCATCGAGGGATTTCGGCCTGGGGTGATGGAGCGTTTGGGAGCCGGTCCGGAGGTGTGCCTCGCTCGCAACCCGAGACTCATCTTCGGACGCATGACCGGTTGGGGACAAGAAGGGCCGCTCGCCCAGGCCGCCGGTCACGACATCAACTACATCGCGTTGGCCGGAGCGTTGGAGCCCATCGGCCGCCTGGGAGAGAAACCGCTACCACCGTTGAATCTGGTCGGCGACTTTGGCGGAGGCGGCATGCTTCTCGCCTACGGAATTGCCTGTGCGCTGGTCGAACGCGCTCGCTCTGGGAAGGGGCAGGTCGTCGACGCCGCGATGGTCGACGGTGCGGCTGCTCTGATGACGTTCCTCCACGGCGCCCAGCAATCCGGTTGGTGGAAGCCCGAGAGGGGAACCAACCTGCTCGACAGCGGCGCCCACTTCTACGACACCTACGAGACCTCCGACGGGAAATACATCTCAATTGGCGCGATCGAGTCCAAATTCTACACGGAGCTGATCGCGAAGCTGGGACTGGCGCCGGAAGATCTACCCGATCAGATGGACCGTTCCCACTGGCCCAAGCAAAAAGAACGCTTCACCGAGCTGATCAAGACCAAGACCCGCGAGGAGTGGTGCGAGATCCTCGAGGGAACGGACGCCTGTTTCGCACCCGTTCTTTCGATGACGGAAGCCAGCGATCATCCCCATCTCCGAAAGCGCGGGACCTTCGTAGAGGTGGCGGGTGCGCTGCAGCCGGGCCCGGCACCGCGTTTCAGTCGTACCCCGTGCCGGATTTCAGGCCCTCCGCCCCACGCCGGTCAACACACCGACGAGGCGCTCGCGGATTGGGGGATTCCGGTCGATGAGATCGCCCGCTTGCGCGGGTCGAAAGTCATCGAATGACCGCGGGATCCGGCGGTCGGGCCATTGCGCGCTACACGCTGTTCCAGATTCCCGATCTGATCCTGCTGAGCCTTGGTCTCGCGGCCGCTGTGCGTTGGTGGAATCTTCCCGTTCTCGCTGCTTGTGGGTTGGTAGCGCTCTGGATCGCAAAAGACGTCGTCATGTATCCGATCCTGCGCGTTGCCTACGAACCCGGTGGCTCGAGCGGGATGTTCGAGATCCATGGCGCGCTCGGGGTGGTCGTCCAACCACTCGTTCCTTCTGGCTACGTGAGGCTCGGATCGGAACTCTGGAAGGCGGAGCTGGTAACCGGTAGCGGGCCGGTTTCGGTTGGCTCGGCGATTCGCGTCGTCGAGGTACGCGGTCTGACCCTGGTCGTGGAGTCGGTGCCCGCTGCCGAGCAATGATCCGGCGTTGCCGACCGCGCTATTTCTTCCGCCATTTCGCGTTGCTGTCCATGACGTATTGTCCCGCGGGAGCGCGCTCCACGAGTTTGGCGCCCGCAAGTGTGGCCACGTCCTCGACCGGAACTCCTCTCTTTTTTGCGATGCTCTGGTATTTTTCCCTGCGTTTGTTGTTTACGTCTTTGACGACGGCCTTTACATCGGCGGGCGCATTCTTGTCTACCAGGTGCACATAGCCGTCGACGCTCTCGCCGATCTGTCCAGCTGATTTGGCGCCGTCGAGAGTCGCCGCGGTCGCGGCGAACGCTCCAAGCAGGAGGAGGATCGAAAACCACAGCGCGGACGATCGCAGCAGCTTCGAAAATCGGATCTGTCTTCCCATGGGTTCGCTCCCTTATTCTTGCCTAGAAAATTTCGTCGTCCTCATCGAAAAGATTCTCGAGGTCCTTGTCGACCTTGACCCTGATCTCGTGCTCGATCTTGATGTTGAGATTGATCGTAATCGGCTCTTTTGGAGCTTGAATCTGAACCTTGGGCGAGCAAGCCGCGAAGCTCGCGATCCACAAAGCGGCCAAGAGCGTGAAACACACGCGAGTCACCATCGTTTCCCCCCTCGAGGTTTCTGCCGCTCTGCGAGCCTAACGGGCTCCTCAAAACGCGTCCACCTCCGAACCAGCAGTCGGACTCCCGACTTCAACGAGATGGACGCGCGCAGTCTGTCGAATATTCAGAGCGCTCTTTTCGCAAAAGCCCTGAGCCGCTCCTCGATCTCTGCCGGAATCCGGTAGATACGCATCTCGTCCCGCAGCAGGTCCGCAAGTCGCGCAGCCACAGACAGCTTGAAGTCGACCGGATGCCCTTCCTGATAATCTGGATTGACCCCGGCCAGGTGGATCTGAACCGCCACGGCTCCCAACGCGGGGCCGTTGATCTCGATCTCGAGCCGCTCGTAGTGAAAGTTCTCCAACACGGCGAGAGTCGTGGCGAACTGATCGTCGGCGGCAGCGATGTCTGCCGTACCTGGATCCGGGCGATATCGGATCACGCCAGCCTCGCCGCTGGAGCGAAGCACGGCATTGCGAATTTCGATCTCGCCCCCCACGAGTGCAATCGGGAACTCGCCTTCCAGCGTACCGGATCCACTGAGACCATCCAGATTCACCAGTTCGAGGAGCTTGGTCAGATCGACACCCTTGGCGAGGAGTGATGTTTCCCAGTTCTCAGATCGCGGATCGATTTCTCCGGCGGTGGTGAGTTCGCCACCCGCAAATTTCCAGGAAGCCGATTCGATCGCGACGATCCCTCCGGGTTCCACCCGGAAGCGGATCAAGCCATCCGTCAGTTCCAATCCAAAATCCAATCGTCCAACCGAGAGCGTTTGATCCGACAACGTCGCACCGGTCTCGTTCAGCTCGATGATCGCGTTCAGATGCTCGAGCGTCGCCAATGCAGCCGTGGCGCTGAGGTCGCTGGCAGCGACTTCGATGGTTCCCCGCATCCCGTCGGCGTTCCAGTCGACAGATCCCTTCATTTCGATGGATCCCGATACTTCTGTCAGGTGATCGGAAAGGATCGGGAAGAGCGTGGACGGCTGTAGTTGGGCGGGATCGAAGTCGATCGCATGCAGGTCAAGCCCTGCTTGGCCCCTTGCCTCGGCGAACTCATGCGAGCCGCTGATTTCGATTACGAGCTCGCGATTGGGCGTCGCGAGTTCCATCTCGAAGTCGACGCCGACAGGTGCCACTTCGAGATCCGCCTCGATGACGTCTTCTTTCGAGATGCGAAAACTGAATTCCGATCTCAAGTGGGCGTCGAGGTTTGCAAACGCGTGGTCGACCCGTAGTTCTGCGTCCACCTCGAACTGTCCCGGCGCGCTTTCGGTTGCCTGCAGTTCGACGCCGACGCGGAGGGGGCCCTCCGCGGTGGCGAGTTCCAGCAGGGCATCCTCGATTTCGATGCTCGATACGGGGAGTGCTGCGCTGCCACCCGGGTTGGCACTTGCTGAGTTCGGTTCGAACAGCCGATCCAGGGGGCCGAGTGAGAGCCCCGCCTCGTCGAGTGTCCCGCGCAATCGCACGCCCGAGATCCGCAGCGCATCGAGGCGGCTCGCGAAGAGCCCCCGCGCCGAAAAGTACGCCTCGATCTGCGCGATCTGGAGTCCGTCGCCGCTGCCGATGCTCAGATCCTCGACTTCGAGCAAGCCGGCGTCGAAGCGGCGGACCACGAATTCCGCCCGGTCGAGGCCGAGGTTGTGGAGCTGGCGCATCAGGAGGGCTTCCGCGATTGATTGGCGGTACGCGATCGCGGCCGCCACGAGCCCCGCGAGAAGGACGATGGTGACGACCGCGATGCGGCGGAGCGTCGGCTTTCGGTTGAAGTCTCCCAACCCTGTCAGCTGGGCTGCGCCGGTCGCTCAATGCCTGTTTGAAGACCGCGCAGCATGCCTGCCTCCGGATCGCCCGGATCCCGAGCGAGCGCGCGAAGAATGTCCTCCACCCGAGTGACGACTTCCCGATCGATTGCTCGCGTAGCGTTCGCCTCTTGAGTGGCTGCTTCTCGATCGCGTATGCGTCGGCCGGTCGTGATCAGTTCCGCGACTACGCGAGTGCACTTGCTTCGAGTTTCCACCGCGGTGGTGGTTCTTGTGCTTACTCTGATACTGGTTCTGATGTCCACTCCGGTAGTCGTCTTGGTGCTCGTTCCGATGGTGGCGGACGTGCCGACTCCGGTAGCGGTCGTGGTGATAGTGGTTGTTACCGTAGTAGGGATAGTAGTAGCCCCGGTGACCGATATGCGAGTAGCTGAAGCCGATTCCCCAGGGGTAATACCAGCTCGGATAGTAGGAACCGAAATAGCCACCAACGCAAAAACTGCTCGAACAATACCCACCAGAGATCGCGATGCTCGGGATGATCCACCACCAGTTCGTACCCGAGTACACCACGCTGGTTGCTACGGGTGGATCGGCTTCGCGGTACTCGGCGTTCGCCTCGACCCAGCTGCCGTCCGGTCGACGACACGCGGTCCCGTAGACGACCTCTTCGCGACCGTCGATGATCGCGTCGACCGCGTATTCGCGGCAGACCTGACCGTCGGGGCCTTCATGGGTCGCAATGGGTGTGAAGCTGCCTTCGGTCCCGGAGTCTGGATTCACCCAGGCGGCCGATTCGTTGGTCTTGGCGTATTCGAGGGAATGCTGAGCGGTTTCTTCGAGCGCTTCCCAGTCGCGGCTCTCCAACGCCTGGGCTGTGCCCGCAGCGCCAGCGATTGCGAGTATCAGCGTCGAACGCAAAACGGTGCGCATCGTCTTCTCCTCTTCCGCGAGAGCGTCCCCGACCCTGGAACTCCCTATCTGTGGGCCATCGACCTTCTGGTCCCTCCTGCGTGGCTCGGTGGGGCTGGTCTCTGTTCGCAGCTGAGTAGACGGCTGCGAGCGCAAGGGTATTCAGACGTTCGAGAGGGTATCGGATCCATCGAGCCGAGTCGTCAGCACGGCTTCACAGGAATCGCCCCCGGGGGGCGCTCGAGCTGTTAAACTCCGCTCTGTCGGGCGAGAAGCGGCGCCGTGGCGGGACGGTTGGACAAAAGTCGAGCAAAGATAGGAGTTCACTGCGATGAGCGACGCAGACGGCGAACGACCTGGCGGGAAACGGATCACCAAGAGCGACGCCGAATGGCGGGCACAGCTCGCCCCGGAGCAGTACGAGGTGTGTCGGCAGAAGGGGACGGAGCGACCGTTTACGGGCGCGTACAACGATTGCAAGCGCGAGGGAATCTACCGCTGCGTGTGTTGCGGAAACGCGCTGTTCAACTCGGAATCGAAGTATGAATCCGGCACCGGATGGCCGAGCTTCACGCAGCCGATTGCGGAGGCGAGTGTCTCCAGTAGGGAAGATCGCAGCACCGGAACCCTTCGGACCGAAGTACTCTGTGCCCGCTGTGACGCTCACCTCGGTCACGTTTTTCCCGATGGCCCGCCCTCTACCGGCAAGCGCTACTGCATGAATTCAGTCGCCCTCGATCTGGAAGAGGCAGACGGATCCTAGCGGTCACCCTGGTAGCGTCCGAACGGGTCGGCTATCGCTGCCGATTCTCGATCTGCTCGTAGAGGATCCGCCGGCCCCAATAGAGCACGGCCCATGGCATGACGAGCCAGATTCCGTTGAGGATCCAGAACTTCAGCACGGTATCGACAAAGCTCGTGGTATCGACGTTGGGAAAGCCATCGAGAGCCTCACTTCCAAAATACATGATGGTGCCGTAGATATGGGCGACAGCGGTCGCCATCAGCATCAGCGTTGCCGTCGGGTTCTGCCCGTTCGACCGGTAACGCAGCCAGAGGGCACTGAACCCCAGCGCGCCCACGGCCGCCGTCAGGGATTCCAAAGTGATCAACTGCCCGCTGTCGCTCGCGTAGCGCGCGTCGCCTCCGTCGATATAGACCCACCACGGGTAGGACCAGACTGCGTCTGGCGAAGCGAGGATCGCGTCGCGGAGCAACACCCAACCGAGTTCCCAACTCAGGTGGGTCGTGAACGTGACCCCGAACCAGATCATCACCATGCCCTGTAGGCTTTCGAAACGCGGTCGCCCGCGTTGCCCGGTGGCCGGCCACCATGGCGTGGAGAGGAGGCCCACGAACACGCCCAGGAAGACGACCGTGACTGCGTCGCCGGTCAAGCCCCGATCGGCGTCGAACGCAAATACGGTCAGCGCGGCTGCGGGTAGCGAGAGTGCCAGCGAAACGATCAGGAAGCCCTGGACGAGTCGAATCCATCTCATTCGGTAGCCTCTTGCAGCGCATGCGGAGTGAATTGGCGGGAACGTGCTGCAGCCCGATCCATCAGCCGAATGCTCCGCAATTCAATTTCTTTTGCTGGCGATTCGCGAAAGACGCGTTCCGATCGTCTTGTCTCGATGCCAGTTCATCAATTCGAGAATTTCAGCACTTCGCGCGCGCGTGTAGGGTCCCGGATCGAGCGCGCGCCGGCTTTTTGGGTTGGGGAGTACCGCGGCGAGGAGCGCGGCCTCGTCAGGACTCAGCGCAATGGCCTCGGTGTCGAAGTAGCGGTCACTTGCCGCTCCCGCGCCGAACAGGCAGGGTCCGAACTGCGCGACGTTCAGGTAGACCTCGAGGATCCGGCGTTTCGACCACACCCGCTCGAGCCATGCGGTAAACCAGGCTTCCAGGCCCTTGCGGGCCAGGCTCCGACTCGGCAACAGGAAGAGGTTTTTCGCCACCTGTTGACTAATGGTGCTCGCTCCGCGCAGTCGGCCACGCCGGGTATGTTCGGTCAGTGCTTGGGTAATTGCGTTCAGATCGAATCCCGCGTGTTCGAAAAAGCGCTGGTCTTCGGCGACGATCACGGCCAGCCCCAGATCCAGCGCGATCAGCTCGAAGTCCAGCCACTCGTAATCCACGACATTGCAGGGCTTTCCCGTTGCGGGATCGGAATGGCGGCTCGCGAGCATGAACGCCGTCGTCGGTGGCGCAATCGATGCGAACAAGAAGATGGGAATCGCGGTAGCGGCGACCACGAGGAGAAGAATCAGCGCGATTCCGAGCGCTAAGGCCCGGAACAGTCGGCGTTTTAGCGACATGGGTCTCGCAGCCTACCAACACCCGCCGGGCTTGCCAGAACTGCAGCGCCCGCCACGCGGGGCGTTCTCATCGAGATCGGTCGGGAAACAACACGGCAGAGAAGAAATTGCTGGCTGGGCCACTTGGATCGGCAGCGTTCGATCGTGGCTTTGCGACGCTACAGTAACCTCATGGAGTGCCTGTTCTCGAGAGACCGATGTTGATCCGCCTCTCGACTCTCGCCGCCATCGCGATTGCATTCGTCGCGTGTGAGACGCCAACCTTTTTTGTTTCTGAACAGCCCATCCGGAGGCCGGTCGTGGACCGGCTCGACAAATCTTCCATTCGGATCCGCTGGCCAGCGTCTTTTTCGAGCGATTCCGTGGTCGTATACCGGGGGATCGACCCGTCCTTCATCAATCGTTCGATTCCACTAGCGGTGGTGGACGGTCAGTCGGTGGTGTTGACGGGTGCGGACGACCCCGATATCCGGGGAGGCCGAAGGCTCTATTTCGAACTCGTACCGGCATCGGGCGGCGCATCTGCAATCACCGCCGAGCGGCGTCTGCCACTGAAGTGCTGCGATAATTTTCGCGATCTCGGCGGCTACGAGACGAACGATGGTCGGACGGTTCGCTGGGATCGCCTCTACCGGACGAGCGATCTGTCAAGGCTGACTCGTTCAGACGTCGAGTATCTCTCCCAGTTTGACGTCAAGTTGGTGTGTGATTTTCGCTCGGACCGCGAGCGCATCGCCAGTCCAGACCGCACCATCAACGATGCCCCCGAAATACTCGACCTGCCGGTGGAGCAGAAAGGGTTCGATTCCGAAGAGTTGCGGATCAAGATCCGGACTGGCGGCATGGTAGCCCTCGGAGTCGAGCAGATGATGCGGGACGCCTACCGAGCATTCGTGACCGACTACTCGGAGGCATGGGCCGTGATGTTTCAGCGGCTGGCGCGGGAGGAGAATCTGCCCACGGTGGTGCACTGCACGGCTGGTAAAGATAGGACCGGGTTTGCGTCTGCCCTGGTGCTGCTCGCGCTGGGCGTTTTCGAAGAGACCGTTTTCGAGGACTACCTGCTCACCAACTACTATCAGCAGAATTTCTTCCGGTTCGTTCTTCGCTGGGTTCCGCTCTATTCCTTTTTCAGGACCGATCCCAAAGATCTGCTGCCGCTTCTCGAGGCGAGGCGAGAATATCTGCAGGCTGCTCTAGACGAGATGGTGGCCAGCTACGGTTCAATCGACGCCTACCTGGAACAGGCGCTCGGGTTGGATGCCGCAATGCGCGCGAAGTTGGAGCATCATTTTCTCGAGTAGCGCCCGATGGCTCTTGCCACGAGATCAACTAGACCTGGCCACCGATTCAGCTAGGCTGGAGATGCGATCCCCCGCGCGCGGCGTGCCTCCTGGGAAGTGTCACAGAAGGGTTCGATGAGATCAGAACTCCGCAACTGGGGAGAGATTCTCAGCACCCAGAACCTCTCTTCCGGGCGGGCGATGGATCCTGTATCGCGCTGGCTGTTGATTTCGCGAGCCAGCCTCTTCCCGCTGACGATGACATCCGGGGCCATTGGTGGTCTGCTGGCGGTGGGCAACCCCGATGCTCGTTGGGGGTGTTTCGTGGCGGCGCTGTTCGCTCTGATTTTGGCCCAGGCCGCCAGCAACATGATCAACGACTACCTCGACTTCGAAACGGGCATCGATCCGGAAGAGTACCGGCGCGTCCAATACGCCCCACACTCGATCCTCTCGGGCTTGATCTCGAAATCCAGTCTGATCCTCGCGATCGCGCTCGTCGACCTGCTCGTCATAGGCATCATTCTGTACCTCACCGAAGTTCAGGGCTGGCCCGTGGCGGCTTTCGCGCTGCTCGGGCTCTTCGTCGGAGTCGGCTACGGTGCGCCGCCCGTTCAACTGAAACATCGCGGCCTCGGCGAACCCGCCGTGGCGTTGGTCTGGGGCCCATTGATGGTCGGTGGTACCTACTTTGCGACGACCGGTGGCCTCGAACCCTGGATTCTGGTGGCCAGTCTGCCGTACTCGTTGCTCGTTGCGGCCGTCCTGATCGGGAAGCACATCGACACGATCGACATCGATTCCCAACGCGGAATCCGGACGCTTCCGGTTCGCCTGGGAACGGATCGCGCGCTGTTCCTGAATCAGCAGCTCATGGTCTTGTTCTTCGTCTTCGTGATCTGTCTGGTTCTCGTCGGGAGAGTCGGCGTCTGGGCCCTGCTCGCAATCGCGGCCGCACCCCAACTGTGGCGGGCGCTGAAGATCTACTCGCAGCCGCGCCCCGAGTTCGCGCCTCCCGAATGCTCCTACTGGCCGCTGTGGTACGTGGCGCCGGTCTTCTCGTTGGCGCGGAGGGCGGGGGCGCTCTTCGTTCTCGCCTTGCTTCTGGACGCGATCTTCCCGATGCGGTTGGGGTAGAGGGCGGGAGCCAGCCGATCAGATCGTCGCGCCTTTTCGAGTCGGGCCCTCTAGGCTAGCGGGCGAATCCTTTGGATTCGCTTGCGGCGTCACGCGATCCCATTCTGGGATCGCGTTCCTAGCTGACCAGCAGCGCTTTTTCGATTGCTTCGACGACACCACCCTCGGCGTTGCTGCGGACCACGCGATCCGCGGCTTGCTTGACTTCCGAAGCGGCGTTTCCCATCGCGATCCCAAGCCCTGCGCGGCGGATCATCTCGATATCGTTGGTATCGTCACCAACGGCGATGATTTCATCTGGCGCGACGTTTGCCTCGGCGGCGACCGCCTCGAGCGTGGGCCACTTCCCCGACATCGGCGACAGGAATTCGAGGATCAGCCCCCGATAGTTCTTGTTGATCAGGGTGTGGGTGCGGAGCCGATCGCCAAATTCCTCGCGTGCCTCTTCGTACATCGCTGTGAGCGTCGCCTCGTCGGCCATCGTGCTCACCATGATCACGTCGGATCGAGGCTGATCGTGCAGGTCGTCGATGGTCTGGAAGAAGTCGGTGTTGTCGTTCAGGTAATCCCGCTGGTAGGCATGGGTTTCCGAGCAGCGCTCCGTGATCAGGTCGACGTTCTCGTGATAGGTATCGACGTAGACGAGCGGCGATCCCCGACGGCGTACGAACGAAATGACCGGAGCGTATTCGTCGATTGGGAGGTAGGCGTGTCGCAGTGTTTCGCCGGATTGGATGTCCTTCACCAAGGTGCCGTTGTTGATGACGATGGCGCCTTCGAGCTCGAGTTCTCGAGCCCAGGGAAGGGCGGTTCGAAAGCGTCGACCGGTGCAGAGGATGACCCAGAGGCCGCGGCGCCGAGCGGCCGCAACAGCATCGCGGACCGCCACGGGCAACTTTCCATACGGATCTAGAATCGTTCCATCGATGTCGAGCGCAAGGATTCGGTAGGTCACAGAACGGGCAGTGTGCCGTGCCGACGCGTGTCAGGAAAGTCCAGCGCGGCCAAATCCCAAACAACGCACGCCGCGGGCCACTCCCGCAGATGGAGGCGGTGGGGCCCGCCAAGGTGTTACCATCGCCGAGCTATCGAGGTTGTGCCCATGTCCCCCCCGCCTGCCGTCGCCGAAAGCCGAATCGCCGCGCGTACCCTGTTTGCGGCCTTGGTGTGGCCCGCTCTCGCACTGGCCGGGGCCGTCGAATCGGTGGACGGGCGGCCGCTCTATCAGCTCCCGGAGCCCGGCAGCTACGAACTGCCGGTGATCGACCGGGTCGGGCACTACGAGTTGCTGAGCGCTTCGGGAGGGCGCGTTCCGCTGCTGGATATCGGGCCGGGAAGCTGCGCGGTAGTGTCCTTTGTGTACGCGAGCTGCCCAGACGCCGGGGGCTGCCCGTTGGTATTGGCATCGCTGCGTCGAATGGACCGGATGCTCGCGTCAAATCGCGAACTCGCGAGCCGCGTACAGGTGGTGACGGTGTCGTTCGATCCCGTGAACGACACGCCCGAGCGTTTGGCGATCCTGCGCGATCATTTGAAACCGATGGGGGATTGGCGCTTTCTGACTGCCGAGTCCGATCGCGAGATACGCCCCATCCTCGATGACTTCGGGCAGGACGCGCTCAGGCTCGTGGCGGCAGAGGATGGGAAACCGCTTGGTGTGATTCGCCACATCGCCAAGGTATTCCTCGTCGACTCCGACTTCGCGATCCGGAATATCTATAACAGCGGATTTCTCGACCCTGAGTTCCTGCTCCGGGACATAGAGACCGTGCTCTTCGGGGAACGACCCTCGCTGGAGCCGTGACAGGGAACAGGGCGGTGAGACTGCTTCAGGCGGCTTCCCGAGCTCATCCTGGTCGGGCTGCGCAGGCAGCCGTTGAAGGACATCGAGCGGTCGCTGGTCGGGCTGCGCAGGCAGCCGTTGAAGGACATCGAGCGGTCGCTGGTCGGGCTGCGCAGGCAGCCGTTGAAGGACATCGAGCGGTTACTGGTCGGGCTGCGCAGGCAGCCGTTGAAGGACATCGAGCGGTTACTGGTCGGGCTGCGCAGGCAGCCGTTGAAGGACATCGAGCGGTTACTGGTCGGGCTGCGCAGGCAGCCGTTGAAGGACGTCGAGCCGGCGCCGGCTGGCCGCTGCCGGCCCCCGTGTTGTACGGTCCGCGTCCCATGAAGATCGGATTGGTCGGATTCCCCGGGAGCGGCAAGAGCACGGTGTTCGGCGCCCTCACGGGCCTCGCCGTGGAAACGGGCTACGCGGCCAGCCGCGACAAGGTCAACCTCGGGGTCGTCAAGGTTCCCGACCCGCGTGTCGACGCGCTCGCAGAGCTCTACAAACCAAAGAAGGTCACCTACGCCGAGGTCGCGTTCACGGATCTCGGGGGGGGTGGAGGAAAAGGCCTCGACCGCAAGATCCTCAATGCGATGCGCGAGGTGGATGCGCTCTGTCAGGTGGTGCGCGGGTTTGCGGACGCCGCCGGTAAAGCACCGCAGCCGCTGCGGGAAATCGCCGACCTGGAGACCGAGACGATTCTCGCGGATCTCGAGTTGCTGGAGCGCCGCGTCGAGCGCCTCGCCAAGGACCGCAGCAATCCGCGTGAGCTCGAACTCCTGCAACGCATCCAGGCACACCTCGAGGGCGGGCGACCGCTGCGATCCTTCGAACTCAGCGAAGAAGAGAACAAGATGATCGCGGGCTACGCGCTTCTCACCCAGAAGCCGCTGCTGTTGGTGATCAACGCCGACGAGGACGGCATCGGCTCCGGGATCGACCCGGAAATCGAGGCGAGTGCGCGCGAACGCGGGCTCGGAGTCGTGGTGCTCTCCGCGCAGGTCGAGAAGGACATCGCATCGATGTCCGAAGAGGATCAGATCGAATTTGCCAGCTCACTCGGTCTTGACGAACCCGCGCGCAATCGCTTCATTCGCGCCGCCTACGAGTTGATCGATCTGGTGTCGATGTTGACCGTCGGCCCCGACGAGTGCCGGGCGTGGCCGGTGGCGCGCGGCTCCCGGGCCGTGCGAGCGGCGGGCAAGATCCATTCGGATATCGAACGCGGATTCATCCGCGCCGAAGTCATCGACTGGAAGGATCTGATCGAACACGGCAGCGAGGCCAAGTGCCGCGAGGCTGGCCTCGCCCGGGTCGAAGGCAAGGAATACATCGTGCAAGACGGCGACGTCGTCCACTTTCGATTCAACGTCTAGGCTGGACGTCGGCAGAGATGGCTGCGGCGAAGTGGCAGCTCGAAAGGGTGTGGCGTGGTTTAGATCCCAGGACGGGCAACCTGGCTCCCGTCGCACGGGAGCAGCTCAAGAAATAGTTCCCGAGAGCGAAGTCGCTAGACCCTTACCGCAGGTGAGGGTTCCTACGGGCAGGCTGCGGTCCCGGCCGTCGTCCCAGAAGGACCAGGAACCTTGCCGAAGTGCGCCGCAAAGAAACCGAAGTCAATAAGGCCAACAAGCCGGCCGTTGCCGATCGGCTCAGAATGTTGACATAGTTCGTTGGTGGTGCCGAAGCACTGCGCGAAAAAACCGAAGTCGCCGATTCCGACCGCGCCGCTCTGGTCATAGTCCGCGTCGCAGAGGTTTCCGCAGTCGTCTGCGTCGGTGTCGTCCTGGTTGGGATTTTGCGTCGCCGAGCAGTTGTCGAGCGCGTCTCCGATTCCGTCACCGTCATAGGGGTCATAGGGAGCGTTGATCAGGACCGCACTGTTGAACGTGGTCGTGGCGGTGATGACGTTGCCGTCGATGTCCAAGACGTCGTTTTTCGGGCCATTGGCGTCTGACCGGATCTCGAAGACCCCATCAATGGCCGGAGCCCTGTGAAACGTGACCGTTCCGAGCTGGTGGCTCTGACCTGCTGCCAGGCCGGTACCTAGGCCAATGAGGGGAAGCGCGAAGGAGTTGATGGACTCAACCCGCGATCCGGTGTCGACTGTCTCCACGATAATAAGCGGCAGCGGGGCACCCGGCGTGCTTGCGAATCCGAGCATTGAAAGCGCGACCAGAACTGCGCTGTAATCGACGCTGACGGCGGCGCCCTGTGAGCCGTTGGGGCCTGCGGTCAGGATCACCTGCAAGGTGATGGCTGAGGACGTATACACGTTGCTGATCTGATTCGTGCCGGTGTCGGCCCAGATCAGGTCGATGGTGGCGCTTGCATTGGCCGCGCCCGCGAACCCCACGAGAGCCGCTGTGCTACCGACTGCTGCTGCAAAACCAGTCGATCTCATGATCGCTCCGACCCCACCAGCGTGTCCAGTGTATGACCAAGCGGTAACCGAGGTCAATTTCTTTCCGCGACTGTGGGGGCTTCTGCGCAACCGGGTGCATCGGGGCGCATTACGCTGTAGCGTAAGCCCGCGAAATCCTTCTATTTCGGACCTTTAGGTTTGTGCGAACCCGGGTAGGCTGGCTGGGGAGGCTGGGAAACATGTCGGATCCTGGACCGTCACTGAGCGAGATCATCGATGAGTTGCGCGAGGCGCTCGAAGCCCCAGACGATCTCGATGAAGAGCTTCGCGCCGAACTGCGCGGCGCGGCCGAGGAGATCCTCGAGGCTCTCGATCCCGCCCACGAGCGAGAGCTGTCGAGTTCTCTTCGCGATCGCCTGACCAACACCCTCGAGCGCTTCGAGAAAGGCCACCCGCGCCTCACGGGGATCATCGGCCGCGTCGCGGACGCGCTGAGCGATATGGGGATCTAGCCCGCGCATACCAGGGCTGGTGATTCGAAAGGTGCCACCGGCGGGGGCCCAGGGGCTTGGGGTCTTAGGCTCGGCCCGCGCATACCAGGGCTGGTGATTCGAAAGGTGCCACCGGCGGGGGCCCAGGGGCTTGGGGTCTTAGGCTCGGCCCGCGCATGGCCGTTGTCGTTTGAGATAGTTCATGCTGGCGGGGGCGCAGTTGGCCGGGTCGTTATTTGAATCAGGCGGCCTCTTCTGGCGCGATCAGCGCCAGGCGAAGACGGGTTGTTCGAAGTCCACCACGCGCGTCTCGCGCCCCTCGATGGCGACCTCGTGAAGTTGGTAGAGGATCGCGGCGGTGGGCGCGTGCACATGGGTTCCCAGGAGGGGGATGGAGATCACGGGGCGGGGGCTCTCTGGAATGCTTCGCAGGTGCGGTACGTCGGGTCGCCCGAGTTCCTCGAGGCGCACCCGATAGACCTCGGCAACTTCCCGGGGGTTCGGCTTCAGCTCGTGTTTGGCTCCGGCCCAGACCACGACCGGTGTGATGACGAAGCCCGAGCGGGTCGGGTAGTCGTCGAGAATTCCGAGAACGGAGGCCGGCGGGAGTTCGAGACCCACTTCTTCTGACAGTTCCCGAAGAGCAGCCTGCTCGGCGGTTTCGCCTGGATCCAGCCGTCCCCCGGGCAGCGCGTACTGGCTCGCGTGGTTTTTCATCTTTGCCGCGCGCAGGGTGAGCACAAAGCAGGGTTCGCCCTGATCGTCGGCGAGCAGGGTCAGCGCCACCGCTGCTGATCGCAGACCGTCACCGGAAACCGGAAGTCTGCGGAATCCGCACAAATTGGCTTCGACGCGTGCTCGCAGTGCTTCGTCGAGGCTCGTCGGTCCGTCGCCCATCGCGAAAGCATACCGCGTCGCGCCCGCGGGTTGGCGCCACGCTGTTGCGATCGTCAAACTCTGCTTTCCATGCTCAGCCAGGTCCGTCGCCGCAAACTCGCACTTCCGGATTCTGCGATCGAGATCGCGCTGCTCGATTGGGGCGGTGAGGGTCCGCTGGCGTTGCTCCATCACGCGACCGGGTTCTGCGCGGGTGTGTGGGGCCCGGTCGCGGAGCGGCTGAGCGACCACTATCGTGTGATCGCGATGGACGCTCGGGGGCACGGCGATTCCTCGAAACCCGAAGGCGCCGACTGCTACCGCTGGGAGTTCTTCGGGCGAGACGTCCTGGGCGTCGCCGAAATACTCGCCGCCGAGCACCCCGACGGTCGCGTCGCATTGGGAATCGGGCATTCGTTTGGCGGCAGCTCGATTCTGATGGCGTCGGCTGAGCGACCGGATCTCTTCGAGCGCAATGTGCTCGTCGATCCCGTCATCCTACCGCCAGCTTGGGCGCGGGCGGCTTCTTCAGCGGACTCGCCCGGAAACGCGCTCGCCGAGGGTGCTCGCAACCGGCGCCAGGTCTGGCCCAGCCGCCAGGCTGCCCGGGTGAAGTGGTTGGAGAAGGAACTCTTCGCGGATTGGGATCCGAGGGCGCTGGATCTCTATCTTGCCGAGGGCCTAGCCGATCGGCCCGACGGCCAGGTCGAACTCAAATGCAGCGGCGAGATCGAGGCGGCGATCTTCGAAGCCACTGGATCGTTCGATCTCTGGTCATCGGCAGACCGGGTGCGGACGCCAACGCTGATCGCGTGGGCGGCTCGCGGTCTGTTTCCCCGCGCGATCTTCCAGAAGCTCGCGGCGTGCATGACCGATGCGCGAGTTTGTGACGTCGACGCGGGCCACCTCGCTCCCATGCAACACCCAGATCGCGTCGTCGCACCCATTCTAGAATTCGCATCCCGCAGCTCTTGACGAATGGAATCTGCGCCAACCGATTCAGGCAGCCGCCGGACCCGGACTCGACTAAAAGAGGACGCCGCAACGCCGAGATGAGCGAGCCCGCTAGGTAGACAAATTTTCAGCGCTCGACGGGTAGATCGTGCTCGACCCAACCCGTCCATCCCCCGGCGAGGGACAGGATCCGCCGGAATCCCATCTCCTGCAGCGTTTTGCCGGCGAGCGCACTCCGGTGACCGCCGCCGCAGTAGAGAATCATCTTGCGTCCTCTATCTTCGAGCCACGGGTCGCGTTTGGTGTGCTCGAGGTCGGCGCGCACTTCGAGAAAACCGCGGGGAAAATTTCGAGCCCCTGGAATGTGCCCCGCCGCGAACTCGTCGGGCTCCCTCACGTCGACGAAATCCCAGCCCGCGCGATCCGGTTTCTCGAGAATCTGCGCGGCGCCCTCGGGTGAGATCTCCTCGACCGCTGCGAGGGCTTCGCGAACGAAATCTGCGAGCGATCGCGCCATACCGTCAAAGGTCCAGATAGATGGCTGTCATCGACAGGGCGAGGAACGCGAGAACACACGCCTGGAAGGTTCGATCGCGTAGAAAGATCTCCTCGGGCCGTTCTCCGAGCCCCGCCGTCTCCACGAGATGGTGGTAGCGGAACACCGCGAATAGCACAAAGGGTACCGTCAGCGGAAGCCGCGGGAACAGTGCGGCGGAGTCGATGGCGTAGAGCGAGTAGGTGATCGCTGTGGCGGCAATAGCGGTGGTCGTGTAAGTGGAGAGCGCCGACTCGCTGTACTCGCCAATCACAGGGCGACGCTCCGCCGAGCCGCCATCTTGGGAAATCATCTCCGCCCGGCGCTTGGAGAGCGCCAGGAAGAGTGCCGCGAAGAAGGTGCACAGCACGAACCAATCCGACGATGGAACCTGGATCGCCAGCGCGCCTCCGACGGCCCGGAGCACGAAGCCCGCCGCGACCAACATCACATCGAGAATGACGATGTGCTTGCCGACGCTCGAATAGAAATGGATCAGCGCGATGTAGCTTGCGATCGCGATCGCGAACGGCCCATTGATCGCTGCGGCGAGTCCGAGCGCTGCGAGCGTGAGCGCGACAGCGAGCCAGATGGCAGGTCCGGTCCCGATCTCTCCCGCAGCGATGGGTCTCGAGCGCTTCACGGGGTGCTGGCGGTCGACTTCTGCATCCAGGAGGTCATTGATTACGTACACCGAGGAGGACGCCAGGCAGAAGGCGACAAACGCGAGCGCGGCAATGCTCGCCGACGTTGCAACGAAGAGTTGATTGGCGAAGATGGCCGCCGCGAAGACGAGCAGATTCTTCGGCCACTGCTGGGGTCGAAGCAACCGGATCAGCGCCGGACCTCTGGTGCTGCGAATCGCCCCGACACTCGGTTCGCCGGTCGACATCGAATCTCTCGCGGAGTCTTCAGACAAGGGCGACCCCCTCGGCTGCGATTCTAATCGACGGGCGCCCGCTGCCCAGCCGACCGACGCGAATCCGACCCGGCGGCCGCTCGGGTCGCGGGTTATAGTTCGGCACACGGACCATCGGGTCTCGAGAGGCAGATGGAAGCTCTGAACGCGATTCGCCCCGAAGAACACGCCATTTTCGCACCCGACAAGATGGGCAAGGCGACCCTTTTTCGCTCCGAGCGGATCCTGGTCGGCCTTAACTCCTTCGAGCCCGGCCAGGAGCACGCACTCCACGCCCACTCGGGCATGGACAAGGTGTATCACGTGCTCTCGGGTCGGGGATACTTCCTACTCGAGGATCGGGAGATTCCGATGGAGGCAGGCCAGATGCTGATCGCGCCCGAGGGAGTCGCCCACGGGATTCGCAGCGACGCGGCGGAGCGGCTGATCGTGCTTGCCATCCTCGCGCCTTCCCCGGGCTGAGGCCGCCGACGGGCGGCCGGCGCCAGCGGGCCCACTCACGCCTGCCCCGAACCATCGCCAAACGCATTTTCACCGACGTTTTGCCTTGAGGCGCAGAGACTTCTCGCCGATTGGAGAGGGGTCCGCTCGCGATGCGCTTTCCCTCAAGCGCCCGCAGCGCGACGAGGAGCCCAGCGACCCGAAAATGGCCCGCAAAGGCAAAATTGACCGAGTGCGTCCCGAGTCACTTCGGGCCTTCGGGGTGAACGCGGGAATCGTGGAGGAGATCCGCGAGCGCTACGAGGCGGATCCGAGTTCCGTCGATTCGAGCTGGGCGATGCACTTTCGCGACCCATCGCCGGCCGATCCCGGATCTCGACCCGAGGTTGGACCCGCTCACGACTCGCAATCGGAGCTCGAGGGGATGCGCTCCGCGCTCGCCAATCAACTCGCCGATCGTCACGCACGCGTGCTTCGCATGATCCATGCCTATCGCTCTCGGGGGCACCGCATCGCCTGCACGGATCCCCTCGGCGGCAACAACAGCTACTTCCCTGAACTCGACCCGGCCCACTACGGCTTCGGAACACAGGAGCTCGATCAGCCGTTCATCGCGGGAGACCTGCCCGGCGGGTCGGTCCAGACGCTGAGCGAGATCTTGCGGCGACTTCGCGCGACCTACTGCCGGAGCGTGGGCGTCGAATTCACCCATATGCAGGATCCCGGCCGCAAGGCCTGGGTGCGGCAGCGGATCGAGAGCTGCGAGAACAGCACCGAACTCGATACGCAGCAGCGCATGCGCATCCTCGAAAAGCTAGCCGGCGCAGAGCTCTTCGAGCGCTTCCTGCACACGCGATTCCTCGGGCAGAAGCGATTTTCGATCGAGGGATCAGAATCCCTGATTCCGCTTCTCGACACCATCGTCGAGGAGGCACCGGGCTTTGGTTGCCGGGAACTGGTGATCGGGATGACCCATCGCGGGCGACTGAATGTTCTGTCGAACATCCTCGGCAAATCCCTCGAATCGATCTTCTCGGAGTTCGAGGACAGCCCGCTGATCGATAGCCCCTTCGGTTCGGGTGACGTCAAATACCACAAGGGTTTCTCGAAGGATCGGCGTGTCTCCAGCGGCGAGCAGATCCACCTGTCGCTTACCGCCAATCCCTCTCACCTCGAGGCTGTCGATCCCGTCGTCGAAGGGCGAACCCGGGCCAAGCAGGTTCGGTCCGGCGATACCCGAGGAGAGATGGTGATCCCGGTGTTGATTCACGGAGACACCGCATTTTCAGGTCAGGGGATCGTCGCTGAGACCCTCAACCTTTCGAATCTCGCCGGCTACTCGACGGGCGGCACCATACACGTCGTCGTCGACAACCAGATCGGATTTACCACGGCGCCCGATGAGGCGCGCTCGACCCTCTATTGCACCGACGTCGCCAAGATGATCCAGGTTCCGATCTTCCACGTGAACGGAGACGATCCCGAGGCAGTTGTGCACTGCGTAAAGATCGCGATGGAGTACCGCAACCGCTTCGGCGAGGATGTGCTGATCGATCTGGTCTGTTATCGCCGCCACGGCCACAACGAAGGCGACGAACCAAGCTTTACCCAGCCACTTCTCTACGAGAAGATTCGCCAGCAGGAGTCGGTTCGTAAGAAATACACCGAGAAGCTGCTTCAGTTGAACGTGCTCAAGAGCAAAGACGCGAGGCGGATCGAGGAGGATCTGAACCATCAGCTCGCCCACGCCCTTGAGGTCATCGAGACTCGCCCGCCCGAGCCCGACGAACCCTACGAGCCCCGCGGTCGCTGGGAGGGCTACCAGCGGATGAGTCCGGGCGAGGAGCCGGACACGGCGGTCTCGATCGAGCGGCTCTCCCAACTCGCGGAGCGCATCGGATCGGTGCCGGCCGGCTTCAACATTCACCCCAAGCTCTCCGCACTGATGAAGCGCCGACAGAAAGCTGTCGCCGACGGCGAGCCGATCGACTGGGGCATGGCCGAGGCGCTCGCGATGGGGTCGCTGCTGGTCGATGGTACGCCCGTGCGCCTATCGGGTCAGGACAGCCGTCGAGGTACGTTCAGCCACCGCCACGCGGTGCTGGTCGATCAGAAGAACGAGCAGGAATACTTTCCGCTCGACAACCTCTCGGACCATCAGGCCTGCTTCGAGGCATACGACAGCCTGCTTTCCGAAGCAGCCGTGCTCGGCTTCGAATACGGCTACAGCCTGGCGGATCCCTCGACGCTGACCATCTGGGAAGCCCAGTTCGGCGACTTCGCGAACGGCGCTCAGGTGATCATCGATCAGTTCATATCCTCCGCACACGTCAAATGGCAGCGGATGAGCGGGCTCGTCATGCTGCTTCCCCACGGCTACGAGGGACAGGGGCCGGAGCATTCGAGCGCCCGGATCGAGCGCTTCCTACAAAGCTGCGCGGACGATTCGATGCAGATCGTCAATTGCACAACCCCAGCTCAGTACTTCCATGTCTTGCGCCGTCAGATGCACCGACCCTATCGCGCCCCGCTGATCATCTTTACACCCAAGAGTCTGCTGCGAAAAACCGTGACGATGTCGCCGCCTGAGGATCTCGCGAGCGGTCGCTTTCAACCCCTGATCGACGACCCGCTCAGCCTCGAGCGGCCTGAGCGCGTAAAGCGCATCGTACTGTGTAGCGGCAAGGTCTATTACGATCTCCTCGAAGAGCGCGAGCGTCGCTTCGACGATCCCGGAATGGTGGCTCTGCTCCGGTTGGAGGAGATCTACCCGTGGCCCCAGGTGAAACTGGCCGCCGTCGTCGAGCGCTACTGCAACGCGTCGACGGTGGTGTGGGCCCAGGAAGAGCCGGCCAACATGGGCGCCTGGGATTTTGCACGGAATCGTCTACAGGCGGAGCTGCGTCCGACCCAGAAGCTCATCTACGCGGGCCGACGCGCGAGTGCCAGCACCGCAACCGGCTCGATGAGAATTCATCGCGCCGAGCAGGTTGACTTGGTCGATCACGCGTTCGCTAGGATCTTCTGACGCGCCCCCCCGAACCTTTGCGATGTGGGTGCGGAGTCCGAGCCCATTCGAGCCGAGGGGGTATCCAAAATCTTCCCGTCCGTAATCGGTTTTCGCATCCTCGTGCTGCTCGGCGGTGCACTTGCGTCGGCGTGCGTCGGGAGATCGAACCCTCCTGTGTCGGCGACGCCTCTGACTGCTGCGAATTCACCGATCGCCACTGCGGAAACCGCGGTTTCGGAACCAGAAGTCCCGACCGACTCGAGGACCGTGAGAGAGTTGCTTCGCCTCGCCGAATTGGCGCGGCGCGCTGGTAATCGAGAAGCGGAATACGCGCATTTCTCCCAGGTCATCGAGCACGACAGCTCTCATTCTCGAGCACACGCGCGACTCGCGGAAATCACCGGACGCGCCCCCACGTACCGCATCGCTAGCTCGGACGACCTCGTTCTTCGAGCGCTGCAGCACCCCTACGACCCGAAGGCACTCGTCGATGCTGCCGAGGCGCTGGCGGAGCGTGGAAGTACCGATCGTGCCGTTGAATACTTCGAGCGAGCCGTCTGGCTCGCCGACCTCGATCCGTCTGCTGCCTTGACCGCAATTCGACGGCTCTATGTTCTCAGCGACGAATGGAAGCGACATCGCATCGTTCCTGTCCAGCTACACGTCGACGAGTTGATCCGGGCGCAACCCGGTTGGCAATTCCAGATGCGAACCCTCTGGCTCTCGGTCTCCGTGATGCTGGATTCAGCCTTGGAGACGCGCTTTGTACCGATCGCGATCCTTCCGTTCGAAGCAGGCGACATACCCAACGATCTCGATTCCATCCACGAGGCAATCCTTGCCGAAATGCGTCTGCCCGCGGAGGGAATCTTCGCGGCGATCACGGGGCGCCCGGTCCCGAGCGGTGACGCGGTCTACAAGAAGGGTGTTGCGGAGTTCCTCGGGCGAAGTCTGGCGGTTCGCATCGCGCCCGGAGCCAACCGGAGCCGGGTACTCGCCCACGAGATCCTGCACCTCTACGGTGCCATTCACGTGCTCGACGACGTCGATACCCTGATGAATCCGACGGGTGTATCGCTCGCTCTCGACGCTCCCAATATCCGGATCATCCGCTCGCTACGAGGTCGCGAATTCGGGCCCGGTGGTATCGAGGAGAACGTGGTTTCCTGGATCGATCTCGGCGTGACGGTGGCCGCCTACCGCTCTGCGCTGAGCGTAAATCTCAACCTCCGCGATTCCAAAATCAAAGAAGCGATGCGCGCGCGTGACACTACACCGGCTCAGGTTGCGTTTGGCGTCCAACAGGCCAGACATCTGGACACGCATTTCGCGGACGCGGCACGGTTGGTGGCCGCTTTGATGCTCGCGGATGGACAACGGGCCGAGGCGTTTCGCCTGCTCGATCTCTCGAGTCAACTCTACGGGCCGTCGACGCCACGAGGGCGCGTATCCGCCGAGAAGGCGAAGATGCTGAAGCGGTCGATGGAGGCCACCACCGCTCCTGTGACCGAGTAGGGCGTTTCGATGCTGCCTCGTTTCGCGGATCTGCCGGCTGTCCATCGCATGCGGTCAATCCTGCGCTGTGGCTGGCTGGAGTCCTAGGAGCGCAACCCCAGAATGGGTTTGCGCGACGCCGCAAGCGAATCCAAAGGATTCGCCCGCTAGGTGCGCTCGATCACGTCCATCCGATGTTCGGGCTCGGAGGGCATGATGATCCAGAGGATGACGTAGACGATCAAGAACATGCCTCCGGAAAAAACGCAGCCGAGCACGAAGGCGAGCCTCAGGATCGTGACCGACACTCCAAATTGTTCGGCGAGCCCAATGCAGACGCCAGCCAGGGCTCTGCCTTGATAGGGTCGAATCCATTGCTCGGTAAGACCGTGCAGGCGCGCGCCAGGATCCGCCATGCTGCCGCAGTAGCGGCATTTGATGGCCTCCGCGCGGATCGATTCCGCGCACCAGGGGCATTTTTTCGTTTCGCTCATGGGGCCTCCAGGCGGTTGCGGTTTGCATAGGCGATGGCAAACGGGAGCGACCCGTAGAACCCGCCTAATGTGAGCGCCGCCGACGCGGCGTAGAAGACCATCAGTCCAGTGAGAACCGACCTCGGTAGCCAGGGTTCGAGGAGGTAGGAAAGTCCGTGGGTCCACAGCCAACCCTGTGCGATGGCGATTGGCAGGGCCAACAGCGCGACGGCGAGTGGCGCAGCAATTTCCCATCGGAAGATCGGGTTCGAATCGGTGGCCCGCAGCGCGCGAGTGGCCCGCTCGTGGACCGACGCCCGAAGCTGTGGAGAAAGAGGCGCCGGCCGCGCATCGCGTGCTTCGCCGATCAGCTGCCGGAGGAGCGCGAAGTGGGACGAACAAGGCGCGCAGGCCTCCAGGTGCTCGCGCTCCTCGTCCACGAGCGCTTCGAGTCCATCCTCGAAGACAATTCGCTCGAACCGCTGCTGCCTCGCTTCGCAGTTCACCCGGATACTCCGTACCCACTGCGCAATTCGCGCAGGGCCGCGTGCAGGCGGCTCTTGATGGTTCCGCGTGGAATGTCCAGGACCTCCGCCATCTCCGCCTCGCTCATTCCCTCGTAGTAACGCAGCAGCAGCACCGCCCGCATGTTTTCGGGAAGCTCGGCGATGCGCGCGCGCAGCTCGCCGCGATCGACCGAATCCGCGCCGGACGCCGCGGGGGGCTGCGCCGCGAGGTCGCGCAAGGCGCGCTGTCTCGTCAGTCGGCGGCGAAATAGGTCCCGCGCGAGATTGGTTGCAATCCCGTAGATCCAGCTGCGAAATCGCCGAGCGGTGTCGAAGCTCCTCGCGGAGCGGGCGACCCGCAGCCAGGTTTCCTGCAGCAGGTCGTCGGCATCTTCGCGGTTGCCGCTGTGACGTTGCAGGTAGGCGTGCACGCTGGCCGCGTAGCGATCGATCAGCGCTGCGAGGGCGGCTTCATCACCGCTCGCTACCGCCGCCATCAGGTCCTCGTCGGAGCGCATCCGCTGGCTGGCTCTCCTGCGGAGGCGTCCTTGGTGTCGGACCCCGTGCTACCGGGCGACGCCGCCGTTCCGGGTCGATCGAAAAGGGCGCGAAACGCATCCATCACCCGGTCGAGCCCGTTTCGCTCGCCCAGCCGATCGGGTAGTACGAACCATAGAACAGCGTAGAGCGCAAAACCGAAACCGTGAAATAGCGCCAGCAACACGAAGGCCGCCCTTACGGCCGAGACCGAATAATGCAGCCGGTGGGCGATGGCTGCGCAGACGCCCGCGACAGATCGCTCCGGGTAGCCCCGGTGCCATTCGCCGGGATCTCGCAGCCCTCCCGAAACACCGCTTCCACAGTAGCGACAGCGGATGGACTCTTCGGCGATCTCTTCCGCGCACCAGGGACAGGTCTTGGTCGTCATCTCGTTTCCCCCTCCCGGGTCTCTCGCTTCCCGGGCAGACCTTCAGTCTCTCGCTTCCCGGGCAGACCTTCAGCCTGCTCAGCAGCTACCCAGTTGTACGCACGAGCTGTTGATGGGTTCATTTTGTCGAGCGATTTTTTCAGAAAGCGGTTCGGCTTCGCTGGTTCGGATCCTCGCCATCGCGTAGGTTTGCTGCGCAGATCCGCGTCAGGAATCGCGTTTTTCACACTGGCGCATCCGCAGGCTGCGCAGTCGGTTGATCGCCGCAGCAATTTCGAAACGCCGGGGGCGCGCGTAGTTTCCAGGGTGGCGACCTGCGCGGTAGAAGGGGTCGAGTTCATCGAGACCCCGGTTGTCGAAGAGTTCGTCGAGTTCGTCGAGTACATCGCACAGCGTGCGATCGCCATCGATGAAGCACGCTGCCGCGAAGTGGATAGCGGCCGCGATGGCTCGGGTCTGGCTGCGGTCCACGAGTTGCTCGACTCCGCGCAGATCGATTTCCGAGCGGCCGAATTGAATGCGGTCGAGCGAACTCGCTCGGATCGAAACCTGCCTGCGACCACGAGAAGCATCGATGCTACCCCTCACCGGAATTCGCCGCGCGATCTCTCCCAAGGGATTCACAGCCTCTTTCTGACGTGACGAGCTGGTGTTTGCGGCGATTGCCCTCGCCTCTTCGGTGACGTCGAGCGGGAGAAAATCTCGCAATGCGATCACCGTATCGGCGGTGTCGAAGTAGTCGCCGCAACCGCCCATCACCAGCACGGTCGACACCGAGAGGGCTTCATGGAGCTCGCGGACGCGCTCCACGAACGGCGTGATCGGCTCGTGCTCCTTTTGGATTAGCGCCTGCATGCGGGCGTCGCGCACCATGAAATTGGTCGCCGATGTGTCCTCGTCGAGCAACAAGCCCGACGCACCGGCTTCGAGCGCTTCCACCAGGCTCGCCGCCTGGCTGGTCGATCCGCTGGCATCGTCACTCTGAAATGCCGTCGTGCTGCGGCCTTGCGGGAGGTTGCGAATGAATGCGTCGATATCGACCGCTTCCACCCGTCGGCCGTCTTCGGCGCGAATCTTGACGAGGCCGCGATCGCTGATCACCCACTCTCGCCCGTCGCCTGGGATATGCGGGTAGACCGCGCGCTCGATCGCATCGAGCAGGGTCGACTTGCCGTGATAGCCGCCTCCCACGATCAGCGTGACACCCTTGCCGACGCCGAGCCCCTCGATCGATCGGCACACCGATCCGCCGATTTCGATCGGGTGGAGCAGATCGATCTTCACCCGGAGCGACTCCGGAGCCTCGAACGCGACGGCGCTCTCGCCGGCAAGCGGTTGGTCGCTCGCGCCGCTTTCCCGGGGCAAGCGGGAGCCGTCGCCGACGAACGCGATCAGACCCAGAGAGGGCAGGCGATTGCGTATCGCCTCTTGATTTTCGATGCAGTTGACGAAATGGCGGGCCTCATCGACCGGCGGCCGCACCAGGGAGGTTTCGGCGATTGCGAGCAGCTGGTTGCAGAGCAGCTGCTCCGCCTCGCGCCCCAGGATCCGGCGACCGTTTGCGGGAAGTCCGACCTCCAGGCGGACTTCGACCCACGCTGGGGTCAACACGGTCGCGGTTCTCTTCAGCACCTCCTGGCCGCCCACATCCACCAGCACCAGTCCGCTCTTGCCGCTGCCCCGGCGTTCCGCTCGGGAGCGTTCATCGCGGCAAATCGCGCGGTGGACGCGTCGGGTCAGAAAATCTTCGAAGGCGAGGCACCGAACGGGATTGTCGTAGAGCTCTTCGGGCAGTTCCGCAAAGTCCTGGTCGATCCGCAACCGGAGCTTCGACGGCGCTGCATACGGGTCTCCCTGCACGTGGTCGACGAAGAGGGTGAACGAGCGCAGCGTGAACGCGCCACGAATCTCGTGGTAGGCGTTGTAACTCCGCCCGTCGATTCGGCCCAGGATCTGGCGCAATTCGTCGAAGCTCGGCATTTCAAGCCGCCCCTCTTGCGGATGGGTGACCAATGTGGTGACACTGGCGCAGGGTAGGGGATCGGCTCGCCCTTCTCTGGAGACGGATGGTCTGGTCGAGCGGGAATCGAAGCCGAACGGGAATGAGGGTTCGAGGGTGACGCTTAGCGAATTGGGAAGCCTGGGCGAGTTCATCGGCGCGATCGCGGTGGTGATTTCGCTCGTCTACCTCTCGCTTCAAATCCGGCACAACACCCGGGCCGTCCGATCGAGCATGCATCAGGATATGGTCGATTCCACCTTGCGGATTGCGGAAAGCCTGAGCGACAACGAGAGTGTGGGCCGCATCGTGCTCAAGGCCGAAGAGGACTACGATGACCTTACGCAGGAAGAGCGGGTTCGATTCGAAGCCTACGCGGAACGGGTCTTCGGAAATTTCGAGAGCGTCTTCTACAGCTATCGAAATTCGATGATTGAAGAGGACTTGTGGGAATCCTGGGAGTCGTCTTATCTGGCTGACGTCTCTCGAAACGTGATGCGTCGTTTCTGGCAAGAGAAACGCCCCCCACACCTTCGCGACTTCATGGATTTCGTCGACCAGTTTTATCGAACGCACCCCGCCAGCGACTCCTAGGAGCGTGACCCCAGGCTGGGGTCGCGCGACGCCGCGTAAGCTTTGGCCGGAGGCCAACGCGCAGCTAGGAGCGTGACCCCAGGCTGGGGTCGCGCGACGCCGCAAAGGGAAGTCGAAGACTTCCCCCGTTAGCGCGTCAAACCTCCAGCCATTGGGCCAGGCCCTTCGCCGCCTGGCTCCGGAAACCCCTGTACCAGGCGAAGCGCTCGAGGGCCTGACGCAGCGCGCGCTCGCCGGTGGGTACCGGATTTGCGCGGAAGAACTTTGCGACTTCGCGCCTGTAGTCATTCGTGAGCAGCGCGGGTGTCATTTCGATCAGATGGCTGCACAGATGAGGGGGCACCCGTTTGAGGATGCGATCCCAGCGGCGCACCATGAATGCCCAGGTGCGTTCGCGCGCCGCGGGGTTGGCAAAAAGGCGCATCAGCAGAAACGCCACGTCCTGGGTCGCAACTGCGTCGGTCAGCGCAAACGTCAGGGTCCTGTCGATGAGTTTCTCATCGCGGAAATCACCCAGCGCGAGCAGAAAGCGGCGCTTTTCCTGGGCGTTTGCAGATGTCATCGCGGCGTCGACGAAGCGTCGATAAAGCGCCGCATCGCCCACCCGCGCTCCGAGTGAAACGACCGCGTCTGCGAGATTCGCATCGATTGAGCGGCGGTCGGCGAGGTAGCGATCGCAATGGCGCTCCGACATTTCGAGGACGCGGGGCGATTCGCCGATGCCGCCGACGATGCCCAGCAGGACCGCGCGTCTCAATCGAGCCTCGTCTGGTTCTTGCGCGGTCGGCTCCCATCCCAATCGCGCAAAGGGTTGTTCGAAGTGGTCGAGAAGCCACGCCTGCATCGGGGCGCTGCACGCCGGTGCCGCGTCCGGGATCAGGGAGCCTGTGATGAACGACAGCGGTTTGCGTAGCGTCGTGAGCACGTCGGCGTCGGATTCGCGCGTGAAGCCGCCGGCCAGCTCGAGCATCGATCCGATCTTCGATCGGCCAGCTCGCACCAGCGCCCATTGATGGTCGATCAACCCCATCCGCTCCACTGCCTCGAGCGATCCGAGCGACTCGGACAGTCGGCGGATCTCGTTGGCATCGTGCAACGGGCGAAAGAATCCGCCCTCGTTCGCATTCCCGTAGATGAAGCGCGGCGTGTGTTTCAGCGGGATTCGGTTTGTCGCTGCGCTCAGCAGGCGTCGCTCGAGCCTTCCTCGCCCACCCTTGCGTCCGACACCGATTCGCCCCACCCAGGGAATCGGCCAGCGCGTGGCAGGTTTTCGGGATCCCGCGCGTTTGCGGGCGCCTTGCTCGAGAAAACGCCGCTGGCGAAATTCGAGCACGGGGCGCCCGCCAGATTTCGCGCGGCGAATCTCGACGACCGGGTAACCCTCCTGCTCGATCCACGGTCGAACCAGGGACCCCACATCTTCCCCCGATGCTTCGGAAAGTGCGTTCCATAGATCTTCTGCGACAGTGTTGCGTTCTCGGTGTTTGCGGATGTAGCTGCGAACGCCGCGGCGGAACGTCGCGGCGCCGAGATAGCGTTCGATCATGCGGACGACGGCTGCTCCCTTTTCGTAGGTGATCCGATCGAAATTCTCGTCTGCTTCTTCGGGCGTGCGCACGCGGCAGTAGATCGGGTGCGTGTGTTGGAGCGCGTCGAGTTCGAGTGCGGAGGCCGTCCCGTGCTGGAAGTCGAGCCACATCTTCCATTCCGGCTTCCAGTCGTCGACGATGGTAAATGCCATCCACGTCGCAAACGCTTCGTTGAGCCAGAGATCGTCCCACCACGCCATCGTGACCAGGTCGCCGTACCACATGTGGGCGAGTTCGTGACAAATGACCTCGGCTGCTCTTTTCTTCTCGTTCAGCGTGGCTCTCCTGGCGTCGATCAGCAGCAGGGTCTCGCGAAAGAAGACCGCACCGGCGTTCTCCATTGCGCCGAATTCGAAGTCTGGCACCGCCACGAGATCGAGCTTCGAATAGGGGTAGGGGAGGCCGAAGTAGCGCTCGAGCCGCTGCAGACACTCGCGCGCCGCCTCCAGCCCGAACGACGTCTGCGCGCGCTTCCCGGGCGTGTGCCAGATGCGAATCTCGGTCGGACCCAATGAAACGGGTTTCGAAGCTTCGAGATCCCCGACGGCGAGGGCGATCAGGTAGGTCGAAAGCGGCGGCGTCTCCGCGAAATGGACGGTCTTGCGACCGTCCGCGTGTCGCTCGGTCCTGCGCACCGTCCCGTTCGAAAGCACCTTGTTGGCGGCACCGGTCGTGACGGAGATCGAGAAACGGGCCTTCAGCGAGGGCTCGTCGAAGCACGGAAAAAATTTGCGCGCGTCCGCGGCTTCTAACTGCGTAAACGCGTAACGGCGTGTTCCCACCGAGACGCCGTAGAGGCCACAGAGGTCCTTGCGCAGCCGACCGGCGAATCCGAGGCGCAGCACGGCCGTTCCGGCGGGCACGCTTTTGTCGAAATGGACCGCGATCATCCCGGTCGCGGGGAGTTTCGTTACGCGCCCGCGGCGGACCCGGCCCGCGATCTCGATTCTCGCTTTCGACAGCTTTAGATCGACCGCGTGAAGGCGGATGGAGCGGCGGCTCCTCTCGAGCTCGATCTCGAGTGCGACCTCGCCACGAAACGCACTGCCTTGCTGCGGGTCGACCTCGACGTGGACGTGCACGCGTTGCGGCCGGACATCCGGATCGAGTCGGTGGCGAGGCGTGCGGGGGGCCATGGCGGGCTCAGATTCGAGTTGCGGCTGCGTTCGCGCGGCGTTCGATGATTGCGCTCATGAAATTCCTCGCAATGGCTGCGGGCATCGTATCACTTTTGACGCATGTCGCGGGTCGGGCCGTGGGCTTTGCTGATCGGGCGATTCTCGATCCACCCGTGTATGATTCGCACGCCGCTCTTCGCGGCTAGGGCGTGCGATTCGCCTCCCCCCAAGCGCCAACCTGCCGCAACAGCGAGGGGGAACCATCGATGGCCGGCGGCCCGAGAGAGCAGTGGACGAGTAGGCGCGGGTTCGTCTTGGCCGCGATTGGATCCGCGGTCGGGCTTGGCAACATGTGGCGCTTTTCCTACCTCGCTGCCGAGAATGGGGGCGCGGCCTTCGTGATCCTCTACCTGGCGGTCACGCTGCTCGTCGGGCTGCCGGTGCTGCTGGCCGAACTCGTCCTCGGTCGGGGATCACAGAAGAGCCCCATTCAGGCGCTCACCCACTACGGCGGGAGACTGTGGAAGCCGTTGGGTCTGGTCTTCGTCAGCGCCGGTTTCCTGATCCTCTCCTACTACGCGGTGATCGCGGGTTGGGCGCTGCGTTATGGGTTGGCTGCGATTGCCTCGGGCTTCGATCCCAACGCCGCGGAGCGTTTTGGTGAGGTGGCCTCGGGTTGGGACGCCTTCGGATATCACCTGGCGTTCATGGCGTTCACGGTATTCGTCGTGGTCAGAGGCGTGAGCCGCGGCATCGAGCGAACCTCGATGCTGTTGATGCCGATGCTCTTCGCGCTCGTCGTGGGCCTCGCCGTCTACGCGGCAACATTGGACGGTGCCAGCGCGGGCTACACGTATTATCTAGCGGCCGATTTTTCGAAGCTCCGGTCCCTCGACGCTCTCAAGGATGCCGCCGGCCAGGCGTTTTTCAGTCTCAGCCTCGGTATGGGGGCGATGCTCACCTTCGCGAGCTATCTCGGCCGCGACGTCAATCTGCCGAGGGCGTCGGTGATCATCGCCGGCGCAGACATCTCGATCGCATTCATCGCCGGATTGGTGGTGTTTCCGATGATCTTCGCGCTGGGCCTGTCCGCCGATGTCAGCGCGAGTACGGTGGGGGCGCTCTTCATCACGCTCCCCAAGGCATTCGCCGAGATGGGGTGCGTGGGTCGCGTCGTTGGCGTTCTCTTTTTTGTGGCTCTCATTGTCGGCGCCTTGACATCCGCAATCTCACTGCTGGAGGTCGTGGTGAGTTCCACAATGGACGGTCTCGGCTGGTCGCGTCGTCGGGCGGGCGTCTTGCTGGGCATTGCGATTGCCGCTCTCGGCGCGCCGTCTGCGTGGAGCACGGAGATCCTTGGAGCCGTCGATCAGGTTGCCAACAACATTCTGCTGCTCGGAGGCGGCTTTGCGCTCTCGATTTTCGTGGGATGGGTGATGGCCGGGCCGATCGAAGAAGCGAGAGAAGGTGCAGCCAGTTTTGCCTGGTTCGGAAGCTGGCGAACTCTGCTTCGCTATGCGGTGCCCGCCTTCCTGTTCTTCGTGTTGGTTTACGACGCGATTCCGAGCACCTTCAGGACGATCGCCGATCTGTTTTAACCGCGGTCTTGCGACACCATGACGATTCGAGCCCCGCAGGGTATCGTCTCGCCCGGGGCCCGGTCGTAGGGGGCCGATGCGCCCACTCGTCGCTCGCGTCGCCGGACCCACGAGATGGAGGATCTCCTTGCCCGAACAAGCGCGTTTCCCGAAAGCCGCCTGGGTGCCCCTGCTGTCCGGATTGAGCTGGCTGTGGATCGCCCCGGGACACGGCATCTTCTTCACGCTGCTCGCTGCACTGCCGGGATGTCTTCTGCTGGTATCGGGTGGCGCGCTGCTGCTCGTGCCCGGCGATCGGCGAATCACCCACTACGCCGCGTTTGGCGGTCTGCTCGGGGCGGTCATCGCGCTGCCCGCGCTCTTCGCGATTGGCTTCTGGGCGGGATTTTTGTTGATGGGCCTCTCGGCCTGGAGTTTTACGGCGGTGGGCGCCCACTCGCTGCTCGCGGAACCTCCCAGCGATGGCGTCCCCGCGCCGATCCCAGCGATCCGGTTGTCGGCAGAGGTTGCCGCCGACGAGGCGATGCTCGCGTCGGTGCTGCCATTTCTTCCCGCTCCCCGGCGAGGTGAGGTGGCGCGTATCAACGCCGAGATGTCGGCCGCGCGGGAACTCTTCGAAGAAAGAGGTTGGCTCGAAAAGCCCGCGGGCTACCACAGCGTGCCTCCAGCGCTGGTTTCGCCGACGCTGCGTGCGGCGCGTGTTCGCGGGATCGATTACGAACAGCTCATTTTCGAGAGCGGCTTCGAACCCCATTCCGATGAACCCGGGCGAGATCGCTGGCTTTCCTACGAAGCCAATCGGACCGCTCGCGCCTGGGTATTGCGCCACCGCGATGCCAACCGGCCCTGGTTGGTCTGTATTCACGGCTACCAGATGGGTACTGCGGGGGTCGATCTGCTCGCGTTCCCGCCGGATTGGCTCCACCACGGGCTCGGATTGAATCTCGTCCTTCCGGTTCTTCCGCTTCACGGTGCCCGCAAGATCGGCCGTAGGAGCGGGGATGGTTTTCTCGCCGGCGACATACTCGACTGCGCGCACGCCGAGGCGCAGGCGATCTGGGACATCCGACGGATTCTCGGTTGGGTTCGCGCCGAGTCGGAATCCAAGATCGGCGTATTCGGCCTTTCACTGGGGGGGTACAACGCAGCATTGTTGTCCACCCTCGACGACGATCTCGCCTGCGCAATTGTGGGCATTCCCCTCGTGGATATACCGGGTGTGATGGTTCGGCACGGTTTGCTGTTCGCCACTCGTGATCGGGAGCCCGAAAATCTCGACGCCGATCGCATGGCCGAAATCATGAGGGTGGTGTCTCCCCTCGCCCTCGAACCCCGGTTGCCCCTCGAGCGCCGATTCCTGTTCGCCGCGGTCGCCGATCGACTCGTGTCGTCCGGGCAGGCGGTCCGACTCTGGGAACACTGGGATCGCCCGCGCATCGAGTGGTATCAGGGCGGGCATATGACATTCCGCGCTCACCCGAGTGTCCGCCTGCTCGTCGAGGAAGGTCTGCGTGCCGCTGCGCTAGCGCTGTAGGAGCGTGACCCAGGATGGGTCACGCGACGCTAGCGCGAAGCTCCCCCCGCGTTCGTCGTCTCTCGGGCCTCCTGCCGTCGCAGCACGAGTGCGCTGAGGATTCTCGCGTGGTTTTCTCGGGTCAGCGGATACCGGGTCGCGACCGCGATCGCGAGTAGCAGGACCGCCATTGGAACCAGCGACGTCATCGTCCGGATCGACAACAACGCCAGCTCGTTCTGCTCGGTTCGTTCGAGGCCACCGACGAAACCCGAAAGCTCCAGCACCAATCCCATCGCGAGCACCGCCGTCGCGCCTCCGATCTTCCGGAGGAAGGTGAAAAATCCAACGTACATTCCCTCGCGCCGTTCGCCAGTCGCGAGTTCATCCTCGTCGATCACGTCTCCGAGCATCGCCCAGGGCATCATCTCCGCGACCGCGTAACCCACAGCTGCGAGTGACGGTACCGCGAACAGGACCCAACGCGGCCAACTCGAATCACCCAGAAACAGCGCGATTTGAATCACACTCCACCACGCTGCGCCTGCGATGAAGAGCGTTCGCTTGTCCTGTTTTTTCGCGACCACGAGCCAAGCGGGAAGCGCCAGGATCACCATCGCAAAAAAGAGGAGCATGGTCGGTGCGAAGTCCTCTTCTCGCCCGATCCAATAGACAAAGTAGAGCAGGAGCATCGCGCCGATCAGATCGACCGCGATGCGCGCCAGGATGTAGAGCATCGAGAGTATCCGATAGGCGCGATGCGCGGCGAGTGCTCGCATCCCCTCGAGAAATCCCAGTGGTGCGCTGTTGTCGTAGCCCGGTCGTTCAAAACTCACCGCGTATACCGCGAACCATGGAACGACCAGCCACACAGCGGTCACGGCCGCCGTGTACGCCCAGGCCGCCGAGTCGCCTCCAATCGCGTCGGCGATGGGCTTCATTCCCACCGCGACCAAGGTTCCCATCACCGCAGCCACCGAGCGAAACGTGTTCAAGGAGGTTCGCTCGTCGTATTCCGTCGCCATCTCCGGTATCAGCGCGAGATAGGGAACGGAGATGCATGTCATCGCGAGGCTCACGCAGACGTATGTCAATGAGTAGTAGACAAATCTCGCCGATTGCGACTCGAACGGAACACTCAACCACATCAGCGCAAAGAAGAGCCCGAAGGGCAGGGCTCCGATCAAGAAGTAGGGGCGCCTTCGCCCGGCGCGCCAACGCGTCATGTCCGAGAGTCGCCCCATTCCTGGATCTGTAAACGCGTCGACGATGCGGGCGACCCAAATCACGAGACCCGCCAGAAACGGACTCAGCCCGCCGTATTCCATCAGGAACTTGAAGTAGAGCAGGGCGATGGCGGACAGCACGAGGTTCACGGTGTGGTCTCCGAGTGCGTAGACCGCCTTCTTTGCGCTGGAGAGTCGCCTTTCGGTGGGGTTCGGCGGCAACGAAGTGACTCCTCGGGTCGGGGCGATTCGAGCCGTTGGGCGTCCTTGGTTTCGCATCGACGCGAAACCGCAAGGCCCGTAGAAGCTATCGAATGTTACGAGAGCTTCTCGTGGCGAAAGAACACTGCGCGGGTATCTTCGCCGAATGGCGAGGGATGCAAAACGGCGCACCCGAGACAAAGTGCTGCTGCACCTCAAGCAAAAGGGACCGCAGACCGCTTCGCAGCTCGCCCGCAGGATTCGTGTCACGCCCATGGCGGTGCGTCAGCACCTCTACACGCTGTCCGAAGCGGGGTTGGTGGCATTCGACGACGAGCGCTGCCGGGTCGGGAGGCCACGACGCATCTGGCGGCTCGCGCCCCGTGGCCAGGCGGCGTTTCCGGATGCGCACTCCGACCTCGCGATCGAACTCATCGATGCGATGGAGCGCGCATTCGGCGACGAGGGTCTCGAACGACTCGTCGCCACGCGCTCGCGCGCCCAGCTGAAGCGCTACCGAAAAGCCCTTCCTCCCCGTGACGCCCCGCTCGAGAAACGCGTTGCAGCACTTGCCAAGCTTCGGCGCGCTGAGGGCTTCATGGCGGAGTGGTCGAAGCAGCGTGACGGAACGCTTCTTCTCGTGGAGAATCACTGCCCGATCTGCGCCGCCGCCGCGGTCTGTCCGTCGCTGTGTCGAGACGAACTCTCGATCTTCAAGACCGCGATCGGGAAGGGAATTCCTGTTGAGCGCGTCGAATACATTCTCGCGGGTGGCCGCCGCTGCGCGTATCGAATCGGGCGCGTTCCCGACGTCTGATCGCGGAACTGGGATTCAGACCCTGAAGTGGGACCGGATGAAGCGCAGGAAGAGCGAATCGGGCAGGAAGCGCCTTCCGAAACGGGTGCCCCACGAATCGGGGCCCACCGCGTACCGAACCCTCGGCCGTCGGGCGGTCAGAGCGCGCTCGATGGCACGCGCCACGATTTCCGGGCCGGGCGCCTTTGGCAACGACTCGCGAATCACCTCTTCGCAACGGAGGATCCGCTCGCCGTACGGAGAGTTTCGGTGGTCGCCAAAATCCATTGCGTCGTTGAAGTCCGTGTTGATGTCGCCCGGCTCGACGAGGGAGACTCTGACACCAAATGGGTGCAGCTCGTTGCGCAGCGCGAGGCCGAGCGCGTCGATCGCGCCCTTGGTGGCGGAGTAATGCGCCTGGAAAGGGATTGGCGCATGGGCAGCGAGCGAACTCACGATCACGATGCGGCCGCGCCGAGCCTCGCGCATGCCGGGTATCCCCGCGCGCAGGGTTCGAAGCGTACCGAAGAAGTTGGTGTCGAACTGCGCCTGGGCGTCCTCGACGCTGAGTTCCTCGACGCTGCCATACACCCCGTAGCCCGCATTGCAAACCATCGCGTCGAGCTGCTTCACCCGGCTCGCGATCTGGGCGAAACCGGCGACCACGGACTCCTCGCTGCGGACGTCCATCGCGATCCAGTGAACCGCCGGGGCAGCCGAACCCAGCGAGCTGGGATCTCGGCTGGTTCCGAAGACCTCGAAGCCCCTCGCGAGCAGATGCTCGGCAGCTACGGCGCCGATACCCGATGATGCGCCGGTGATCAGGACGGATGGTTTCAAGGGTCGGTTCACTCTCCCAAATTGCGAATCGATCCTACCATCGAACTCCCCGGTTCCATCAGCGAGGCGCCCGCTTTGAGCGACTTCCGCAACGCGATTTTCCCTCTGCTGGCCGTGATCGTGCTCGCCTGTGCGGATTCGGAGTCGCCGCCGAAAACCCCGCCGGAACTGCCCGAATCGCTTTGGGTCGAGATCGCGGGTGAGCCCTTCAAGCTGGAACTCGCGCTCGACGCCGCTTCCCGCCACGAGGGGCTTTCTGGCCGCCTCTCGATCGAGCCCAACGGCGGCATGCTGTTCGTGAACACGGTCGAGAGCCCCCGGGCCATGGTGATGCGGGATTGTGGTATCCCGCTCGACGTCGCGTTCCTCGACTTTTCGGGCGAGGTGGTGGCGATCCACGAGATGCGACCCGAACTGCCCCGTCGGCCCGGTGAGAGCCGGAGCGAGTACGATTCGAGGTTGCGCGTATACCGGAGCGCTGCCCCCGCGGGGTTCGCGATCGAGACTGCGGGAGGCAGATTGGACGAAATCGGCCTTCGGGTCGGCGATCGCGTGGTCTTCGACATCGCGAGCACGCTGGATCTCGCCCGCCGCGCCGAGGGTCAGCAGCGCTGAGGCGCCAGCCCGGGGCGCGCCGGGCGGCTTGAGATTTGGATCCGGTCGGCCGAAAGCGGATGCTCTGGCTAGACGGCCTGGCGTTTCGAACCGGGGCTTAACGCCAACAGTTTCATGATTTTCGCGGTGTTGAGCCCGAGGTGATTGATGTATCGTTGCCCGCTGCCGGGCCCGGGGGAGATTGGATGGGAGCCGCCAAGTGGCGGAGCCATCCAGCGAATTCAACCAGGAGCAACGAGATCTCAATGAGTGACGTTTCGCTTGCGCCGCCAAGGCGCGCGCGCCAGACGTTGAACGTGAGAGAGATCGTCAAGGAGATCGGACCCGACTTCGTGTCGAGTCGGATCATCTATTGGAGCGATCTGCTGACTTTCGCGTTTGTCGGATGGTCGGCGTTCGCAATCGGCGCGAGGGCGCCCTTCGGTTCGCTGCTGTACGTTGTCGCTACCTTGGTCGCCGTCTTCGCGCTGCTGCGCGCTGCACTGTTCATCCACGAACTCTCCCATCTCAAGCGCGGTCGGATTCCGGGCTTCGAGCTGGTGTGGAACCTCATCGTAGGCATTCCGCTCATGATCCCGAGCCTGATGTATGTCGGCTCGCACATGGATCACCACAAGCGAATGGGTTTCGGGACCAACGACGATCCCGAGTATGCCCAGATCGCCCGCTGGAGCCGACTGAGGATCGTGACCTTCGTGGTTACCGTGGCTTTGCTGCCACTCGTTCTACCGCTGCGCTGGGGTGTCCTCGGTCCGCTCTCCCGACTCTTCCCGCCGCTGCGTCGGCTCGTCATCGGCAAACTCTCGACGCTCGTGATCAATGCCAGCTACGTCCGCCCGATGCCCAAGGGCGAGCACTGCAAACGCTGGGATGCCCAGGAAGCTGCTGCAGCCGTATTCGTATGGGCGGTGTTCGGCGCGGTGATCTCGGGCTGGATCCCGATCGAATGGATCGCCCAGTGGTGGATCATCACCGGCGGCATTCTCTCGGTGAATCAGCTGCGAACGCTCGTCGCGCACGGCTACGAGAACGAGGGCGAGATGATGGATGCCGAGGCTCAGCTCCTCGACTCCATCAATCTACGGGGTTGGCCGATCCTCACTGTCTTGATTGCACCGGTAGGGCTTCGCTTCCACGCGCTGCATCACTATCTTCCGTTCATCCCCTACCACAGCCTGGGACTCGTTCACCGCCGGCTGCTGGCCGAACTGCCGCAGAACGCCCCTTACCGAGCGACGCTGAGGGACGGCGTCGGTACACTCCGCGGGATCTGGCGAAACGCGACGGCCCCGCCTCGGGCGCGCTTCAGCGCAAGTCGCGTTGCCAGAGAAGTCTGAGCAGCAGGGGCCACCCGAAGAGGAAGGGGTAACGGCGCTGCCGCTCGCTCGGGACGATCTTCTTTCCGGTGTGCCGCTCCAGTTTCCAGAGCACGTAGGGTAGCCAGTCGCCGAAAGTCGCCGCGCTCTTGAGTAGCTGAACGAAGTAGAGCAATTTTGCCAACGCGCGCAGCCGGCTCCAATCTCGCCGCGTCCACGCCTCCGAATCGGCCGGCAGGATCGCTTCGATCTCGGCGCCCGCGCTGCGCACGGGTGCGCCCAGTCTCGCGAGCACGGCCCGCGCCGCCCGGTCGTACCGTTCGGGATCCGCTTGGTAGAGGTTCTGGATGGTTTCTGGAGCCTCGGGCCGAAGCTCCGCCGAGTAGGTTCCCTGCAGCACCTGCTGCCAGAGTGCGGCTGTCGTGAATCGGGTCGATCCGTTGCGGGCGGGAAGTTCGTAGAGGGTTCGAGCAACGGCCGTGACGGTCGATTCCACAACGGCAGCAACCACCGCTTCGCGCGCGCGGTCGTCGCACAGATGAACGGCCAGCGCGGGCTGACAGAAGCGCGCCCAGATGCCCGAGCGCAATCCGCCGGGCCTCGCGCCCCGCTCGAAGTCTCTCAGCGAGATCACCGCGTATTTGCAGCGCAGCGGGCCGAGTTCAGATTCGATCTCCAGGTAGAAGACGTTCGGAGGAAGGGCCGCATTCGCCCAGGCGAGCAGGCGCGAACGGTAGGCGTCGCGGTATCTGTCGACGAGTACGTAGAAGTCGAGCACCCCTTCGCTCGTGCGCCGGCGCAGACAGGAGCCATAGAAGAGAACAGCCGCGACCGCGCTGCCGTGGCGTCGCAAGATCTCATCGCTTAGCTGCTTTGCGGCGGTTGGCGCGGGTTGGAAGAGCTCGGCTCTGACGAACGCCTCGAGATCGGGGGGCGGGGCGCCCACCGAGCCCTCAGGCGCGGACGAAGCGGACGCGCCGGTCGCCGGAGATGCGGACGATTTCGCCGCTTCGCGGCTGGATGGTCTCCCCATCGACGGTAAATCCAGCGTCGATCCGGAGTTCGGCGACCTCGACGTTGCGGCTCGTATAGCCCGCAGCGGGTCGTACGAAGGGCCTGGGTTTGCCGCGCAGGATTCCGGGCACGGCCATGGCGGTGCGCTCGCAGCCGCTGGCCATTGCGGTGAATCGAACCGGAGCTTTTTCGCGACCCCAGAAGGGATTGATCCTGAGAAACAGCCGCCGCAGGCTGGACGCGATGATCAGCGTGAACTCTCCGCCCTCGACGTGTTCACCGTCGAGCATGATCTGGGCCTTGTCGGGCGTCAGCACACCGCCACGACGCTTGGCGATCGTTCGCATGATCAATCCCGCAGTCACGATGCCCGCGCCGAAGGAGCCCTGACTCCTGCCATGCGGAAACATGCTGTGGGTGAGGTCGATCGCTCGATGGATCATTCCGGCGCCGAAGAAGAATCCATAGTGGATTCTGCGATCTCGCAGCGTCTCGACGCGCAGCAGCGGGCGGTCCACCAGTCGGTCTTCGATTCGCCCCGCCTTTTCGTCCTCCAATAAACCCTGCAATCCCTTGACGGGGTCGCGGTGTGCGCCGATATCCAGCGCGCTCATGTTCGTGCGCCCGCCCCGCAGCGGCGCCACCATCGGGATGCTCGGAAAATCATCGCTGGTCAATATCTGCGTCAGCGTATGTTGCAGCGTGCCGTCGCCCCCGTTGACCACGAGCAGCTCGACTTTCTGGCGCGTGAGGCTCGCCAGGGCCTCGGGGACCGACCGAACGCTCGTCGTCTCGACATGCGCGACTTCCGGGTAGTGCCTCAGCAGGCCAAGGATTCGCCTCACCTTGGGGTTGCTCCGGCCGGCGCGGAGATTGTTCAATAAGCCGATTCGCACGGACTACGCTCCTGAGACGCTAGTTTCCGAGTCGCGTGACTTTTGGGGGAAGGGGATTGGTGTACGTAATCGTCGTGATGCCAGAACCCTTTAGCACAATTTCCGGGGTGCCCTGCTTCGGCAGCAGCCTGACCTCGAACGATGCGCGCGCCCACGCTTGGTGGGGGCGCAGCTTGAACGATAACAGGAATCGAAAGGGTTGGGGAATCGCCCTCAATGGGTCGATCTCGGCGAGCGTCGAGCCGCTCCAAATCGTGCCCTCGATCTGCGGACCGCTGATCCGCAGCTCGCTGGGTGTGGGGTAATCACCCCTCTCATGCCTTGGCGGATCGGCAAGGGCGAGCTGGAAGTCAGCGGTTTGAACCAGCAACTCGCCATCGCGCGCGACGACCAGCCAGCGCTCGCGCTCCCCGGATGGCGCTGTGCGATCCGAGAGGTAGACGGACGGATCACTTCCGGTGGACGAGAAGTCGATCCTCCGCAGCGTGAGGTCCGCCTCGCTCTTTTCCATCCAGGTGTGGGTGATAGAGATCGTTCCGCTCACGGAAGCGGTCGCGCTCATCCCCTTGAGCCAGATGGTCCCGGTCACCGGGGTCGCCAATTCCAGTAGGTCGAACGAGTAGCGGTCGGACGCGGCATCAACCCAACCCACCGGTCCTCTTGGCGAATATTGAAACGCGACGCGGATTCCACGTTTCGTGCTGTCGTATTCGAGCCGGTGCACCGATCCGCTCTGATCGAAGAGACTCGATCCGATTCGGATGCTGTCGCCGTCCGGGCTGAGCGTCCAACGCTTCTTGCGCCGGCCATTGCGGAATTCGGTCCGCTTCCCGTTCGGATCGATGAGTTGCCAGGTCGCGATCGCTGTTCGATCACCGGGACCTTCGTTGGTGATCAGGAACCGAGCGAACAAGTGATGGTTCGAGTCGAAGTGAGCGACGATGTCCCAGTACTCCGACGCCGAGTCGCCATCGGAAAGATGCGACGACCGGTCTCCCCGTACGACCGCCATCGCGGCCAACGGCGCGAGCGAAACGGCGACCGCGAATGCGCGGGCCACCCATCGGCTCCAGTGTGGCAGTCGGTGTTGACTCTGCTCGTACGCTGGCGCGCTTGTTCGTAATCTCAATGGACACCCTCGGGATCCGGCCGCGATCCGTCGCGCGATGGTTCCCGCGCTGGGTGAGACGTCTCGTCCCAGCATTCGATTCGAATTCCGCGAGACCGCTCGAACAGCGCTTGCAGGATTCGCTCGATGTGGAAGCCCATACATACGACAGTCCAGATCGCGACCATCACGAGCCCGAGATCGGGGCGCCCGCCCAGGGTTCCCACGGTGAGCAGCAACAGGTTCGGATTGCGGCGGGCCGTGATCGTGCGGAAAAGCGAGTCAATCGGCCGCCAACAGTGGGTTTCGATCTTGAATGCGAGGATGAAGAACCCCTCGAGGCCGCGCCCGAGCAGATAACCCGCGATGACCACGATCGTGGCGGCGTCGATGCTCCCCGAACTACCGATGCCCCAAGCGAGGTACCAGAGTGGTGGGTGAATGAGGTCGAGGGCGTGGTCGAAGATGTGCCCAAATCGGCTCGACGTCAACGTGACGCGCGCGAGTTTGCCGTCGACGGTGTCGAGAAACGTCATCAGCCAGCCGCAGGCCAAGCCGAACGCGAACCAACCCCTCCAGAAGAACACCCCAGCGGCAATCGCGAACAGCCAGCTCAACGCCGTTACCGCGTTTGGCTGGATCTCAGCGCGCGCCAGCACGCGGACGACAGCCGCTGCCGGGCGCGGCCAGAGCCACTTGGTGATCAGGTCGGTGACACCCTTGTACGACGACTGGAAGATGCGGTCTTCGATCTCGCGGATCCTCTCGGCACACGCGGGATAGATGTACGGCGGGTCGAACTTGCGAAGCCTCGCCGAGTAGGCGGGCGTGAGGTCGCCCGGCGCTGCGAGTCGGATGCCGGCCGCTGGGGTTGGCCACTCACCCTCGGCTGTCGAGGGCCGCTCGTCTTGCGCGGCGAGCCGCAGCGTGTCGAGGGTCTCGGCGGCGTGCGCGGAATCCACGTGGGCCGCCACGGGTCCCCCCCACTCGCGGTCTCGCGTACGCTTGGCGACGAGTATCGTGTTTCGAGCCGCGAACAAGCTCTCGACGAGCCGCTCGTCGAGGATTGCGTCGGACCGAACGATCATCACGCTCGGCGCTTGCGGATCGCCCGGATTTTCGTTCGCGTCGAGCGTGCGAATCAATTCGCAGCCGGCTCTCGCGAGAAGGCGGCGGTGGCGGTCCGAGGCGCTGAGCGCCCACACCCGGACCTCGGGAGAGTGTTGATTTCCGATGATCCACGCCGAAGGCGCATCGCCTGCTGGTGACTGCGGCATCCGATTCCGCCGATTTTCAAGGGGGAGGCTTCGTGAGCGGCCGTGGAGAGTATCACAGCGCTCGGAGCTGGGTTAGCCTTGCCGATCACCCAAGGTGAGGGGCGTATCCCGTGTTTTCTTTGGGGCACCTATCGGATCTTCACGCGACGCCCGTCGTCGTCAACAACCCGCTCCATCTGCTCAACAAGCGATTCTTCGGCTGGCTTTCCTGGCGAATCCGGCGCCAGCGATTCCATCGCACCTCGGTCGTCGACGCGTTGATGGACGATTTGAGTCGCTCCCCGATCGACCACCTGGTGGTGACCGGCGATTTGACGAATCTCTCTCTCGCTTCCGAGTTCGGCGCCGCGCGAGAACGGTTGAAGCGGCTCGGCGATGCGCGGGACGTTTCGATCGTGCCCGGAAACCACGACGCCTACGTGCGCGTTTCACAGTCCGCCTCGTGGAATCTCTGGTCGGACTATTTCGAATCCGATGATGGCGAAAGCGCCGCGGAGAGCTCCGATCCCCGTGACCGGTTTCCTACGCTGCGGATTCGCGGCCCGCTGGCCGTGGTCGGACTGTGTTCTGCGCTGCCGACACGGCTCTTCGACGCCACCGGAACTCTGGGTGAGGCCCAGCTCGATCGACTCGAGCGCATGCTTCACGGCCTCGCCGACTCCGATCTCTGTCGGGTGATCTCGATTCACCATCCGATCACCGCCGGCGCGACGCACCCACGGAGGTGGCTGAGGGATGCGGAGTCACTCCGTGGTGTCATCGGCCGCACGGGTGCCGAACTCGTCGTGCACGGCCACAATCACCGCACATTGCTCGCCGCGATCGATGGGCCAGACGGTTCGATCCCCGTCGTCGGTGTGCGTTCGGCATCCGACATCGGGCAGAGGCCAGAACGCCGTGCCCAGTACCACGTCTACGAAATCGAGCGGAATTTCGGGAGCGGAGGCCCGCGGTTTCGGATCGCGCTTCGAATCCGGGGTTACGATCCCGGCTCGGGTCGTTTCCGCGCCGAGGGTGAGCGGGTGCTGGTGGGCTGAATCCGCGCGCTCATCCCGCCGTTTCGCCTCGCGCCGACAAGATCTCCGACACCAGAGCGAGATCCGACGGTCGATCGACATCGATCGCGGCCTCTGCGAACGGGAGAGGCACTGCGCGGATCCGGCAACCGATCACACGGGATGCGCGTTCGAGGGCTCCTTCGAGGCTGAGTCGGCGCAGCGCAAAGAGCAACAGGGTCGTCGGGCCGAAGGCGCTCGCGAGCCGCCACGGTCGCTTGCGAAAAGCCTCCGCTCTTACCCAGAATTCGGCGGCCCGAAGGGCTTGCCGCGATCGGAACGCGAAGAGGTTGGCGCCCGAGTACCCACCGTCTCGAAATCGCAGATAGGTCCGGGTGGTCGAGGGATAGGCGGCTCGAATCACCGATTCGGCCACGACTCCCACCGCCACGTCGGCGTCTAATTGCTCGGCGCACGCCGCGAAATGATCGATGATTTTCGGCGTCAACAGAGCGTGATCGGCGGTGGTGACGAGCACCCGGCCTCCGAGCAGGCCACCGTTCAACGCGTCGTGCACGCTGCGGCTCGGCGACGGGAGACTCGGGTGGTGGGCGATTTCGCCGCGGGCCTGCAGTTTGCGCAGTTCGGGTACGACTTCGAACGCGCCCGGGTCGTCGATACTCACCGTGATGCGATCGACGCTCGACGAAGCGCGCAGGGCGCGAACCACTCGGATCAACATGGGAACCCCGACCACTTCGAGAAGGGCTCGGTGGGTCTCACCCCGGGCTTCCGCGAGTGGGTCCGCCGAGCTGCGACGCCCTGCGAGTACGAGTGCGTTGAACTCGTTCATTGGGAGCGGCCTCTGCGAAGCGCTGAGGGGGTCAGGATGCGGCGCGATCGGAACAACGAGAGGCTTCGATCTCTGTGCATTTTCCGTCGATGATTCGGTAGATCCGGTCGGCCACACCCGTCAGCGCCGGTTGGTGCGAGATCGCAAGCACCGTCGCGCGTCCGCGCAGCGCCTCGATGGCTGCCCAGACGAAGGCCTCGCTCTTCGGATCGAGGGCCGTCGTCGCCTCGTCGAGGATCAGCAGCTTTGCGCCGTGAACGAGTGCGCGCGCGATCGCGATCCGCTGGCGCTGGCCACCCGAGAGCCGCATGCCCCGCTCGCCGACCGAGCAGTCGACCCCACCCGGAAGTTCCGAGACGAATTCCCATGCGCCGGCATCTCGGAGCGCGCGTTCGATGTCTTCTGGCGTCAGATTCGGGTCGCCCAGACTCACGTTCTTTGACACACTGTCGTGTAGCATGAGCGTTTCCTGTGGGACGTATCCGATCAGCTGGCGCCACTCGCGGAGGTCGAGCTCTGCGAGCGGAACGCCATCGATGTAGACTTCGCCCGCATCGGGCCGCACCAGCCCCGTGATGAGATCTGCTGTGGTTGTCTTGCCCGCACCCGACGCGCCCGCCAGGGCCGTGATCTTCCCAGCGGGAATCGAAAACGACAGGTTGTCGAGAACGACGGCTCCGTCCAATTCGACCCGGATGTTCCGCAGGTCGACGCCCTGCTCGAGGCTGGGCGAAGCGCCGGTCGTCATCGTCTCGGCGTCGAAATTTGCGGCGTCGATCATGTCGCGCATCGACCACAGGGCACTCGCCTCCGTGATCGTCTGCTGGTAGCGGCGCTGCATCTTGTTGGAACTCCCGTTCACCCGGCCGAAGAGGATCACGAGCAATCCCACCTCAGCCCACGGTGTTCCGAGAATCTGGACGAGGACAAAGACCATGATGCAGAGACAGGTGACGAGGATCGGCTCCTGCATCGAGCGCAGCGCCTCGCGGCTGAAGACGCGTCGCCGAAGCGCGGTATTGAGCTGAGCCGTGTCGCCTTCGAGCAGCGGCTCGACGAGCGACTCACGTCCGGTCGCCTTGAGCAGTTTCACGGACTGCAGGTTGTCTGTCACACGCGTGAGCAGGGATTTCAGATACTTGGTCTGCTTGCTTCCGGCTTTGCCTGACATGCGGACCAATGCGTTCAGTCCGCCCAGGGTGGCGAGCGCGGTTGCGGCTGCGCCGATCGTGATCGGTATCGAGATCGTGAACGCCAACCCGAGGTAGAGCAGGCATTCGATCAGATGCCCACAGACCTGGGCCATGTGTTCGTAGCTGGTAGACGCGCGCTGTGCTTCCGTCGCGAGCGCGTTCGCGGCGCTTCCCGTGCGCAGACGTGTGAAGTGGCTCCAGCGCGCGGCCATCAGCGCCTGCAGGAGTTCGAGCCGCAGGTCGGTGGCGATCCTGGCCACCGTGTAGCCGATCTGGCGTTTGGCGAAGAGGATCACACCGGCCTTCAGCCAGAAAAGGGTTGCGATGATCGGGAGCAGCGCGAGCAGCGTCGGTTCGAGCCCGAGTGTCTCGAGTGCCTTGTCGACGGCCTCGCCGAGCGCCGAGGTTTCGCTGGATTCGGGCGCGGAAAGGCCCGGCGTTTCCTTGAAGACGAGCGCAAAGATGGGTAGCAGTGCCGAGAGGCCGAGGCCCTCGAGGAGCCCGCCGAGCAGGATGCAAAACAGCACCAGCAGGCTTTGCGCGCGGTATCGGCTGGCAAAGTAGCGGAGTACTCTCACTGGAGGGCTCTATAGCCTATTCGCCCCGGCTGATTGCGAGCGCGGCTCCCCCCCCGGGGTTGAGAGGCGCTCGTTCGGCCCGGCCCCGCCCAATGACCTCGCGCTGGAACCGCGCCGGCTGCGCTGAGATCGGGTGTGCGCGGGAAGTGGTCGCGAGCACCCGACCTGGAGCCAATCGGTCAGCCCGTCGATCTCGCGGGATCCGAGCGGTTGCCGTGCTGTAAGAAGTGTCCGCGTACGGTGTCGAGATCTTCGCGCAAATCGATTTCCGACCACCAGAGCCCTTCGATCGATACGGTGTGGACCGCAATCTTCTGGGCGAGTTCGTTCACGACGGAGAGATACCAGTTGCTCAATGACTCCGGTTGGTACATGGCGAGATCCAGTGCATCTTGGTAGGTCTGCACGCCGGTCGCTTGAAATCGAAGCAACCCGATCGATTCCCCGTCCACCGTGTGGAGCGGAAGCTGCTTACCGATTGCAAGCAGGCGCCCGTCGGTGTCGAGTGTGACCTTCATGTCGTCCGCATCGTACTCGGGTTTTCGATCGACGGTGACGGTGATCGGCGCCTGTGGCGCTTCGAGGACCCGGCGCAATAGATCGTCTTCGAAGACGGTATCTCCGTTCAAGAGGATGAAATCATCGGTCATTGCGACGCGGGCGATCCAGCAGGTCGCGAGGTTGTCGGTAACCGCATAGAACGGGTTGTAGAGCGTTATTACGTCCATTTCGCCGAAGCGGGATTCCGCGATGCTGTGCTCGACGTGTTCGGCCCCGAAGCCGGTGAGCACGGTGGTGTGCTCGATTCCACAACGAGCGAGAGACTCGAGCTGGAGATCCAACACCGATCGATCATCGCTGACCTCCAGCAGGCATTTCGGTCTCGATGCCGTCAACGGCAGCAAGCGTTTGCCCTGTCCTGCGCTGAGTAAGATCGCTCTCATGAAGTTCCGCTGCCCTCTCCGTAAAGCGGGTCATTGCCTCCGGCCACTCGGGAGGCCTAGGATTTCGTCCATATGGGGGAGAGACCGAACTGTAGTCCAGGTCTGTCGGCCGCAAAAGCCGGCACCCTCCCGCGGGCGACTTCTCCAGATGGACGCCGCGTGGAGCCTGCTGCGCCGATTCACCGCCGTCCGGGGTTGACCCTGTATCGGCTCGTCGCCAAAGAGGCCCTCACTCCTACGCTTTTCGCTCTCTTCGGCCTTACGACGGTCGTACTTACCCAGAATCTGCTCGCGCTCTCGGATCTCTTCGTCAACCGTGGGCTGAGCGGCGGAACCGTCAGCCTGATCGCCATTTATCAGGCGGTTCCGACCGCGACGCTAATGCTTCCGTTCGCAGTTTTGATGGGTTGTCTGGTGGCGCTCGGCCGGATGGGCGCCGATCACGAGATCCTCGCCCTCGAGGCCTCGGGTGTCACGGCCGTGCGGTTGGTGTGGCCCTTCGTCGCGTTCGCGAGCGCAATGACCCTGGTGTCCGTCGGTCTCTCGCTGTCCATAGCGCCGTGGACCAGTCGCGCCCTCGATCGGGTGTTCGAAACGATTTCACTCGAAAAACCCTGGTCGCAGATTCAGCAGGGTGTCGTGACCCGCTTTGGCGACTGGCGACTAGAAGCGCGGGAGGTCAACGCGCGGGGCGACCGTTTGAAGGGGATCTTGCTCTGGCTGCCCGACATCGGTCAGACGGTCTTCGCTCGTACCGGTCGGATTGATACGAGAGAAGATGGCGTCACGGAGATCTCACTTCAAGAAGGGAGAGTCGTCCTGTCCGCGAAAGACGGACCGAAGACACTCACGTTCGAGGAACTCACGACGCGCCTGCCCGAGAGCGGTGAAATCCTGCGCACCGTCGAGGACAAGCTTTCCGGGCTTTCACTCGCGGAGCTCTCGGAGCGCGCGAGCACCTTCGTGCCCAGTTCCACGCAACAGCTCTCGAGGGCAGAGATCGAATTCCACCGCCGATTCGCGATGCCGTTAGCGACACTATTATTTGGCGTTCTCGCTGTTCCCCTCTTTCTGGTCCGAACCAACTTCTCCAGAGCTGCGGGCGGCGTGCTCGGCCTGCTGTGCACGATTTCCTACTACGGTCTGATCCAATTAGGGGAGGGGTTGGCCCAGAGCGAGCTGATCGGCGTCGTGGCAGCTGTGTGGTTGCCCAACGCGACGCTGTCGCTGCTCGCTGCTGTGCTGATCGTGAAAGCACGGCGGGGGGGGGTTCTCGGCCACTCCTTCGATCGGCCGCAGCATCGAACCAGCCGATTGGCGAACCAGAAGGTCCGTGAGCAGCGCCCCCGACGCTATCCACTGCCGCGTTACATCGCTGGCCGATTCATCCACCTGGCGCTGCTTTCCTTCTCGATCCTGCTGGTCGCATACCTGCTGATCGACATCATGGAGCGGCTCTCGTGGTTCAGCCGGTACCACGCGACCGGACTGGAAGTCCTGCATTTCTACAGCGCGCGAGTGGTATTGCTGGCTTCGCGAGTGATCCCGATGTCTCTTCTGGTCGCTACGGCACTGACCGTCAGCCTGCTCGCTGTCGAAGGAGAGCTGATCGGCATGCGAGCCTGCGGCATTCCTGCTCCGAGCGCTTTGCTTCCGGTGCTTTTCATTTCGGCCATGGTCGTTCCGGCTGACGCGATCCTCAATAACGTGCTGGTGCCGCGTGCGAATGCTCTCGCGGATGAACTCAAACGATCCGAAATCAAGGGCGGGTACGGTCGACAACAAGAAGAGCGGCGCAGAAACGCCGTCTGGTATCGGTTGGGAAGCAAGATTCTCGAGGCGGAGCGTTTCGACCCCGATCGCGGATTGGCGTGGGGTCTATCGATCTACGAGATTGGCGAAGATCGACTGCCGGTGATGCGAATCGATGCCAGTGCGGCGCGTCACGTCGGAAACGGCTGGTGGCTGTTGACGGATCCGGTTCGAATCGACGTTTCCGAAGGGAAGGCGCGCGTGATGCCCGCACCCAATTTTGCATACCTGGGCGAGGAGCTTCCCGCAGAAGTCGACACGATGCACCTCAGCGTCGGGGATCTGATCGGCTTGATTGAAGAAGCGGAGAACGACAATGTGGATCCCAGACCCCTGCGGGTCGACTACCACGTCAAGCTCGCCCAGCCCCTGGCCTGCATCGTGCTCCCGGCGCTGCTGCTCTTTTTTGCGGTAGGGGGCCCGCCATTTCCCGGTCCCGCACAGACGCTGCTGCTGAGCGTCGTGGTCGGGATCAGTTACATCCTGTTGACGGGAGTATCCCGATCACTGGGGTACGGCGGAGCCGTGCCTCCGGTCATCGGCGGATGGGGGCCGGTTGTCCTCTTCCTGGCGGTAGCCGCTTTCTTTGGCATACGACTCTGGCGTCGACTCTAGCGGGCGAATCCTTCGGATTCGCTTGCGGCGTCGCGTTGAGTCGGCATGGGATGTGTCAGGAGCGCCTCGTTCGCACCACGTAATTGCCGCGCTTCTCGTCGTAGTCGAGATCGATCTCGCCAGCCTGTTCGACCGCTTCGAGAACCTCAGCGAAGCTCTGATAGCCGAAGTAATCCTCGTTGAAGCCCGGAAACACGCGCCGGATCGTCTGCTTCACCATCGAACCCCAGACGGTGTCGTAGTCCCGCTCCAGGGATCGGACGATCTCGACGATTTTTTTCGTGGCATCCTGGCGTTTCGTGGCGGCCGGCGTCGCTTTCTTGCTCGTTGTCGCCTTGGGTTTGTCGGCCTTTTCGGCCACGCGAATCAGATCGTCGTAGTAGATGAACTCGTCACTGCTGCCGATGAGCAGATCCGACGTGGAGCTCTTGACCCCGCATCCGATCACCTGCCGGTCGTTTTCCTTGAGCTTGGCGGCGAGGGGGGAGAAGTCGCTGTCGCCCGAGATCAGCGCAAAGGTGTCGATGTGCGGCTTCTGGTAACAGAGATCGAGCGCGTCGACCACCATGTGGATGTCGGCGCTGTTCTTCCCGCTCGTCTTGGTCTGTGGAATGTCGATCATCTCAACGCCGTGTCCGTGAAATTCGCGGACTGCGGGCCGGTACGTGCTCCAGTCGCAATAGGCGCGCTTGTAGACGATCCGACCTTTCTCGAGCAGGCGTCGCAGCACCAGGTCGATCTTGAAATTGCCTTTTCGCATCTGGCGAACGCCAATGGCGAGGTTTTCGTAGTCGATGAATACCGCGATCAGTCTTTCGTCGGCCATGGTACGGTCATTCAGCGGATTCGGATTTCAACCCGTCACCCTCGTCGGCTTCGTCGATCGGAAATCCGTAGTCCGCCAGATCTTCGCGCGTGGCGACCTGCTCGTGTCCGGGCGCTTCCTTACGGGTTTCGCGCTTCTCCCGCTTTAGCGCCTGCTTTTCCGACTTCTTGACCTCTCGCTGTCGTTTGAGAACCGCCGTCCGGCTCCGTTTTCTGGCCATGCGAATTTCCCACTCGGTTTTACCGCTGGAGGGGCGGCTCTGTTGGTGGCGCCATCCGGGACGGAGGTGCCCGCGTATCCTACACGGCTTGAGTCGCCCGCGCACAGACCGGCCCGGATCGCGCCCGCGCAGGGCGATTATCCCATGGGATCGCTCATGCTGGCGGCGGCCCAGTCTGCCGGGTCGATTTTCGTTGGAGATCGCTGGGTGTGCTGTTCGGCTCTCAGCCGTCGGCGGGGTCTCGGAGCAGCGGGGCGGGGGCGGGTTCGCCGGCCTTTCGGGCTCGTCGAACCTCTCCGACGAGTTCCAGAGCGCGCTTCAGGAAGAGGGTTCCGATCAAGACATTCAGGATCAAGAAAACAGAGTTGACCGCGAACGCATAGGCGATCAGCGCGTCTCGTGACCCGAACTCGGAAAACAGGCCTGCCCAAGCGAGCTCTCGCGTTCCGAAATTTCCGAGACTGGGAATCACGAGAGCCAGATAGAGGAGCGGGATGCGGGCAGCGAGCGCCGTCCATGCGATATCCAGTCCGAACGCTCGGGATGCGAGGCCCTGGATCACGACGTCGAAGATCGTCAAGGCCAAAAAGCCGATGAAGAACGGTCGAATCTCGCGAAGCGGAAATCGCTCGAGCCAGTTTCGCACCCGTCGAGCTCCAGGAATCCGGGTTGAACCGGTCGCAGAGACCCGGACGCCGATTGCCAGGCCGAGGACGATCAACCAGGTGATTCCGACCGTGACGAACACGTCGCGATTCGCGTTGAAGCTGCCCGGCAGGAAGGGGAGTGCCAGTGTCATCTGGAGCGCCAAGACCAGAAAATGGCAAATCGTCGGAACCAGGGCCGCCGCGAGCACGGCCTCGAGTCTCCCCCCGGTGAGTCGCCCCAGGCCGAGAAAAAAAGCGCCGTCCGAGAGTGGATTGCTGACGGCCCGGAGCAATTCCGAGCCACCGCGGATTGCGATGACCGAATGGATGGGAACGTGCGCGACGAAGCGTCGCAGCGCCGCTGCTTGCAGCAGCGACCAGACCACGAAGAATGCGATTCGGTCGGCGGTTGTGAACGCGAGAAAGAGCGGAAGATTCGCCTGCGCGGTAGCAGCGCGCAGGCGCTCCCAATCGGTTGCTACGTTGAACACGTAGAGGAGCAGCCCAACTGACACAATCCAGGGTAGGATGTGCTGCCATCGCATTCGGCTGATTTTGGGCATCTGTCCTCTGCAGTATCGCGGTCGTGCCAGGGATCGCCGAGCGGGACGCTACAGGCTATCGAAGAGCAGCAATATCACCAGCGTCGATGCCGCTATTTGCCGCAGTCGAATTCTATGCGATAGTATGCCTCTTAACGGAGATCAATCGGCCTCCATCCAAGCTGTGTTTGGCAGAGATAAAAGTTGGGTTCTCTACCGCGCAGTTAGAGAGCATCGCGTAAAATCAGCGTCAAACCTTCCAAAAGGGAATGATATGGCTATCTCTAAGCGTACCGGTGGCGGCAAGGCTCCCGAGGAATTCTGGTCCAAGGTGCTCGCCGCACCCAAGGTGAAACGCATCCTCGAGAAACGTGGATTCAGCCCGGAGGCGTTTCAGCGCGATTACGAGGCGGATACCTCGCGCGGTCCACGGTCCCCCCAGCGGCCCTCCCGGACGCAGATCGACGCCGTCGAAGCCTTCCAGCAGTCCGGCGATTTCGAAGCCCTCAAGCGCGCGCTCTCGACCGAGAGTTCAGCGGTTGCCAACTCCAGCCTGCGCCGGGTCATGCAGTTCAAGGCGCTGGGTGGCGTCAAGACCGTCCGTCGCCGAACCGGCGCGTAATCGATCGCTACGGCGATGTTCGCGCTAGAGCTCGTCGGCGTCACCAAGTGCTACGGCCAGCGCTACGCACTTCGCGATGTCGACCTCTCGCTCGCCACTGGCTCGGCGCTCGGGTTGTTGGGCCCGAACGGCGCCGGCAAGACCAGCGCCCTGCGAATGCTGCTCGGATTCACCAAGGCCAGCGCGGGAACCGTTCGGCTTCAGGGGCTGTCGCCCCGTGATCCAGCCTCTCGGATCGGTGTCGCCTATCTCCCGGAGCGCCTGACCTTGCCGGGTCGCATGACGGTGCTCTCCTTCTTGAGACATCACGCAGCTCTCGCGGGTCTACACGGAGCGGAACTCGAGAGCGATGTCGAGGCTGTGCTGGAGCAGACCGGTCTGTCTGCGCGCGCACTCAACCGGCTCGGCTCTCTCTCGAAGGGATTGATCCAGCGCGTCGGCTTCGCGCAGGCCTTTCTCGCCAAGCCGAAGCTGCTGATTTTCGACGAGCCGACCTCCGGATTGGATCCGATCGGCGTTCGCGACGCGCGCGACTGGATCCTCGCGGCGCGAGAGAGAGGCTGTTCGATACTCATGAGTTCGCACCTGCTCTCGGAGGTCGAGCGCACCTGCGATCAAGTCGCGATCATCGATGAGGGAACGCTGGTCGCCAGAGGCGGGATCGACGAACTCGTGGAAGAGGGAGAGACCCTCGAGGATGCGTTCGTGCGGCTGGTCCGCAGATGAGACACGCCGCGACCAGCGTTTTTTCTGAGCTGGCCAGTGAGGCGTTTCGCGATGCGATGCGACGGCGAATCGTACCCGTCATCGTGGTTTTCGCGCTGCTCTCGCTGTTGGCCGTGGACAGCTGCACCTCCTGCGCGGGCTCGAGCCAGATCGTTCGTGGCGGCGAACAGGTTTCGGTCCACGAAATTTCCGGTTGGGCCGGAATGCTGATCTTTACCGTGCTGTCTCTCTGGACGATGGTGCTCGCCGGATTGTTGGCCTCGGATCATCTCGCCGAAACCGTTTTTGATGGATCCGCCAATCTGATCCTGGCCCGTCCCGTGCGGCGCAGCGAGTTTGCGCTCGCGCGCCTGGCGGGCGCGCTCGGGATCGCAACCGGTACGGGTGCGGTGGTGCTGACCGTGAGCACCTATCTCCTGCACCTCCGAAATGGTGTTTCCCTGGGTGCGGCAATCTGGGCTGGGCTCGCCTGCGTGGCCGGCGCCCTCGTGGTAGCGGCGCTGGCGATGACTCTGTCGCTTTTCCTCGCGCGGATCGCGACCGCAATGAGTGTTCTCTTCTTCGTCGGCGCGATTACCTTCGTCAATGTCTTCACGCTGTTCGGGGCGTCACTTGGAAGGCTGGGGAATATCCTGCAGCACTTCACACCACCGCTGTGTACGGCGGTTGTGGTGGCGCTCCAACCGTGGATCGCCCCGGTGGTTCCGGATGTCGATCCAACGATCATGGCTTTGAAGCTCGGGTTCTGGGTAGTCGCGAGCGTGCTGATCCTGCTTGCGACCTTTCAAAAGCGGGAACTCGGTTCCTGAAGTGTGGTAGCGGGCGGATTGAGGAGCCCATGGTTCGCGGAGCGACCGCCGCCGGCCCCGCACGCTTCCGCGCAATCCGAGTGCCCGGACAACGCGAAGAACGAAGGCTGCCGGTGGGGCGAGTTCGGTTCGCAGTGGACTGGAGTATCCTAGGGCCGTGCATTTTGCAGATGAGTTGATCGGGCGGGTTCGCGAGCTCGGACATCCGCTCTGTGTCGGGTTGGATCCCCACCTCGATCGGATTCCCTCAGCGTTTCGCAAGGGCTCGATGCGTCCGGTAGATCCGGCGACGTCCGAGGCCGTGCAGGCCTTCTGCGCCGAGGTCATCGACCGGCTCGAAAAGCGGGTCGCCGTCGTCAAGCCGCAGATCGCGCTGTTCGAGCAATTGGGATGGCGCGGCCTTCAGGTCCTCGAAGTCCTCGTCGATCGCTGTCGCGCTCGCAATTTGTTGGTCGTTCTCGACGCGAAACGCGGCGATATCGGATCGACCGCCGAAGGTTACGCGCGAGCCTACCTCGATCCCGACGCAGGTCTCGGCGTGGATGCGATCACGGTCAATCCCTATCTGGGCCGCGACGCCCTGACTCCATTCATCGAGCGATGCAGCTCCCACGGCCGGGGCCTCTTCGTGCTCGTGAAGACCAGCAATCCGGGCTCGGGCGATCTTCAGGATCGATCGCTCGAAACCGCGACGGTCTTCGAAGCGGTCGCCGAAATGCTCGCGGACGATTGCCGGCGCCTCGTCGGGCCGAATACGGGTTGGTCGTCGCTCGGTGTGGTCGTCGGCGCAAACTACGCCGAGCAGGCCGACCGGGTGCGGCAACGGCTCCCCGAGGCGCTCTTTCTCGTGCCGGGCTTTGGCGCCCAGGGTGCGGGTGCCGAGCAGGCGGTTCGCGCATTTCGCGCGGGAAGCGGCGGGCGCGAGGGCGGAATCGTCAATTCCTCGCGGGCCATCCTATACCCAGCGTGCGAATCCTGGGAGACGGGGTTCGAAGCCGCACTCGACCAAGCCATCGACCGGCTCGGCGAGGCCGTCCGCTAAGTCGACGCGTCCACGGCGTCGTGGATCGCTTGCGACAGCGCGATCACCGCCCGGGTTCCGGTGCGCGGTGAAGTGAGACCGTTGGAAAGAATGCAGGCGGCGAGATCTTTGCCGGGATCCCCCCAGGCGGTGTTCACCAGGAAGTGTCCCCCGTGACCAAAGGTGCCGGGGGTCGCGGTCTGACCAAAGTCGTCCATTGTCGGAATCGCGTGTTTGAGCCGGAACCCGAGACCCCAGGGGACGTCGATCAGGAAGGTTCGGTCGATGATTCCAACCACTTGGGGAAAGGTGGCGATTCGAACCATTTCTGGCGAGAGCAAGCGACCGCCGCTTCCCTCGCCTGCGTTCAACATCGCGCGATAAAAGCGGACCACCTGGTTGGCACGCGACACGCCATTGCCACCCGGAATCACCGCACGATGGGTCGCGGGATCGTTCCACCAGCTGGCGTCGACGGGTGCGCTTTTTTCCTGGAGCGTGCTCACCCGCATCGCGGGCTGACTGAGTACTTCGGGATTCCCCAGCGAAAACCCGTCGGCCGCGATACCTACCGGGTCGAGCACCCGCTCGCGTAACGTCTCCCAGAGCGGGCGGCCACGCAGTCGTTGAATCAATTCTCCTACGATGAACCAACTGGAAGAGGGGTGGTAGCCGCGATCCTTGCCGGGCTCCCACTGGGCTTCCATGTCGCAGACGGCGGCCAGTGCTTCATCCCAGTTGCGGGAAAAACGGCCCAGCGCTTTCATGAGTTTGCCAGAATCCGGGAAACCGCCGCGGTGCGAGAGAAGGTGGGCGATCGTGCAGGTCTCCTTGCCTCGCACCCCGAATTCGGGAATGTAGCTGCGGACGCGGTCTCGCAACTTCGCGCCGCCCTCATCGATGATCTGAAGCAGCGCGACGGCGACCAGGGGTTTGGTGGAACTCCAGAGCAGGTAGTTGGAATCCCGGGTCGCATCCGCTCCGATGGCCTCGTCGAAGACCAATTCGCCCCGCCAGTCGACGGCAACCTGGATCGACGGACGGATGCCCTCGTCGACCTGCCGCTGCATCTCCCGCCGAAGAGCCTCGAAGCGATCGCTCAATTTCCACTCTGCCTAGAGGTTGCCGGTCGCTCGTGCCGCAACCAGGTCCGCGGGCTTGGCGGCTTTGACGTAGAGGAGTTCGAGCGCGATCGTCGCGGCGGCAAGAGCCGCGAGTTCGGCGTGATCGTAGGCGGGTGCCACTTCGACCACATCCATTCCGATCAGGTTGCATCCCACGAGCTCTCTCAGGATCTCGAGTATGCGCTCGGTCGAGATCCCTCCCGGAACGGGCGTCCCGGTTCCCGGTGCAAACGCGGGGTCGAGACAGTCGATATCGAACGTGACATACGCGGGTGTTTCTCCGATGACGCGGCGAATTACCTCCCCCGCCTCTCGTGCTGGATGAAGATTGACCCACGCAGCGTCGAGCACCGTGAAAGGGTGATCGTCGTACTCGTACTCGGTGCGGATTCCGATCTGCACCGAGTGGGCGGGATCGAGCAGGCCTTCCTCGAGCGCCTCTCGAAACATACTGCCGTGATTGAAGGTGCCCTCGACCGGCTCGGTGTCGGTGTGGGCGTCGAAGTGGACGAGCGAGATCGGGCCGTACACCGCGTGGTGCTCCCGCAACAGTGGGAGCGAGATGTAGTGATCCCCTCCGAGCGAAAGAATGGTCTTTCCCGCCGCGAGCAGCGTTCGAGCGTCCTGCTGGAGCACCTCCACCATCTGTTGGTTGTTGCCCGGATCGAAGATCACATCGCCGTAATCGATCACGCTCAGCCGGTCACCGAGCGCAAACCGCCAGGGCCAGCGGCGCGCCTCCCAGCTCATCTGCCACGAGGCCCGGCGCACTCCTTGTGGTCCCTCTCGGGTGCCCGCGCGCCCGGTCGTCGCGAGGTCGTAGGGTACGCCAAGAATGGCGACATCGGCGCTGATCTCCGACAGGTCGCGTGTGACTGGTAGCTCGAGGAAGCCGTGCTGTGTGAGCGGTTTTCTGTCCGGCATCCGTTGGCAGGCCTCCGGTCGTCGCTTGCCGAGGAGGGCTCTCCAGGCTTTTGAAGCCTACGGCATTCTGCCGATCCGCACGACCCGAACACCTGGCCGTCGACCGTCGCCGGCGTTCATTTCACGATGATCTTCCCAGGCAGGCTGAGGTCGGGGTTGTCGATATTGGAAACCGACGGCCCGATCCGACGCAAACCGCGGAAGAGGTTGAGCCGATACGCGTACTCGCCGGGCTCGAGGGGGCAGGGCAGCGCCACACCCCCGGAACCGCCGGTGATCGGGATCGATACGAGGCGGTCCGCGGTCTTGTAGAAGACCGGCCGCAGTTCACCACAGGTAAAGTGGTCGACGACGCTCAGCGGAAATGAGACCACGCCACCGCGATTGCTCGACAAATTGGTCCACGCGACGGTCCCCCCCTCGACGACCTGCGCGACCGACGGACGCAGGCTCATGTTCGAAAAGCGTACGAGGACGTGCTGTCGCGGCTCGTTGGTGGTTGGGTGCTGGGTCGCGACGGGCACCGCGGACTGAGCGCATCCGCCGATCGCGAACGCGACCATCGCGCAGTTCTGGAGCCGAAGCCGGTTTCGTGCCCGCGCAGTCCGTGTCGATTTGGAACGCATCAGTGGCATCATGCCCCCCAGAATGTCTCGCACATTGTTCGCAATCGCGTTCATCGGGCGCACTGTTCGATTCGAAGTACCGCGTGAGGCCTGGGGAGCACCCACCGAGCATGCTCGGGTAGCGCACGCTCCGTGCGCGCGACAAACTCCGCAACGTCGGTCATCGGCACGGGGCGCGGGGGCTTCTCTTGCGAGACGAAGAAGTTCTCCCAGTGACCCACAATGACGTATCTCGCGTCGACGGCTCGCAAGATACCTTCGGGATAGCCTTGAACCTGCTTGAAGGACGCCGCGCATACGATCGCGACGTCAACGCTTCGCTGGTCGTCGCCATAGAGGGTTGGCGGATAGCCTAGCGGCGTGTTGCTCGCCGCATCCTGGTAGTGGATGCGGAAGGCCACAGTACCGTCTGGATCCAAGAAATCGATCAGGAAGGCAAAGGTCCGGCCTTCTTTGTACTCGTTTGCCCGGCGAGGCGGATGGGAGAGGTTCTTGCGAACTTCCCCACCGTAGACCTTGATCCCGAATGCGTGGGGAGCGTGCTCGGACTCGATTGCCATGAAACGCAGATCGCCAAGCGTGACCCAACGCCCAGCAGCCCACCGACTCGCGGCGATCGAATTGAGCGTTTCGATTTGATCATCCGGAACGTCGAAGCCTCGCAGAATGTGCTTGACGGTGAGAGATCCAAAGATCCTCGCTTGCGGTGCGTACTCGCGCCAGACACGGGGAACGTCCATCAGGTGGTCGTAGTGGGCGTGCCCCACCAGGATCGCCTGGACATCGTCGAGCCGTCCCCCTTCCTCGATGATCTTCTCGACCGCTGAATCAATCCGAGCGGAATCCGGTGAGATGCGGCTTGTGGCGACTCGAAACAGGTTTGGATTCGAAAAAAATGGCGCCGTCAGGATCGCCGAAGACCCACGGCGGATCAGGTGCCCTCCGCTTCCGAGATAGCGGATCTCGAGCGGTAGTCCGGGTGCAGGCTCTTCGCACGCGAGCTGATCGTTGGAGACGGGAGTCAGATCGGCCAACGATCCCGCGCATCCGGCCAGCGTCGCACTCAAGCAGGTGAGCAGAGCGCCTCGGAACATTTCGATCAGCCCTTGGTGTTGAGCCCAGATACCTATGCGATTTTTCACAGCTCGGGCGCTCAGTTGGGCTGGTCGGCAGCGGATCCGAACTCTTCGCGGTTCTGCTCGCGGATCGCCTCGATGATGCGCGGGAAATCCGCCTGGCTCACCCTTCGCCCGATCTCGCTGAAGGGCACCTGGGCGGCGAGGTTGTCGTCCACATCGATCCACAGGTTCACCCAGTTCGAGAGCTTCACGCCCAACACGCTGTCGGGACTCGCGATTGCGACGGGCTTGGGATCGTCGCCGCAGATCTCGCGCAGCGACTCGGGTGCCAGCGCGGCGGGGACCAGCCAGGGCGCGATCTTGTCGTCGATGTCCAGGTGGCGCCGCAGCGTGAGCTCCTTGTCGGGCAGGCGTCGACTGGAGTCCCACCAGTGCTCGTCGACCGAGCGCATGGCCTCGACACCCACTGACTTCGGCACCGGACCCAGGTATTCGAGCACCAGTTCGAGCCAGGTGTCCACGCTGCTGTTGTAGAGGTGCTCCGTGCGACCGGAGCGCCGGTGGCCGAGTGCCCCCAAGATCTTGACGCCCAGAATGTTCGAGTAGAGATCCTCTGGCGAGAATGCCGAGGCGGTCTCCGGGAAGGTCTTCGACCAGGACCAGCCGAACCAGGTGGCGATCTCGTGCCAGACAGATAGCTGGAAGCCGATCCACTGGGCCAGTCGAAGCGTGACCCGTGTGGGGCCATAGCGATCGATGATGTCCTGATCGACGGGCTGGGCGACGATGCGCCGTTGCCCTCCCTCGTCGGGAAATTCGATCGTCACCCCCGTGTTGAGGTTGCGCGCCAGCTCGGTCCCCAGGTAGAGCGTCCAGTCGATGTAGTCTCGCACGTGGGCGGTATCGATGAACCCGCCGCGGCAGGTGTAGAGCAGGCCATTGTTCTCGCGGTGTCGGAAACCGCTGGTGCCCACCTGGCTGGAGCGCGTGAGCGCGCCGCTGTCGTAGATGTGCGGGCCCACTTCGTCGAGCTCCATGATGTTGCCGATGCGAAATCCCGGGATGGGCACCGCGCCCACCCTCACCCTGAGGTCGGTGCCGAACGCACAGCACGGGCGCAGTTTCTTCCGGATGGGAACCGTGGGTACCTCTGCCGGGAAGGGCTCGCGGACGGTGCGGCTTTCTTCGCCCTCGAGAAGAACGGCGGCGTCCGCGGGTGATGGTCTGTCCGGGGAGGTCCAACGCGGCGGCTTGGCGCAGGCCATCGCTAGAACGAGCAGGGCCGCGAGAATCAGGCGGATCGCAGACCCGCATCGGGTCGCTGCGCCCGGGAGCGTCCGGCGACGGGCCTTCTCATTCGACATGATCAACTCCCGTTCGGCTCCCGGCCGCTCCCGCACCACCGGATTTGCTGCAGTGTTCGGGTGCGTCACCGAAGAGTAGCCGGCCAAGCCCGCGCGGCTGGGCGGACGAGCCCAGCCACGCAGAAGGCTAGAGCTCATCGCGAGCGTCAAACGGGCTTTCCACCTCGCAGCCCGGCTCGTCGGCGAGGATCGAGCAATTCGGAGCTTTGCCGGTAGGCTCGTCGAGGGGCTCGTCGGCGAAGTCACTCTCGCGGTAGGTCGTCGTGCAAGCGGAAAGAAAAAATCCGAAGCACGCAAGGCTCGCCAACAAGGTAGGTGTCTTTTTCACGATGGTCGTCTCCGTGATTTCGTCAAGCAAGCAGTGGCCATTGCGAGGAGCATGCACCCGCTCACGGACGCGCGGCAGCTGACCTCTCGAACCATCGATGCACCCCAATCTTCCTGGGTCAGTCGAAGCGGGTACGTCCGCCGCTTCCGCGAGTTCGCCGATCGTGAACGCGCCGCTCATGGCTGGGCAGCGTAGCAGGGGCCTCGAAGCTGAGTTCGGACTGCCCTCTACTTCAGCGGATTTTTGAGCGCTGAAGAGGCCCATAGAAGTTTCAACTGCGTAAGGCCGGCGCAGGAACGCTGTGCGTCAACCAGACAACATCAAGTTTCGCTTTCCATCGCTCCTCTCATCGGGGGCGACCCGGTCATGGTCTTGCCCAGGGCTCGAAAACGCCGTAGGGTCTCTATACCAACGCGCGTAAAGTATTGGGGTCGCTGCGCCGATCACAGCGCGAGAGCACAGCTGAGGAAGCGCGAGTGAGATCGATTCTGCATTTCATATCCGTGATTGCGATCGTCTTCGTACTCCACGCGGGGCTTTGCCCCGCGCTGTGCTTTGCCCGAAGCGCCGAGTTGGCCCCTTCTCATCTCGAAGACGCAAACGCGCCTGAAGAGGCTCCTTGCCACGCCATGGGCGACGCCCCGTCTCGCGACCAGAGCCGAGAGGGTTGCGATGCGGACTGCAGCCGCTTCGAGAGCGTGGCGCTTGCTTCATTTGCGACTCGCGTTGTTCTGGATGCCCCAATGGCAACCTTTTCTACCACGCTTGTCGGATTGCTTCCCCGAGCCAACGCAGCTTCTTTCAAACCATACGAATTGGCATTGGAACCACCGCCTCGCAACCTCCTCCTCGTCAAAAACTCCTTCCAAATCTGATACGGGTCACCCAGCCCGCACATCGCGGGTTTCGAGATCTCTGTTCGGAACGACGTGCACCCGATGCTCGTTTTCCGACGCCTTTCAACTCGTTATTTAACTTGCGAGTGATCCATGATCAAAGAATCGATTTTCTGCGCGCCTGTCGCGTTTATTACCGCAATCGTTCTTTCCCTCTTCCCGGCGCAATCCGGATACGCCCAAAAGGGGCACGAGGAAAAGGGTGGTCCGTCATCCTCACCGAAGGTGGGAGCTCCGCACGACATCGTGGCATTGCCAACCACGACCGGCGAAGTCCATCGTCCGCACGAGTACACCGCGCATCGATTGCTCTTCTCTACGAACGATGAGACAGCGGTGTTTCCACCGGATCCTCTGCCGCTGAACTGGTGCCTGGAGCGTGCGCAGCAGTCGAGCCCTTCGATTGCGGTGGATGAGGCGGCGGCCGCGGCGGCCGCGCATCGCGTCTCGCCGGCGGGTGCTCTGGAGGATCCGCGCTTCAGCTACGAGGCCACCAACATCCCGGTCGGAGATTTCGATTTCAACTCGACTCCGATGTCCGGCAACCAGCTGCGCCTGATGCAGAAGTTCCCGTTTCCCGGGGTACTTTCAAACCGCAAAGAGGCCGCGCGCGCCGGGGCCTCCGCCGCGACAGAGGATCTCGAAGACCAGCGGCTCCGGGTCGCTGCCGTGGTGGAGAGCCGCTGGGCGGAGCTGGGATTTGCCCAGCGCGCACTCGAAATTACCGACGCCAATATCGAGCTGCTCCGTCAACTGAACGAAATCGCAGAGGTCAAGTACAGCCTGGGCTCCGGCCTCCAGCAAGACGTTCTGCGTGCACAGGTCGAGCTTACCAGGCTGCTCGAGGAGCGACTTCGGCGAATCGAGGCGCTTGCTGCGGCGGAAGCGCAGCTGGCGGCCGTCCTGGATCTTCCGCCACCAACGCTTTTCCCTCAAACGGCCGGCCTGCGCGACGAGTCACCGCTGCCCGAGATCGCACCGCTGCTCAGCCGCCTCGATGACACGAGCCCGCTGCTCCACGCACTTGCGGAGCGCGTCGAGGAGGCGGAGCGCCTGCATCGGGCGACCGAATTCGAGGGCTACCCGGATTTCGACCTCGGTGTGGGTTACCGGATCCGGCAGCGCGCTTTCAGCGATCCGGTGGCCGGAGATGACTTCGTGTCCGCAGGGGTGACACTGAGACTTCCCGTCAATCGCGGGAAATGGCGCGAGAAAACAGCCGAACGCGCCGCGCTCGTGCGCCGCGCTGAGGCCGTCTACCGCGACGGGCGCGCCCGCCTGCGCGATGCCGTTCGCACGACCTTTGCCGCGCTCGAACGGGCCGATGCCGAGGTGGCTCTACTCGAGACGGGCCTGGTTCCGCAGACCCGCCAATCTCTCGACTCGAGCCGGTCGGGCTATCAGGTGGACAAGGTCGACTTTCTGAGCCTGATCGACAGTCAGGTGCGCCTCCTGGACGCTGAGCTCAGCCTAGTTCGCGCGGTCGCCGACCGTCGCGCGGCCTTTGCTGCGCTCGAAAGTGCGATCGGAAAGGAACTGCGATGAATATCAAGAAAACGATCTCGATTGCGTTGATGGTGGCTGCGGGCGCCGCGGGAGGGTGGCTCGCGAACGGGCTGTTTGCATCGGCACCTAGGGAGCCCTCGACCCGCGCGTCAGGAGCAGGCTCCTGCCCGGGCGGGACGGAACCCGTTTACTGGAAGGCGCCGATGGATCCCAGCTACGTGCGGGACGTACCCGGCAAGTCACCGATGGGAATGGATTTGTTGCCGGTCTGCGCAGAAGAGGGCGATGAATTGCCCGGGGGGGCAGTCAGGATCGCCCCGGGGCTGATCCAGAAGATGGGCGTGCGGACGGCCCTCGTCGAACGGCGCGACCTGACGCGCGTGGTACGCGCGGTCGGACGCGTGGACTACGACGAGCGCCTGGTCGAGCACGTCCACATCAAGGTCCAGGGCTGGATCGAGAAGCTCTACGTCAAGTACGAGGGCGAGATGGTCAAGCGCGGGCAGCCGCTGCTCGAACTCTACTCCCCCGAGCTGGTCTCGACCCAGGAAGAGCTGCTGATCGCGGCTCGCTACCGAGAAGCCACCGGCGACAGCCCGTTTCCCGACGTGAAGCGGGGAGGAGACGATCTGTTCGAAGCCACGCGCCGGCGCCTCGAACTCTGGGACATCCCGCACAGAGACATCGATCAGCTGCTGGATCGCGGAATCGTCCGCAAGACCCTCACCCTCTACGCGCCGGCCAGCGGTGTCGTCACGCACCTGATGGTCCGGAAGGGCATGGAGGTCGGAGCCAACGACAATCTCTACACCATCGCGGATCTCTCGCGGGTCTGGGTGTATGCCGACGTATACCAGTACGAGCTTGCCTGGATCGCCGAAGGGCAACGCGGTGTGGTGGAGTTGAGCTACCTGCCCGGCGTCAGCTTCGAGGGTGTGGTCACCTACATCTATCCCTACCTCGACCCCACGACCCGCACCGCACGCGTTCGCCTGGAGCTCGACAATCCTCGCGGAGTACTCAAGCCAGATATGTTCGCCAACGTGAGTATCGAGGCGCAGACACTTAAAGGTGTACTATCGGTTCCAGAGGAGGCCGTGATCCGTTCCGGCCGTCGGAACCTGATCGTCGTTGCACTTGGCGATGGCCGCTTCCAACCCCGAGATGTCACGATAGGCCTCGAGACTGGCGATGGCTGGATCGAAGTCCGCGATGGACTTCGCGAATCGGAGCGGGTGGTGACATCGGGCCAGTTCCTGATCGACAGCGAGAGCAAGCTCCAGGAGGCGGTCCAGAAGTTTCTGGCCAGTGGCGACGATTCGACCCACTTAGCCGTTACAACCGACTCTGCCGTTACAACAGACTCGGCCATTAGGACTGATTCGACCGACGGGGCGGAGCATTCGGTGCCGAATGGCGAGATGGAAGGCGCGAGCCTCGAAGGCCATGCCATGCCCGCCGAGGTCGCGGGCGCCGCAGAACACGTGATGCCGGCGGGTGAGACGTCGCACGACGGTCACGACAAGCGGCCACATTCGAACGAGCCGAAGGAGTAAGCCGTGCTTCGTCGCATCATCGAGGGGTCGGTCAAGAACCCATTTCTGACGGGGCTCCTCGTTGTCACAATTGTCGGTTGGGGCACGTTCGCGCTGATCAATACGCCGTTGGACGCGATCCCCGACCTCTCCGACGTGCAGGTGATCTTGTTCACCGAGTTTCCCGGGCAGGCGCCCCAGGTGGTCGAGGACCAGGTCACCTACCCGCTCACCACCGCGATGCTGTCCGTACCTTATGCGACCGTCGTTCGGGGCTATTCGTTTTTCGGTATTTCCTTCGTCTACGTCATCTTCGAGGACGGGACCGACATCTACTGGGCGCGCAGCCGCGTGCTCGAGTACCTGAACTTCGTCTCCGGCCGACTCCCCCTGGGGGTCACCCCCACGCTGGGACCCGATGCCACCGGAGTCGGGTGGATCTACGAGTACGCGCTGGTCGACCGAACGGGACAGAACGATCTGGCCGATCTTCGCTCGATCCAAGACTGGTACCTCCGCTACGAGCTGCAGACCGTCTCCGGTGTCTCGGAGGTCGCGAGCGTCGGCGGCTTCGTGCGCCAGTACCAGGTAGAGGTCGACCCCAACGCGCTTGCCGCCTACGGCATCTCGTTGGCGCAGATACGCAGCGCCATCCAGCGCAGCAACAACGACGTCGGTGGAAGGCTCATCGAAATGGCGGAGACCGAGTTCATGGTCCGTGGGCGCGGCTACATCTCGAGCCTCGAGGACCTCGCCATCATCGCGATCGGGACCGATGGAAGGGGAACTCCCATCCTGCTACGCGATGTCGCCCACATTCAGAAGGGCCCCGAACTCCGCCGGGGCCTGGTGGAGCTGAACGGCGAGGGCGAGGTGGCCGCGGGCGTGGTGATCATGCGCTTCGGCGAGAACGCGCTGGAGGTGATCCACAACGTCAAGGCCAAGTTGAAGGAGCTCGAGGCCGGCCTGCCCGAGGGTGTCGAGATCGTCACCGTCTACGATCGGTCGAGCCTGATCGAGCGGGCCGTCGACAACCTGAAGGAGAAGTTGATCGAAGAGAGCATCGTCGTGGCTCTGGTCTGCATCCTGTTTCTCGGCCACGTCCGCAGCGCCTTGGTGGTAATCCTGACGCTGCCGCTCGGGGTCCTGATCTCGCTGATCGTGATGTATCACCAGGGGATCAACGCCAACATCATGTCGCTCGGGGGGATCGCGATCGCGATCGGTGCGATGGTCGACGCCGCCATCGTGATGGTCGAGAACGCCCACAAGCATCTCGAGCGCGATGCGGGGAAGACGCCTCGGGCGCAAATCATTCTCGACGCAGCTGTCGAAGTCGGGCCTGCGCTGTTCTTGTCGCTGCTGATCATCACGGTCTCCTTTGTGCCGGTCTTTAGCCTCCAAGCCCAGGAGGGTCGCCTGTTCAGCCCTCTCGCGTTTACCAAGACGTATGCGATGGCGGGGGCTGCGTTTTTGTCGATCACGGTGGTTCCACTGTTCATGCTGTTGCTGATCCGCGGAAAGATCATGCCCGAGCACAAGAATCCGATAAACCGCTTCTTGCTGTGGTCCTACACGCCGATCATTCACTGGGTCCTGCGTCACAAAGTGCAGGTCGTGGTGGTGGCCCTGCTGATTGGCGCTGTTACGGTATTGCCGTACAAGCGCATCGGCTCCGAGTTCATGCCGCCGCTCAACGAGGGCGATCTTCTCTACATGCCGACGACCCTTCCCGGCATTTCGATCACCAAGGCACGCGAGATCCTTCAGCAGACCGACCGGATGATCTTGACGATCCCCGAGGTGTACCGCGTCTTCGGCAAGATCGGCCGCGCCGAGACGGCCACCGACCCCGCTCCGCTCTCGATGATCGAGACCACCATCATGTTGAAGCCGGTGGAGGAGTGGCGGCCCGGCATGACCATCCAGAAGCTGATCAAAGAGCTGGACGAGGCCGTTCGGCTGCCCGGCGTCACCAACATCTGGACAATGCCCATCAAGACCCGCATCGACATGCTCGCGACCGGGATCAAGACGCCCGTCGGCATCAAGGTGGCCGGACCGGATCTCTCGGTCCTCCAAGATCTGGCCGTGGAGATCGAGGGTGTCTTGAAGGATGTGCCCGGTACGCTCAGCGTGTACGCGGAACGCGTGGTCGGCGGAAACTATCTCGATTTCGACATCGACCGGCGCGAGATCGCCCGCTACGGGCTCACCGTCGGCGACGTTCAGGACGTGATCCAATCCGCGATCGGCGGCATGAACGTCACCACCACCGTCGAAGGGTTGGAGCGCTACCCGGTGAACCTGCGCTACGCCCGGGAGCTGCGCGACAACATCGCTTCCTTGCGCCGGGTGCTGGTTCCGACTCCGAGCGGAGCCCAGGTTCCTCTCGAGCAGCTCGTGGCCCTGGAAATCCGCAAGGGCCCCCCCTCGATCAAAAGCGAGAACGCGCGGCTCAATGCGTGGATCTACGTGGATCTCGAGGGGATCGACGTCGGTACCTACGTGGCGAACGCCAAGCAGGTGCTGGCCCGCGAGTTCACGCTGCCGGCCGGATACTCGCTCGTTTGGAGCGGCCAGTACGAGTACATGGAGCGCGCCGCCGAACGGCTGCGGATGGTGGTTCCGGTGGTGCTCGTGATCATCTTCCTGCTGCTCTATCTGAACTTCCGGAACTTGTCGGACAGCCTGATCGTGATGCTCAGCCTTCCGTTTTCCCTGGTGGGCGGGGTCTGGTTGCTATGGCTGCTCGACTACGAGATGAGCGTGGCGGTCGGTGTAGGGTTCATCGCGCTGGCCGGGGTCGCCGCAGAGACGGGGGTGGTGATGCTGATCTTCCTCGAAGAGGCAGTCGCGCGTTACAAACGGGAAGGGCGTCTCAACACGCGCCAGGACCTCGAGGACGCGGTCTTCGAAGGCGCCGTGCTTCGGGTGCGCCCCAAGATGATGACCGTCGCCACGATCATGGCGGGCCTGCTTCCGATCATGTGGGGCAGTGGCACCGGCTCGGAGACGATGCGGCGCATCGCGGCCCCGATGGTGGGGGGGATGGTATCCGCAACGGTTCTCACCCTGGTCGTGATTCCGGTTGTGTTCTACTGGGTGCGCGGTTGGAAGTTGGACAGAGCGGCTGATCACGACCCGACGGACAGCCAGGCAGCAGAAGCCTCCGACGAGAATCAAGGCTGAAGGGGAGACAGCATTTCGAGGTCTGTCCGATAGAGCGGTATCCTGTCCGCCGAGATCGACCGCCACAATGGCTTCGAGCGTCGACTCGATCGGGTCCGCGCCACACTGAAAGCGAGGAGATTGAAGCCGTGAAGCTGCGCGCCGTCGTCGCGATGATGGAGCACGAGACGAACACCTTCTCGCCAGTGCCGACACCGCTGCGGCGCTTTGGCAGTCCCGACGTACCCAGGGGGCCAGAGGTCTATCGCCGTTTCAAGGCTACGGGTACGGGGATCGGTGGTTTTCTGGCGGTGGCGGAGGAGGCGGGGATGGAGATCGTCACGCCGATCGCGGGCAACGCGGCCCCGAGTGGTCCCGTCGATGCGAACGCCTATGCGGTATTGTGCGACGCCATCTGTGAAGCGATCGGCGAAGGTTGCGACGTTTGTTTTCTGGATCTGCACGGGGCGATGGTGACCGAGACCACCGACGATGGTGAAGGCGAACTGCTTGCGAGAATCCGCCAGCTCGCCCCCGAACTTCCAATCGGCGTCAGTCTGGATCTGCACGCAAATCTCACCGATGAGATCGTAAAGAATTGCACGGCTCTGGTTGGCTACAAGACCTATCCCCACATCGATATGGCCGAGGCCGGTGAGCACGCTGGGCGTATCATGGTGTCGGCCCTCGAGGGCGCTGTTCGACCCGTGATGTCCTGCGGAAATCGCCCGCTCCTCGCCCAGACGCTGCGCATGGGCCACGAAGACCAGCCGATGGGTCCATTGATCGAAATGGCGCGCAAGGAGGAGAGCGCCGGCTTGCTCGCGGCATCGATCTTTGGCGGGTTCCCGCTGGCCGACTGTTCGAACGCGGGCTTGTCGGTGGTGACCGTTGCCAATGGCGACCAGGACGTGGCGGATTCGGCGCGCGAGCGCCTACTCGATGCCGCTTGGCGGGAGCGCGAGGAGTTCGTCTTTCATTCGGAGCCCCTGACGGAAACGATCGCCCGCGCAAAGGCGCTGGATCGCGGACCGATCATTCTGCTGGACCACGCCGACAATGCGGCTTCCGGCGGGACGCAGGATACCGTGGCCGTTCTGAAGGAGGTGATCAGGCAGGGCCTCGAAGACGTCGCGATGTTCGGCATCTGTGACCCGGAGGCCGTCGAAGAAATGGCGCGAGCGGGGGTCGGGTGCCGCGTCGCCCTGAGCCTCGGCGGTAAGGTCGACATGCCGAGCATCGGACTGCGGGGCGAGCCGATCGAGATTTCGGGTAGAGTTCGCGCGCTGACGGACGGGGATTTCGTCGTCACGGCTGCGATGGCGCGAGGCACCGTCGAGTCGATGGGCCAGACGGCTGTGCTCGATACCGGAAAGGTGCAGATCGTCGTCTGCTCGCGAAACTCCGAACCATTCGATCTCGGCTGCTTCCGCAGTGTCGGAATCGAGCCCACCCAGAAGAAGTTTCTGATCCTGAAGTCGCGGATCCACTATCGGGCGGGCTTTCGCGCCATCGCGCGACACGAGCTTCCGTGTGATGGTGTGGGAGTGACGAGCAGTGACAACCGCCTGTTCGAATTCAAGAAGGTGCGCCGGCCGATCTTCCCGCTCGATCCAGACGCGAGCGCTTGACGTCGGTCAACAGAGCGGCTGACCGGGGAGGAGCGGTGGCATCGGGCAGCCGATGCCGTCGGCGATCGCTCGCACGAGTTCTCCCTCTGCCTGCGTGACTTCGCGATCCGACGCGACGCAGGCCGCGCAGGCCATCAAGAGCTGCTGGCGAGCGGTCGGATCGGCTTCCGCGAGTGTTCCGAGTGCGCGATCGAGCTCTCGCAGTCCGGCTCGCTCGCGCGGTAGCAGCGCGATGTCGATCCCCGACAACTGCGACGCGCCCGTCTCGAAGGCGGTGCGAATTGAGGCTTCGCTGGAGCTGCCCGCATGAGCCAGGATGGAGAGCACCACCGCGCACGGCTCGGAGAGCTTGCGCAGCGAGGTGTGCCGAATGCGCGGTGGTTTCACCCGCTCGAAGTGAGGTCGCAGGTGGGTGAAGACCATGCGTTGCAACACCCACTCGAAGAGTTCGATCTTCTCGTCTGCGACCACGAGCGCGCGCAGGTTGGTCTTGAACGCCTGGTATTGGTCGGCCGACAGGGCACAGAGAGCGGGGAAAGCAATATCGATCAGGGGCAGTCGGTAACGCGCCTCGAGCCGTTCGATTTCCGGAAGCAGGCGCCGCGTTTCATGATCGATCCCGGCTTCTCCAAAGCGCGCGAGCTGCTCGAGCTGCCGATTGCGGGGCTCGTCTTCGCGATTGATGAGCAGCGCGTAGATCACGGCTCGCGCTCCGTACGGTTCGCGGGCGGCGTCGGCGACCGCCGGGGGTAGGCCCTCTACGAGCGCTGCCGCGTAGGCGATGTGTTCGGCGCTGGGCTGTCCCACCTGCTCGATCGCGCTGCTTCCGACGCTGCTGCCGCGGGTCGCTGAGCCATCGGCGGCGGATCCTCCGGCCGCGAATCCCGCGGTTCCCATCGGTGCAGCGCGCACCGCGTGGGCGCGCGCCGGTCGGGACCCACCCTGCCAGTTCGGATCGAGTCGCCGAATGCGTTCCTCGAGTGGCGGATGGGTGGCGAAGAGCATCTGGAGCCCGCCTCGCAATCCCTGGCTGAAGAAAAGGTGGCTGGCTTCGGGGGCGTTCGGGCTCGCGAGAATCGAACCGCCCTCGAATCCGCCGATCTCCTTCAGTGCGCCCGCGATGCCATCCGGGTTGCGGGTAAACTGGACGGCCGACGCGTCCGCGAGGAACTCCCGCTGCCGACTCACGGACGCTTTGATCAGGTTGCCGAAGAACGTCCCGAGGAAGCCGATCACCATCAGGCCCAGGCCCGCCGCGACGATCACCATGCCGCTGTTGCCGCGGTTGCTGCTCCGCCGGCTGGATCCCGAGTAGAGCGACGAGCGCAGCAGGAAGTAGCCGATGATGCCGATGATCAGGATCCCGTGGATCACCCCCATCAGTCGGATGTTGAGCCCCATGTCTCCGCTGAGGATATGGCTGAACTCGTGCGCGATGACTCCTTGGAGTTCATCGCGACTGAGCCGTTGTACGCATCCCCGCGTGACACCGATGACGGCATCGCCCGGTGCAAAGCCCGCTGCGAATGCGTTGATGCCCTCTTCGTCACTCAGCAGGTAGACGGGCGGCGTCGGCGTACCCGACGCGATGGCCATTTCCTCGACGACGTTGAGCAGCCTGCGCTCGTCCGCATTTCGGGTGCCCGGCGGGATCAGCGCTCCTCCGAGCGCCTCCGCGATCACAGCTCCTCCGCCTCGCAACTGGGCGATCTTGTAGAGGCTCCCGCCCCCCACCACGATCAACGTGGCGATCGCGACTCCTGCAGCGAGATCGGGCTGCCACCACAGAGGGGAGAGCACCATCTGTCCGGCGTTCGGGTCCGGTCGTTCTACACCGGTGAGTAGAACGGCGAGCAGATAGAGCATGCCCGCGATTGCGACGACTGCGAGACAGAAGAGAAGGACCAGGCGCTTCGTGTTGCGTCGAGCCGCGTCCTGGTTCTCGAAAAAATTTGTCGACATGGATCAGGTCAAGAGAAGGAAACTTTCGGCGCCTCTGCGATGGCCGCGCTGTCGAACTCGAGCAATGACGCGTCCTGTACGTGGCCGAACGTGCCGGCCAAGATCACCGCGGGGAAACTCTGCCGGAAGGTGTTGTAGGTGGTAACCGCATCGTTGAAGGCCTGCCGAGCGAAAGAGACCTTGTTCTCGGTCGACGTGAGTTCTTCGGTGAGCTGCTTCATGTTCTCGCTGGCCTTGAGGTCCGGGTAGGCTTCTGCGAGGGCCAACAGGCGCCCCATCGCCCCGCCCAACACGCCTTCCGCGCTCGCGAGATTCTTGATGGCATCCGGATCACCCGGGTCGTTGGCTGCCCGTTGTAGGCCGGAAGCCGCCTCATTGCGCGCCCGGATGACCGCCTCGAGTGTTTCGCGCTCGTGCGCCATGTACCCCTTGACGGTTTCCACCAGATTGGGGATCAGGTCATAACGGCGTTTGAGTTGGACCTCGATTTGTGCGAAGCCGTTCTGGTAGCGATTCTTGAACGTGATGAGCTTGTTGTAGACGCCCACCACCGAGATGACGAGTACCAGGGCAATTGCGCCGATGACGATCCAGGTCATGAGGTTTTCTCCTCGTTCAATCTTATCGATCGCGCCCGAAAAGCGCTGGGCCTGCCGCAGTCCGCGGGAAAGAAATCGCGCGCATGCAAATCTCTGTCAGATCCCCCCGCCCAAGCAGATCCCCGTCCAAGCGAGATCCCCCATCCAATCGCCGTCAGGTTAGCAGAGGAAATTCGGATCGAGGAATTCGGTTGTCGGTACAAGCGGATCTTGACTGGCGGTGGACAGTCGAAGAGTCAGGCCAAGTGTTCGGCGCTCTGAGCGGATTGCGCTCTCTTCTGGGTGTGTTGCAGAATCGACGCGAGTTTGTTCAGATCATCCGCGAGACCTTGATGGGCTGCGTCGGATTTCCTGAGCGAGTTGCGCGCTTGGTAGTTGCCGTCTTTCAGCGACTGCACCTGGCGACGCAGCGCGACGGTCGGCCCGAGGAGCGTGTGGGTGTAGGCGATGCAGAAACCCAGCATCGCCAACGCGAAGCCGCCGAGAATTGCAGCTCCCACGATGCTGACGTCGTAGGTCTGGCGCAGAAGCTGCTCTTGGAACGACTCCGGCACGTTGGTCATCACCATTGTGTACAGAGTCACGTAGCCGGAGTGCGCATTCCACGCAAAGAGCGACATGAAGGCGGCCGTGATGAGCAGGAGATAGAGTGGGAGCCTGATCTGCGTTCCGAATTGTAGAACGCGGAATGCCCGCCTCGAGTCGAATCCACATAGCGATCGCACGAAGTTTACCGCCACTGGACAAGAGCCCTCCTGCCGCCTCTGATCGGTCTGCGGGGCGCGTAGCTTGAGGCTCCCAGGCGATTGGCGCGCTGCGGCGCGCCCAGCCGGCACTCCACGCCTATCGGAGATCTGCAGGAATCCTGGATTCTTGCGGGCACCCCACGCGTGCGCTGCCGGCGATCCGATGTAGGCACTTTCTTCCAAGGAGGGCTCTCTTGGCTGCCCCCCTCGAGGAACGATCAGGACTTGGCGAGTCTGCTGAAGATGTCGTCGGGATTGCTCGAGGACGAATCAGTCGCGGCGATCGGGGCATTCTCGAGGTCGCGCATCACGGCCGCGCAGGCGCCTGCGGTGTCGATTACGCCGCGCTGTTCGAGTTCGCCAGGCATCAATTTTTCGAAAACGGCGCCGAGTTCATCGAGTGTGAGGCTCTTGGGATCCAGACCCGCCGATTTCACCGCAATTCGAAGCGTGCCGCGCGCCTCGAGCTGACTGAAGCCCGTGTGCCGCTCCAGTTTCTGTGCGGCCACGTCAAATAGGGACGTTTCCATCCGTCAACTCTCCGCGGCTTTTAGCTGAGGATCGGCGCCACAGACCCAACGCTGGTAGAAGCGAGGCGGGAAAAAGATCAACCATACCAGCGTCACGCCGATTGCTTCGACCACGCCGTTTGCGCGGTCCATGGTGATCGACCAGACCTGGTAGGTCTCGAATTCGGCGGTCTGGTGAAGCAACACCCCAGAATACACGGTCCAGACGACGCCCACGATGCCCCAAAGCAAGTAGCGGTTGCAGACGAGCGGGTCGCATAACCCCAGTCGCATGCGCTGCCGCGCTTTGGGGTATTGGATGAATCCTTCTACGCCGACCCAGCTCGTCGCCACAACGCCGGCCGTCCAATCCAGCCACCACCAGCGGTTGCTGAGCGGCCGGATGCCCTCCCAGTCTCCCACCGAGATGGATCCCGCCACACCCGCGAACAAGCAAATCGCGATCGTATAGACCAGGTACCTCGCCCAGCGCGCCTGATCACAGAATACGATCCAGATGAAATACGCGAAGAAGATCGTTCCCGCGTGGGTGAAGACCCGCCCCGCGAAGAACAGCGGCTGGGTCAGGGGTTGGTTGGCCGTCGCAATCGGGATCTGCCAACAGACGTAGGAGAGCCCCCAGAGGAAAAGGCTCGTGCCGAGTAGCAACTCGGGCGCCTTTTGCGATTGCCAACTCAGACGAATCAGGTGCAGGCCCGCGATGAGGTAGACCAGGCCCGCGAACACACCGCCCAGGAACGCGCTCTCGCCCATGCTCCTTGGCCCCTCCCGTCGAGACGTCAAGCGTTATCGGGGCGCTTGTGAAACCACTTGAGGTAGGAGTGGGCGGCTCCTCCTCAGCACTGTTTCTTGAGCCCGAGCTTCTCGCGCGTCTCCTCGGGTCCCAGCACCCGTGCGCCGAGGGTTTCGATGAGACCCACGGCCTTTTCGACGAGTTGGCCGTTGCTCGCAAACACACCGCGCTCGAGATAGAGGTTGTCCTCGAGCCCCACCCGGACGTGTCCGCCGAGGAGCATCGCCTGGGCAACCATCGGAAACTGCATTCGCGCGATTCCAAACGCCGCCCAATGTGCGCCTTCCGGCAACATGTCGCGCATCACGAGCAGGGTCGCCGCATTCGCTTCCGCGCCCCACGGAATGCCGAGACAGAGCTGGAAGAGCGGGGGCTCATCGATGATCCCCTCCTTGATGAGTTGCTTTGCGAGCGAGATGTGTCCGAGCTCGAACGCTTCGATCTCGGGCTTCACCCCGCAGCCCTTGATGCGCTCAGCCATCACGCGCAGGTGATCGATGGTGTTGAGCGCCAGATCCGAGCCGAAGTTCATCGATCCGCAGTCGAGGCTGCAGATTTCCGGACGCAGCTCTTCGACGTGGAGCACGCGCTCCTCCGGCCGCGCATAGTCGGATTCCGGGGCAGCCACCGCGGGGTCTTCTTTACTCGGGATGTAATCACCACCCATTCCCGTCGTTAGATTGATGAGCACGTCGGTGTCGCTGTCGCGAACGCGCTCCACGACCTCTCGAAAGAGGGCTCGATCGCGATTGCCTTTTCCCGTCTCGACGTCGCGTACGTGAATGTGGGCGATCGCCGCTCCCGCCCTGGCGGCTTCGATCGCCGCGCTGGCAATATCCTCGGGCGTCACGGGGATTGCGGGGTGCACGCCCACCGTGTCACCCGAACCGGTTACCGCACAGGTGATGATCACTTCGTTGTTCATGTGGATTTCCTCGGATCGATCCTGTGGTCGAAGGCCGACCAGCGCCCACCGGATCCACTGGACGGATCCGGCGCGGCTGCACGAGCGCCATTCTGACGGCTGACGCCGGATCGATCAATCCCGAAGCGCGAGGCATTGCCCCAATGCGCTTGACAGGGCTCATGCCGGGAAACATGATGGGGCCCTCTCGAGTCGCCGGACGCTGAGCTGAAACGGGTTGCGCCCATCGGTCGTCGGCGTCCACGACGTCCGCTTCCTTCGCAATGCGATTCGCCCGCCGTTGCTCGATACCATGCCGATGGTGATGGAGGCCGAAGACTGAGGATGCGCAAAGGCGAGGCCACCGAGTACGAGATTCGCGATCGGGCTGCCTGGATCCGGATGAACCGCCCCGAAAGTCGCAACGCGCTTTCGACGAAGCTGCTCGGGGAACTCTCGAGACATCTCAAGACCGCGATGGATGATCCGGGCGTTCGCGTCGTCGTACTTGCAGGCAGCGGACCCGTTTTTTGCGCCGGAGCGGATCTCAAGAGCCGGGGAGCGGGTGTTGCCGATGGAATGAGCGAAAACGCCTTCGTCGAGATCCTGAAGCAGATGCGGGAAGGGCCGAAGCCGGTGGTCTGCGCGGTCAATGGCCACGCGTTCGGCGGAGGCATTGGCCTGATTGCCGCAGCCGATATCGCGATTGCAGTTCGCAGCGCAAAATTCGCATTCAGTGAAGTACGCCTCGGTGTGATTCCCGCGATCATCTCGGTGGTCGTACTGCCCAAGCTCGGCGAGCACCACGCGATGCGCCTGTTTCTGACGGGGGAACGATTCTCCGCGGCCGACGCATTGGGAGTTGGGCTGGTTCACCGGGTCGTCGCGGAAGATGATCTCGAGAGCGAGGTTCAGGCAGAGATCGACGCGATTGCGAAAGGGGCTCCGAACGCGGTTGCTGCCGCGAAGCGGCTCGTTCGTGAAATCCCGCGGCTCGCGCCGGACGACGCCTACGCGTACGCGGTGGAGAAGATCGCAAAGCTCTTCGCCTCGCCCGAGGCCGCCGAGGGCCTGGCGGCTTTTGCGCAGAAGCGGCGGCCGAGTTGGGCCGAAGTGGACGACGACGAGGCCTGAGCGCCTTGCAGCGGATCGCCCAGCGGATCAAGCGGGCGGCGTCTTGCCATCCAGAGTCAACAGGACCCCGTCGAGCCCGGGCGTCGGTTGGGGACTCTACGCTTCGGGCAGCTACCATTCCGTGTACACCTCGAGTCCGCGCTTTTTGATCTGGCCGCCAATGATGGCGCGCTGGATCTCCGATGTGCCTTCCCAGATGCGATCGACGCGCAGGTCCCGGTAAAGACGCTCCACCGGGTTCTCGCACATGTAACCGCGGCCTCCCAGGACCTGCACTGCACGGTCGACCACGCGTCCGGCCATCTCCGAACAGAAGAGCTTCAACGCGCTGACCCGCGCGTGGATCTGCTTGCGATCCACCTCCGGAGTGATTTGCGCAGCCACGCGGTAGAGCAGTGATTTGCCGGCCATGATCTCGGTTGCCATGTCCGCGATCGTGAATTCGATCGCCTGAAAGTCACGGATCGGCCGCTCGAATTGAATGCGGCCCGCCGCATAGTCGTTTGCGATCTCTGCGGCACGGGTTGCAGCGCCCACGCAGTGCGCCGCGATCTGCAGGCGCGCCTCGACGAACCAATCCTTCGTGAGCGCAAACCCCTCTCCGATTTCGCCGAGCCGGGCGGATGCGGGGACCCGCACATTTTCGAACGCGAGCTCGGCGTGGTCGAAGATGAAGGTGTGCATGAAGTGCGGTGAGCGAAGGTGGCGTATGCCCGGCGTGTCCTTGTCGACGAGAAACAGGGTCGGCTTGTCCGGGTCACCGTCGACGTGCGCGTGCACGATGATGTAGTCGGAGGCGTTGTAGGAAGTCACGAACCATTTCTCGCCATTGATCACGTAGCTGTCGCCGTCGCAGACCGCCTCGGTGCGCACCCGGCGCGGATCGGATCCCGCTTCGGGTTCGGTGATCGCGAAACAACCCCGCCGCTGCCCCCGACAGCTCGGTCGGAGGTATTTGTCTTTCTGCTCCTCGGATGCGAAGCGCAGTGAAATTGCTGGTTGCCACATTACGGCCCAGAGTCCGCAGGTCGCACGCCCGAGCTGCTCGTTGATCAACATCTGCTCGAAGATCGAATAGCCCTGACCGCCGTCTTCGACGCTGTGGTTGATGCCCGCAAATCCCCAATCGCAAACGGCCTGGCGCAGCGCGGGTCGGCTCGCTTCGGGTAGACCGCGGTTCTCCTCCACCTCTAGTTCGTGGGGTTGGAGCACCTGTTCGCAGAACTCTCGAGATTTGGCGCTGAGCTTTTGATGTTCGGAGGAAAGGGCAAGGTCCATTCGGCGATGATTCCTATCGGGGCGCTTGCGTTGCGGGGCGCGCGATCACCAGGGCGTCCACCGCCACGCAGCCGTCCCGTGACGCAATCACGGGGTTGACGTCGAGCTGTTCGAGTGCGTCGCCCAGATCGTCCGCGAGCACCGAAAGGCACGCGATGGCACGGCATAGGGATGCGATATCGGCTGGCGGTTTTCCGCGCAAACCGTCCAGCAACCGGCGCGCCTTCAGGTTTCCGAGCAGGCGTTCAGCTGCCTTTTCGTCGATTGGAGCGAGCGAAACGGCACTGTCTGCGAGCAGCTCGATTAGCACGCCCCCGGCTGCAACCATCACGTAGCTTCCGAATTGCGGATCGCGAATCGCGCCGAGGGCGATCTCGACGCCTTCCGGAACCCTGCGCGAAACGCTGACCCGCGAGCCGAGGCGTCGCTCCAGGTCGTCGTATGCGGCTTTTAACGCCTCGGGGTCCGCGAGGTCGAGCACGACGCCGCCGACGTCGCTCTTGTGCTCGATCCCCGGCTCTGCGGTCTTCAGCACGACGGGGTAGCCGATTTCCGCGGCGGCCTGGAGCGCTTCGTCTTTCGACGCGGCTCGTACGGCACGCGCGACGGGAACCCCGTAGTCGGCGAGCAGCGCGAGGCTCTCGACCTCGTCGAGAGGCTGCGGGTCGCACAGCCGCTCCCGCCAGCGCTTGGTCACCTCGGCGGCCGGCCGGGGCGGCGGTGCGGATTCGGCACGGTCGAGAAAATCGCGGTAATCGAAGAGGTGTCGAAAGGCTTGCAGCGTCTCACGCGTGCCGTCGAGTACGGGTACACCGAACTCCGTCAATTCGAGGGCGAGCTGTCGGTGATTGACCGACGAATAGTTGGTCGCGAAAGCCAGCGGCATCGTGGCCCGCTCGGCGACCTTCCGCGCCACCTGGATGAGATTCTGATGGTGGTAGTGGCCACTCCGGATGTCGGAAACGATCAGCGCCGCAGCCGTGTCGGGGTCTGCCATCAACGCTTCGAGGCAGCGTTGGAACGTATTGACGGTGTCGTGGCCGACCCCCCAGGCGTCGAGCGGATTGACGGCTTCGAGTCCTGGGTCGAGGTGTTCGCGGAGTGTCTGCCTGGTCTGGTCGTTGATGCGCGCGAGCGGAACCCCGATATCCGTCGCCAGATCGATCAGCAACTCACACTCGCCGCCCGAGTCGTGGATGCTCGCGAGACCACCCGCGCCCGGCCGCGCGGGATGCGAAAACAACAGCAGCGTGGCGGCGAGTTCGTCGAGCGTCTCGACGCGCACCACCCCGTAGCGATCGAAGAGCGCGCGATAGGCGGCGTCGTCGCCCGCAAGCGCGCCGGTATGCGTCCGGGCCATCGCAGCGGCGCCTGGCGTGCGGCCGGCCTTGAGGACGACCACCGGGATTTCGCGCCGAGCGGCCTCAGCGAGTGCCGCCTCGAAGCCTTCGGGATCCCGGATGGATTCGAGGAAGAGACCGACGACGCCCGTCGACTCCCGCCGGAGGGCCCATTCGAGGTAATCGCTGGAGCGCGTCACGAACTCGGCGCCGCTCGACACGCAGAGGTTGAACTTCAGGCGCTGATCGTTGAAGGCAAGGGTGCCGTAGACCGATCCCGATTGGGCGATCCAGGTGATCGGTCCGACCTTCGGCTTGTAGGTGTGGCACGGGAAGGCGGCGACCCGCAGACCGATCTCCTGATTGACGAATCCCATGCAGTTGCCGCCGCAGATTGCGACGTCTGCCTCGCGGGCCATCGCAGCGATTCGCTTTGAAAGCGCGGGCTCGCGATCCTGTTCCGAATGACAACTCGCAAAAATCGTCGTGGCCCGCGCACCGTGGCGGATCGCCTGCCCGAGCGCGTCTTCGATCTTCTCGCTCGCGACGCAGAGCACGACGTGGTCGACGGTTTCCGGAAGATCGTCGATCGACGGAAAGCACGAGAGTCCTTCCACATCGCTGTATCGGGGGTTGATCGGATAGAGCGCGCCGTCGAAGCCGCCCGCCAAGGCCTCCCGCACCATGTCGTTTCCGGGTGTGTTCGGTCGCTGCGACGCGCCGAAAAAGGCGATCGACCGAGGGGCGAGCAGCGGGTCCAGCGGGTGGGTGGCAGCGGGGTTTGGTTGTTTCAAGGGTGCAGGCTCGCTCATCTTACGCTTCTACAGCTCGCTTCAGGGGTCGTTCTCGAAGGCGAGCAGCCGATCGCCGACGCGGTGTTTGGGGCCGACAAGGACGGCAGGGTACCAAGCCCGCCCGGGTCCGCTAGGCGGCAATTGCGACAATTGTGTCCATCTAGCGTTTCTTCTCGGGTGTTCCCGCGGTATCGATCCCCTGGGCTCGCTATAAACATGCGACCCGGCCCCCGGTAGCGGTCGAGCAGGACCCCCGAGGCGGTGGCCAAATGAGAGGTGAGCAAGGTGAATGCAAGCGATGCGAGAAAGCGAGATCTAGCCGCACTGCTGCACCCGATGACGAATCTCGCGCTCCACGAAGAGCGCGGCCCCCTGATGATCGAGCGGGGCAAGGGAATCTACGTCTACGACATCGAGGGCAAGGAGTACATCGAGGGCCTCGCCGGCCTCTGGTGCACCGCCCTCGGCTATGGGGTCGAGGAACTCGCGGAAACCGCCGCGGAGCAGATGCGCAAGCTCTCCTTCGGCCACCTCTTCGGCAGCAAGACCCACGAGCCGGCGATCGCGCTCGCCGAGCGTCTCAAGCAGATGGTTCCCATCGACAATGGCCGGGTATTCTTCGGAAACTCCGGGTCCGAGGCGAACGACAGCCAGGTCAAGTTCGTCTGGTATTACAACAACGCCATCGGTCGGCCCGAGAAGAAGAAGATCATCAGCCGCCGACGCGCCTACCACGGGGTGACTGTCGCGAGCGCAAGCTTGACCGGGCTGCCCGCGAACCAACGCGATTTTGATCTCCCGATCGCAAACTTCCTTTTTACCGATTGTCCCCATCACTACCGCGACGCAGAGCCCGGTGAGAGCGAGGAGGAGTTCGCGTCGCGGCTCGCCGCCAATCTCGAGAAGCTGATCGTTGACGAGGGGCCGGATACGGTGGCCGCTTTCATCGCCGAGCCGGTCATGGGGGCGGGTGGCGTCATCGTTCCGCCCCGCGGCTACTTCGAGAAGATCCAGGCCGTGCTCGACAAGCACGACATCCTGTTCATCGACGATGAGGTGATCTGCGGGTTCGGGCGAACCGGCAACGCCTTTGGTGCGCAGACCTTCGGCCTGCGGCCGGATACGATGTCGCTCGCCAAGGCGCTCTCGTCCGCCTATCTCCCGATCAGCGCCGTAGTGATCCCCGAATTCATGTACCAGCCCATGGTCGAGTCGAGTCGAAAGATCGGCATCTTCGGGCACGGCTTCACGTACAGCGGTCACCCGGTGAGCGCTGCCGTGGCCGTTCGCACGCTGGAACTCTACGAAGAGCGCCAGATCTTCGCGCACGCCGCCAAGGTGGCCGAGCACTTCCAGGCACGGCTGGCGGCACTTTCCGATCACGCGCTCGTCGGTGAGGCTCGCGGCGTGGGGCTGATCGGAGGCTGTGAGATGGTCGCCGACCCGTCCACCGGGAGGGCCTTCGCGGTGCCCGGAAAGGTGGGCGCCTATTGCATGGGTCGCTGCCAGGAGCACGGGCTCGTGGTACGTAATATCGGCGACACGATCGCGCTCTGCCCGCCCCTCGTGATCACCGAGTCGGAGATTGGCGAACTCTTCGACCGCCTCGAAAGGGCGCTCGACGACACCCTGGCGTGGGTGGAGCGCGAATCCCTGCGCGGCTGAGCGGCACCTCGGCTGCCCCCACGGTCGAAACCCATCCCTGCGGATCCGCGGCCGCCCTCTACCCGTCGCGACGCCGCAGCCGCGAAACGCTCCACGATCTCGTTCCGGTCGATTCGGCTCACCATTCCCTCACGAGGCGCCCAGAGTCGATTCGGCTTACCATTCCCTCACGAGGCGCCCTGCGCCCTGGATGGTCGTTAGCAGCGCAGCGATCACGCCGCGAGGAGATCGAAATGAGCGAACGGGTATCGGGTACAGAAACGCCTCGTGCAAAGCGCCGTTCGAGTGGTGGGCGCGCGGCCCGCAGCGCGCCGGGGGACCGAAAGAGGGCGCGGTTCGCGCTGGACTGATCGGCGGAGCTTATCGGCCGCTCACGGACCGGGAAATCCAGCGGATCCACGAGCGCGCTCTCGACGTGCTCGAGAACATCGGAATGGGTGATGCGTTTCCGGCCTTTCGCGAGATCGCGCTCGCCAAGGGCTGCTGGATGAACGAGCACGATCGACTGTGTTTCCCCCGCGCACTCATCGAGGACATCGTCGCCGGAGCGGGTCGAAATTTCACGCTCTTCGGTCGCGATCCGAAGCACGACCTGCATATCTCGGAATCCCGCACGCACTTCGGTACCGCGGGCATGGCGGTGCGGGTGCTCGATGTCGAAAAACGCTCCTATCGACCTTCGACACTCAACGATCTCTATGATTTTGCGCGCTTGGTCGACCAACTCAGCAATATCCACTGGTTCTCGCGGACCGTCGTCGCCACCGATATCGAGGACCTCTTCGAGTTCGATATGAGCGTGGCGTTCGCGTGCGCGGCGGGAACCCAGAAGCACATCTTCTCGGGCTTCAATCTCTCGGAGCACGTGAAGGAGGGTGTCGCGATGTTCGACACGATCCTCGGCGGCGAGGGGCGCTTCCGCGAGCGGCCGTTCTGCACCGCGAATACCTGCTCGATCGTTCCGCCGCTGCGCTACGGCGAAGACAACGGCATGGTGTCGATGGAGTGCGCGCGCTACGGCATGCCGGTCAACATGATCATCGCCGCGCAGGCGGGTGCGACCTCGCCCGCGGCGCTGGCCGGAACCCTCGTGCAGACCGTGGCGGAGGCGCTCGCGGGCCTTGCGCTGGTCAACCTGACCGTGCCGGGCCATCCGATGATCTTTAGCAACTGGCCGTTCGTGTCGGATCTGCGGACCGGGGCGTTCTCGGGTGGCGGCGGCGAGGAGGCCGTCCTCAACGCGGCTTCGGCTCAGCTCACGAATTTCTACGACCTGCCGAGCGGCGTCGCGGCGGGTATGTCCGATTCCAAATTCCCCGACAACCAGGCGGGCTACGAGAAGGGCATCACGACCGTGCTCGCGGGAATGGCCGGTGCAAACATGATCTTCGAGTCCGCGGGCATGCTCGCGAGCTTGATCGGCTATTCGTTCGAGGCACTCGTCATCGACAGCGACATGCTCGGCTCGGTGCAGCGCGCCGTTCGCGGGATCGAGGTCAACGAGGAGACGCTCTCCTACGAGGTGCTCGAGGAGGTCTGTTGCGGAGGGCCCGGCCACTTCCTGGGCCAGCCCCAGACGCTCAGCATCATGGAGACCGAATACCAGTATCCCCAGATGGCGGATCGCTCGACGACCACCGAGTGGGAGGAGAAGGGATCGAAGCTGATCCACGAGCGCGCAGTCGAGAAGGTGCGCGAGCTGATGTCGTCGCACTATCCGGAATACATCGACCCGAAGGTTGCCGAGGCGCTACGGCAGCGGTATCCGATTTCGCTGACCGCCGAAGCCATGACGGCCGGCTGCGGCCGCTGGTAGACGCGGCCAGGTTTTCGGCCCCGGACTTCGGTCGCCTGCTAGCTGGCGAATCCTTTGGATTCGCTTGCGTCGTCGCGCAACCCCATTCTGGGGTCGCGCTCCTAGCTGCGCGTTGGCCTTTGGCCAAAGCTTACGCGTCGTCGCGCAACCCCATTCTGGGGTCGCGCTCCTAGCTGCGCGTTGGCCTTTGGCCAAAGCTTACGCGTCGTCGCGCAACCCCATTCTGGGGTCGCGCTCCTAGAACAGCGCGATCTCGCCCGCGTCCACCCTCTTGATCAACGACTCGATGCGCTCCCAGATGTCGTCGACTTCGTCCGCGGTCAGTCCGAACTGCACCGTCGTGCCTTCGCGCCGCACGCCTTCGTCGGGATTGATCGGCGGTCCCGCTTGGACGGTCTTCAGGATCCCGTCCGAGTCGGCCTCGAGTTGACTGACCACCATCAGGAAGTCGAGATCCTCACGCCGCAGTCTTCGCAGGCGATCGAGGGAATTCCGCGGAAGCGCTGGAACGCGGATCTGTCGCCACGAGTAGGTGGGCGGGTAGAACCAGTTGTACCAGATCGTTCCGAACGCGACGCCGTTGTCCACCGCGAATACGCGGCGGTTGCTGTCGTCCTTGGAGACCAACACGTTTCCCGTGCGGTTGTCGCGTAGATTGATCAGGTAGGCGAAGATGTTGAAATTGGCCAGATGGTAGGCGTAGTTGACGTCGTTGAGAAAGCGCTCTTCTTCGTAGAGGTTGTCGGGGACGGTGACGTCCTCCATCCAGATGGCGACTTGTGCGAGCATGCACGTCGTTCCGAGGATGACGGGGGTTCCGTCGGAGTGGCGCTCCATCCACCGTTCGAGGGGCACGCAGCGCAGGACCGTCGCGGGCACGGTGAAGTCCACCGGATCCAGGAAGAGCGATTGCAACCTCCAAGCGGCGAGCTCCTTGCGCGGCGAGTTGTTGAACCCGTCGAGAGCACGCGGAACCAGTTTTCCCTTGACGCTGAATCGATCGCCGGTTTTGGGAAAGAGGAATTCGCCCTTCTCGGGCCGCGTCGTCCCGGAGCCCGCGGCTTCCATGCTGAGGACCTCGTACTCGGCACGCTCCATCAGCCGCGCCGCCTTGAGCGGATCCACCGGCCAGTTTGCGAAGTCCTGCGCGCTCTTGTCGGGAACCGACTCCGTGAACCGCACCATCTTGGGTTGCGGCGTCGCACAGGCCGCAAGGCTCGCCGACACCAGCAGCAGAACAACCAGTCGTCCCGTCTTCGACATGAGTCCCCTCGAGTGTGCCGGAACCGGATTGGCGGATCATCCTCTCAACGTGACCGAACGTAGGATCGCTAATTTCCGGTGGTCTTCGCCAGGCTCCTTGCAGCTTTTAGAATGGCGGCGTTGTCCGGTCGGATTTCGTAGTTCGGGTTGGAGTACACCCAACGGATCGTGCCCCCGGCGTCCACGAGGAACACGCTCGGAACCGGGAGTTGGTGGTGTTTTTTCCCCGATGCCGCTTCGAGGTCGACCCCGTATTCCAGGTACATGCGGACCTCGTCATCGCTGAGCTGAAACGCGATTCCGAACGAGCGAGCGGCCGAGAGCGAACTGTCGGAGTAGAGCGCGTAGCCGAGGTTGGTCGCCTTCAGGCTCTGCTGGAGTTTGGCGGGTTGCTCTGCGCTGATGGCGACGACCGGAAAACCCAGTGTCGCGAGCTCGGCTTCGATCTTGCGCAGCTCGCCGAGCTGCGTATCGCAATAAGGTCACCAGCCGCCGCGATAGAAGACGAGCAGCGCACCGGATTTGCGGACGAGTTTCGAAAGGTCGACGATCGATCCGTCCACCGCGCGGATGCTCACCGAAGGCACGGCCGCGCCCGGCTGCAGAGGCTGGGCGGCCTCTGCATTCGGGTAGACAGGGTCCGCGGCGTGGGCGACAGCTGCGATCAGCAGGATGGCGGCGACCCAGCTGCTGCCGCGAAAACCGAAGACGTCGAGCGGTGTGCTCATGTCGACAAGTTTAGCATGCCCGACTCCGCATTCGACCGCGGGTGAGTCGCGGTCTCGAACGAGTAGATTTCACTGGATTTCTGGGGGCGGGTGCGTTTATTTTTTGATGATCGCAGAGGCGGTGCAGCGATCTCGGAGGGATGACACAAATGACCGGGCAGCGGAACGACCCCAGAGCTACCGGATGCGGGCGAGCGGTGCTCGCAGCCGCAGCAATTTTCCTTGCTGCGGCGACTGCTGCGGCGGACGATCTTGAGCCAGTGGCCGACCCGATGATTGCGGCGATCGACGCTTTCATCGCCGAGCTGGCTCTGGACAAGAGCGATAAGGAATGGAAGTCCACGGTGCCGGCGCCTGGTGCTGCGGCAGCTTTCGATCCCGAGAAGACCTACTACTGGAATCTGGAGACCAATCGAGGAGATCTCAAGATCGAGTTGTTTCCCAAGTCCGCGCCCCTCCACGTAATGAGCACGATCTACCTCACCCGCTTGGGCTTCTACGACGACGTGAAGTTTCACCGCATCATTCCGGATTTTATGGTGCAAGGCGGCGATCCAACCGGTACCGGCAATGGCGGGCCGGGTTACCGATATGGGGGCGAATTCGATCCCGAGCTGTCGCATAACAAGAAGGGCGTCGTGAGCATGGCCAACGCGGGCCCGGGAACCGATGGCAGCCAGTTCTTCATTACCTGCGGTCCGGCTCCGAGGCTCAATGGAAAGCACACCATCTTCGGCAAACTCGCCGAGGGAAAGTCGACGCTCAAGAAGCTCGAGCGGGCAGGCACCGTGCGGGGCAAGCCGAAACGGAAGGTGTTCATCGAGAGAGCGACGATCACCGTCGAGTGAACAGATCTGCGGACAAACGGCGTTTGAATTAATCTTGGATCGCTCGAATCCCAGACGTGCGGGTTCGCCACGGATTTCCACGACAGAAAATGTAGTATTTGATCGCGATGCGTGACAAGCGTCACGGAACGCTATCATTGTGAATGATCCACTTCATCTACCAACACACGGCATAGGGGGAGTATTCAGTGTCGATTCAAATGATCATCAAGGCTTTCGTGGTCGCTTCATTGCTCTCGCTCGGATTGGCCGGCGCGAGCTGGTCGGAGGATGCCGCGGAGCAAGAGGCCGGCGAAACGGCTTCGGTCGATGCGGCGCCGTCCGCGGATGCGGCGGACGAGGACGCGAGTGCCGAAAAGGCAGAAACCGCAGACTCGGAGCAAGCCGAAGCCGCCAACGACTGATCCACCGGGGAACGCCGTCGCGGACGGGACGGCCGGTACGGGCGTCGAGGCCAAGAATGCCCGATCGCGCCGGATTGAACGACCGCCTGCGACGGCGTGCGCTGCCCTGCCGGTCGAGCGACGATTCGAACGCGGTCAGGCAGCGATCCCCCGACGAGTGAAACCAATCGGTGTCGTCTTCGGCTGGATTTTGGTTCGTGGCCGATCCCGCCCGCCACGGCCCGCAAAGGCTCTAACGAGCGGTTTACGCGTTGCCAGCCGGAGTTCACCAAGATCGAAGACGATTTCGACCGAGTTCCCCATCGCAGAATGGTTGCGGGGTCGAGTTCGACCGCGCGCGTCAAGGACCTGCGGGCCAGCTCTCCGTAGCGCGGTCGCTCGGCGTCGGGTGTGTCGGGAAGGTTCGCGAGGAGCGTGTAGTTGAATCAGTGTAGGCGCTTGCGCCAACTCGAGGCGAGATCGTGCAGCGCGCCGGATAGCGAACTGTGCTCGCGCTGTCGGGTCTTGCCGCCATCGCGGGACTCCTCGACGCGGTAGCGGCGCGGATCACGGCGGTCTTGCAGCACGCGGATGCTCCGCCCCCTTCCTTTATCGTGCAGTCGCACACCAAACGCGAGCGGGCGAGTCGCCATCGGGATCTCCTCCTCGCGGGCTGGCTCTCGGTGCCCGCATGAGATCCACGCTTCGGTACCCGGCCGCAGTTCCTTGAGCCAAATCGTGCAGCTGCGAGAAGTTTTGCGCGCTCGTGAGGGGGCGGGTGGCGGTCTGGGATGGCAGCCGCAGTGTCCCGGCAAAGGTGGGGTAGACTCGGCGGTTCGACTCTGGTCTGGGCTAAGGGATGCGACCCTCCAAGCGTCATCGACTCGATAAGAGGGAGCGCGAACTCCAATGGCGGCCCAAGAAGCGGGTCGACCCGCTGCTCGCCCAGCATCTCATCGATGGACAGAGGCCAGCTGCCGCGATGCTCGCGGGCGTGGTTACCGCTCGCCTGGCTCTCGCGCGATCAAAAGCAGGCGCTCTGGAACGAGCGGCACAAGCGCGACGACGTGCGGGACCCAGCGCTGCCGGTTCAGCTGAACCAGACCTCTCGGAGGCCTTCGGCGGGCCCCGGGGACGGTCGCTAAAATCGTGATATGCTCATCGCGAGGCAGCGCGGATAGGGGCCCCGGCGCCCCCGCGGTCGATTCGCAGCCCAGGATCCAAGAGGAGAGACCCGATGATTCGCCGCACTCACCGCTCCCTGCCGTGGTTCGGGGCGGTCGCAGCCTTGCTATTGCTCGCACTGCCCGTCCAGGCCGATGAAATGGAGCCCGAGCCCTACGTCGAGGTGCCCGTCCAGGTCGATGAAATGGAGCCCGAGCCCTACGTCGAGGAAGAACTGGAGGAAGAGACCGAGACCGCGTCTGAATCCAACGGCATGACCGAGAAGATTGCCGACGCCGCGATCATTCGCCCGCTCTACTTCGCACGTCTCGTGGCCGGTCTGCCGTTTTTCGTCTTCTATCCGCTCACAATGGGAAGCGGTTGGAGCGAGGACGTCGTCACGCTGCTCTGGACCGAGCCCTTCGACGAGACGTTCAGACGGCCGCTCGGCCAGCCTCCGGGCGACTACTAGCAGGCCGACCCGGGTTTCGGGTCGGCCGACGACGCAAGCGAATCCGAAGGATTCGCCCCGGCGGATCGCCTCTCCTCGGCAGGTCTGATGGCAGTCGAGTCCGACAGCGCGCAGCTGCGAATTCCGCCACTCATTCCTTTACGGGTCTGTCGGCGAGAGACCCGCCGCTGGCTCGAGTCGCCGTAGCCAGACAGCTGCTTTTCTGCCGAAGGAGAACGAGTCGTTGCCAGATCAACTCGTCGAGATCCTTCAGGCCTTTCGATCGTGAGGCCGCGTTTGCCGGCATACCGGGTCGATAACGTTCCGGCCCTGTGGCGCCCGTTCTGGCTCACCTACTCCTGGGTGGTCGGGATCGGTTTCTGGTGCGCGTGGAATCTTCTCAACCTCACCTGCCGCATCCGCTTCGAGGGCGAACAGCATCGGGTCGGCCGCAAAAACTACATCTACAGCCTCTGGCACGAGTCGTGGTTTCTCTACTTCGTCACCTTCGTGCGATCGCATCGGTGCCACGCCTGGATGCAACACCCCGATGCCTACATGAAACCCGTGCATGTCGCTCTGCGCCTGGCGGGCATCCAAATCCTACTCGGTTCCAGAGGTGAAGAGGGCCGCGAGGCCGCTCGCGAACTCGTCGCCCGCCTGCGCCGCGGCAGTTCCACGGCGATCTCACCGGATGGCCCGCGGGGTCCACGGCGGGTTCTCAAAAAAGGCGTTCTCCATGTGGCTCGCGATAGCGGGGTTCCGATCCTGCCGCTTCACCTGTCGGCGAGCCGGGCGATTCGCATCGGCTGGGACCGCAAGATCATTCCCCTCCCTTGGTCGAGGATTACCGTCGCGTTCGGTTCCCCAATTGCGGTGATGGAAGATGGTTTCGAACGGGCGGACCGGCTGCTCGTCGATTCGATGAGTGGGACGGCCGAGCAGGCTGTAGACTCCCATTGATCGCGCGGGTGTCGACATTCGCGTGACCCGGAGCGAAGATCGTGGCGGCGTCGCTGCAAGAGTCGGAGGAATTCAGATCATGGGTGGCGTATACGATTTCGAAGTCCATCGTTTGAACGGCGATCCCGTGAAGTTGGGCGAGTACCGGGGAAAGGCTCTGTTGATCGTCAACACCGCGAGCGAATGCGGTTTCACGCCCCAGTACAGTGGATTGGAGAAGCTCTACGGCAAGTTCAAGGCGCGCGGTCTGGAGATACTCGGTTTTCCGTGTAACCAATTTGGCAAGCAGGAACCCGGCAGCTCCGAAGAGATTGCCGAGTTCTGCAGCGTACACTACGGCGTCACGTTCCCGATGTTCGAAAAGATCGATGTAAACGGCAAAGACGCGCATCCGCTGTACCGCTACCTGAAGGGCGAAGCGCGCGGAGTGCTGGGCAGCGAGCCGATTAAATGGAATTTCACGAAGTTCCTCGTCAATCGCGAGGGTGAGGTCTTCGAGCGTTACGGCTCCACGACGAAGCCCGAGCAGATCGAAGCGGACATCGAAGCCGCGTTGGATTGAAGGCGGAGACAAAGCGGAGACGAAAGCGGGGACGTTGTTGAATAGTTGACCCCGTGCCGGCGATTGGCATCGGCGGGCAGCGAGCGGGAACGGGGGCA
>JADFQO010000058.1 GCA_022561775.1 Myxococcales bacterium | reverse complement strand
CCGGCGCTCGCCCGGAAAGGCGAGCGGCAGGCCGATTCCTTGGAAGGCGGACGTACCCGGCGCTCGCCCGGAAAGGCGAGCGGCAGGCCGATTCCTTGGAAGGCGGACGTACCCGGCGCTCGCCCGGAAAGGCGAGCGGCAGGCCGATTCCTTGGAAGGCGGACGTACCCGGCGCTCGCCCGGTCAGGCGATGGGCTTCTCGATGACGGGGAGTTCGAGATCAGCCGTTTCCCGATGCCGGCCGTCGGCCGGGACCTTCTCGGCCTGCACCCGGGCCTGGAGCTTCATCAGGCCCTCCAACACGGCCTCGGGGCGCGGCGGACAGCCGGGGACGTAGATGTCGACCGGAATGATGGTGTCGATGCCCTGGACGGTCGCGTAGTTGTTGTACGGGCCCCCCGAACAGGTGCAAGCGCCAAAGGCCATCACCCATTTCGGCTCGGCCATCTGGTCGTAGACCTTCTTGAGGATCGGCGCCTGGCGGTGGGTGATCGTGCCAACCACCATCAGCAGGTCGGCCTGCCGGGGCGAAAAACGCGGCAGCGCGCAGCCAAAGCGGTCGAGGTCGTAGCGCGGCCCGGCAACCGACATGAACTCCATCCCGCAGCAGGCCGTCACGAACGGGTAGAGGAACATCGAATACTTGCGGCCCCAATTCATCACCGCGTCGGCGCGGGTCGCGAGGAAGGAGTCGCCGCCCTGGCGCAGAAACTCGATCGCGCGCGTTGGGATCTGGCTGACCCTCTCCCGCTGGGCCGAGGTCGGCTCGACGACTTGTCGCGGCTTGCGCGCTTCGGTTCGATGGCTGCGATCCATGTGATCCTCTCGATCCCCTCGTTCCAGCCGATTCCGTGGCGCCAGCCGCGCGCCCGACGACTCGAAACGCGCGGCGGTCGATGATAGCGCCGCTCCCGACTCGGCGCTGACATCCGCTGAAACGCTGCACCCGTCTCGTCGTGTGTCTGGGGTATTCTCGACTCTCCGATGGGTAATCAGCGAACCGGCGCGCTGCTCTTGAACCTCGGCACCCCGGACTCCCCGAGCGTGTCCGACGTGCGGCGCTTCCTGCGGGAATTCCTGAGCGACCCGCGCGTCATCGACGTCTCGGCGCTTGCCCGTTGGCTGCTGCTCACCCTCGTGATCCTGCCGTTTCGCCCAAGGAAGGCCGCCGCCGCGTACGCGAAAATTTGGACACCCGAAGGCTCCCCGCTGTTGGTTCACAGCCGTGCGCTCGCAGATGCGGTCGGCGAAGAGCTCGGTCCGGATTGGCGGGTCGAATTGGGGATGCGCTACGGCCAACCGACGATCGCTTCGGCACTCGCGCGCCTCCGGGAAGCAGGAGTCTCGCGGCTCGTGGTGCTGCCGCTGTTCCCCCAGTACTCGGATGCGGCGACCGGCTCCGCGCTCGCAAAGCTCGCGGAAGAAATGCAGCGCAGCGACTACGCGCCGCGGCTCGCCGCGATTTCCACCTTCTACGACGCGCCGGGTTTCACCCGGTCGGTCGCCAGCGCTGCAGAGGCGTCACTTCGTCGGTTCGCAGCGGATTTCGTGCTGTTCAGCTACCACGGTCTTCCCGAGCGCCATGTGCTCGCGAGCGATCGAAGCGGCGCGCACTGCCTCGCTAGCGACGACTGCTGCGCTTCGATCGCAGCGGCGAATCGCGACTGCTACCGAGCGCAATGCTTTGCGACGACCCGCGCCGTCGCGGAAGCCCTCGCGCTCGACCCCGAGCGACACGCCACAGCATTTCAGTCCCGCCTCGGTCGCACGCCCTGGATCCAACCGTTCACCGATCGCCTCCTGATCGATCTCGCCGCGCGCGGCATCAAGCGATTGGCCATCCTTTGCCCTTCATTTACCGCCGATTGTCTGGAAACCCTCGAGGAGATTGAAATCCGCGCCGCCGCGCAGTGGCGCGACTTGTGTGGCGGCCCATTGGAGCTGATCCCGGCCGTCAATGCGCGCCCCGATTGGGTCCGCGCGGTCGCCGAGCTGCTCCGCGAAGCGCGTTCCTAGTCGGACTTCTCTGCGGGAGTTGGTTGCACGGGGGCGGTGACGGGAGGCCTTCGGGCTCAAACCCCATGTCGCCCTCACGCCTCCCGTCACCGCCCCCAAGCAATGCTCCTGTTCGAGACGACCTGTGGATACGGTGGTTGTTCTTCACGCCGAGAAACGGATCCGCTGGGGACCGGGATGCAAGAGCTGCGTGCCCGGACAGACCATGACTGATTTGACTTGAGCTTCACTAACCGGGGCCCAGTTGGCCGGATCGAGTTCTTAGCGAGTGGCCCTTCCCCCCGTCGCCCCAAAGCAAACCCCATGTGCTGCATCGTATGCTCAACACCGTCCCCAATTGAATTGAGTAGCTCTTGCGTCCCGGTCCCCCAGTCAGGCGGGCGCATTATTCGGATCTGGTTGCGACGTCGCGCGCGGCGAGCAGGCCCGACTCGAGAGAGTCGGAGACGCCGATCCCGCCGAGGTAGCTGCCCGCGAGAGCGATGCCCGGAAACTCCAGCAGCCGTTCGCGGATCCGCGCGATTCGCGCGACGTGGTCGCGCCGCGGCTGTGGGATCGCCTGGCGCCAGCGCGTCACCGCGAGGATTCGCGGCTCTTCGCGAAGCCCGAGAATCCGATCGAGGTCCGCGCATACCTGCGTGACGATCTCGTCGTCCGGCAGATCCACGGCTTCGGGCCAGCGCGCGCCGCCGGCAAGGCACTGCAGCAGCTCTCGACCGGCCGGCGCCCGCAACGGAAAGAGCTGGCTCATGTACAGGCAGCCGAGCAATTTGATTTCGGCGCGACGCGGCACGAGAAATCCGAACCCCTCGATCTTCTCGCGCACCGCGCCCGGGTCGACGCCGAGGGATAGGCCGACGATCGGCGCGTACTCGATGGCCGCGAGCTCGTTGGCCAGGCCCGAACTCACACCGCGCAGGATTTTGGCGGCCTGGTCGGCGGGTACGGCGAGCACGACTCGCATCGCGCGCACGCGGCGCTTGCCAGCCGGTCCCGACGTCCGCACCAGCCAACCGTCGCCGTCGCGCTTGACCCCGATTACCCGATTTTCGAGCGCGACGGGTTCGACCAACCGCTCGGCGAGGGCGCGCGCGAACGGCCCCAATCCCTCGACAGCCGAGTAGCTGCCCCGCAACCCGCGCCGGCGCCAGCTGCGAAAGAGTCTCGCGAACATCCCGCAGGCGATCGATCCGCACTTTCGCTCCATTTCGACGAGTGAGGGAAAGACCGCTTCGGCGCCGAGCTCGCGCTCGTCGCCCGCGTACACGCCCGTGAGAAACGGCCCGACGAGGCCCTCCACGACCTGCTTGCCGAGCCGGCGACCGATGAACTCGGCGACGGATTCGTCGCCCGCCTTTGCCCGGCGGACGAACGGTTCGGCGAGCAATCGCAGCTTGCCACCCACGCTGAGCAGCGGGGTTCGCAGCAGCGCGAGCGGCGACGTCGGGACGGGCCGCAGCTGGCCCGCGTCGTAGATCGACCGCAGGCGGCTCGCGGGCCGCGCAGCGAGCAGCGACTTCTCGGCTCCGAGTGAACAGAGAAAATCCAGCATCGGTGCCTTGACCTGGGTCATGTTCGGACCGCGCTCGATCACGTAACCCGAAACGTGGTCGGTCCGCATCACGCCACCGGGCCGGTCCGACGCGTCGACCACGATTACCTCCTCACCGGCCAACTGCAACTGGAGCGCCGCCGCCAGTCCTGCGATCCCGGCTCCCGCAACCACCACACCCACTTCGGGATCGCTCATCAGACGGTCTTGCTGAACATGGGCTGCGCGCCCTTCTTCTGGTCGGCGAGGTACGCGTCGAAGACCATCGCGACGTTGCGAACGAGCAGCCGGCCGAGCGGAGTCACGACGAGGCTGCCGTCTGGCGCCTGCTCGACCAGACCATCGGCCGCGATCGGCTCGAGCTGCCGGAGTTCGCGCGCAAAGCCGCTCGCCAAGGGATGCCCAAAAACCGCCTCGAACTCGTCGGCCCGAAGCTCGCCGTGGCACATCAGCCTGCCGATCACCCAGCGCCGCTCGATGTCGTCGCCCGTCAGCTGATGACCGCGCATGGTCGCGAGCCCGTGTTCGCGGACCGCTTCCTCCCAGTCGTCGAGTTTTCGGTGGGATTGTGCGTAGCTCGCGCGCAGCTCGCTGATCGCGCTCGGCCCAAATCCGATCAGATCCACCCCCGCCTGGGTGGTGTGCCCCATGAAATTTCGACGCAGGGTTCGATCCGCGAGTGCCTTGGAAAGCTCGTCTTCTGAACTCGCAAAGTGATCCAACCCGATGAATCGATAGCCCGCATCGACGAAGCGCTCGATCGCTCCGAGCATGATCCGAAGCTTCGTCGACGGCCCGGGCAGGTCCTGGCGCTCGAAGCCGCGCTGCTGCTTGGCGAGCCAGGTCACGTGCGCGTAGGAGTAGAGCGCGAGGCGATCCGGAGCGATCTCGAGCACCTGGTCGAGGGTCCGCGCAAAGCTCTCCTCGGTCTGATAGGGCAACCCGTAGATCAAATCGAAGTTCACCCCGGAAAAGCCGCTCGCGCGGGAGACTTCGACGAGGTGTCTCGTCTGCTCGACCGGTTGGATCCGGTGAATGGCCTGCTGAACCTTGGGCTCGAAGTCCTGCACACCCATCGAGATGCGATTGAACCCGCACGCGCGCAACGCCGCCACGTGCTCGTCGGTCGTGACCCGCGGATCGACCTCGATCGAAATCTCGGCCTCCGCGCGCATCGGAAACGCGTCCGTCACGATTCGGAACAGGCGCGTCAGTTGATCGGGCGTGAGGTGGGTCGGCGTACCTCCGCCCCAGTGCTGCTGGGTGGCGGTTCGCGGGCCGGTGGCCTCGCGCACCGCGGCCACCTCTCGCTCGATGGTGTCGAGGAAGCGCAGCGGGAGTTCGGCCTTGCTGGTGATGATTTTGTTGCACGCGCAGAAGTGGCACAGGCTGCGGCAAAAGGGAACGTGAACGTAGAGCGATAGCCCGTCGCCTTCGCCTGTGACCGAAATCTCCTCCGCGCTGCCGCTCGCGAGTTCGGTCTTGAATTGCTCGACGCCAAAACTCTCCTTCCAGACGGGCGCGGTCGGGTAGCTGGTGTAGCGCGGTCCTTCGATCGCGTAGCGGGGCAGGATCGCTTCGACCCGCGCGAGGTCGAGGCTGAAGGCATCACGCGCCACGGGGCTGCTCCTCGCCGAGTGCGCGCGCAGCATCGGTAAACGCGCGCACACCTTCGACGGGCGTGTCGGGCAGGCAGCCGTGGCCGAGATTCAGAATGTGACCGCGCGCGGGTTGGGCGGCCTCGCTGATGCGCCGAACGCTCGCGAAGATTTCTTCGCGGGTCTGCTGAAGCGCGCAGGGGTCGAGGTTGCCCTGGAGGCTCGCGCGATCGCCCACCCGGCGGGCGGCTTCGGCAATGTCGACCCGCCAATCCAGCGAGAGCACGTCTGCACCGGATTCGAGCATCTCGTCGAGTACGTGTGCGCCATTGTTCACATAGAGGATGAGCGGTGCGCGCTCGCGTTCGAGCCTCGCCGCGATCTCCGCGTGAACCGGCAGCACCCACTCCCGGTACTCGGCGGGCCCGAGCAGCCCCGCCCAGGTGTCGAAGAGTTGGACGACGTGGGCGCCGGCCTCGATCTGGGCGTTCAGATAACCGACGACCATCTCGGTCAATCGGGATTGCAGTGCGCGCAGTACCTCGGGCGCCGCGTACATCATGCGCTTGAGCGCCGCAAAATCTTTGGAGCCCTTCCCTTCTACGAGGTAGGCAGCGAGCGTGAACGGAGCGCCCGCGAAACCGAGCACCGGAATGCGCGCGCTCGCGAGTTCCGCGCGCAACACCCGGAGGATCTCGAACACGTAGGGCGTCGACTCCCGGGGGTCGGGGATCCGGAGTTTGTCGATCTGTTCGAGCGAGCGGATCGGATCGGCGATGGTCGGTCCGGGCTGAAAATCCACTTCGACGCCCATCGCGGGAATCGGCGTGAAGATGTCGGAAAACAGGATCGCGGCTTCACTCCCGACGAGTTGGATCGGTTGGAGCGAGGCCTCGACCGCACGCTCGACATCCTGGCACATCTCGAGAAAGCCCATGCCTTCGCGCAGCTTGCGGTACTCCGGGAGGTAACGGCCAGCTTGCCGCATCAGCCAGACCGGCGGGCGATCGACGCTCTCCCCGCGGCAGCTCCGCAGCAAGCGCTCGGTCGGATCGAGCGTGGCGACTGCGGGCCGAACGGTTTCTACCGCACCATTCATCGGCCGAATCCGCTCATGACGTCCTCTCTCTCCGGGTACCCGCGCGGGCGATCTGGCTGACTCGGGGCCACAGGCCAGGCGAACGGGCAATGGTAG
>JADFQO010000036.1 GCA_022561775.1 Myxococcales bacterium | reverse complement strand
GCTGCCAGGAATCGCCTGCGGCCGGGCGGCGTCTACGCCCAGTGGTTTCACAACTACGAGACGAACCGGAAATCCATCGAGCTCGTGTTGAACACCTATCGGCAGGTGTTCGAGCGCGTCTCGATCTGGAACGGAAAATCGAACGACCTGATCTTGTTGGGTTTCGACGAACGCGCGCCGGCACCCGACATCGACAAGCTCGTCCTAGCCCTCTCTCACACGGATTATCAACTTCAGCTCGGCGCCATCGCGATCGATGGTATTGCCGCGTTGTTGGCCCACGAGGTGGTTCCACTCGGTGTGGTTCACGAGGCGAGTCTGCCGACCGAGCTTCACACGCTGCGTCATCCCCGCTTGTCTCATTCGGCCGCGCGCGGGTTTTTTACGGGTGAGGTCGTCGAGCTGCCTCCGATGCTGAATTCGGCCTCGGCCCGCCTCGGATCGGAGAACTCGTTGCTTCGAACCTATGCAGCGCAATTCGACGGACGACTCCCGGATCCGCTGCGGGCGATGTTTGCTCGCGAGGTCTGCCGTCTTCACGAAAAGCGCTGCGCGACCGTACTCGCCGAGTGGCGCCACGACGACGCTGAGTCCACCACCCTTCAGGCCACCATCGTCTGGGCTCGGCAGAACGAATCCCTCCAGGAGGAACTCGAAGACAGCAGGCTCCAACTCCTGGCCAGCTTCTTCGACGCCGAGAACTTCGCAAACGCCCCCAGCAGCTACGCGTCGTCGCGCCATCTCACCAAATCATTCACGGACTACTACGAGCACTCGGCGCCCTTCGACATCAATGTCCTGTCCAACATCTGGTGGCGGTGTACGGGCGACGACCGCTGCGAATCGTTCGGCTCTCGCTACCGCGAAATGGGCGCTTCCCGCTCGGCGTCCGCGGGCCGCATCGGTCCGTGAAGCCCGGTCACCACTGAGCGGGTACAACCCCTCGCGAAGTTGCTGCACGAATCCGGGACCGCCGCCCTTCCGGCACCGCAAGCCACTGTCATCGTTGGCGAATTCGGCTCTGATTGCTTGACACGCGGGCGCCGCTTCGTACACTCCGGGGTCCCTTTCACGCAGCCTCGTCACCTCCGTCGACCCGGCGGTGTCCCTGCTCGCGCAGCGCCGAGCCGCTCTCCAGGAGAATTTCATGGCCCACGCCGAATTTCCTTCGGATCTCGAAATTGCACAGAACGCCGAGCTCAAGCCGATCGGAGAAATCGCGAATCGAGCGGGATTCGAAGACGGCGACTTCGACCGCTATGGCCTCTATATCGCCAAGATCAGCCGCGAGAAGTGCCAGGCGCTTTCGAGCGCGAAAAGCGGCGACGGCAAGCTGATTCTCGTCTCCGCCATGAGCCCCACCCCGGCCGGCGAAGGCAAGACGACGACATCCGTCGGGCTCGCGGACGCACTCTCGGCGCTCGGCGAAAAGACCATGCTCTGTCTCCGCGAGCCTTCACTCGGACCCTGTTTCGGCATGAAGGGTGGTGCCGCCGGCGGAGGCTACGCCCAGGTTCTGCCGATGGAGGAGATCAATCTCCACTTTACCGGTGACTTTCACGCGATCGGCCTAACCAACAATCTGCTCGCGGCCGCGATCGACAATCACATCCACCACGGGAACGACCTCGGAATCGACCCGCGTCGGGTTACCTGGTCGCGCGTCGTCGACATGAACGATCGGGCGCTTCGCAACATCGTCGTCGGAATGGGCGGTGTGGGCGATTCCGTTCCGAGACAGGATCACTTCGAGATCACGGTCGCGTCCGAAGTCATGGCCTGCTTTTGCCTGTGTACCGATCTGATGGACCTCAAGCGGCGCCTCGGAAACATCGTCGTCGGGTATACCTACGACCGACGAGAGGTGCGCGCCCGGGACTTGAAGGTTCACGGCGCGATGACCGCCTTGTTGAAGGACGCGATCCGGCCGAACCTGGTCCAGACGATCGAGCACACGCCGACGTTCGTGCACGGCGGCCCGTTCGCGAACATCGCCCACGGTGCGAATTCGATCATCGCGACGCGGGCAGCGCTCCAGATGGCGGATTACGTCGTGACGGAGGCGGGGTTTGGGTCGGATCTGGGCGCCGAGAAGTTCGTCAACATCGTCTGTCGCAAGGCGGGTTTCAAGCCCGATGTAGTCGTCATCGTTGCGACGATCCGATCGCTCAAGATGAATGGCGGTGTCGCAAAGGCGAAGCTGGGTACGGAGAACCTCGAGGCTCTGATCGGTGGCCTGGCGAACCTGAAGCGGCATATCGACAACGTTCGCTCCTTCGGTCTTCCCGTCGTGGTTGCGCTGAATCGTTTCTCACAGGACACGAAGGCAGAAATCGCGATGACGATGGAAAAGTGTGCCCACCTCGGTGTCGACGTCATCGAGAGCACCGTCTGGGAACACGGATCCAAGGGTGGCCGGAAGCTCGCCGAAAAGGTCGTCGATATCATCGACCGGGTTCCTTCGGACTTTCGCTATCTCTACGAAGACTCGCTGCCGCTGTGGCAGAAGATCCAGGTCATCGCGAAGAAGGTCTACCACGCCCGTGAACTCGAGGCAGAGAAACGCGTGCGCAACAAGATTCGCGCGCTCGAGGAAGCCGGCTACGGCCATCTCCCGGTCTGCATGGCGAAGACCCAGTACTCGTTCTCGTCCGACCCGAGGCTCCTTGGCGCTCCCGAACACTTCGACCTGACGGTGCGCGATGTCCGGCTCGCAGCCGGCGCCGAATTCGTGATCGTCTACTGCGGAGACATCGTGACGATGCCCGGACTGCCCAAGGTTCCGACAGCGGAAGTCATCGACGTCGACGATGAGGGCAGGATTACCGGTCTGTTCTGAAGCGCGGACTGCAGATCACTGGAGAGCAGCGCGCTATTCGGTGCTGCGGAGCAGCGCTTGCAGGGATACCAGGTCGGCTACCCGAGTGGCCGGAGGAGGCGGCTTCGACGCTTCTCCGGCGAAGCCGCTACTCGTGACGACCACGTAGGTTGCCTCCGTCCGCGCCGATACGGGTATCGCGGAACCCGCGCGTGCGGCTACGGCCGGGGCGAGTTCGAGATAAGCGTCTGCAAACTCCGAGGCGTCTGTTGCGGAATCCCAGGCCGTCCACCATACCCACTCGGTGCGGCCCGCACAGTCCGCGACCAGGTAGCGGTCTCCGTTCCAGCCCTCCCAAATCGCTGGGTCGGGGTCTTCCGAAAGGTCTCGAAACAACACCGAGATCTGTAGCTCTCCGACCGTGTTGCGCTGCAGGGTCCGACAATCCGCCGGCAGCCGATCTTCCAATGCAGTCAGATCCATCTGCAGGAAGGCTTCGAGTCGCCGGTCGTCGTGCATGGCCTGTTCGGTCGAGATTGGAGGCGATTCGAGCAGGCGAAATTCTTCTCTCCACGCCATCGCGTAGCCGCGAGAGTACGGAAAGTCGAGAGTGAGGCGAATCAGCGCCGGCGCTGCTGCCAGAGCGCTGCCTTCGGGGCCGGGGAATTGTCCATCGACCAGCGCCATCCACTCCTCTGGCGTGGGTGCTTGCAGGCCGATGGCGTCGAAGCCGAAACGCATTGCGTCCCCTTCGAGGGCCGCCTGGATCGCCGCCTCCAGGTCGTCGCTGTTGTTGGGCATCCGGTCGGGATCGATCAATTCCGGATAGGCCTGGTGTTGCAGCAGGTGGATGATTTCGTGGGAGAGCACGAATTCGGTCTGGAAGTCCCGGCGCAACACTGCAGAGAGAAAGGCCAATCCTCGGGGGGCGCGCGCATCGGAGACGAGCAGGAGTTCTCCGCTCGCCGGGACGTAGATACCGACAATCTCTTCCCCGTAGACAGCGAGTGCCTCCGTGTAGATTTCGCGGTCCGCAGGCCAGAGGCCCAGCGCAATCAGCGCCCGCTGGTAATCCTCGAGTTCAGCGGGAGTCTTCCATTCGTCGAATGCCTCGGAGAGGGTCGCGAGGAGTTCCTCCCGATTCACGACCCGGGCCGTGATCGGACCCTCCGGCTCGATCGCCCGCGCCCGGACCGTATTCGCCACGATGTCCCGCATCGGGCCCTCGCGTACGGCGCCGTTTTCGATCATTGGGTGTGCGCAGCCCGAGAGCGCGGCGAGCGAGACGACTGCTCCGAGGGCGAGCTTCCAGATCGAGTGGCGCGATCCCGGCACGCACTCGAAGGTAGCCGGCCGGGCGCTCGGGCTAGCCCCCGAATGGCCTCGGCGCGGCGCCTCCAGCCCCGCCCAGCGCCTCTCAGATCCTATAACCTGTTGTTTTAACACCATAAATACGACATCATGCCGCTCCGCGTTTTTCTCTGTTCAGCGCCCGCCCGCGGGTTTACACTGCAGGGTGATCGCGACAGGGGAGGGAGCAAAATGGCCTTCGAGGATCGAGACGATCTGATCGACGAAAACTATTTCGAAGCGCCGCGGACGAGTGAGCGCGCGTTCGATGCGGCACTGCTACGGGAACCCGTCGCGGTCCTTCCGGTGCGCTGGGCGCGGACCGTGTCGTCCCACACGACGGTCACCGAGGCCATGCGCTTGATGAAGAGCGAGCACCGCAGTTGCGTGATCATCACCGACGACGGCACCCGAAACAGCAAGATCACGGGCATCTTCACCGAACGCGACGTGCTCTTCCGGGTGGTCGACCGCGGAAGAAATCCCGCAGCACTGCCGATCGGTGAAGTGATGACGTCGGATCCGGAGACCCTTTTGGTGCGTTCGCCGGTCGCCTCGGCGCTCAATATGATGTCGGTCGGGGGCTTTCGCCATATTCCCGTGGTCGACGATGAGCACCGGCCTGTTTTCGTGGTGCGGGTTCGAGATGTGGTCGAATTCATCGTCGAGGCGTTTCCGCGCGAAATCCTGAACCTCCCGGTCGGCCACAACGAAAGGGTGCAACGCCAGCGAGCCCGCGAGGGTGCCTGACCCCGAAACTGCGCTCGAACCCGCGCCGCCGCTCGGATAGTCTCTGCGGTGTCGGGTTGGAACGACCTGAGTGCAGCGTCGATCGCTCCACTTGCCGATTCGCAGCTGCAGCAGACGGTCGACGTGCTGGCCCGCGCGTTCTGCAGCAATCCCCTCAATCGTGCGGTGGTTCGATCCGATGATCCCGACCGCTGTTTTCGCTCCAATCGCCACAGCATGCGGACACTTCTCCCGATGGCGCGCCTGCACGGGCAGGTTCTGGTGGCGACCCTGGATGGGAAGGTGGCGGGTGGGCTCGTGGCGTCTCCCCCGGGCCATTTCCCCTTGCCACCCCCGCCCCTGGTGGACGGGTTGCACTGTCTGCTTCGGCAGGGATGGCAGGTCGCCCGGCGCTGGGAACTCGTCTTCGAGACTTTCGAGGCGCTCCATCCCGGCGAGCCCCACTGGTATCTCGGAATCCTGGGGGTCGTCCCTTCGGCGCGGCGCCGCGGCGTGGGGGCGGCCTTGCTTTCGCACTGGCTGGCCGCGGCCGACCGCGACGGCATGCTGGCCTATTTGGAGACCGACAGCGAGGGGAATCTTCGCTTCTACGAGCGGGCGGGATTCTCGCTGGAAGGAGAAACGACGGTTCTCGGCGTGCGGACGTGGCGCATGAAAAGAGCCCCCGCAGGCCGTCGGCGCAATTACTAGACTCTCGCTCTTCGACCGCAGCGCCCCCTGGGAGATGACGATGTTCGGCAAGCGCTCCGATGCCACCCTGGTTCGCGATCTCAACGCGATGCGTCGCTTCTTGCCCTACATATCGCCGAGGCGAAACGACTCGCTCTTCTACATGAGTCAGGACATTCGCGTCGACGTCGCGTTCGAGTTCATTAAAGAGAAGAACAAGGAGCGCCCGAGAAACCGCCCGATCACGCTGTTTCACCTCTATCTGCGCTCGGTTTCAACGGCGATATTTCTTCGACCGGGAGTCAATCGATTCGTAAAGGCCGGCCGCCTCTGGCAGCGCGATGGTGTGTGGGTGACGTTCAGCGCCAAGCGAAAGCTCGTCGACGGCGCTCCCATGATCACCATCAAGCGCCGCTTTTCTCCGGTGATCGAATCCCTCGACGAGATGACCGACGCGACCTACGAGCTGTTGAGGGCTGGCCGCGCGGGCAAGCAGACGACGAGCGACAAGGAGGTGCGGCTGCTGCTTCGCCTCCCCGGCCCGCTCATCAGGATTTCGCTCGCCGTCGTACGGCTTGCGGATCACTTCGGCTTATTGCCGCGCAAGATGATCGACGCGGACCCGCTATACACGTCGGTCTTCCTCGCCAACCTCGGTTCGATCGACTACCCAGCGGGCTTCCACCATCTCTGGGAATACGGAACCGCATCGATGTTCGGCGTGATGGGAAAGATCGAGCGCGGAGCAGATGGAGGTCGAAAGTTTACCGCCGGCTGGACGTACGACGAGCGCATCGAAGATGGCCTCTACTCCCAATACACGCTGGGAATGATCCGGGACGGGATCGAAAATCCCGAGAAGATTGCCGAGCGGATGGAACTGCCCAAGGACCGTTGATGGGCGCCTCGAAAACGAAAGATCTCTACGCGATCTTGGCTGTGGCCCGCGATGCCGATGAGGGCGCCATCCGTAAGGCGTATCGCAAGCTCGCGCGCGAACTGCACCCGGACGTGAATCCCGACAACCCCGCCGCGGAGGAGCGGTTCAAGGCGGTCTCAGAGGCCTACTCGGTGCTTTCGGATCCCGAGAAGCGCAAGGCCTACGACGCGTTCGGAGAGGTTTCGCTTCAGCCGGGCTTCGACGCTGCGGAGGCGCGGCGCGCCCGCGACGCGTTCGGAGGAAGATTCGGCGGGTACACGAATTTTGGCGATGGGGAATTTGGCGCGGCGGGATTCGAGGATTTGCTCTCGAATCTCTTCGGTCGTTCCGGTCCCGGCCGGGGGCCTCGCCAGCGTCGAGGAGCGGACCTCGAAGCGAGCATCGATCTCGATTTTCTCGATGCAGCGCGCGGCTGCGAACAGCGCTTCCAGGTCTCCCGAGCCACCCAGGGCGGGGGTCAACGCTCCGAGTCCGTGACCGTTCGGATCCCGCCCGGTGTCGCGGACGGAGGGCAGATCCGCCTGAGGGGCAAGGGTGGCGAGGGTCTGGGCGGCGGCCCCCCTGGCGACCTGATCGCGACGATTCGCGTGCGACCGCACCCGCTCTTCCGGCGCGAGGATCGCGACATCCTGCTCGAGGTTTCGCTGACGATCGCAGAGGCGACCTCGGGAACCAAGGTCGAGGTTCCGAGCCTCGACGGTCGGGTCACCGTCACCGTTCCGCCGGGTACCGACAGCGGTTCCAAATTGCGTTTGCGCGGCAAGGGGGTTCCGCATCCGAGCGGTGGGCTGGCCGGTGATTTCTACGTGGTCGTCAAGATCTGTGTCCCCAAGGATCTCGACGACGCAGCCAGTAGACGGCTCGCGGAAATAGCCGGCAACAATCCGCCGAATCTCCGCGGGGCATTGAAAGGCGACGCGTAATACCCGAGTTGGTTGCAGTCTCGAAGACCGCCTTTCTACAGCGTTCTTCGGGTGGCGGGTCGCTCCAAATCTATGCGATCTTGTTCGCGCTGATGCAACCCGACGGTTACGCGCGAATACCGACCTCCGGTGCGGAGCACCGGCCCGATGACGGACGGTTGCTGCGCGGCGCGCGCAGCCGCGCCCGGATTCGCGAGGCGGCCCGCGCGCTCTTTCAAGAGCGCGGTTTCGACGCGGCGACCCTCCGTGCCATCGCCGCGCGCGCAGGAATGGGGGCGAGTTCGGTCTACCGCCATGTGCAGTCGAAGCACGAACTTCTCGTGCTCGAACTCGCCGATCTACAGGAAGAGGCCTGGCTCGACTTCCGTCGCCAGGACACCCGAACCACCGCGACCCGCGAACGCGTCCAGAGATTCTTCCAGAGCCAACACGAACTCCTCGCGCGGTATCCGGATCTCACCGTGATCGCGATTCGCGCCACCACCTACCTCGATTCTCGAGTCTCGAAGCGCGTGCTGGCGCTGAACGACCGCACCATCGGGCTGTTGGCGGAAATTCTCCAGGGGGGTCGCGCGCGGGGTGACCTCGATCCCGGCGTCGACGTGCTGGCTGCGGCCCACGCTTTGTTCCACGGGGCGATCGGTGCCCGGATTTCCTGGGCGAACGGGTTGTTGTCCGAGGGCGCCTGCCGGACGGCGATCGAAGGCACGGTGGAGTTGCTGTTTAGCGGTCTCGGCCGCGCGTCGGTTGCCCGGGTGAGGTGACGGGGGCATCGGGCTCGAACCCCATGTCGCCCTCAAGCCCCCCGACTCCCCAAAGCGCGCCCCGCGACCGCAGTCCTCAGAGATCCCGATCGGCTTCGATCTCCGCGAGCTTCGCCGCTTTCCAGGCCTCGTATTCCGTGCCCGTCCACGCCCCGTAGTCGCCCCGGCGCGTGAACTCGACGTTGCGGTAATACATCCAGGCGTTCATACGGTTGGCGCGTGAGCAATCGCGCTCGCCGATCTGCTTGGCGGGAACTCCGGCGATGATCGAGTGCGGGGGAAAGACGCTGCCCTCGGTCACGAACGCGCCCCCCGCCACGATGGAACCCTCTCCGATCACCACGTGGTCCATGATGACGGCGCCGATTCCCACCAGGCAGTGATCACCGACCGTGCAGCCGTGCACCGTCGCGCGATGGGTGATCGAGCAGAATTCGCCGATCCGGGTCGGGTTGTCGTAGGCGATGTGGGCCATCGCGAAATCCTGCAGATTGCTCATCCGCCCGATCTCGATCCGCTGACACTCGGCGCGCAATACGGCGTTGTGCCAGATCGAGGCATCCCGCGCGACGGAGATCGCCCCGTAGAGCTGCGCGCTGGGTGCGACCCACACACTCGGGTCGATCTTCTGATCCGCTTCGGGTCCGTTCCCGGCGTTCATTGGTCGCCGCTCCGCTCGAAGCTCTCGCGAACCCGCCGGCGCAGTTCCGGGTCGCACAGGTAGTCGACGGCCGTCATCGCGAGGGCCTTGGCTCCGTCGACGGCTGCTTCGTCGCCCATTTCTCCTCCGGCCCACTGCGCGAACTCCGCGTTGTGGATCGAACAGTCGAGTGGAGCGGATGCGATCATCGGATGAATGGACGGCACGCGATAGCTCACGTTCCCCATATCCGTGCTGCCCGCGAGGCTGGCGGGCAGCTGCTCGATCGGGAAGAACACCCGCCCGAGCGCCTCCGCGTTGGCGCGATAGCTCTCTGCAAGTGGCGCGTTGAATCGGATGTCGAGGTAATCGACCTCGTTCCAAGAGACTTCCAGCTCGGCTCCGGTCGCTTTGGCGCCTGCGCGAAAGCAGTTCTCGACTCGAGATTTCAACTTTGCAAGTTCGTCGGCGTTGGCGGCGCGCACGTAGAAACGCCCCGCCGTATTCTCCGGGACGATGTTGGGCGCCTGCCCGCCATCGGTGATGATGCCGTGAATGCGCTCGCGGATCCCGATGTGCTGGCGCAGCGCGCCAATCGCCTGGTAGGCGATCACCAATGCATCGAGCGCGTTGATCCCCTGTTCGGGCATCGCCGACGCGTGCGACGCTCGGCCCCGGTAGCGGACCTCGACTTCCGAGCACGCCAGGCTCGGCATCGTCACGAGATTTGCGCCGGCGGGGTGTACCATCATTGCGGCGTCGACTCCGTCGAACGCGCCCTTCCGCGCCATCAACTCCTTGCCGCCGCCGCGCTCCTCGGCAGGCGTGCCGAGGATCCGCACCCTGCCGGGCAAACGGTCGGCCAGCGCAAAGAGAGCGAGCCCCGCGCCGACGGCCGCGCTCGCGATGATGTTGTGCCCGCACGCGTGCCCGATTTCCGGCAGCGCGTCGTACTCGGCGAGAACCGCCACGCAGCCCGCGTCACCGGATCCGAATTCCGCCGCGAACGCGGTCTCCAGCCCGTAGGCCCCGGTCTCGACCTCGAGCCCCGATCGGCGGATCGACTCGCAGAGCAGGGCTGCCGCTTTGCGCTCCTCGAAGGCGAGCTCGGGCTTCGCGTGGATGCCGTGCGAGAGCCGCAGCAGCTCCTCGCGGATGTCGTCGACCGCAGCGCAGACGGCTTGCTTGAGTTCGGCGGCACCCATGCGCGCAATACTAACCCGCGCCGCCTCGGTTTTGCTCCCCGAAGCAGCGCGAGCCCTCTCGACGGCTAAGATGCCCGGTGGGGCGCTGCGATCGACGGCACCCGAACGACCCCGGAGGCGGAGCCTCGTGCGCGCAATCACAGTCGACCGTTGGATGGAGCCCGCCGAACTCCGGGTGTCGGAGATCCCCGATCCCGAAGCCGGGCCGGGCACGCTCCAGGTCGAGGTGCGCGCTGCCGGTTGCAATTTCTTCGACATTCTGATCGTCCAGGGTAAATACCAGGTCAAACCCGCCTTTCCCTTTACGCCGGGCGGGGAGATATCGGGCGTGGTGCGAGAGGTCGGCGAGGGAGTCGAGGGATTCACGGTTGGAGATCGCGTCCTCGCGGGGACGCGAACCGGCGGTTTTGCGGAGACTGCGGTCGTTCCCGCTGGTGAGGCCCGCCTCCTTCCCGACGGGATGTCCTTTGAGGAAGGCGCCGCGATTCCGATCACCTATCCGACCAGCTACGCGGCGCTGGTTTTTCGCGCGAATCTGCAAGCCGGCGAGACGCTCCTCGTTCACGCCGCCGCAGGTGGCGTCGGCAGCGCGGCACTGCAGATCGGCAAGGCACTCGGAGCGCGCGTGATCGCGACAGTGGGTGGAGCGGAGAAGGCCGAGATCGCGCGCGAACACGGCGCAGACGAAGCGATCGACTACCTCGTTGACGACTTTGTGGCTCGCGTGAACGAGATCACGGACGGCAGGGGTGCGGACGTGATCTGCGATTCCGTCGGTGGCGACGTATTCGACCGATCCCTCAAGTGCATCGCCTGGAATGGCCGCCTTCTTGTCGTCGGTTTCGCAAGCGGTCGCATCCCGGAGCTGAAGGTGAACCGCATCCTCCTCAAGAACATTGCGGTAACGGGCATCCATTGGGGGGCCTATTCGGACAACGAGCCCGCAAGGGTGTCGGAGACCTTCGAGAGCCTGTTTGCCCTCTACCGCAAAGGGATGATCAAACCGCTGATCTTCAACACCTATCCGCTCGAAGATCTTCCGTCCGCGCTCGCTGAGCTGGCCTCCCGGAAGACCCACGGCAAGCTGATCATCACACCCTGATCGCGGTGGTACGTCCGACACATCGGGGGGCCCGTGAAGTGATACCCTAGGTTCTTCATGTGTCGGATCGCGCCGTGGATCGCCGTTTGTGTGTTCGCGACCCTGGTGGAACTTCGTTCTGCGACGGCGGAGGAATTCTTTTGTCCGAGTGGGGCGTTGGTGCGTGGGGAGCCTCCTCCTCAGGGTACGAAGGCGTGGTGCGAACTTTCCGATGGGACCCAGCACGGCCCCAGCCTCTCCTGGTACGAAGCGGGCAAACCAAAGGCCGAAGCGCACTTCGTGCAGGGCAAGTTGCACGGCGCCTTCAAGCTCTGGCATGTGAATGGCCAACTCGCAGAAGAGGGACGCTACATCGCCGATCAACGCCACGGAACTTTTTCGACCTGGCAAGAGGACGGAGTCAAACTCCTCGAGCAGAATTTTTCGAACGGTAAGCGCAATGGGAAGGTGAAGCGCTGGCATCGCAACAGCCAGCTTCAATTTTTCGAGCACTATCGCGACGGAGAGAAGGACGGTCCCGCGGTCGCCTATTTTGAAAACGGACAGAAGGAAGCGGAGGGAATGTTTCGAAAAGGCCGTTTCCACGGAACCTGGACGGGCTGGTATCCGGATGGAAAGAAGCGCAAGGTGGCTGTATTCGTCGACGGTGACCGCATCTCGATGGAAACCTTTCCCGACGAGTGATGAACCGTCGCTGAGCGAGCGCATCTCGCTCGCGCGAAGATTCGAGAGCTTCCGATTTGCGGTAATCGGCGCCCTCGTCCTGGTTCCCTGTCTATTGGAGAAACGGTAGCGCCGCGCCTATTGGAGAGACGGTGGCGCCGCGCCACCTGTGTTCGGAGTGGGAACGTCCGAGTTAGCGGAGACGACGCAACGTCCGCGCGATGATCCGATAAGCTGCGGTTCCGAGGGGAAGCTTCTCGCGCCTCGCGTGCGCTTGCAGGGTCTTCAGTTCATCGTTGCTGAGCATTGCTACGACGCGATTGATTCGCGCGTGCTTGGACGGACCCGTTCCCGTGCCCGGCGGCCGGCCCGCGCCCCTGCGGCGCCCGCCCCATCGGCTCTTTTTCCTGGAGGTTTTTTTTCTTGCGCCCATGTCATGAACTCGTGCACTGGTGTCGCGTTGTGCGGGCCACTGGAACAGATCCCTTCAGCGCCAATCGCCCGCTACCGACCACTATTGTGCTTGATTTTCTGACGACGGAAAGTCCGGATACCCGGAAAACCGGACTTTCAATGCAATTGAGAGTGAAAACCCCACATTTTCAGGAGTCTATTCGCCTGAAAGAACCTTGATCGCGAGTAGCAATGCAATCCCCGCTGAGAAGGAGGCAAAATGGAGCAGATTGACGCCCAGGTGATGGTGTCGGTTCACCTCCGGAACCAGATCCGACGCGGCGATGTAGAGGAAGTTTCCCGCTGCGAAGGGTACCAGAAATCCGACGTCCAACTCGAACGACACCGCGTAGGCGAAGACTCCCCCGACCAGAAAGGTCAGCGATGAGAGAAAGCTACCCATCAGCGCTCGCCCACGGCTCCAGCCACCGTGGATCAACACGCCGTACTTGCCGAGTTCCTGGGGAACCTCATGGGCTGCAGCGACTAGCCAGGTGGTGATGCCGAGTCGGATGTCGACGATGAATGAACCGGCAACCGCGACACCACCGAGAAAATTGTGAACGCCGTCTCCGATCACCATCATGTGACTCAGTGGACTCTTGACCTCGGGCGCATCGCTGTGCCAATGGTGCCAATGCAGGAATTGCTCGAATGCCAGAAACGCAGTGAAGCCGGCCATCACCCAGAGGTAGACCGACACCGAACCGCCGCTTCGCGCGACGGCTTCCGGAATCATGTGAAGCAGTGCGCCACCGAGAAGCGATCCGGCTGAAAACGCGACGAGTGGCAGGATCAGCCGCTCACGGGTGTGCTCCGCCAGCGCGAAGGTGATCACGCCCACGAGCGCAATCATGCTCATCAAGATCCCGCCGCAGAGAATCCAACCGAGTGCGCCCATCGATGTTATGAACCGACACCGAATTGAAAGTGATGAGTGCCATTTGCGCTCGCCGGAACTACCAACGGATCTCTACCTGCCGCTTTCCCCAGACTCGCGCCGCTTCGAGGTCATCCCCCATGTAGATGTCGATGCGCTTCTTCCAGCGTTTATTCATCTTGTCTAGCACGAGGAATTCTCCGGACACCCCTTCAATCAACACGGAAGTGCGGTGATCCAGGCCGAGTGGGATGAGATCGCGGGAAACGGCGATCGCCTGTATGCCGGGAATGAGTGAATCTCCCCATGCTGCCAAATTGGGCTGGTCGCCCGTCTGCTCCGGAAACGAGTTGTAGGCTGTGGCCGTTACGATGAGGGAGTGCTCGTACGAAGCGGCGATGAGCGGTGCCGCGAACAAACAAGTCAGAATCAATGGCCAGATGGGAGTCGCTCGCTTCACGGCGTCTAGACCTCATCGCGCGCAGCGCGTCCGTGGCTCGTGTGGAATCCAGCAGCGAGCGAAAAGGCCGCTCGAAACCCACTGGGGCGACGGCTCGGCTCGCCCCGCGCACAGGTTATCCCGCTCGGGGCCATCTCGCACGAACTCTTCGCTGTCTCCGGTCTCCTCTGGATTTTCTACACTTCCACAGTGATTGAAAACCTGGTTTTCATTACCGGTGGCTCCAGTGGCATCGGCGCCGCAATGGCGCGGGTCGTTCCCTACCCCGACGCGCGCGTGATCAACATCAGCCGGCGCGCGCAGAAGGGGACCGACCACTACCAGGCCGATCTATCCGACCCTGCAGCGTGGCACGGAGTCGCGGATCTCTTTGCGCGGGAAATGAAGGATTTCGCCGGCGAACGCGTCGTTTTCGTTCATTCGGCTGGGACGCTCCAGCCGATCGGTTTTGCGGGCGAAGTCCCGATGGACGACTACGCGAGGCAGGTTCTGCTCGACAGCGCATCGCCACAGGTACTCGGGGATGCGTTCCTGCGCGCGGCTCGCAAAATCCAGGCCGAGTGCCACGTCGTCATGATCAGCTCCGGAGCGGCGTTCACCGTATTTGAAGGCTGGTCGGCCTACTGCGCGGGCAAGGCCGCGATGGATCAATGGGTGAGAACGGCCGGCGCCGAGCAGGCGCGCCGAGGCGGGCGCTGTCGGTTGCTCGCCGTGGCTCCGGGAATCGTGGAGACCGCGATGCAGGAGGAAATTCGCGCGGCGTCGAGCGACGGATTCCCAAGCGTCGAGATGTTCGTCGGGTTTCGCGACAAGGGTCAATCACGCGACCCCGAGGAAGCCGCGCGAGAAATTTGGTCGTTGCTCGAACGCGATCTAGAAAACGGCGCGGTGGTCGATCTCTACGTTCCCGCCGACTGAGGACGGCTCTTTCCCGGCGGGGCCTTCGCCGTTTCTTGAGTCCGACGGTGTATTTGCGCTAGCCTGCGCGGCTCCCGTGCAGCGCGGGTCAGCGAGCGGGGAGCCACGCGTCGACAATGACGGATTTCAACAAGGCTGGTGTTTCGGAAGCGGATTGGCGAGCTGCGACTACGTCTTGTGTCGAACTCAGCGTCGCAAAAGTGATCGACGAGACGCAGGATTCGCGTTCGCTCGTATTCGAGATTCCAGTCGAACTCGCCGAGAGATTCCACTATCGGGCCGGCCAGTTCCTGAGTTTCAAGATCCCCTACGCGGCCCATGTGCTGACGCGAAGCTACTCGCTGGCGAGTTCTCCCGATGTCGATCGCGAACACAAGGTGACCATCAAACGCGTCGAGGACGGCCGCATTTCGAACTGGATGAACGATCGGGTCGAAGTGGGAACTCGCCTGATGGTGGTCCCCCCAGCGGGCTCTTTCGTGCTCGACGACGCTGATGGCAAGATCATCTTGTTCGGAGGGGGAAGCGGCATCACACCGGTGATCTCGATCGTCAAATCCGCGCTCGCCACCTCTCGACGTTCGATGAAGCTCATCTACGCCAATCGAGACGAGCGCTCGATCATCTTCAAAGCCGAACTCGATGAACTCGCGCGCACTCATCCGGATCGACTCGAAATCGTCCATTGCCTCGACGACGTCGACGGATTTCTGAATCGCGACGACGTCAAGCGTCATGTCGGCTCCGATGTCGGATCGGACTTCTATCTATGTGGTCCCGGACCCTTCATGGCCATCGTCGAGGAGGCGCTTCGAGAGTTGCACGCCGATCACGATCTCATTCACGTGGAGCGCTTCGTGTCGCCACCCGATCCGGGATCGCACCTGGAGGAGGTGACCCCAGAAGTTGCCGATGACTCCGTGCCCGATGCGATTACGATCGTTCTCGACGGCGAAACCCGGGAGGTCCCGTACCAGAAGGGCGAGAAGATCCTCTTGGCAGTTCGAGCGGCGGGTCTCGATGCCCCCTACTCGTGTGAAGAGGGATATTGCTCCTGCTGCATGGCGAAGCTAACGGGAGGAGAGGTGAAGATGGATACCAACGATTGCCTATCAAAAGAGCTGTTGGACGAAGGCTGGGTGCTAACCTGTCAGTCGCGCTGCGTAAGTGGCAAGGTCAGGATCGAATACCCCGAGTGAGAGGAGATCTGCGCGCCCCACGGAGAGAACATGCCCCGACGCGATCAGATCCAGATGACGGATGCGGAAATCCGCGGTTTCCTCCGTACCCGCAAGACGATCATCTTGAGCAGCATCGGCCGCGACGGTGTGCCGCACCCGATGCCGATGTGGTTCGTCGCCGATGACGACCTCGTCGTCTCGATGGCAACCTTCCGCGGAACCCAGAAGATTGTGAATCTGCAGCGAGACCCGCGCGTGAGCCTGCTCGTCGAATCCGGCCGCGAGTACTCCGAGCTCAAGGGAGTGGTGATCTACGGCACCGCTGAATTAAGCGAAGACACCGACGCCATCATCGCCTCGTTGGAGTCTGCGTCGCAGAAGGAGACCTCGGAAGCCGATGCCGAAACCCGCGCCGCAATGAAAGAGAGCATCAGAAAATCCGCCTCGAAGCGCATCCTGATCCGCGTCAAACCCGATCGAATCATCTCCTGGGACCACTCAAAACTCGAAGGCGCCTACTAACCAGGGCCGAAGTGCGCCTGAGGACCGGGAGGTGAGAGGTCTGCGTGCTCAGAAGCCCATTTTCAGCGGCCGCGATCCGAAGGGGAAAGACCGCGTTCGTTTGCGTCGGCTGCGAAAATGGCGCGGATGAACATCGCGACCGCCACGCCGAGTGGGAACAGCACGCCCAACAGGTAGGCGGCGAAGCGCGGCTCGAAGAGAACGCCGAGGAAATTCATGATCAAGACGATTTCGACCAGCGTGGCCATGACCACGACGGATGTGTCGAAGAGAAGTGTTTCGCGTAGCAGGGTGGTACCGAAGAGGCGCCGCTGGCGCACGTAGATGCTGCCCACATGGAGCGGAGACGTGGTGGCGAGGACGCCGCTTCCGAGTGCCCAGATTCTTTCGCTGTCGACCAACCCCGAGAGTATGAAGGGGAGGAATGCGAAGACCATCACGCTCGCGCTGCCCTCGACCATGAGCCGAAGCCGCAGTCGGTGCATCCGATCCGCCGTATGGGAGGACTTCGGTCGCAACGCCGACATGATTCCCGCAAAGCCGATGGTCGCAATCGCAATTTCGGCGATCGTGAGAAGTGCTTCGTTGGGATTCACGGACTCTCCATTCGAAAGCTTGTGGCTCGGCGCGAGAGGCTACCAGAAATTCGGCCGGTCAATGCAAGGCGATCGGGCCGCCAACCGATCCGTTCCAGAAACCCGCGCGAAGATTTATCGTTGCCAATCCTCAGGGTTGCCTGCTAACACGCCTGTTTCCAGCGCATTCGAAAAAACTGGTTACTAGCAACGGATCGTGAGGGATGGGGACGGGGGGCCTGTAAGCGACATGGGGTTAGAGCGCGCAGGCCCCCCGTCCCCATCCCTCACACGCGCTGCACGGGTTCTGCCGTCAGGAACCGCCCAGGTCTGCCAGGAATCGCTCGAAGATGATGTGTACCGCTTCGCTAAACGCAACCACTGAGGCCGCGATTGTGGAGTCTACCGCGGCCTGCTCTTCGCGGTAGCTGTGGTTGATGAGGATCTCTCCACCAGCTGCACTCGTGACGGCGAGCTGGATTTCCACGACGGCGCGCACTTCGGGCTCGAGCACCCGCTCGAAATGGCGAACGCGGCCATATACCACGTAGTCTGGCTTCACGCGGGCTGTCGTTGATATCACGGTATCGGCGACCGACGCAGCGCTCAGAAAGGAAACGAGTTCCGTCTGAAGCAGGATCGCCGGTGGATCCGACCAGCGGCGGTAGGGGTGTTGGCGGATTTCCGGCGCATCGGCGGTCTCCTTGTAGAGGAGTTGGCGCTCGCCGGTGAGGGCGTCCGCGCGCAATCGATCGACCTGTAGGTTTCCCTGCAGCCTTCTCGCGGCCGGTGCGTCTGGAACGCCTGCATCGATCCGGTAGTAGTGGTCGATCGGAGCGGGCCCCGACGCGCAACTCCAGAGCATCAGCGACAGCCCCGCGCCGATCAGCAGCGGCCCCATTCGATTCGCCGAGATCGGATTTGTCATCACCTGGCGCCATCATCGACCGCATTGCGACCCCGCAGCAGCACGCTCGGGTCCTTGCGGATCTGTTCGCTGAATTCATTGGCGTTTCGCGTCGTGTCCTCGAGGTTGATCGCGATCGCGTCGATGTGCCGCGATACGGTTTCGAGCGAGGCGTGAAGATCGACGAGCGAGTGTCCAATGTCGCCACTGTGGCTGTCGATCAAGCCTTGGATCGTTTCAATGACGTCGTCGATCTGGGCTTTGGTGGTCTGCAGGCCGCTGGTCAGGTCCGACACATCTTCGGATACGGCGTTTAGGTTGGTCAAGATGTTCTTGACTCGCTCGGCGTTTTCGGCACTCAGGATGTCTTTGACCCGACTGTTCATCGTCTGGAGCATGGATCGAAGTTGCTGGGCGTTCTCATCGTTGAGCACCGAGCCCACGGAATTCGCAATCTCTTCGATTTTGGGCTTCACGAACTCGAGTACATCCGAAATCTTCGACATCGCGTCGCCTGCCGCGCTGAGCAGATCCGCCTGCTCTCGACTTCGAATCACACCACCCGGTTCGAGAATCGTCTCTGAATCTCCAGCTTCGATGTTGACGACGAGGGCGGCCAGAAAGGACGGAGCGGTCGTCTCCGCCATCGCGCTCTCGGGGATCGGCCAACCCTTCTCGACCCCGATCTCCACGCGATAATTCTTGCCACCCGAATCCGCTTCTACGGAGCGTTCGATGCTCTCGATCAGGCCGATCTGGTAGCCCTCGAAGAGGATCTGGGTTCCGGGCTTCAGACCCATCACGTTGTCCCAGAAGATGTAATACCGGTCCGTAGATCCGGCCGCGCCCGAGAGAATCGCGAACCACATTACGAGTGCAGCCAGCATGGAGAGCACGAAGGCTCCCACCGCGGTGTAGTTTCGGTTGGCTTCCTTCATCGATTCGGAACCCTAGGTCTGCCCCATGAGTCGCGCCAGATATTCATCCGGGTCGACTTCTTCTGCCTCGAATCGTCGATTGAGGAGGTTCTGGATCCGCTCGTTGCTGCTGTTTCGCACCTCGTCGACGGTCCCGATGGTCAAGATTTCGCCCCCATCCAGCACGGTGATCCGATCTGCGATCTTGAAGGCACTGTCGAGTTCGTGTGTTACCACGACGATCGTCATCCGCATGGCACTGCGCAATCGGAGGATCAATTCGTCGAGCGCGGAAGAGACTACCGGATCGAGGCCGGCCGAGGGTTCGTCGCAGAAGAGCAACGCCGGATCCATGATGATGGCTCGCGCGAGCGCGGCTCGTTTGACCATGCCGCCCGAGAGTTCCGAGGGCATCAGGTTCTCGAAGCCGGCGAGGTCGACGACCTCGAGCTTGAGGCGTGCCATGATATTCATCGTCGTTCGGTCGAGGTTGGTGTGCTCGCGAAGGGGCAGGATGATGTTTTCGCCCACCGTCATCGAGCTGAAGAGCGCTCCGCTCTGAAACGAGACACCGATCTTTCTGCACAGGGTGTAGAGATCCATCTGGCTGAGCTCACTCAACTCGTGTCCGAGCAGCTTGATCGAGCCCGAGGTCGCATTTTCTAACGCCATCAGGTGTCGGAGCAGGGTGCTCTTCCCGGATCCGCTGCCGCCCATGATCACCATGATCTCGCCCTGCTGGATCGTCAGGCTCACGTCCTTGAGGATCTGACGGTCGCCGTAATGGGTGACGAGGTTGTTGACCTCGATCACGGGCTGCGGGGTCTGGGCTTCCGTCATTTCAAGTGGTCGTCGCAAATACGAAGATCATGTCCGTCAACACAATGGCCGTGATTCCATGAACGACGGCCGATGTCGTCACGCGACCGACACCTTCGGCGCCACCTTCGACGGAAATTCCATCGACGACGGACACGATCGTGATCAGCACCGCAAAGATCAGGCTCTTGGTCAGGCCGTGAGCGAGGTCATCGGTGCCGATCGACGCGTTGACCTCTGTGAAGAGTGCCGACACGGTCGTTCCGACCTGCGGTGCAACATATAGAGCCGACCCGATCAACGAGATGCCGATCGACCACAAGGTCAACGACGGAAGTACGATCATCATTCCCAGCAGGGAGGGCGCGACGATATAACGGACCGGGTTGACGCCCATGACCTTGAGGGCGTCGATTTCCTGACTGATCACCATCGTGCTGATGCGGGCGGCGAGCGCCGAGCCGGACCGGCCAGCGACCAGAATGCCCGTGATCAACGGTCCGAACTCGCGGGTTACCGAAAGCGCCACCATGAACATCACCTGATGTTGAGCGCCGAATTGTTCGAGGGAGTCGATGCCCTGCATCGAAAGCGTGATACCGATTGCCACGGAGAGCATCGACACGATGGGGATGGCGTTGACCCCGATCACCATCATCTGGGCAAAGACGGGTTCGGCGCGAACCCTCTGGCCCATTCGGCGACCCCTGATGAGCCAGTAGAGGGATTCGAAGAACAGGTGTGCGCCAAAGCCGAACGCGTCGACGAATCGGAATGCGCCCCGCCCCATCGATTCGAGCACGTGTACAGGCGAGCCGCGTTTATCAGGTGCCGCCACGGATTCCTTCGACCAGGGTCTCGTGAATGGTAAAGACTTTGTCGAGTCGGGCGAGTTCGAGTACCCGCAGCGCGGCCGCGTTCACGGCGACCAGCACGAAGCGCGTGCCCTTCTGCTTGGAGGCCTGAAATGCTTCGACGAGGCTCGCAACGCCCGAGCTGTCGATATAGCTGACCTCCGAGAGATCGACGAAGACGTCTTGCCCTTTTGCCACACACCCCAGTAGAACTTCCCGGGCCTTGGGGGAGTGCTCGAGATCCACGTCGCCTTGGAAGGATACGATGAGGTTTCCCTGTTCTTCTCTCACTGCGTGTTCCATGGGTTCCTCTCGCGGCGGAGTTCTCAGTCGATTCGTCGCACCATTCTTAACAGATTGCCATGTCCCGAGACGGGCCTCATGAAATCCACTTCGTCCATCACCCGGCGGATGAAGTGAGTGCCGAGCCCACCGGGCCGAAGGTCGTCGAGGTCGCGCGGCTTGACCTGGCTCGGGTCGATCGTAGGTGCGTGATCCAACAGTGAGAAGACCAGGCCATCGCCCCGATGCTCGATCTCGAGTTCGATGACGTTGTCCGACTCTCTGCGGTAGGCGTGGCGAATGATGTTCTGGCAGGCTTCATCGATCGCGAGCACGATGTCCGCGGTGGATTTGGCGCTGCACCCGCAGCCCTCCACACTCTCTCGTACGGCCTCGCGGATCCTTTTAAGCTCCGCCGCCCGCGCCGGAAAACGCAGCTGGAGCACCCGTTTGGACCGGAATTCGGGCATCAGCGAGAGCGCGCCTCGTCCGAGACTGCGAGCAGCGTGAGATCGTCTTTGAGCGTGAGCTGGCTGACGTGGTCCACGATGGCCTCCACGCGGCTCACGAGCGGCATGTCAGCGAATTTCGACACCAGCGCTTCGAATCCTTCGCGTCCGAGCGGGTCGCCCGACTTCGTTTCGGCCTCCGTGAGGCCATCCGAGAAGATGTAGAGCGATCCACCGCGCAGATCCAGTTCTGCCTCCGGGATTTCGACACCGGGCACGATTCCGAGTGGCGGTGCTCCGGCTTCGACAATCGAAAACCGGCCTTCCGCGTGACAGACGGGCGGCTCGTGACCCGCATTTGCAATGCGGGCCGCGCCGGTTCTCGGGTCGTAGAGACCTGCCGCCATCGTGACGAACATGCCGCGAGTGGCTGTCTCACAGATTTCATCGTTGAGCAGACGAAGCAATTCGGCTGGGCGCGGGATCGTCTTCACCATGCACCGGTAGAGGCTGGCCGTCTTGGCCATCAGCATCGCGGCGTGGATGCCCTTGCCCGAAACGTCACCCAGGCAAAAAGCGATACGCTCGTCCGCAATCGAAATGAAATCGAAGAAGTCTCCGGAGACCGTCCGGGCCGGGATGTTCAGGCCCTGAACGGGAAACGGATCCGGGCGCGCTGCGGGCAGCAGGTTGCGCTGGATCTCTGCCGCGAGTTCGAGTTCGCGGCGAGCCCTCTCGGCATCGACGAGCGATGCCGCCATGCGATTGTTCGCAATTGCAAGAGCTGCCGACGATGCGAGAACCTGAAGCGGATAGACGTCTCTTTCACGGAAGCAGCCGTCGCCTCCGCGCCGGTTGATCAATTCAATTGCGCCGATCCGTTGGTCTGAAAAACTCATCGGCGCACATAGAAGTGAGCGGGTGACCATTCCACTCTCGTCGTCGGCTTTGGTCGAGAACGCCGGGTCCGTTCTGACATCGAAGACACACTGACAGGTGTTCTCCGCGACGCTTCGACCGATAATTCCCTTTGTCATCGGTAGATGAATTCCCTTGATGGGATTGGGTCCGACAGATGCTCGGCAGTGCAGGTCTTCGCGCTCGAGATCGAGGAGCCAGAGAGAGCCCGCTTCCGCGTTGAGGTGTTTGGCGATGGAGGCCAGCGCTTGCTCGAGGGTCGCCTCGAGGTCCAGCGATTCCGCGAAGCCACGGGTCATTTCCGCGAGAAGCGCAAAAGCGCTTTCGATTTCGCCCGCGGCGATGGTCGATGCGGCGTTCTGCGCAAGCGGTTCTTTATCGCCAGGGGCGTGGACCACTCTCCATTGCCTCGCATTCGCCGCGCAGCGCAAGTCCGATCAAAACGCGGGCGCGTTGGGCCAACACTCTAGCCAACCTGCGATTCGCGGGGTGCGGTCCGTCATCTCGCTTCTTTCAGCTTTCGCCACCTCTTCTGAAGAAGTGGATCTGCCATACACCGCTGACGCGATTTTGACGTAGGATATAGGTCGAGGCGTCCTCCGTTCGAACGCGGAAGTAGCTGTCTTCGTCGCCCTCCCAGCGATCGATCAGCTCGACGATCTGACGCATGCGATCGGGCCACCCGAAGCGGATGGGAACTTCGCCTCGCTCGGGATCGCGCTCGCATTCGACGGCGAATCGGGGCACCCAGGACCTCAGCACTCCCGCCGGGTTGGAAGCTACAGAGTCCAGCGGTAGCCCGGCTACCATAGCCGTTCGGCAACCGCGCCTCCTCCCGATCGAATCGCCGAGCGCGCGAAGCAGGCTTCGCGTTGCAGTGTCGCCGCAAGGGATCGGGACGAGAGAGGTCGCGAGCGAAATGGGCTTTGAGCGAGTGGCCTCTCCCGTCCCGATCCCGAACGCAGGAGCCACGTGCTGAACGGTGGATCGAGCGAGTGCCCTCTCTCTTCCCAATCCCGAGAGCAGCCGCCCGATGTTGAAACCAACGAGACTCGCCGAGCGTATCAAGAGGTTGGTAACCTGCAGAGAGCACGGAGATCCTTTTGCTGATTCGACGCGCCGATGCCATCAAGTCCAGCGAGATTACGAGTCTCGATCTCTTTCTGCGTCGGCGGGAGTTCCTGCGCGGTGCGGGGTGGGTGGCCGCGGGGGCAGTGCTCGCGCCGACGCTCGCCTGTGGCGCCGAGGGAGAGGCCCGCCCCCTCGCCCCGAGGGCTGGTGCTGACGCAAACCCCTTCCGAACCGACGAAAAACCCACCGCGTTCAAGGACGCGACCCGCTACAACAATTTCTATGAATTCGGAACGGACAAAAGTGACCCGCGGCGCTACGCGGGAAGTCTCCGGACGCGCCCCTGGTCGGTCGCGATCACCGGCGAAGTCGGAAAGCCCGGAACGATCGATCTCGACGATCTCCTGCGACCGCATAGCGCCGAGGAGCGCATCTATCGGCTCCGCTGCGTTGAGGCCTGGTCGATGGTGATCCCATGGCTGGGCATCCCTCTCGGCGAGATCATCAAGCGCTTCGAGCCGACCTCAGGCGCCAGATACGTCGCTTTCAAGACGCTGCTGGACCCGGAGCAGATGCCGGGTCAACGCAGCCGGGTGTTGGACTGGCCCTATCTCGAAGGGTTGCGGATCGACGAGGCGATGCATCCGCTGACGATTCTCGCCACGGGAATGTACGGTCAGGAGCTGCCCAACCAGAACGGCGCGCCACTGCGCCTCGTGGTGCCCTGGAAATACGGATTCAAGAGCATCAAGTCGATCGTGGAGATTCGGCTGGCGCGCACCGAGCCGCCCACGAGCTGGAACCTGCAAGCTCCCAGGGAGTACGGATTCTTTGCGAACGTCAATCCCGATGTCGATCACCCGCGTTGGAGCCAGAAGCGTGAACGCCGGATCGGTGAACTCAGAAAGCGCCCCACAATTCTCTTCAATGGCTACGCGGATCAGGTCGCACATCTCTACCAGGGCATTGACCTTCGCAAGTACTTTTGAGAATCGGGCGAGTCGGTCGTGATGAGTCCCGCTTGGCGCAAGCGCGCGCTCCAGTCCTTCACCGTCACCGCCGGCGCACTACCCGCCGCAGCGCTTGTCGTGTCGGCGCTTACGGACGAGTTGGGCGCCAATCCGGTGGAGCACGTCACGCATGTCACGGGCGGGTGGGCGCTTCGCTTCCTACTCCTGAGTCTGGCCGTCACACCATTGCGCCGCCTGCTCGGATGGAGCTGGGCCGCACCGCTGCGGCGGACTCTCGGCCTCACCGCGTTTGGCTACGCCTGCTTCCACTACCTCACCTATCTCGGTCTCGAACACTTCTTCGACTGGCAGCTGATCGTCGAAGACGTGCTCGAGCGGCGTTACGTGACGGCGGGCTTCGCGGCGTTTCTTTGTCTCGTCCCGCTCGCCGTGACCTCGACGCGCGCGATGGTTCGGAGGCTGGGCCGGCGCTGGGTTTCGCTTCACCGTCTGGTCTATCTGGCAGCCGCCCTCGGAGTGATCCACTTCCTCTGGCTCGTCAAGTCGGATCTCCGCGAACCTCTGGTGTACGCAGCGGTCCTGGCTCTCCTGCTCGGGCTGCGGGCCCTGCCGTGGCTGGCGCGCTCGCGGAGCCGCAAGCCGACTCTCAACGAGGCGTAATCACTGACCTCCCGGGCCTGATTCGAGACCGGGAGCGATCCCGCGCCGCCGGCGCTTGTCCTGAGTGCTACCCTTCAGTTCCCGAACCGGAGAAACCCATGACCGAACCGACTCTCACCGTGACCGATGCCGCGGCGGACAAGATCCGAGCCGCCAAATCGAGTGAGGGGTGTGAAGATGTCTCGCTGCGGGTGACGGCGAGCGAAGACGGCGCGAAGTTTCGCTACGAGCTCAAACTCGTCGCCACGGATTCGAAGGAAGCTGACGACAGCGTCATCCGTCTCGGCGACATCGATCTCTATCTGGACCGCGAGAGCGCTCTTCGGCTCGATGGCGCAACCCTGGATTATGTGGAAGACATCTCGGGATCGGGCCTCAAATTCGAGAATCCGAATCAGACGACACTCGCGCGCCATCCGCTCGCGGGGCGCGTGCAGGAGCTCCTCGACGATCGGATCAACCCGGGCCTCGCCTCCCATGGTGGCGTCGTGAGCCTCGTCGACATCCAGGAGGCTCGCGTCGTGTTGCGCTTCGGCGGGGGGTGTCAGGGCTGCGGGATGGCGGATCTGACGCTGAAAGAAGGCGTTTCTGCTCAGCTCAAACAGCAGATTCCCGAGATCACCGAGGTCATCGACGTAACCGATCACGCCGCGGGCGAGAACCCCTATTACACCTGATCCGCACGGCGCCTCGAAGGTCCGCGACCGGTAGCCAGAGCGAACGAGGAGTCATCATCAGCGACCCGACGGAAACGGGGCCGACCGACGCGCGCCAGCGGGACTACGGGTCGGATGTCCACGTGCAGCATGTGGACGGCCGGGAATTTCTGATCGTGGGCACGGCGCATATCTCGCGGGAGTCGGCAGATCTCGTTCGCGAAGTGATCGAGAAGGAACGACCCGATTGCGTTTGCGTCGAACTCGACGCGCAGCGCTTCGAAGCCCTCTCACAGGAGCGCAAGTTCCAGGAACTCGACATCCGGCAGGTGATTCGCAAGAAGCAGCTCGCCGCGCTGCTCGCCAACCTGCTGCTCGCGTCGTATCAGAAGAAGCTCGGCGGCGTGCTCGGCATCCTTCCGGGGGCCGAGCTGCTGGAGGCCACCCGGGTTGCCAAGGAGCACGGCATCCCGATCGCGTTGTGTGACCGCGACGTGCGCGTCACGCTGCGCCGCGCCTGGGCGTCGATGGGTTTCTTCAAGAAGACCGTGCTGGCCGGCAACCTGATGGTGAGCATATTTGAGCGGCCTGAAATCAGCGAAGACGATCTGCGGAGGCTGCGCGACCAGGACGTTCTCTCGGAACTGATGCGAGAACTCGGCGAGGCGATGCCAGATCTCAAGTCCGCGCTCATCGACGAGCGCGATACCTACCTCGCTCAGCGAATGCGCGAGGCCCCCGGTACTCGCATCGTCGCGGTGGTGGGGGCCGGCCACGTTGGTGGAATCCGCGAGGCGTTGGCGGCAAGGCGCGACGTCGACCTCTCTGAGATCGACACGGTTCCGCCCGTCTCGCCGGTCTGGAAGGTGGTGGGGTGGGGTATTCCCGCGCTGATTCTCGCATCGCTGGGCTATATCGGCGTGAGCCAGGGCGCGGAAGTCGCGGGGCAGAACCTGCTCTACTGGATCATCGCGAACGGTGTGCCGAGCGCGATCGGGGCGCTGATCGCGTTCGCGCATCCCATCACGACGGTTTCCGCGTTCTTCGTGGCGCCCGTGACGAGCCTGACTCCGGTGATCGGAGCCGGCTACGTCTGCGCGTTTCTCCAGGCGTATTTCGAGCCGCCGAAGGTTCGCGAATTCGAGACTCTGGCCGATGATGTCGGCAAGCCCCGCGAGTGGTGGAGAAATCGGATGCTGCGCGTGCTGCTGGTTTTCATCTTGACCACCATCGGAAGCATCATAGGCACCTATGTGGGTGGCTACGAGATCGTCTCGAATCTGTTCTGAAAGAGCCGCGGCCGACGGACGCTGCCGGCGATATCAGCCACTCTGCTTGCCGTGGACTTCGTCGAGTTTGCTGACGAGCAGACCCGCCCAGCGTCTCAAGAGTCTTCGGGCGTCATTCGTGTTGGAGCCGCGAGTCGTCCAACGGACGTTTCCAGTGTGGCGGGCGTTTCTCCGATCGATGGCGCGGGCGAGAATTTCATTGGATACCGAGTCGAAGAGTTCGACGACGAGCGTCATGCTACCAGCCGATGCCGTAAACGAATCGGAACGGCCGCCCGACATCGTGTCGGGCGCGGCGACGTCGAGGTCGATGATGGCAGGGCGAACCAGGAGCACATGGTCGTCGGGCACCGTGACGACCGGGTAGCCGCCCCTTTCTAGCTCTTTGGTAAAGACCCGGCGAAACTCGTCGGCGAGAGCGCTCTTGATCCTTTCCATGTCGCGCGTGCGCACTCCAGGATGATTCATTCGCCAGTTTCTCCTGAACGACACCAAACAGTCGAGCAGGCCAACCTCGGTGTACTGGCTGAAATCCACGCCTGGTTTGACCCAGGCGCGCTCCACTCTGGAGCCGGGAACGCGTTTGAGCCCGTCGTGTGTCACCTCGGGGGTGCGGGTGCTCGTGCCGTTCGCACACGCCGCGCCGAGCGCGGCTGCCAGCACGGCGCTCAGGGTCGTTCGAAATCCTGATCCAGCGATCATCCAGGGCCTCCCTTTCCCAAAACGGTGGTAGGTTCAACCGGTCGCTGCAACATCTTCTGTTTTAGCTCATAACCCAGGAGGTGTCGCAGATGGCAAGAACAAGAGGAGCGAGGTTTTCGGCTTCGCAGAAGAAGGAACTCTGGGAACGATGGA
>JADFQO010000008.1 GCA_022561775.1 Myxococcales bacterium | reverse complement strand
GACTCTTGCGCGCAAACTCCCGGGTGAATCGTGCACTCGGTGATTCCGACCGGGCCCTCGAGGGCCGTGATCATCTCGACCACGGAAATTTCGCCGGGGGTACGCGCGAGACTGTAGCCCCCCTTGGATCCGCGCTGTGAGACCAACAAGCCCGCCCGGGTCAGTGATTTGAGGATCTTGCTCACGAAGGGCGCGGGAAGCCGGGTCTCCTCGGCCAACTCGCGGGCGTTGTGCGAGTCGCCGTCTTCACACCCGGCCAGATGGGCCATCACGACGATTCCATAGTCTGTGAGGCGGCTGATTCGAAACACGTCCTGGCTGCTCCTGGGGTGGGTTCGGTCTGCGAACTGGCCTCTCGAATGATATCGGACCAATCCAGTACTGTAAATATCGGACAATTATAGTCCCTTATTTAGCTTTTTATCAATTGAATCAATTGGTTATATACTTAGTCGAGCTGTAAGCGCTCCACAAATGTCGCGGGATACCGCTCTAGGGCCCTCTCGATCCCCTAGGCGGGCACCTCGACGTCGGTGTAGCGAGCCAGCGGAGCCAGCACGCCTCGGCCCCCGTGGCGCCAATCCAGTGCGGGGCTCTGGAGCGAACCCGGCGCACAGATGCGCGAAGCGCCGAGTTCGGCGAGGGCGCTGGCGAGGCCTGGCGTCTCCTCTCCAAAGCCCTCGATCGCCACCGCTGCGAGGTGCGGACCGAGCGGTCGAATCGCATCGAGAAGGCTCTCGGGATCCGCCACTGGAAGGACCCGAATGAAGCGATGCAGCGGGGCGGGCCTCAGTTCGGGTCCGTCTTCGACGATCACCGTCCAGGCCGTCGAGTCACTGACGTGGACCGCGACGGCGCGCCCTGCCGCGCGGCGAAGCTCGGCCTCGGCTCGCTGCTGCGCGATCATGTGGGCCGTGTTCGCATCGATCGATCCGCGTGGCCAGTCCTTTTCGGCGTTGGCGAGTGCAACCGCAATCGCCTCGGCGAGTTCAGCTGCGTGCGAGGGTTCTGGATCGACGGCGAAAACGGCGATCGGCGAAAGACAACCCAACTGATCCCACAGCGCGATGTCCACGGCCAGACGCTCCGCGAGGTCGATGCGACGTTCTGCACTTTCGGGAGGGACGACTGTCGCGATCGAAAGTCGATGTCCGTCCAAGACCAGCCGCCGGGGTGGTTTCACCTGGGACTGCACGGCGGCGATGGTTGCATCGGAGCCGGTCGCGCAAATGCAATCCGCCTCGAGCAGGGCTCGGGTGCAGTCTTCGCGGCTGGCCGGGAAGCTCGCAACTCGGATACAGCGCCCGAGTTCTGCATCGGTCTCCGCGATCGATCGGGCGACCAGGCGCGGGGTCAGGAGATCGCGAGAAGCCGGTTTGGCGAGCACCGGGGAGCGCACCGCCAGCGGTGCGATCAGTGCAAGCAGACTTGGCATCGGGATCGAGCCCGCGAGAAGGACCGCGGTGGTGTCGAAACCCGAGACCCTGCGGTCCGACGCAGCGTCGAGTGCGTCGAACGGGCCGAGTTCGCAAATCGCGAGTTCTCGCAGCGCATCGCCCGTCCAAGCACCGAGTGCTCGCCGGAGGCCCTCGCGAATCAGCGGCGCGGTGAATCCGGTGGCCGCTGGCAGTCGCTCCTCGAGATCCCGACGCCAATTGGAATTCGGGTCGCGCCAGCCGTCGAGCACAGCGCCGAGTACGTCGAGCACTTCGCCGATGGGTCGCCTCTTGAGCTGCTCGCCCGCGTCGCGTAGGCGGGCAAGGTGTTCGGCAATTTCGTCGGGCGTCACGGGGATCGCCGGCCCAGACCCATGTCGGCACCGATCGAGCAGCCCCGCGCGTCCGCGCCGGGTTCGCGTCCGATCACCTCGAATCCATCGAGTACGGCGCGGCCGAGGTCGCCGGTTCGCAGCGAGAGCACGCTTCCCGTGTTGGCGAGGTCGACGACGACGATGGATCCCACCTGCCCGGTCGCGGCTTCGTGGCCCGTTTCGGGATCGACGATGACGACGCGCGCCCAGGGTGGGCCCAATTTTCGACGGGGTTCGCTGGGCCCGCGAATCACCGAATCGTAGAATTGGCTGCCCAGCTCCGTCATCCCGTATTGGTTGACGATTCGCTCCGCGGGTATCCCGAGTACGCGTTTGAGTTCCGCGTAGAGTTCCGTGCGGGGAACTTCGCGAGAGCGCCCTTTGAAGCCACCCGTCTCCATGATTCGCGATGCGGAAGGCAGGCCGATCAGCACGCCGCGCTGGCCCATGTGGTCGATCAGGTGCACGAACGCGAAGGCGGTTCCGCAGAGGGTGATGGGCACCTCCGACGCGGCGGATTCGACGAGGACCGTCAACACGCGATCGAAGAGCAACTCGCCATTTTTGACGTCGAAATCGCTACCTGGCTCACCCAGCGCATCGAGTACCACACCGAACATGTGGGAGAGCGATGAGTCGGGTTGTTCGATCTGCGATGGAGCGAGTATTCGCATCGTCGCGCGGTCGTCGGGCAACTGGAACTCGGGGAACATGAAGCGGCGAAAGGTCGGAAGCAGTGAGGCTTCGTAGTGTTCCAGTGTGTCCAGATACAAAGTGCCTCGAACGTCCGTCGATGTGCCGCTCGTGCGAAAACAGTGTGCTGTTTCCTCCGCGGGGAAGCAGCGCAACTCGACTTCCTTGAATGCGCTGGTCGGAACCGCCGGGATCTGCCTCCAGGTTTTGACATTATTGGGTGTCTGACTGCGTCCTTCGCAAAATCGCCGATAGATTTCGCAATGCTCGAATTGGAACGCGAAGAGTTCGAGCGCGAGTTCTTCGAAGCGATTTTCGCTGTAGTTCCAACGGGGTTCCCGCATCCATTCGAGCACGCGGCGGTCGATTTTCGCGCGGCGGGGGTCGGCACTCACGCGATGGCCTCGATCAGCAGATCGATCGCGAGCTCCAGCAGGTCGCGGTCGATGCACAGAGGCGGACAGATCGAGATCACACGACCGTCGTCGCCACTCGCTAGGACGATCAGCCCCGAGGCGAGGGCGCGTGCACAGGCGCTCTTCGCGCGCTCAGCCGTGTCGACTTCCACAGCCAATAGGAGTCCGCGACCGCGCACATCCCGGATCTCCGGTCGTCCATCGCAGCGCTCGCGCAGCCGATCTAGCGCGACGGCCCCGAGGTCGGCCGCGCGCTCGACCAGCTTCTCTTCTTCCAGGATCGCGATCGAGGCGAGCGCGGCCGCGCAGCTCGGCGGGTGTCCGAGAAAGGTCTGCGTGCGCAGCGCCTCGCCGTCCGAGATTGGCCAGGCGTCCATGATCTCTGCCCGGCCAAGGCATGCCGAGATTGGCATGCCGGAAGCGAGTCCTTTCGCGACGCACAGCAGGTCCGGGATCACGCCTTCGTGGTCACAGGCGAACCATCGCCCCGTGCGTCCGAAACCCGTGTAGACCTCGTCCGCGATCAGCAACCACCCCTCGGCGTCGCAAATCGCGCGGAGCTCGGACAGAAAACCGTCCGGCGGGATGCGTTCGCCGCCCCGCCCCTGGATTGGCTCGACGAGCACCGCGCCGACCGGGGCGTCGCAGGTTCGAGCGGCGCGGCGTACGTCTTGCGCGTCTCCGAAGCGCGCGAACGCCGTCAGCCCGGGAAGTCGCGCCGCAAACGGTTCGCGAAACATCGGCCGCCAGGTCGCGTCGCGCGCACCGAGACTCAAACCGTGGTACGCGCCCTCGAATGCCACCGCGCCCGGATCGCCGGTGGCCAGCAGTGCCGTCTCGAGCGCCATCTCCACCGCGTCGGAACCCGAAGATCCCAGCATCGCCCGTGCTGGCACGCCGCCCGGGAAGTGACGCGCGAGCGCTTCGAGCAGTTCGAGTCGGACCCGTGAGGGATGCACGTCGCCGAGTCCGTGCATCAAGCGTTCGGCTTGCTCTGCGACAGCTCGGCAGATTTTGGGGTGCGCGTGGCCGACGTTGGACACCCCGAACGCCGCGGTCAGATCGACGAAACGGTTGCCGTCGACGTCCCATACATTCGACCCCGAAGCCCGCTCCCAGAAGATGGGCGGCTCCGGGTCGAGACAGATGATGTTGCGGCTTTCGACGGCGCCGAGCCGCTGCGCGAGCGCGCGCGAGCGCGGTCCGGGGACGGGAGTCGCAAGTGCAGGGGGGAGATTGGCAGGTGCTGACACGACGGTGGATTGTAGCTGTAGAATCCAGTCATGGATTGCGGGTCGATGCAAGGGCAGGTCTATGTCGCGATGGGTTCGAATCTCGGCGACCGCGACGCGCACCTGGCGGCGGGATTGGCTGCGTTGCGGGCGACTGCAGGCGTCGAGGTCGTCGCCGTCTCGCCCCTATACGAGACCGATCCGGTCGGCCCGCCACCACAGGGCCCCTATTTGAATGGCGCCATCGAACTCGCCACCACCCTCACCCCCGATGCCCTGCTGGAGCGACTGCTCGCGATCGAAGTCAGCCAGGGCCGTACGCGCGGACCCGACCGCAACGCGCCCCGCACCCTCGACCTCGACCTGCTGCTCTACGGCGATCGGAAGTTGGCCGGCCCGGATCTCGAGGTCCCGCATCCGCGCCTCGCCGATCGACCGTTCGTACTCGAACCGCTCTGCGATCTTGCACCGGATCTCATCCACCCGACTCTGGGCGAAACCATCGAGACGCTGGCGCGCAAGGTCCGAGATCCCGCGGCTGTGCGTCGGCAGACCTCGTCAAGCCCGCTCTAACCGACCGAGTCCATCAGGCTCGCATAGCTGTCGAGGATCGGAAGGATCTCGTCGCGCGGAGCCGGCGGCAGCACCAGTACGACGCGCGAAATGCCCGCATCGCGATGACGCGCCAGGGCAGCTTGCTTCGATTCTGCTGCGAATACCGAGACCTCGATTCTCTCCGGATCCCGCCCCGCTTCGCGCGCCATCTCGCGAAAGTGTGGAAGTCGTTCCGCGATATCGCCGTCGCGGCCGCCGATCGGCATCCATCCATCGCCGTAGCGAATCGCGCGCCGCGCGCCGCCCGGAAATCCGCCGCCCACGTGGATCGGAGGGTGCGGCGACTGGGCCGGCTTTGGCCACATGTAGATCGGGTCGAAGTCGATGAGGTCGCCGTGGTACTCGGCTTCGTCCTGGGTCCAGATCGCCTTCATCGCCTCGACGCGTTCGCGCATCAGATTGAAGCGGCTCTCCGGGCGAGTGCCGTGGTTTTCCATCTCCTCGAGATTCCAGCCTCCGCCGATCCCGAACAGGAAGCGACCGCCAGAGATCTGATCGATCGAGGCCACCTGCTTCGCGGTGTGGATCGGATCGCGTTCGACCACCAGGCAGATTCCCGTCGCGAGCTTGATTCGAGAGGTCGAGGACGCAGCCGCCGCCAGCGCCACGAACGGGTCGAGGGTGTCGTGGTACATCTTCGGGAGTTCGGGGCCTCCGGGCCACGGTGTTCTGCGCGAGACGGGGATGTGGGAGTGCTCGGAGACCCAGATCGATTCGAATTCCCGCTCTTCAGCGGCACGCCCGAGCTCGACCATCGAGATCGAGTACTCGGTGGGAAAGATCGTCAGACCGAAGTGCACTGCGCGCTCCCGTAATTGGCGGCGATGCTATCTCTTGAAGCGCCCATCCCTTCGCATGTCTTCCATCGTCTTCTCGATCCCCATGCGAAGGATCCGAACCATTTCGTCGATCTGCTCGCGAGTGATCGTGCACGGCGGAGAGACGATGCACATGTTGATCATCGGGCGCAGGATCAAGCCGAGTTCCTGGCAGTGTTGATCGATCCGGTTTCCGATTTCGTAGTCGAGCTTGAGTGCATCTTCACTGTCCGAGTCGATCGTGCACTCGACACAAGCCATCAAGCCGACTCCGCGTACATCTCCGACGAGCGGGATGTCGCGAAGCTCCTGCCATCGCTCCTGGAAGTAGGGTGTGATATCGCGAACGTGTTCGAGGATTCCCTCGCGCTCGATGATGTCGAGTGTCGCGAGACCCGCTGCACAGGACGCCGGATGGCCCGAGTAGGTGAACCCATTGGCGAAGACCGAATGGGACGAACCAGCCGCGCTCGCCTCTTTGATCAGCCGATCCGAGATGAAGACGGCGCCGAGCGGCACGTAGCCCGAAGAGATGCCCTTCGCGGTCGTGATGATGTCCGGGACGATGTCGAATACGGCCTCGCTCGCAAAAATGTGCCCGCAGCGTCCGAAGGCGGTGACGACTTCGTCGGAGATGTAGAGGACGTCGTGGCGCCGACAGATCTCGAGGCATTTCTTCTGGTATCCGGTGGGCGGAACGATGACCCCGCCAGACGCGAGAATCGGCTCCGCGATGAACGCGGCGACGGTTTCCGGTCCGAGTTCTAAGATCTTGTTTTCGAGGTCGGCGGCCTTCTCGTCGCAAAACGCCTCGACGCTCATACCCTCCGGCCGTCGGTAGGGATTCGGCGATGGGAGGTGGTGGATGAAGTCCGTCTCGAATACCTGGTAGGTCTTGTCGCGCTCCTTCCCGCCACAGGACGCGCTGAGGTAGGTGCTTCCGTGATAGGCATCCTGTCGCGAGATGATATGGCGCTTTTCGGGTCGACCCAGAATGGCGTTGTAGAACATCACGAATCGAAGCGCGGAGTCGACGGAGAGTGAACCGCTGGTGGTGAAGATTACGTGATTGAGGTCTCCAGGTGTCAAGGCCGTCAGTCGTTCGGCAAGTTGAGCCGCGGGAATGTTCGTAAACGACCACGGGCTGTCGTAGGGCATTTCAAAGAGTTGCTTTGCGACCGCGTCGGCGATCTCGCGTCGGCCGTAACCGACATTCACACACCACATCCCGGCGGGGCCATCGATGTAGCGCTTTCCATCGCTGTCGTAGACGTAGACGCCCTCGCCGCGGGTCAGAACGTGTCGCTTGTTCCGGCCGAGGTTTTGAAGATTCTCCCAGGGGTGAACGACTTTGTTGTCCTTGGCCTGGATGTCTTCGGTTCCGCCGCCGGCCTCTAACACGCCGAGACCCGCCGCGCTGTTCGAACTCATAAATTCTCCGTAATTGATGGGTCCGGGAGGATATCCTCCTCGCCGGGATTCCGCCTATGCCCGCTCCCCGAGGCCCATCCGAGCCCCTTCGAAACGCGTCCTCGCCTCGATGGATGCCATCCCGAACCGGCTGCCGGGCGCGATCGCGTGCCGAAAACGACCGCAGCCAGTGCAGGAGTTGCGAAGATGGCCGACGTCGATCGCCGGAAGATCGGCAGCCACCACGGAGGCAGAACTCGCGCGTTTCATCGCGGAGAGACCGCGCAGTGCAGAGAGGCTCGCGCGCGCGGCGGATTAAGGCGCGCTCATTCCGGGTGTTGCTAGCTGGCGAATCCTTCAGATTCACTTTGCGGCGTCGCGTGACTCCATTCTGGAGTCACGCTCCTGGCTGGCGAATCCTTCAGATTCACTTTGCGGCGTCGGCTGACCCGAGATTCGGGTCAGCCTGCTAGCTCGCCGCTGCGCCCGCTCGCTTCAGTCTGGCCGAGCGTCGCCGGTTCAACCACACGAGCAATACGATGCCCGCGTAGACGCCGCCCGCGGGCTCGGGTACGTAGGTGACGAAGACTTCGACGTCACCGTCGGGGTTGATGGCGAGGGCAACCATGGTTTCGCCGTCCGACGAGAGTACCGGAGGCTTGTCGAGCGTCCATCCGGTGAGATCGATGCCGAGATCTTCTTCGATCAGATCGCGTAGGCTTCGCATCTCATTCGACTCGGCGGTCCAGATGAACGCCTCTTTGCCCGCGGCAGTCTTGCTCTCGCCGACGACGACGGATCCGTCGGCTGATACTCCGGTTGCCTTGCTCTCGAACGGTCCGGCTGCATCCGCCAGGAAGCCGAGGCCCGTCATCACGCCTGCTTCCCAGATGAAGGCCTGCTTGGCACTCTTCTTGGTGGGATTGTTTGGGTCGTCCACCCGCGAGGTGCCGACCACCGTCGTTCCGTCGTAAGAAGCTGCGGTGGCCTCGCTCTCTACCTTGCTGGTGTCGTCTTGCAGGAAGCCGAGCCCCGTCATCACGCCGTCTTCCCAGACGAAGGCTTCCTTGACGCTCTTGGTGGCATCGTTGGGGTCGGTGTTCTTCGCCTTGCCTACGACTACGAATCCGTCCCCGGAAATGTCGAGCGCTTCACTCTCGTAGTCGTTGCCGTCGTCGGCGAGGAACCCCAGGCCCGTCATGACGCCGTCTTCCCAGATGAAGGCCTCTTTGACGCCTCTACCGGCGTTGTTGGGGTCTGTAACCTTGGACCGGCCGGCGACCACGAGGCCATCTTCCGAAACCGCGGTGGCGACGCTCTCAAATTTGACGGTCGGGTCTTCCAGAAAGCCGAGACCCGTCATCACACCATCTTCCCAGACAAAGGCTTCCTTCACATCCTTGCTGGGATCGTTGGGATCTTCGACCTTGGAATCCCCAACGACCACCGATCCATCGCCGGATGCGGCGTGCGCTTGGCTCTCAATTTTTCCCGTGGGCAGTTCGCCCAGGTCTTCGAGCGGGTCGAAGCCGGTGATGTCCCAGCGCATGGCGATCTTGTCGCCATTCAGATCGATGTATTGGCCGACGATGTAGGAGCCGTCTGCAGAAATGCCGTTGACCTTCAGGCCATCGACGACCCCGAGCGGAGTGAAAGAGGCACTGGCCGCGGCGGGGACGAGCGCCGAGAAAGCCAGAACAGTGAACAGAGGGGCGGATTTGTGAATCATGGCCCAGCCATTCACTGCGATTGTGGCAATTCTCACAGAATTCTCTGTATTAGTGTGGCATTCGTCACACAATCAGTATCGGCGAGTTCCTGTGCGAGATTGAGGGTAAAACGCCTCATGGTGGGAAATCGGCTGCAATCCTCCAGGAATGCTAAAAATACAACATTTTTGAACTGTATTATTATTTGAATATGCGCAGAAATTGAGTACGTTATTCGACCATGGGGCTTGAGTTGGTCGCAGAGGAATCAAAAAACAGGTTGAATATCAATATATTGGAGTATATCCAATCTGGTGCAGCCGAGTCGTTGAGCGCTCAAGAGATCTTGATCTGGGGACTCGAAAATTTTGCCGAGAAGATCACGCTCTCGTGTTCGTTCGGAGCTCGCGAGGGGCTCGTTCTGCTCGACATGATGCATCGGATCGATCCCGCATCTCGCGTCTTCGTGCTCGATACCGGGCGCCTCCCGCAGGCCACCTACGACCTCATCGACCGCGTGCGGGACCACTACGACAAGACCGTCGAAGTCATCTTCCCGGACGCCGAGCGCGTGCAGTCGATGGTCCGCGACAACGGATTGAATCTCTTCTACGAAAGCGTCGAGAAGCGCGAACGCTGCTGCCGGGTTCGCAAGGTCGAGCCGCTCAACCGCCTGCTATCGGGATTCGATGGCTGGGTGACCGGTCTTCGACGCGACCAGAGCAGTGCGCGCGAGAAGACCGCGAAGATCGAAATCGACCGAGCCCACGCTGGAATCGCGAAGCTCAACCCGATCGCCGACTGGTCGCACGAGCAGGTGCTCGACTACGTGAGGGAGCACGAGGTTCCGATCAATCGCCTCCACGCCGAGGGCTATCCATCGGTAGGTTGTGACCCTTGCTCGCGAGCGATTGGGCCTGGCGATGATCTGCGCTCCGGCCGCTGGTGGTGGGAGAATTCCGACCTCAAAGAGTGCGGGATCCACCTGGAAGAAAAGGGTTCGGGGATCTAATCCGACCTCGCCGACGTCACGTAGTTGCGCAGCTTGCCCAGCGACTCGACCTCGACCTCGACGAGGTCTCCGTCTCGAATCCAACGTTTCTGCTTCACGGCCACTTCGGCACCCGAGGGCGCCCCCACCAGGATCACATCGCCCGCCTCGAGCGCCATGATCGTCGATGCATGAGCGATGATTTGCGCGATCGAGAAACGCATCTCCTTCGTCCTCGAGAGCTGCACGACATCGCCTGAAACGACGGCTCGAACTCCCAGGTCTCCGGGGTCAGGGACCTCATCCGCCGTTACGAGCCACGGGCCGAGGGGCGCGAAGGTGTCGCACGACCTCCCGACCGATTCATCTTCGAGGTCCAGAGAGCTCACGTCGTTGGCCGCGCAATAGCCCGCGACGCAGCCGAGCGCTTCGGCGACGGCGACGTTCCGGGTCCGCACGCCGATCACGGCGGCGAGAGCTCCCTGGAAGCAGACGCGGTGCGCGTTTGCAGACAGTACAATCTCATCGTCGGGTCCGATTACAGCGGACGATGCCTTCAAAAAGAGTCCCGGCGCCGCGCGATTTTCCGAGTCCGAAGAATCGGGAGTGAGGTCCTCATCGGATGCCCCGATGATCTTTCCGGGCCGCGGCAGAGGTGCACACAATCTCACACGGCTGGCGGGCTCGACCACGCCCGCTCGCAGGAAATCGGGCGCGTTGTAGCAATCGAGTGTATCGATTGCGAAGTCGAGCGCCATCTTTGCCGTTTTCAGCGCCGTGGGGCCGAGGCGCAGAAACGAGAGCATGTCCGAGGGCACGGCCGAGTTCGCCTCGACCTCAGGCGCACCGACGTCGTCGTATGCGAGCTTGATCGCGAGCGCGCGGTTGAGGTCCACCACCCAGCCCGCGTAACTGCCGACCGAAAGGACGGCACCGAGGCGCCGCGAACCCGGGCGCACGGGTTCGAGGGATTCGAAACCCATTGCCGCTTGGCCCAGGGTGCCGGCGTCGTCCTGGGCGTTGTGATCGCTGGACCGCTCGAAAGTGACGAGGTGCATGGGGCCTCCGGTACATCCAACCGTCCGATCGGCAAATCCCCCGCAGATCCCACCAAACAGAAGCGCAGCAGCGAGGCAATCCAGAAGCAGGCAGCGTCGAAATCGCGTCAAGCTCCGGGGGCGAAGCGCCGATTGGGAACAAGACAGGCCAAGGGTACCACGGAGACACCCATGAGACTGCCCGATTGGAAGAGCTGCGCCGGCACGCTGGCCGTTGCGGCCGCGCTGGCGCTCAGCCTGCCCGGCGTGCGGGCCGTGCACGCGGACGACGAGGTCGCTGTGATCTCCGTGAATCTCGTCGATTCGGGGCTGAGCTGCGACCCGAGCCCCGAAGCCGGCGCTGCGAGATCAGTCGAGGTGTCCTTGAAGGACGTCTCCGATCGCTTCGAGGGCCCGCATCCGATCGCGCTCAACACCCAGGGCTATAGCTACCGCCCGCCCGGGGTCGATCCCGAGGCGCGCCGACTCGAGCAGCGCTGATCTCTGATCCGCTTCGCGTCGATTCCGGTCTTGCGCTTCGCGCGATTCCGCGGATCAAATCGCGTCGCCCCGAAGCCGTAAACGCGCGCCGAACGCGAGCAGCATCGATCCAATAAGCAACACCATCCCCGGTATCCCGAGGGTGGGTACAGCCGGAATCGATTCCGAGTCATCGTTGGCGCTCACGCATTCCGGATCTGCGGGGTAATCGGTAAAGCCGTCACCGTCATCGTCGAGTCCATCTGAACAGCTCCTCTGTTCGATCACCGCCAGGATGTCATCTCGATAGAACGAGAGATCCACTGCAAAGAGCCTGTTGCCGTAGATCGATGTGGTGCTCGGCTGGTCGGTGTACTGGCTGATCGCGAAGAGGGTCCCCGCCAGATACCAGTCGCCTCCGACCTTGGTGAAAACGCCTCCGCCCGAGTCTCCATTTGCGCCTGCGGCTTCGTCGCCGGTAGCGCTCGGGTCCAGCGGGTCGGTGAATGTCACCGCGAAGCTGTACGTCGTGTCTACCAGTATGTCGATCTCCGATACGACGTTGGAGCCCCAACGCATGCGATGGCCGCTCCCCCAGTTGTAGCCTCCTAGTCCCATGAAGGTGGTCGCGCTGCCGCGGTTGCGCCCATTTCCGATTGCGCTGATTGGATCACCGACCACCGGTGGAAAACTGGCGATATCGAGCCGGCGAAGCCCTGGATCTCCGAAGATCTTGAAGACCATGAGGTCGGCCGGACTGGTATCCGGGTTTTCGAACTGGATCGCCGAGCCCGGCACGGGAGAATAGGTTTGACCTTCCAACACGACGTTTCCCGCTCCGACGTGATTAGCGGTTAGCACCCAGCGGCGTCCCAGATACACGACGGTCAGATTTCCCCGCGTTCCGAGATTCACCCAGCCCGGATCATCGGGCGGTGCGATGACATTTCCGGTCCCGTCGCCCGTTTCGATGATCACGGCCCGCGCGTCGCCGAACGGCAGCCATAAAATCAGCGCAGCCAACAGGATCGCCCTGACGCAGGCCGCGCGAGCGGTGCGCAGCGACGCCCAAGCGCTTCCGTCCTCACGGCGATGTCGTGCTGCCACCACACTGCGATTATTCGGCAAAACGCCAACCTGACTTCATAGGGCGAACCTGCGCTGCGCGCATCGCCGCCGCGGATTCGAATCCGGTATGCTGCAAGCGCGAGTTCATCCCAGTCTGAGGTCTTCCCATGCGACTCGGCCTCCTCGTCGGCCAGTTCGGGCCCGACATTCGCATCGACTATGATCTGATCCTGGAGGCGGAGCGACTCGGGTACAGCTCAGTGTGGACATCGGAAGCCTACGGTTGCGACGCCGTCGTACCCCTTGCGGTCATCGCGGCGAAGACGACCAGGATCGGACTCGGAACGGCGATCATGCAGATGCCAGCGCGCTCTCCCGCGATGGCTGCGATGACGGCGATGACACTCGACCGTCTTTCCGGTGGCCGCTTTACCCTGGGGATCGGACCGTCCGGCCCTCAGGTCGTGGAGGGTTGGCACGGAGTCGCCTACGGGCGCCCCATCACGCGAACGCGAGAGTACGTCAGCATCGTCCGAAAGATCCTGGCGCGGGAAGATCGACTCGAACATCACGGTTACCACTATCAGATCCCCTACACCGGGGAGGACTCGACCGGGCTTGGTAAACCGCTCAAGAGCATTCTTCACGGTCGAGCGGACATGAAGATCTATACCGCGGCGATCACTCCGAAGGGCCTGGCGTGTAGTGGGGAGGTGGCCGATGGCGTATTTCCCGTCTGGATGGATCCCGGGAAACCGGAAGCGCTCGTTCCCTACATCGAAGAGGGATTTTCGAAGAGTGGCGGCGCCAGGAGCATGTGCGACTTCGATCTCGCGCCCTTCGTGACGTGCATCGTCGGAGACGACCTCGACAGCTGCCGAATGCCCGTGAAGGGCATGCTCTCGCTCTACATTGGAGGGATGGGCGCTCGGGGGAAGAACTTCTATACCGATTATGTCAAGCGGCTCGGCTATGAAGAAGCCGCGCTGAAGATCCAGGATCTATACCTGGACGGGAAAAAGACCGACGCGATGGCGGCGGTGCCCGACGAGTTGGTCGATTCGGTCTCGCTGGTCGGCTCCCGGGACAGGATCGCGGCTCGCATCCAAGCGTGGCAGGATTCTCCCGCAACGACGCTGCTGTTGGGTGCCCAACAATCCGAGGCCATCCAGCTGCTGGCGGAGCTCGCCCTCTAGGCTCCCGGAGACGATCGATGTCCGAGGATTCTTCCAGACGCATCGTCGAGCTCGACAAGCGCTACGTCTGGCATCCATACACTGAAATGAGCCATTACCGCAAGAGCGTCGACCCGCTGGTCATCGTCGAGGCGAGCGGTTCTCGATTGATCGGAGCCGATGGGCGCAGCTATATCGATGCCAATGCGTCCTGGTGGACGTCGGCTGTGGGTCACAACCACCCACGCCTCGTGGCGGCATTGCGCCGACAGTCAGAGGCCCTTTGCCATGCAGCGCTGGGTGGGATCGCGCATCCTCCAGCGTCGGAGCTTGCGGAGGCGTTATGCGGCGTCGCTCCCAACGGGTTGTCGCATGTCTTCTACAGTGACAACGGTTCGACGTCGATCGAAGTAGCGATGAAACTCTCACTTCAGTATTGGGCGCAAAATGGCCGCCCCCAGCGGACTCGTTTCGTGGCACTCGAGGAAGGCTATCACGGTGATACGATTGGAACGACAGCGCTCGGCGGAGTCGAAGTATTTCGAAAACCATTTTCCGAAGTGCTGCTCGACTGTTTCTACGTACCGCCAGCGCGAGACGTCTCGCAGCTCGCGCGTTGTCTCGAAGAACTCCAAACGGTTATCGACCGAAACACCAATACGATCGCAGGCGTGGTCTTCGAATCGATGGTTCAGGGGGCTGCGGGCATGCGGATCTACGATCCCGCCATGCTGCGCGCCGCTCGCGAACTCTGCAATCGACACGACATCTTTCTGATCTGTGATGAAGTCTTTACCGGCTACGGACGAACCGGGCCGATGTGGGCCTGTGAACACGCCGGGATCGCGCCAGATCTGCTGTGTATCTCCAAGGCCTTCACGGGCGGAGTCATGCCGATGGCGGCCACCCTCGCTACCGACCGAATTTTCGACGGATTTCTTGGCGACACGGACCGCGCCTTCTACTACGGACACACCTTCTGCGGAAATCCGCTTGGCGCCGCGGTCGCATTGGAAGTGCTCAATGTCTTCGACGATGAAAACATCCTCGATCGAGCGAAGCCTAAAGCCGAGCAGATCGCCTGTGCGTTCGAGGAGATGGAAGCGCTTCCGGGCGTTGCAGCGACGCGCTCGATCGGGATGATCGGCGCCCTCGATCTGATAGGCGATGGTGGTTATCTGGCCGAGCTGGGTTGGCGGGTCTACAGCGAGGCGCAGCGACGCGGTGTATACCTGAGGCCGATCGGAAATGTGGTCTACGTGGTCCCCTCACTGAATATTCCCGACGAAGACCTATCGGAACTGCTGACGGTTGTTCGAGAGAGCGTGGCGTCTGCCACGGAAGCGTAGAGCCGCGAGAATCTGCAGCCCCGCTGCGCGGCACCTTCCGCATCGTCGCGCAAACCCGATTCTCGGCTTTGCGCTCCTCGCACCTCATGATCTCCGAGAGCCACGCTGTGTCTGCGCTCCAGCGTACGGGTGCTCTGGGCTAGGATCTGGCCGTGGCGGACCGCGCGGATGTTCTGATCGTGGGCGGGGGCGTGGTCGGGACTTCGATCGCCTGGGCGTTGGCGAGTCGCGGAGTCACCGGAATCGTCGTCGTCGATCTGGATCTCGCCGGCGTCTACGCGTCTTCGGAGTTGAACGCCGGGGGCGTGCGCGCGACCTGGTGGCAGCCGGTCAACATCCAATCGTGTCTCGCCACGCTGGATTTTTTTCGCGACCACGCCGCGGCCCTCGGTTTCCGCAACCGCGGCTACCTCTGGCTCTATTCCGATCCCGAACTCTACGCACAGGCGATCGAGAAGAGAAGATTTCAAAACGATTGCGGACTCGCTGTCGAACTTCTTTCGGCGCCTGAAGTTCCCGAACGATTCCCCATACTTGACCGCGGCCTCGAAGAGATCGTGGGCGCCACCTTTTCACCCCGCGACGGGCTGGTGAATCCCAATGCCGTTCGAGCGTGGTACAGAACCGAAGCCGAGCGATTGGGTGTCGTCTTCCGCAATCGGCACTATGTGGCCGGTGTGGTGACCCAGCGCGTCTCGGGTGCCGCGGGAAGCCGGCGTCGGGTCTCTGCTGTCGACGTGATCGAAGTCGAGCGCGGAGAGGTCGCGGACACGGGCGGAACGGTGCGGGAGATTCTGACCACCCATCGCGTACCGATCAATAAGCAGGCCGGCGAGACGCGCATTTCCTGTGACGTGGTGGTGAACTGTCTCGGTGCGTGGTCGCCGATCTTTTCGTCGAAGATCGGAGTTGCGGATGTAACCGAAGCCGTCCGTCGTCAGATTTGCCTGGTCGACATCCATCGCGAGGATATTGCACCCGGCGTCTCATTGGACGATCTCGGCATGATCGTAGATGCCAGCGGACTCTATTTTCATCCCGAGGGCGCCCACATTCTCGCGGGTTTCTCGGTTCCCGACGAGGCTCCCGGTTTCGATTTCGGCTACGACGGCGACGACTTCTTCGAAACCCAGATCTGGCAGCGGCTCGCCCATCGCTCGAGCAGCTTTGAGCGCTGTGGCCACGTGCGAGGTTGGGCGGGTCTCTACGCGGTGACACCCGATTGCAGTGGTATCGCGGGAAAGGTCAGAAGCTTCGACAATCTCTTCGAGGCGCACTCCTTCACCGGGCGGGGTGTCATGCAGTCCTACGCGGTGGGACGCGAAATGGCGGCACTCATCACGACCGGGCGCTTCGAAGCGTGCGATCTGAGTGCCCTGACCCGCGAGCGATTCGAAGATCCGGATCGCTGGGTTCGAGAAGAGCTCCATATCTAGCGTGCGCGGGTCGGACGTAGTCAGGGGTGGTCGAAACGGTCGCGAAGGTGGGCGGGCAGGAGCGGACACGCGTCGGGCGGTGGTGCGAAGATCCGGTGGCGGATTCTCGCGATTCCATCGTAGCCGGCGTTGAGCACGCGCAACGACAGGACGCCTGCTGCGATTGCGGCCACGCGCCAGATGCCACCCAGCCGCTTGCCGATTTCGAGTATTGCCGCGGCGCGCACGAGCAGACTCCCGCTGGGGAGGGACAGTACGATGCTGTCAATCGGGTCGAGCGTTTCGGCTTGCGCGGATTCATTTCGAACGGCAGCGAAGGCGTTTCCCTCTAGCGGAGCGAAGCGGAAATACTTGCCTTCGCGATCCTCGGCAAGTGCGAAACGGACGAAGCGGTGGCAGAGGCCGCAACCACCGTCGTAAAAGATCGTTGCGGCGCGTTCCTCCTCCTTTCCCTTCACCCAGGCAGGGTCAAAAGCGAAGAAGTGGAGCATCACCATGCCCGCGACAGAATTTGCGAAGTGGCCCAAAGCCATCAAAGACAGCTGCATGCCCAGGAGCGCCAACCACAACCACGGACGGGCCTTCCGCGAGAGTGCGAGCGGCGCAAAACTGATTTCGAGCGCGAGCGCGCTCCACGTCACGAGCGTAATCAGCGGCGCTGGAAGCAAGAGAACGATGTCTCGCAGAAGCGTTCGCTCGGCGAGTGGGTCGCTCGATGCCCCCAATAGTGCAGTGCCGTCGATCCATGAGGGATTCGCCAGTTTGATTGCGCCGCTGTACGCGTAGCCGATCGCCAGCAAGATCCATGCAGCGGTGTGGATCGGAGCGGGCATTCGCCAGCCCGCTCCCGGATCGACGCGCCCGCGCGCTTCCCACGAACCGTAGGGTCGGCGCGGAACGAAGGCGTGTGCGAGCAGAATCCAACCGATGAACGGCATGCTCGAATTCGAGATCGGCGGGTTCGTCGCGAAGAGGCAAAACCCCAGAACCAAGAGGATGAGGCCCGCGAGGCGATCGCGCACTCCCAACGCGAAGAGCATGCTCAATCCGGCGCCTGCGAGAAGCAGCGCGACGACTACAGCCGGCGAATCCCAGAAGAACAAACGATTCGGGAAAAAGAAATGCAGGGGGCTCTCAGACGCTTCGCCGAGCACACCCGCGCTGGAAGACATCTTGGAGGCCAGCGGAACGAGGCATGCGAAATGAAACAGCAGATAAACGCCGAGCGCGAATCGGAAGACACTGTATTGGCCGCCCGTCCAACCGTTCGCGCAGCTGGCCGTCCTCGACGAGGAGCCTCCCAGATGAGCCAGAAAGGGCCGCGTAACGCTCAGGCGTGGTTTTCGCACCACTTTTGAACCGCTCGCAAACGCGAATCGATCATTTCTGCGAACAGGCGCCGAATTGCGAACCGATCCATCAAGCCGCCCACGACCGGCATCGAGTTCGACGCGACGACCTTGAGACTCAGCCGAGTTCGATCGGGCAGCCCGACCTCGTCCGCGAGCGTGTAGGTTTCGCCGAAACAAAAGACGCCGCGGGAGATTGCCGATTGCAGGCGCTCGCCCGGCTGGACTTCCTGGATGATTTGATGGACGACGATCGGGACCGATCCGATCCGGTATCGCCAACGGACCTGTTGGCCGAGCCGCGGGTAGTCGGGAACCGGGTCGAGCAACGCGACGATCTGATCATCCCAGCGAATCAGTTCGCTGGGAGTCGTGAGCGCGCGCCAGAGTCGGTCGCGCTCAGTGGTAATCAACGTAGACATCGTGCTCGTAATCACGTGAGTCGAGCACCCCCCTGCACGCCAGCAGGATTAGCCCCATTCGCGGGTTTTGCAAGCGGTCTACGCCGCAAAAGCCGAACTTCGTCCGGGTTCAGGGGTCCACCTCCTCGCTCTCGGCTGAACGCCGGACGTTCAGCCGGGCCGAATTTGATTCTCCGCGGTCCGGACCCGCTCCACCAGCACACGGAACATTTCGAACGAAATCTCGGGCATCTGCATCAGCAACTCTCGGAGGCTGTTTCCATCCAGGCAGAGCAGGTGTGAGCGCTCCGCGGCGACGACGGTCGCAGTTCGCGTCCCGTCATGGAGTACCGCCATCTCTCCGAAGGAACTCACGGCGCTTTGCTCGGGTTTCTCGTCCTCGTTGGGTAGGCCGTAATTCGTGAAAATGCGGACCCGCCCCTCGAGGAGCAGATAGAGCTCATCACCGGGCTCGTCTTGTCTCAGGATCACTTCGTCCGGGAGGTACTCCACCTCCTTGGTGATCTGATCCACGGCTTCGAGCTGGTCCAGGCTCAAATTCTTGAAGAGCGGAATTTCCTTGAGAGCCAGCAATCGCTCCATTCTTGCCTCCTCGGGTAGTTTTTGATCGGCCTCAAAGCCAAAGGCCGCGGCGCCCATTCGAAGCCATTTCGAACTCGATTCGCGCGCGTCGTTGACGAATTGCTGCGGGTCGTCGGGGGCCGCTACGTGTTTGCGGGCGGCCTTGATCCGATCTGCTAGCGGTCCAGATTCGTGATTCGTCACGAGCAGGCGCGCGGCCTCCCGGTCGCCCAGGTGAGAAAGTATTTCGAGCGCGTCGCCCCTGGATCGGACTGTGCCGAATCGCAGCGCCTTTTCAATATTCCGCACGACGCCGGAACCTTCGAGGAGATCCAGAATCCGGAAGGCGATTCGCCGATTCCGGGCCACGCCGTCCAGGAAGGCGGCGCGAAGGAAGCGGTTTGCCAATCCGTCCGCAGCTGACAGCTGTTGGTGAGCGATCACCCAATACCAGAGCTCGTTGACACGGCGGCGCTGTTCGCGGTGCAGAATTTTCGTCGATTGGTCGGGACCCAAATGCGCTGCAACCTGAAGAGCGGACAAGACGGTGCGTTCGGACTCGGCGCTGAGAAGGCCCTCGATCGCCGCCGCTGCTTCATCGCCGTGTGAGACGAGCGCCAACTCGGCCGCATGCCGAACTTCGTCGGATGGGTCTGCGAGAGCCGTCGCGAGTGCTTCGAGCGCTTCTTTCTCCTTGATATTTGCCAACAGGGCAACGGCGGCGCTCCTCACGCGATGATCGCGATCCCCGAGGGCTTGTCGAATTTCGCGCAGGTCGATCGGTGGTTCTGGAGCGATCTTCGCCATTCGTCTGAGTGCCGCCGCTCGGACGCCGGGATCGGCGTCGCGCAAGCGTTTTCCGACAGCTTCTTGCAGGGAGGGTCTCGCGTTGGTGAGGGCGGGGATGCTTTCTGCGGCATCAGGCGAGGCGATCATCTTCTTGAGCACGGCCGCGCCCTCGGCACCGGCTCGCCGCGCAGCCGCGGCGCGAACGACGGGGTCCGGATCGCCGAGTAGCGGTTGGATGCGCGGCTCCAACAGGGCTTCGCCACCGAGTTTGACGAGGCCATCGATCGCGGCGATCCGAACTCGGGCTTCGGGGTCGGCCAGGCTGGATTCGAGGGTGGGAGCGACGTCGCGTCTGCCCGTCGAAGCCAGCGCCGTGATACACGAACAGCGCACGTCGACACTCGGATGGTCGACCGCGCGCCGCAGTGGTCCGAGGACCCCCTGGTCTGCCAGAGTCTTGATGAGCTTGAGGAGAGATTTCGACGGATGCTCTCCTTCCCTGCGAAGGAGCTGTTCCCATAGCGCTGCGAGGCGGGAGGCTTCCCACTTGCCGATCTCGTCACCCAGGCTCTCCAGGTCGATCCGGCCGGCGCGTAGCTCATCGACCAGAGTGTGAAGGTATTCGCGTCGCACCAGTAGGTTGGCGGCGAGATAGGTCAGGCTCGCGACGCCACCCGCCACGGCGAGCCAGAAGGGTTCGGGGTTTCCGAGAGCCCACAGGATGCCGCCACCGACCGACATGCCCGCGTAGACTGCGATCCCCTCGATGAAGGCCCTCACCCGACCGCGGAACCGCAGAGGAATCGCATTGCAGAGAAGCGCGCGAATCGGGTTCGCGAGCGCGTTCTCCAGCATCTCTCCATTCATGCGCGCGATTGCACCCGAGACGATGTTGTACTGGTAGGCCAGTCCGGCGAAGCTCAACAGCGTCAACGTCGGGTGGATGAGATTGGTGCTCGGCACGCCGATGCGTCGAATGAGCCATGGCGTGACCCACATCTCGATCGCGATTTCTATCGCGTTGGTGACAGCGAGGAAGAGGCCGATGAAGATCGCCAAATCCGTCGGATCCGGGAAGCGCAGGTAAAACGCGTCCAACCACATATACCTCGCCACGACGAGCGCGAGGATCATGCCGGTCGCCGAAATCAGCAGAACGCCCCCGAGTTTCGAGGCGCGGACGTATCGGACCGCTCCCCGAATGCCTTCCACCGAAGTCTCGTCCGCCTCCTCTAGGTCGATCGGTCCCCAGCCGCGCAGCCGCGAGCGACCCATGCGAATCATCGAGGCCGCAACGAAGAGAAAGAGCGCCCAGCCGACGACGAGGCTCGCGGCTCCTGCTATCCCGGTCATCCCCACGGCGATGAGGCCGCCGGCTACGCCGCCGATGCTCGCTCCGATGGTGAGAAGCGGAACGATCCGCTTGCTGGTAACCGTGTCGAAATAGTCGGCGGTGAATGTCCAGAGGTGATTGACGAAGATCGCTTGTGTGACGAAAAAGAAGCAGATCAGGAAAATTGATACGCCAGGCACCTGGAGCCGGATCCCGGTTGTCGCAGCAGTGAGAGCGATCCCCGCTCCGACCAGCATCTGAACGAAGAAGCGGTCATTGCGAACATCACCCACCCGCACGGCATAGATCACAAATCCCAATACCGTCGAAACCGAGCCGCCGATGATCGTGATCGGCAGATAATCGATCCCGACTTCGGACAGGAACATCGCTTCCGCACCCGTCAGCCCGAGCGTCTGTGCCAGGCTTACCAGCGCGGCCAGTTCCGCGAAAAAGAGGAAGCGTGATCGCTCCTGTACGCGGACATCGGGAAACAAGCGCCAGAAGAGGTTTGTCAGGCCCTGCATTGGTATTGACCTGCTCCTCGTGCGTTGGAGCGGGACGCTACGGCTTGAAAGCGATGGGTGCGCGATTCATCAAGCCGTCACGGGAGCGTCCATCATACCTCAGCTAACAGCGCGGCCGATTCGCGCGCAAGCGTGATTGTCGGTGGGGTCCGGGTTAGCCTTGGTGATCGTGGATCACCAAGGCCCCGCACTGACTCTGGTGCTCGCCCTGGCGGTCGGCATCTTCGCCCAGTCGGTGTCGCGACACTTGCGAATTCCCGGGATCGTGCTGTTGCTGCTGGCCGGTGCCTGGCTCGGTCCCGACGGGCTGGCGTGGATCGATCCGCGCTCCCTCGGTGTGGGCTTGGTTTCGGTGGTCGATCTCGCGGTTGCGGTGATCCTTTTCGAGGGCGGGCTCAACCTCGGGATTTCAAGATTGCGGCGCGAGCAGACGTCGATCCGGCGTCTCGTCACCTGGGGAGCGCTAATTACTCTGGTGGGTGGAGCGCTCGCAGCGCGATGGTGTCTGGATTGGCCTTGGATGCGGTCATTCGTCTTCGGGGGGTTGGTCGTCGTCACGGGGCCAACCGTGGTGGGACCGCTGGTGCGAGATTTGAGATTGCGTCCGAGGATCGCAACCGTGCTCGAGGCGGAGGGTGTCCTGATCGATCCGATCGGCGCGATCCTCGCCGCGCTGCTGCTCGGAATCTCCCTCCAGGGAATCGAATCGATCTGGGATGCACCGATGGTTCTCGCCGTCAGCCTCGGTTTTGGGGCGATCGCCGGCGTGATTGCGGGGTTCGCGCTCGCCTGGTTGCTTCGGGTTCGAAATATCGTCCCCGAAGGTTACGAGAACATCTTCGCCCTGGCCTACGTGTTGCTCCTATACCAGGGGTGCGATGAATTCGTTTCCCACAGTGGGATTCTCGCTGTGACGGCGGCGGGTGTGGTCGTCGGCAATTTGCGAACGCGAGTCGACCGCGACCTGCGGGAATTCAAGGATCAACTCACGGTTCTGCTGATCGGACTGCTCTTCGTATTGCTGGCCGCGGAAGTGAGATTCGAAGATGTTCTCGCGCTGGGCTGGAGTGGGCTCGCGGTCGTCGGCCTGCTCGTTCTCGTCATTCGCCCGCTCAACGTCGGCCTCTCGACGCTGGGATCCGATCTGTCACTTCGTGAGAGACTCTTCGTGTCGTGGATCGCCCCGCGCGGGATCGTGGCCGCTGCGGTGGCGTCGGTCACGGCAACCGCGCTGGAGAGTCAGGGCGTTCCCGGCGGTCCGGAGTTGCGCGCCATGGTGTTCTTGTGCATCGCCGGGACCGTCGTTCTGGCAGGCCTGACCGGGGGGCCGATGGCGACCCTTCTCAAAGTGCGGCTACCTGGTCGTGAGACGGTTGCAATCCTGGGTGCCCAGGGATTGGGGCTCGAACTCGCCATTCAGCTCAGAAGCGGTGGCGTTCCGGTCGTCTTCCTCGACTCCAATCCCGCGAATTGCCGCCGGGCAGAAGAGGCGGGCTTCCGGGTGATCTATGGCGATGCGTTGCATGAAAGAACCCTGCAGCGCGCGCGATTCGAAAACGTGGGCAGTGCAATCGGTCTGACGCCGAATCAGATGTTGAACAGTATCTTCGCGAGCCGCGCCCGGTAACACTTCGGTGTTCCGCGCGGCTATGTGGCCGCCATCGACCCCGAAGCCGGCCTCGCGCCAGAGCTGGTCGGGCGCGAGCAGGTCGTCGTGTTATTCGACGGCCCCCACGATGTCGAGCGATGGGATGTCCGCTCGCGTCACGACGAACTCGAAGTCGAGTACTGGAGGTACGGCGGCGAGCCAGAGCAGGATGGGAGCGCTGATGAGGGCGGGAAGCCGGCTCCGAAGGCCGGCGAGCGGTTCGTGATCCTCTCGATCCAGCGCGGCAAAAAGGTCATGCCGATGCACGCGGGCCTTTCACTGGAAGTCGGAGATGTTGCGGCGGTGGCCGTTCATCGCGAGGAGCGTGAAAGCGCTGAGGGAATCCTGGCTGCCCAGGGCTGGGCGCCAGAGAGGCCCGCCTAGATGCGTGATCCACTCTTGGTCGAACTCCTCTGCGGGAGCCGCTGCCCGGCTGCGGTGACGGGAGGCCATCGGGCTCAAACCCCATGTCGCCCTCAGGCCTCCCGTCACCGCACCCAAGTTACGCTCCTGTTCGAGAGGGTCTTTGGGGCGGTGGTTTTTTTTCGCACAGAGAAACGGATTCGTTGGGACCGGGACGCAAGAGCTGCGTGCCCGGACAGACCATGACTGATTGTACTTGAGCCTCACTAGCCGGGGCCCAGTTGGCCGGATCGGGTTTGAGCGAGTGACTCTTGCGTCCCGGCCCCCAGCGAACAGCGCTATCCTGACTGTTTCCGGGGGCAGCGTCCGGTCCCCAGTCGCGGAGCTAGATGATGAAAGAAGCCCTGAACAAGATCAGTCGTCGCATCACGCAGCCAAAGGCGCAGGGGGCCTCCCAGGCCATGCTCTACGCGACGGGCCTGACCGAGTCCGACATGGACAAGCCCCAGGTGGGAATCTCCAGCGTCTGGTACGAGGGAAATCCGTGCAACATGCACCTGAACGACCTCGCCGCAAAGGTCAAGGAGGGTGTCGTCGACGCTGGAATGGTCGGGATGCGATTCAACACCATCGGCGTTTCGGACGCCATCTCGATGGGAACCGACGGCATGAGCTACTCGCTGCAATCGCGGGACCTGATCGCGGATTCCATCGAGACGGTGATGTGCGCCCAGTGGTACGACGCCAACATTTCCCTGCCCGGATGCGACAAGAACATGCCGGGCTGCGTGATGGCGATGGCGCGTGTGAACCGCCCCTCTCTGATGGTCTACGGAGGAACCATCAAGCCGGGCCACACCCGCAGCGGCGACAAGCTCGACATCGCCTCCGTGTTCGAGAGCTACGGAAAATACATATCGGGCGCAATCGACGACGAAACGCGGCGCGATATCGTGCGCAGAGCCTGTCCCGGAGCTGGCGCCTGCGGCGGGATGTACACCGCGAACACGATGGCTGTCGCGATCGAGGCGCTCGGCATGAGCCTTCCCTACAGCTCGTCGACGCCCGCCGAGGCTCCTGAAAAACTCGAGGAGTGCCATCGCGCGGGCGCCGCGATTCGAAATCTCCTCGAACGGGACATCAAACCCAGCGACATCATGACCCCTGCGGCGTTTCAGAATGCCATCGCGATGGTCGTCGCGTTGGGCGGCTCTACGAATGCTGTGCTCCATCTGATCGCGATGGCTCACGCGGTCGATGTTCCGCTGCAGATCGACGACTTCCAGGAGGTAAGCGACCGCGTTCCCTATCTGGCGGACCTGAAGCCGAGCGGCCAATACGTGATGGAGGACCTCCACGACGTCGGTGGGACGCCATCCGTGATGAAGTACCTGCTCGAAAAGCAGCTGCTTCACGGCGACTGCCTCACGGTGACCGGAAAGACCCTGGCTGAGAATCTTGCAGAGGTGCCACCGCTCGCGGAGGGTCAGCAGGTGATTCGGAGTTGGGACGACCCGGTCCAGGAGACGGGGCATCTCCAGATCCTGCGCGGCGGCCTGGCGCCCGACGGAGCGATCGGAAAGATCACGGGAAAGGAGGGTTATCTCTTCTCCGGACCGGCGCGACCCTTCGACTGCGAAGAGGACATGCTCGCCGCGGTCGAGCACGGGCAGATCCGCGCAGGTGATGTGGTCGTGATTCGCTACGAGGGGCCCAAGGGCGGTCCCGGAATGCCCGAAATGCTCACCCCGACTTCCGTGCTGATGGGTGCGGGCCTCGGCTCGGACGTTGCGCTCATCACCGACGGCCGTTTCTCCGGGGGTTCCCACGGATTCCTGATCGGGCACGTGACCCCCGAGGCTCAGGAAGGCGGACCGATTGCGCTGGTAGAAGACGGAGACGTGATCACGATCGACGTGAAGAAACACACCATCGAGTTGGAAGTGAGTGCCGATGAGTTCGAAGCGCGACGGTCAAGCTGGAAGGCACCAGAGCTCAAGGCAAAACGGGGAACGCTCTACAAATACATCCAATCCGTGAGCCCGGCTTCGCTCGGGTGCGTGACCGATGGAACGAAGTAGCAAGATCGCCGCCGCGGAGTGATTACGCTCCTGTGAAGCTGGGCTTGCGCTTTTCGCGAAATGCTGCGACCCCTTCGCGGCCATCCGACGTACGGGTCATGGCCACGATTGCGCTCGTTTCTGCATCCAGCTGGTCTTCGAGCTGTGCGTTTTGACTCGAGAGCAGCAGCTTCTTGACAGCGCCGAACGCGAGTGTCGGTCCGCTGGCCAGAGTGCGCGCTAGGTTCTCCGATTCGGCCATCAGGTCGTCGTCGGGGACGACCCGTTCGACGATTCCCAACGCATGGGCTTCGGCCGCGGAGAGTTTGCGATTGGTGAGCATCAATTCCCTTGCGCGCCGCATGCCGACAATACGCGGTAGGAAGTAGGTCGAACTCCCGTCTGGCGCGAGTCCCGATGCGGTGTATGCCATGGTAAAGATCGCGGATTCGGCGGCCAGCGCCATGTCCGTCATGCAGACCAGACTCATCCCCGCACCGGCAGCCGGGCCGTTGACTGCTGCCACGATGGGCGCGTTCATGCGTACAAATTTCAAGATCGCGGCGTGCAGGGTGTCGGCTGTCTCCGCGACTCGCTCCGGGATCTGATCCTCCGCGGCCGCGAAGTTCTTCAGGTCTCCGCCTGCGCAGAACATCCGGCCAGCCCCGGTCAGCAAGACCGCGCGAATTGCCGAATCTTCTGCGCAGATTGTGGCGGTCTCGAGAAATTCCCGGGCCAGATTGAGGTTGAAGGAGTTGGCCGCCTTCGGGCGATTCAGCGTCAAGCGAGCCAGTCCGTCCCGGACTTCAAAGGTGAGATTTTCGAAACTCATTCCCGCTCCTCATTGGAAGAGAGGGTCCGGCAGGCTCGGCAGAGCTGATCCATCCGACCCCTCGGAATTTTTGCCGGAGAAGGTTGCCCCAGATTCCCGGAACGCTGAAGCAGTGTAACTCGATCAGCGGGAGCGAGCTTTCGCGACCTCTGCAATGCGGCTCAGCGCATCATCGATGTCTGCTTCAGACACGTCCATGTGGGTCACTGCTCGAATCCGATCTTTCGTTAGGGCAAGCATCAAGACGCCTCGCGCGAGGATCTCTTGCTCGAATCCTTCCGCCCGCTCGACCTCGAAGAGTACGATGTTCGTTTCGGGGAACGGGTCGACTTTGAAGCCGAGATCCTGCAGCCCTGCCGCCAGGCGCCGCGCATTCGAGTGATCATCCGCGAGGCGTTCGACGTGATGTTCCAGTGCGTAGAGACCAGCCGCAGCGATGATGCCAGACTGACGCATTCCGCCACCCATCTGCTTGCGAGCGCGGTGTGCGCGCAAAATGAAATCCGACGATCCACACAGGACGGACCCGATCGGCGCGCCGAGTCCTTTCGAAAGACAAAACGTGAGCGAGTCGAAGGGCTCCGCCCAGGTCGCCACCGGTGTCCCGCTTGCGACGGCCGCGTTGAAGATTCGGGCGCCATCGAGATGCACCGTCAGGCCGTGGTCTCGTCCGACTGCCGCGGCTTCCTTCAGCGGTTCCAGTGGAAACACCCGGCCCCCGCTCTGGTTGTGTGTGTTCTCGATCGCGAGCATGCGAGCGGGCGCGTAGTGGACGTCGACCGGGTGGATGGCATCGGCGACTTCCGAGCCCGAAAAAAAGCCGCCGGCCCCCACGGTTTCGATCTGGACGCCGAACAACGCCGCCCCCGCTCCGGATTCGTAGAGTAGAAGGTGCGCGCCCTCGCCGGCCAGCACCGCGTCCCCGGGGCGGGTCGCCGCGGCGATGGCCGCCTGGTTGCCCATCGTTCCCGAAGTGACGAAGAGGGCCGCCTCTTTCCCCGTACGTTCCGCCGCCACCTCTTGCAGCCGATTGACGGTCGGATCTTCTCCGTAGACGTCGTCTCCGACTTCGGCCGAGGCCATCGCTCTTCGCATCGCCTCGGTCGGCCTGGTGACGGTGTCACTGCGCAGGTCGATCGCCTTCATTCCGCTGGATTCTAACAGGGGCCGCGCGATAGCTGAAGATCGGGCTGGCATTTCGGAACCTTCGAAGCGAGAACGGTGGGGCTCCGCCCCCACCCGATGTTCCGGTCCGCTGCGATCCCGACGCCCGCCCATTCGGGGGAGGTCCGAAAAAGACGTCCAGAGGGCTTCTCGCGCCCATTTTTTTGGTTTGCTTCCGAGAAAAGAACGTCTATGATGCGCCGGTCAAACCATGCCGTAAGGTGCGACATGGGGGTGGATTTCGAGCTGTTCGCCGAGCGAACTTGTCGAACGGTCTTGGCGCATCGACGGTGATCGAAGGGAACACCGACGAAACAGGAGAAACAATGGCAGCGAAGAGGAAGGCGGCGAAGCAGGGCTCCGGTAATCTGATCATCTCGAAGTCACGTACCAAGGCCGCGTCGAGGAAGTGCAACGTGAGCAGCGATTTCTACAGCGCACTCGACAAGACCGTCCGCGGCCTGATCGCGAGCGCAGAAGCCCGCGCGCTGGGCAACAAGCGCAAGACACTCAAGCCGGTCGATCTCTAGGGAACGCCTTGGTTCGATTCCAAGGGCCCGCCGACCGAATGGTCGGTGGGCCCTTCATCTCTCAGGTGTTCTGTTTATCGCACGGTTTGGCCCGTTCGGGTTGCAGGTTTGCGCCGACCGAAAAGAGTCGCTGCAGCGGTACGCGCCGAAGTACATCCGCGGCGTTGAGCCCGAGTTCGGTCGAGATGAACTCGAGTCCCACGCTGGCAAAGTCCGCGGCCTTGTCGATCGCGATCGGAGTCGACTCTGCATCACTCAGCTCCATTCGGTCCGCGACCGCGACCTTGTTTGCGAGCGCGATGAAGGCGTAGAGCGCGGAGTGGCGCTCGGACTCGTCGAGCTGTGCGAGGGTTCGAAACAGCAGATGCTGGTGATCCGCCGATGCGGGAAGGCTCGGCATCCAGACGGGCAGATGCCATTCTCCCACGTCGAAACTCGCCGCCTCGTCCGAGATCGCGGTCCGATCTTCTCGCCGGATGAACTGGTAGATCCCCATCGCGCGATCCCAGGGTGGAAAACCCAGATCTTCGAGACGGCCGGTTCGCCAGCGCAATGCCCATTCTTCGTTCACGATGTCCAACTCGTGGATGATCCCCTGCATCATCCGGAAATAGACCCAATAGTCGGCGGCGAAAAGAGCGCGCAGCATCGCGACGATTGGCTCGAGATCGTCTCCTTCGCTTACCGCGACGAAATAGAACTGGCCTTCTACGGTCAGACCGCCCTCGGGCGGCTGCCACCCGTCGTCGTCGTCCGGCTTCTGGAAGCATCGGACTCGGTGCTTGAGAAAGAGCACCACGAGTTCGGGATCGAGCGCGCGAATCGAGCGTAGGAAGGCGTCCGTTGTCATCATGGCGAGCGTATCGATCCAGCGGTCGATGGCAGCCCGATCGGCAGCGGTCCCCCTCCATCCGTCCAGATCCATGCAGGCGACAACCTGTTCCGGAGTCGCGAGTTCGAGAACCCACGCCGCATCCTCGATTCCAATCGCCTTTACGGTGAAACAGAGTTCCGCCTCGGGAATCAGCGGGATCACAGCCTCGGGAGCCGGGAGCAGTTCGAGGATTTTCGCTCGCCGGGAGAGCGGAGTGCCGCAAACCAACGCGACCTGGTGATCGAGCGTCATGCCCCGGATCGCCTGGGTCGCCGTGGCCCGTTCTTTGCGGGCGAGAGCGAAAATGCGCTGGATGGCAGCCGAAGTCGTCGGGGGCGCTGTCATTCTCGGGAAAGTAGCCCGCGCAGGGCCGTTGTCTCATGCCCTGGCAGGACCGCTGTTCAATGAGAAGGTTCCACCAGCCGGGGCCCAGTAGCCCGCGCACGGCCGTTGTCTTATGAGCTGGCTCATGCTAGCGGGGGCCCAGTTTGCCTGGTCACTCCGCATTGAGAAGCTGTTGATTGCGGGGGGCTTTACTGGGTGGGGGCGGATTGTGCGGGGGCGGGGGGTATGTTTGGGGGGTGTTGGGTGTTGACGATGTTCGGCGGGCTCTGCTCGAGCACGAGCCGTCGCTGCTTGAAGCTGGATTGCAGCAGCGGGCCGCGGTGGCGATCGTGCTGACGGACAACGCAGGTTCCCTGGATCTGCTCTTGATCGAGCGCGCGAGGCGAGCGGGCGACCCCTGGTCGGGACACATAGCCTTCCCGGGCGGCCGCGTAGACGCAGCCGACGCGACCGCCCGCGCTGCCGCGGAGCGCGAGACCCTCGAGGAGGTCGGATTATCGCTCGCCGAATCGGAGTTTCTCGGTCGCCTGGATGATCTGCCCGGTCGGCCCCTGCCACCGAGCGATTTCGCGGTCTCCGCATTCGTCTTCTACACCAGCAATCCCGGTGCGCTGGCGCTCAACCACGAGGTCCAGGATGCCTTCTGGTTTCCGCTCGACTCGCTGTCGGATCGCGAGCGTCACATCGATCACCCAGCGAAAGTTGAATCGGGCCGACTCTTTCCGGGAATCCTGGTGGGTGAGCCCGGACGCCACGTGGTCTGGGGGCTGACCTACCGTTTTCTGGACCGATTCTTGAAGATCCTCGGCCAGCCGCTTCCCGAATGGACGCCGGGCTCCTAGCGGGCGAATCCTTTGGATTCGCTTGCGGCGTCACGCGATCCCATGCTGGGATCGCGTACCTAGTCGGCTGGAAGGTTTCTGGTCTGCGGTGATCCGAACTCGAAGCCCGCACAGTCCTCGACGGGGAGGGTGGGGTAGCGCCGGAACGCCGCATCCGAGTCCGCCCGGCCACAGCGCCAGTAGCTGAACCCCTTCGCGCTTGTCAGGATCGACGCGCGCTTGCAATTCGAACAGAGGCCCACCTTGGGATCGAGCTGCTCCGCAAGTTTTCCGAGCGCCGCCACGGGCGACCTCCTCCAAGACGGCTCCAGGCCGACACTAATTCGTGTAGTATCCGGCGGCACGGGAGACGTCTTCAGTCTACAATCCGCCCATGAGTAGCCGAAAGGGCCTCCTCGCGCGCGTGCGGCGCATTCTGGAGCTTGCTGAGCGGGTTCTGGAGGATTTCGCCGGGCCGCCAGAGGCGGCCCGGCTGTTCGATCGCCACCTCGCCTTTCGTTGGGACGTCAGCCGCGGGCCCGGACGAATCATTCCGATTCTGAAGCCGCATGGTTTCGAACTGGACGATCTGATCGGTGTCGAGGCGGCGGTGGCGAGCCTGGCAGCGAACGTCGAGCAATTCATCAGCGGACACCCATCCAATCACGTTCTCTTGTTCGGTGCGCGCGGCACCGGAAAATCGTCCGCCGTCAAGGGCTTGTTGAATCGCTTTGGGTCGCAGGGATTGCGGATCGTCGAGGTGCACAAGTCCGATCTCGCTCACCTCCCCTCGGTGTTGGCTGCGCTGCGCGGATCACCGTACCGCTTCGTCTTGTTCTGCGACGACCTCTCCTTTGAGAGCGGCGAGTCCGAGTACCGCGAATTGAAAGCGGCTCTCGAGGGGAGCCTCGTCGCTCCACCGGAGAACGTTCGCATCATTGCGACAAGCAACCGGCGACACCTGCTCCCCGAGAGTGCGGCGGACAACCGATCGGTTCGGCTCGACGAAGCTGGAGAACTCCAACTCGGCGAGACGATCGACGAAAAACTGGCGCTTTCCGATCGCTTCGGACTCGTGCTCGGCTTCTACAGCTTCGACCAGAGCACCTATCTCTCGATCGTCGACCACTACGCGAAGAAAGCGGACCTTCGGACGCCGCCCGAAGAAGTGAAGCAGGCCGCTCTTCGCTGGGCGCTTCGCCGCTCGAGTCGATCGGGGCGAACTGCCCGACAGTTCGTGGACGACCTCGCGGGCCGGGAGGCCATCAATCGACCGCGCGATTAGCCATGAACCTCCTATAATGATTTTTCTCTCGAGCGGAGGGTGAATGGACACTCCAGGGATTGGGCTCTCGCTCCTCGGTCTCCTCGGGGTCGTCGCACTCGTCGCCACCAACGCCTTTTTCGTCGCTACTGAATTCGCTCTGGTTGCGGTTCGTCGCACGCAGGTCGAACTCTGGGTTGCCGAGGGTCGAAGCGGCGCCCGCGCGACCCAGACGGCGATCGAGCATCTCGATGATGCTATCGCGGCCACCCAACTCGGAATCACGCTCGCCAGTATCGGGCTGGGGTGGATCGGCGAGCCTGCACTGGCCGGACTGATTCGGCCCATGCTCTCGGTGTTCGGCGTAGAATCGACCGTCGCCGTTCACTCGCTGGCGCTGGTGTCGGCGTTCTCCGTGATCATCTTTGTCCACGTGGTTGCGGGTGAACTTGCCCCCAAGGCTCTTGCCCTGGACTTTCCCGGCCGGGTGGCGCTCGCCTGTTCGAGGCCATTGCTGGTCTTTGGACGCGTATTCCGGCCGGTCATCTCATTCATGAACGGCGCGGGTAATGCGTTGGTCAGGGCATTTGGGGTGAAGCCAGCCGGGCAGGCTCAATCCGTCCACTCTTCGGACGAACTCTCGCTACTCGTATCGGAGTCGAGCGCGGCTGGTGTGATTCGCCCGTACTCAGGGCGGATCCTCGGAAACGTCTTCCGCCTGAGTCGAACCCGCGTCCGCGACGTCCTGATTCCGCGCGAGGAGGTGACCGCGGTTCCGAATGAGATCGATCCTGACGATCTGCTCGATCTGTTGCGAGAGTCCGGCTTCACGAGACTTCCGGTCTATGAGGAAAGCCTGGATCACATTGTCGGAATTCTCCATGCCAAGGATCTGTTTCACCTCTACGCGCGGGACCGCGTGGTGGTGATGCGCGATGCGATCCGGCCCGCGACGCAGTTCGACCCGGATCTGCCCATCGTCGATGCGCTTCGGCAATTTCGCAGCGGGCGCCAGCACCTCGCGATCATTCGCAAGGATGACGGCCCGGTACTCGGGGTCTGCACTCTCGAAGACGTTCTCGAAGAGATCGTCGGCGAAATCGAGGATGAGCACGACAAGCCGACGCCCGCCGGGGGCGATTAGTCTGGAGATCCCTTGGGGCGAGAGCGCGCGGGTCGGGCTCGGCTAGCCGGGACCAATAGGTCCCGGCGCCGTAAAGCGAATTCGAAGAATTCGCCCGCTAGCGGATGATGCCCATCTCGCGGCCCACCGCTGCGAAGGCTTCAAGGGCGAACTCCAGGTGTTCCATGGTATGCGTCGCCATGTAGGACGTTCGCATCATGGACCGCCCCTTCGGGACCGCCGGAGAAATCACCGGATTTGCAAATACGCCCCTCTCCTGGAGCTTCCGGGTCATCACGAATGCCGCGACGTCTTCTCCGACCACCAGCGGAATCACGGGGGACTCGGACTGTCCGGTATCGAAGCCGAGCGTCTTGAGCTCGCGCTTCATGAACCGAGCGTTCTCCCAGAGGTTCTTTCTGCGTTCGGGCTCCCGCTCGATGATTTCCAACGCCTTGATGGCCGCGGCGACCGATGGCGGGGGCGGCGCTGCCGAGAAGATTGCGGTCCGCGCCTCGTGGCGGATGAAATCGATGACATCTGCACGTGCGGCGATGAAACCGCCCACCGTCGCGAGGGACTTCGAGAAGGTACCCATCACGAGGTCGACTTCATCCTCGAGCCCGAAGTGCTCGGGGGTGCCACGCCCGTTATCGCCGAATACGCCGAGTCCGTGGGCGTCATCCACCATCAGCCGCGCGCCGTAGCGGTTTTTTAGTTCGACGATTTCCGGAAGCTTTGCGGTGTCTCCTTCCATGGAGAAGACGCCGTCGACGACGATGATCGTTCCCTTCTCGCCGGAGATGTTGACCAGCTTCTTCTCGAGGTCGGCCATGTCGTTGTGCAGATATTTATAGGTCTTGCCGAAACCCAGCCGACAGCCGTCGATGATGCTCGCGTGGTTGAGGCCGTCGAGCAACGCGATGTCCGAGCGCCGCAGCAAGCACGAGAGAACGCCGAGATTGACCTGAAAACCCGTTGAGAACGTGAGCACGTCCTCTCTCCCCAGAAACTTCGCGAGCCGTTCTTCCAATTCGAGGTGGATGTCGAGTGTGCCGTTGAGCAGCCGCGAGCCCGCGCACCCGGTCCCGAACAGGGCGAGGGCCATCGCAGCGGCTTCCTTCACCTCGGGGTGGTTGGTGAGTCCGAGATAGTTGTTCGAGCCCAGCATGACGAGTTCTTTGCCGCGGTGCATGACGACCGGATTTTGTCCGGAAGAAATGGCGCGGTAATAGGGATAGATCCCAGCATCTCGAATCTGCGCGTAATACTCCGCGGCATCAGCGCACTTCTGGAAAATGTCCACTCGATTACCTCCGTGGAGCCGAGCGAGCGGGGGATTCTATCATTTGGTGGCCACCGACATTGCCTGCCGCGACCAGCCTCCCCGATGGCGCTGTGCCCAATGAACACCGGATCACGAGCACGAGCTGCACCCGGGGCACGCAATCGTCTTGCATCTGTCCGCTTTCTGGGAGGAGTGGGTCCTCTTCGGGGGGTGATTTATCGTTATCAACCGTTGCGAAGACTCCCGACGCGCCGGAGCTTACCCCACCCGAGCTGCGGCTGTCAGCAAAATTGATTTCCCACGGGGAACGCCGGCCGGACCTGCGCTGGCGGGATCCGCGGGAGACTGGCCCCGATCCGACGCGCCCTCTAGACTCGCGTTCTGGCGCCTCGTAGGCCTATGCGCCTCATCCTCGACCAGCAGCCCGAAGATCTGCCCCGGATTGGAGGGGAGATGAGCAAGACCTTCCAGTTTCGGGCAGCACTACTTGGGCTCGGATTCGCACTGCTCGCCGGGCTGCCCGCGTGTGCCGAGTTCGCTCCGGCGGTCCAGGAAGCCAGCGTGGTCCCTGCTGGAGGGAGCTCTTCGTCGGGCTCGGCGATCGATGATCCCGAGTACGACGAACTCTTCGATGATGCGTTCGAGTTTGGTGAGGAGGCCGCGCCAAACGATCCCTTTGAGGGTGCGAATCGGGCACTGCTGACCTTCAATCGCGTACTGGGCCGGCGCGTCTTCGATCCCATGATCCGCGGGTACCGATTCGTGGTTCCCGAACCCGCCAGGCGGGGCATCAGCCGCGCTTTCATCAACCTCAAAGCGCCCTCGACGCTGATCAACGACCTGCTGCAACTCCGCTTCAAGGATGCCGCAAAGACACTCGGGCGGTTCGTTTTGAACTCGACCCTCGGGATCGGAGGCATCTTCGATGTTGGAGTCGAGGCGGGGTGGGAGCATCACGAATCCGACTTCGGGCAGACGCTCGGGCGATTGGGTGTAGGTACCGGGCCTTACCTGGTGTTACCAATTTTTGGACCCAATACGATTCGCGACGGATTCGGCGATATCGTTGACCTGTTCCTTCAACCCCTCACCTATTTGGTCGGGCCTGCGCCGAATCTCGTGATCGGCGCCAGCGGCGGCTTCACGACACTGGATGCCAGGGATGCCGCGATAAAGGCACTCGAGGAATCGTCAGTCGACTACTACGCGGCATTGCGCAGTGCCTATCTACAGGTCCGAGCCGCCCATATTCGGGCGCACGAGCAGTAATCTGTTGGGATCGAACTCCTAGCGGGCGAATCCTTTGGATTCGCTTGCGTCGTCGCGCAACCCCATTCTGGGGTCGCGCTCCTAGGAGGGTCGGTCGGGCACCTTGCCGCCCGCGAGGTCGTCGATGCGATCGTCGAGCGCCGATATCAGCGCCGCAAATCCCTTGCGCCGGATGAGCGAAGAATACTCCGAGCGCCTCAGCGCGAGCTCACTTACGGTTCCGTTCAACAAGACGTCGATGATCCTCCAACCGTCATCCTTGGCCGGTCGCAGTCGGTAGTTGAGCTGTATGGTCTCGCCGTCCGCTGAAACCAGGTGGCTGTAGACCAGAATGGTTCCGTACTTGGACGCTTCTTCCTTGAGGGTTTCGAAGAGCTGCCCCGAGTAACCGGTGAAGCGGCCGGCGTAGTTGGCAACCGTGAAACGCTCGAAAGTGGCGAGCAAGCGGGCCCGGTTCTCCTCGTCAATGGTCTTCCAATAGCGTCCTATCGATTTTTCGGCCATGAATGGGATGTCGAAGAGCTCGTTGATCACGGGTTCCAGTCGCTCGAAGCGGCCGCCATAACCAAGCGTTTTCGCGTCCTTCATCACGCTGATCAGAATTTCGTGTAGCGCGTCGACCACCTTTGTGGGCGCGCTGGGCTCCGAGACCTCGCCGGAATCGGGCAGCGCGAGATTCGGACTCGCAACCGAAAGCAAAACAGCGACTCCGAGAGTGATTCCCAGGCTGGACCGAATCGATCGCGACTTCACGTGGCTCCTCCTGCTGCTGATTGGGAGCGTCCGCATCTATCGGTGGCTCCCTCGCATCGAGTCTAGCGAAGGCTTCGGCTAGACTCCGAATGCTTTCCTACAGCCGCCTCGCAGTCCGGCCACAGCCTCTAGCGGGAGAATGAGCGATCGTGAACTCGATCGAACAGACAATCGGTCGATGGCTCGCACAATGGGTCGGCGGGGTGCAGAAAAGTGCCGTCTCGATCACGATCGGCATGTCGCTCGCGACCCTCGTCATCATCTACTACGTCGTCAGCCACCTCGGAATCCACGGCGATACCGAGTCGCTGTTCTCGCAAGATCTTCCCTTCAAGCAGGTCGAGCGCCGTTATCACGAGGCGTTTCCGATGCTCTACGAAAATATGTTCGTGGTGATCGATGCGCCCACACCCGAGCGGGCAGGAGAAGCGGCGGCGTCGTTGGCTGCGCGATTGGAAGCGGAGCCCCGGCGTTTTCACCGCGCCTATCTTCCGGGTGGCGGCGAGTTCTTCGAGAATCACGCCTTCCTGTACCTGGAGACCGAGGAGCTGGAGGACCTCGCCGACAAGCTCGCGATCGCCCAGCCGTACCTAGCAGAGCTGTCCCGCGACGGGACGCTGCGGGGGCTAGCGTCGATGATGGCCCGTGGCGGACGAGCCGTGCGCGAGGGCGACGTGTCGGGGGATCAGCTGCACGCGCTCTTCGATCGATTCCTCGAGGCGCTCAGCGCGCGAATCGAAGGTAGACCCTATCACCTCTCCTGGGCCGAAGTACTGGCTGATGGCGATTTCGACCTCGATGCGCGCCGGCGCTTCCTGCTCGTGCAACCGGTGCTGGAATTCGATGAGTTCCAGCCCGCAAAGCGTTCGATTCTCGCCGTGCGCAGAATTGCCAACGAACTCGGCTTCACACCAGAATCAGGCGTCATCGTGAGGATCACCGGAGACGTAGCGCTCTCCTTCGAAGAGATGGAGGTGCTGCGAACCCAGGCGGTAGCGGCGGGAATCGCTTCACTCGTACTTGTCGCGATCATCCTGATCCTCGGTCTCCGCTCGATCCGGATGGTGCTCTCGACGCTCGCAACCCTGATCGTGGGTCTCGTCTGGACGGCGGGTTTCACGGCCGCTGCGATCGGACACCTCAATCTGATCTCGGTCTGTTTCGCTGTGCTCTTCATCGGGCTCGGCGTCGACTTCGGGATCCACGTCTGCATTCGCTATCGCGAACTTCTGGCCAGTGGACTCGAACACTCGGTCGCCCTCAACGAGACCGCACGGGATGTGGGCAGCTCGATTTTTCTCTGCGCGACAACGACTGCGATCGGTTTCTTCGCCTTCGTGCCGACGGATTTCATCGGGGTTGCCGAACTGGGGCTGATCTCGGGTACCGGAATGTTCATCAGCCTGTTCTGCACACTGACGCTGCTTCCCGCGCTGCTCAGCCTTCGGCCCATTCCCGCGGGTCGCGAGTACGCTGCGGGGGTCTCGTGGTCGAACGCGAGCTTCACGAATCTGCCGCTGCGACATCCGCGGGCCATTCGCGGCACCGCTCTGGTCATGGGGATTGGTGCCGTCCTGCTGCTGCCGCAGGCGCGTTTCGACAACAATCCGCTCAACGTGCGCGATCCTTCGAGCGAGTCCGTTCGGACCTTCAACGAGCTGCTGGAGAAGGGCGCTTCGTCGCCGTGGTCGCTCAACGCGGTCGCGCCGAGCCTCGAGTCCGCACAGTTTCTCGCTGAGCGGTTGAAAGCGCTCGATGTCGTCGAGCGGGTGGTCACCGTGTCAGACTATGTGCCCGCCGATCAGGAAAACAAGCTTGGCATCATCGAGGACGTTGCGATGTTCGTAGCGCCACCTCCTGGCCCCGATGGCAAGGTCCCGCCCCCCTCACTTGCGGAACAGGAGGAGGCGCTCGTCGATCTATCCCGCGAACTCGGTCGCTTGCAGGAATTCGGCGAGCAGTCGGAGTTGGTGGCGAGTGCGAGCCGGCTCCGACCTGTTCTCGGTCGCTATCTCCAAAGACTCACGGATTCCCCGGATCCGACGCGGGAGCTCGAAGCACTCCAGAGCAGCATGCTCGGCACCCTGCCAGAACAGCTGAGGATGTTGAACGCCGCGCTGTCTGCCGGTCACGTGACGCTGGAGAAATTGCCCGACACGATTTTGGAGCGGATGATCACTGCCGACGGGCGCGTGCGAATCCAGATCTTTCCGCGCGACGACCTGAACGATCACGCCGCGCTGGCAGCCTTCGTGGATGGCGTCAAGACCGTCACGCCCGAGGTCGCGGGTAGCGCATCGGAGATTCTCGAATCCGGCCGGTCGGTGGTTCGCGCCCTGACCCAGGCCATGCTTTCGGCATTCATCGTGATTACGTTGTTCCTGCTGATCCTCTGGCGGCGAATCGATGACACCGCACTCGTGTTGATTCCGCTCTTGCTCGCTTCTGCGCTGACCGTAGCGGCGGCGGTACTCCTGGACATCCCCTTCAATTTCGCCGACGTGATCGTACTTCCGCTGCTGCTGGGAATCGGTGTCGACAGTGGTATCCACCTGGTTCATCGCGTGCGGGTCGCCGCGGAAGACGAGGTGAACCTATTGGCTACGAGCACGGCGCGGGCGGTTGCCTACAGCGCGCTGACGACGATTGCGAGCTTCGGAAGCCTAGGTTTGGCGACTCACCTGGGTCTCGCGACGTTGGGGAGGCTGCTGACCATCGGTGTCTGCTTTACGGTCGTCTGTAACCTGATCGTGTTACCGGCCCTGATTCGGCCGCGCTCCCGCCGCCCCGAACTCGTTGATTCCAACCGCACCGCATAGCCGCTTCGTTCGCGCCCCTGATCTCGTGCTATCCTGCGCGGCCGTGCCGGCACCCCAATCGATTCTCGATTCCATTGATCGTCGGTTCGATGTGACGATCGAAGAACTGACCGATCTCGCGAGGATCCCAAGCGTCTCCGCGGCGGGCTTCGACCCCGTTGAAGTCGAGCGGTCTGCCGAACGCGTTGCGGAACTGTTCAGCGATGTCGGTTTGCACGGCGTGGAGATCTTGCGGATCGACGGCGCCCATCCATACGTGACCGCGGAGTGGCTCGATGCGGGGCCTGACGCGCCGACGGCTCTGATCTACGCCCATCACGACGTGCAGCCGCCGGGTCGCCTCGAGCATTGGCAGACGCCGGCCTTCGAGCCCACTCGGCGGGCGGACGGTCGCTTGTACGGGCGCGGAGTCGTCGACGACAAGGCTGGAATCCTGCTGCACGTGGCGGCGCTTCGCGCTTGGCTCGATACCAAGGGTTTCCTGCCGATCAACGTCAAGCTGATCGTCGAAGGTGAGGAAGAGATCGGGTCCGATCACCTGGCCGAGTTTCTGCGCACCCACCGCGAGCGCTTCGACGCGGACGTACTCATTCTCTCCGACACCGCCAATCTCGACACCGGGTTACCATCGCTGACGACGAGCCTGCGCGGAATCGTGGCGGTCGATGTGACGGTGCGCGCTCTCGACCATCCCATCCACAGCGGCATGTGGGGAGGCCCGGTTCCCGACGCCGCCACCGCGCTTTCGATGCTGTTGGCACGCCTGGTGGATGACTCCGGCGAGATCGCGGTGCCCGGTCTGCTCGACGATGTTCCCGTGCTTTCCGCCGCTCAGCGTGCTGCACTCGACGTGCTTCCCTTCGATGAAGCTGTCTTCCGTCGAGATGCCGGGATGCCGCACGGTTCTCGCTTCGTGGGGGACGGACGCTATTCGGTGTATGAAAGGATCTGGTACCGCCCCTCGCTGGCGATCACCGCACTCGAAGCGATGCCACTCGCGACAGCCGCCAATCAGCTCATCGCCGAGGCGAAGGCGAGGGTCGGCGTCCGCCTCGCACCGGGCCAGGACGCCGATCGGGTCGCGCGGCTGCTGGTCGAATTCCTGGCCTCGGACCCTCCTCATGGCTTGACCGTGGAGCTCGAGGCGACGACCGCCGTGCCCGGTTGGAGGACCACGCCCGAAGGTCCGGCGTTCGACGCGGCGCGCCGCGCACTCGCCGCCGGATTCGGCCGGGAGTCCGTCGAGATCGGTTGTGGCGGTTCGATTCCATTCGTCGGCCCGTTCAGCAGCGTGCTGGGTGGAATCCCCGCGCTTCTGCTCGGACTGGAAGACCCGCCCTGCAATGCCCACGGCGAAAACGAAAGCCTCGACCTCGATGACTTCCGCAAGGCCTCCCGATCATCGGCGCACCTGCTGGCGGAGTTGAGCTGCTAATCTCCCCGGGCTTTTCTCAGCAGGAGGAGCCATGCCCCCGATCGATACGACCGCCGTACTCGTTCGCGGTGTCTACGACCGGCTCGAGCGCAATCTCGAAATCGTGCGTCGACGCCTGGGGCGCCCGCTCACCTACGCGGAGAAGGTGTTTCTCGGGCACCTCGCCGATCCTGAGGGAGAAGAGTTGGAGCCCGGTACGAGCTACGTCGCCACGCGTCCGGATCGCGTGGCGATGCAGGATGCAACCGCACAGATGGCGCTTTTGCAATTCATGTTGGCCGGCAAGGACGCGACGGCGATTCCAACCACCGTGCACTGCGATCATCTGATCCAAGCGCGCGTCGGGGCGGCCGGCGATCTCGCGAAGGCGAATGACGTCAACCGCGAGGTCTACGATTTTCTCAGCAGCAGCTCGGCGCGTTATGGGATCGGCTTCTGGGGGCCCGGCGCGGGCATCATCCACCAGGTGGTGTTCGAAAACTACGCGTTTCCCGGTGGAATGATGATCGGTACGGATTCCCATACCCCCAATGCGGGCGGGTTGGGGATGTTCGCGTGCGGGGTCGGCGGAGCCGACGCCGTCGACGTGATGGCCGGTTTTCCGTGGGAGGTCCTCTATCCGAACCTTGTCGGTGTCTATCTCACGGGGGAACTCTCCGGCTGGTCGTCTCCCAAGGACGTCATCCTCAAGGTCTGCGAAACGCTGACGGTGACGGGTGGGACCAATCGGGTGATCGAGTACTTCGGTCCCGGCACCGCGTCGATCAGCTGCACCGGTAAGGGAACGATTACGAACATGGGCGCCGAACTGGGCGCGACGACCTCGATCTTTCCCTACGACGCGCGAATGGCGACGTACTTCAAGGCGACCGGTCGGGAGGAGTTGGCCGACCTCGCAAATGAACGCGCCGAGCTGTTGCGTGCGGATCCCGAAGTCGCGAAGGATCCGGTTTCTTTTTTCGATGAGATCGTCGAGATCGACCTCTCGACCCTCGAGCCGCACATCGTGGGGCCCCATACGCCCGACCTCGCGAGGCCGATTTCCCGTATGGCGGCCGACGCGGCGGAGCATGAATATCCCGACACGCTTTCAGCCGCGTTGATCGGAAGCTGCACCAACTCGTCGTATGAAGATCTCGAGCGCGCAGCCGATGTCGCGCGCCAGGCCGCGCGACACGGTGCGCGGTCGAAATCGGCGCTTTGGGTGACGCCGGGTTCCGAGCAGGTGCATCTGACGATCAAGCGGGACGGTCAACTCGCCGATTTGGAGGCCATCGGGGGAATCGTGCTCGCCAACGCGTGCGGCCCGTGTATCGGGCAGTGGAAGCGTGACGACGTTGCGGAAGGCGAGGCGAATTCGATCCTCAGCTCCTACAACCGCAACTTCCGTCGGCGCAACGACGGTAGCGCAGAGACACTCTCCTTCATTGCGAGCCCCGAGATCGTGATCGCGTACGCGCTCGCGGGCCGGCTGTCGTTCAATCCGATCACAGATGAGATCGAAGCGGACGATGGCACGTGCTTCATCCTCGATCCGCCTTCGCCCGTTCCGGAAGTTCCGAGCCGCGGCTTCGTGGCCAGCCGCGCCGGCTACGTGGAGCCGCCCGAAGAGAGATCGGGTGTCGATGTGGTGGTCTCACCGGAGAGCGAACGCCTACAGCTCCTGGAGCCATTCTCAGGCTGGGATGGTCGAGATTACGAGCACCTCCCGCTACTCGTCAAAGTTGCGGGGAAATGCACCACGGATCACATCTCCCCAGCGGGTGTCTGGCTGCGATTTCGCGGTCATCTCGACAATATCAGCGACAACATGTTCATCGGCGCCGTCAACGCCTTCACCGAGGAGACCGGCAAGGGTCTTGACCTGCTCTCGGGAGAGCGAGGTGTCGGGTTCGCGGCCATCGCGCGGCACGACAAGGCCGAGGGGCTGCGCTGGATTGCGATTGGTGATGAGAACTACGGGGAGGGTTCGAGCCGGGAACACGCGGCGATGTCTCCGCGCTTGCTGGGTTGTGCGGCGGTCATCGTCCGAAGCTTTGCGCGCATCCACGAGTCGAATCTCAAGAAGCAGGGCGTGCTCCCGCTATGCTTCGAGAATCCCAAGGACTACGAGAAGGCGCGCGAAACTGATCGCGTGAGCATCCTGGGCCTATCCAATCTGGCGCCCGGGAGCACCGTGCAGGTCGTCTTCCACCACGAAGATGGTTCGGAGGACGTCGTCCTGACCCGCCACACCATGAACGAGGATCAGATTGCCTGGTTTAGGGCGGGTTCCGCGCTGAACCTTCTGCGCCAGGGCGGATGATCGGACGCGCTATGGCGATGCACAGCGGCGCCTGAAGGAGATCGCCTACCCTTCTGCGCATGCCCGCGCGCACGCTGGTGATCGCGAACCCGAGAAGCCGAAACCGAGCGGCTTCGCGGCGGTTGAAGTCGCTCGAAGCGAAGCTTCGAAGCGCGCTCGGCCCGCTCGACATCGAGTGTACCCGCGCTCCTCGGGACGCCGAGCGCATCGCTCGGGAGGGCGTACGCTCGGGAATCGAACGCATCATCGTAGCGGGAGGCGATGGCACGTTGAGCGAAGTCGTCACCGGACTGCTGTCTGCGCAGCTCGGTGATTACGCGGTGATCGGACTCCTTCCCCTTGGCACCGCCAGCGATTTCGCGCGTGGCCTTGGCCAACCACTGAACGTCGACGCTGCGATCGAACGGCTCGCGGCTGGAAAGACCTTGAGGGTGGACGCGGGCCGGGTCACTTATCGCACCGACGATAGACAGGAGGTCACCGGCTATTTCGCGAACGTCGCGAGCTTTGGGCTCAGTGGTGTCGTAGACGAGTTGGTGAATAGGACCACCAAGGTTTTTGGCGGGCGAATGTCCTACATGATTGGAACGGTCCGGGGTATCGCTCGGTATCGGAGCGGTCCTGTGTCAATTTCCGTCGATGGAGAACTCGTCTTCGACGGTCCACTCTCTGTCGCCGCGGTGGCGAACGGACCGTACTTCGGAGGTGGAATGCGGGTCGCCCCGAACGCCCGCATCGACGATGGGCTCTTCGACTGGGTGATCGTTCCCGGGATGTCCCGATGCGCCCTGCTCCGGAAATTCCCGCTTCTCTATCGCGGATCCCACATTCGCGATCCGCAGATTCTCCAGGGGCGAGGGCGGGTGATCGAGGCTTGTGGAGTGGCAGGGCCGATCCGACTCGATGTCGACGGTGAGTCGCTGGGCGTACTTCCTGCTCGTTTCGAACTCCTTCCCGGAGCGATAACACTGATCGGTTTTGGCGAATGAGAGGCGAGATCTTCGAAAGAATTCGCCGAAGGGCTGCGCGTGTGATGAAGAGCGCCCGCTCGGTTTCGATTGACGCTGGTGCGCTCGAAGACCTCACTCGGTCGCGCGATCTTCTCGCACCTTCGATCCAGCTCGATCCAATCGACTACTACGTCGGCGCGCCCGAGGATACCGCTGCGTATATTCTCACATTGGATGCAATCAATTTCGGCTCTGGCTACTTTCCGTACCTCGCCAAACGCCCGGGCCACTCTGGTTACTTCACGATCGCGACGTCTCTCCGAGAAAACTGGGAGCGCGATGGCCCCTGGGATGCAGGCCAGCTCGCCACAACGTCCGCCGATGATTGTGCGCGGGTGATGGCTCAGAATCTGGGTGTTCCCGAAGTTGCTGAATTGATGTCGCTCTTTTCGCGGGCGCTGAACGACCTCGGCGAATTTCTGCTGAAGCATTTCGACGGAGACCCGACGGGCCCGATCGTTTCCGCCAACCGCTCCGCGGCACGTCTCGCCGAAACCCTGATCGAGATGCCCCTTTATCGGGATGTTTCGCAGTATGCGGGCTTCGCGGTCCCCTTCTACAAACGCGCCCAGTTGACGTCGGCAGATCTCGCTGCGGTATTCAAGGGGGAGGGCTATGGAGCGTTTGCAGACCTCGATCAGCTGACAATCTTTGCCGACAACCTAGTCCCTCACGTTCTTCGCCGCGAAGGCGTGCTGGTCTACGACCCCGCGCTCGCAGCCCGCATCGACGCCGGCGAGCTGCTGGAGGCGGGCTCGCCGGAAGAGGTGGAGATCCGCGCCGCTGCCGTTCACGCCGTCGAGTGCTGCGTCGCGTTGTTGCGCGAAGCCGGGGTCGAGATGACAGCCCGGCAACTCGATACCGTCCTCTGGACGCGGGGGCAGCTTCCGGCAATGAAGGCCCACCCCCGACATCGGACGCGAACGACAAACTACTGACGATCCGGAGGCCAATCTGGGTTATCGTTCGGCTCGGCCACAGCATCAGCTCGAGCCGCAGTCGCGAAGGAGCACAAACAAATGCAAGGACATTCATCGGGCGGTGCGCTGGTTGCCGCGGCATTGATACTGGGCGCCTCGATCTTGGGGGGTGCCTATCTGCTCGTGATGTCCATCGATCGCGGATCCACCAAACTCGAGGATCTCAATGAATCGCTGAAGGTCGCAGCGGCAGCTCCTGCGGCTGCAGCCCGGCCCTCGGCTCCCAAGCGCCCGGATCCCCAGCAGGTCTATGAAATCGAGGTGGGCAACGCGCCGGTTCGTGGTTCGGAGTCCGCGAAGGTCACCATCGTCGAATGGGCCGACTTCCAATGTCCGTTCTGCGTCCGCGTCAACCCGACGCTCGAACAGATTGGCAAAGAATACGGCGACAAGGTCCGCTTCGTGTTCAAGCACCTCCCACTATCGATGCACAAAAAAGCCCGAGCGGCTCACCAGTCCGCAGAGGCTGCGCATCGACAGGGTAAATTCTGGGAGATGCACGATCGGATCTTTGCGGACCCCAAAAATCTGAGTCCGGAGACCTATCTGCGCTATGCGGGTGAGATCGGCTTGGACATCGATCAATACAACAGTGATCTCGCGTCTTCGTCGGTCAGGAAGGTGGTTGACGATGATCTGGCGCTGGCGCGCGAACTCGGCGTGTCGGGAACACCGAGCTTTTTCGTCAATGGTCGATTTCTTTCCGGTGCGCAGCCATACGGATCCTTTGCGCGCGTGATCGACGAGGAACTGGCGAAGAATTAGCCTTCCGGAATTGGCTGTGTGGAGAGCTCGCTGATCGCATCCGCGATGGCGAGCAGCGAAGCATCGGTTACGTGGGTGCCGAGCAGCAGCGCGCGCGGGTCTCGATTGCATTCTCGGACTTTCCGGACCGCTGCGAGATCAGGCTTCACCGCTCGCCCCGAGTGCCCAAGCTCGCCGAGATGGTCCCCTCCCGAGCCGCGTTTGACCCTGGCGGATCAATCACCTAACCTGCTGCCTCCGTTGGGTTTCTGATGGCTCCACCCAAGGTGCGAGCACCGGCCCGACGCTCATCACCAGCTTCGTCCGGGCCGAACCGGGTCACGCCCGAACCTGCCCGCTTGGGATGTGCGCCCGCATCAAGGGGGTCCCGCCATGTTGTCGTTGGAGGAAGTCGAACCGGGATCTCTGGTCACGCATCGCAACACGGGGCTCCGCTACACCATGGTCGACGCGGGTGACGACGAGGTGCTCCTCAGTCCCGAATCCTCCGAGATGCAGGACCTCGTGGTTCCGGTGAAGCTCTTCCGCGAAGAGTTCGTCTCGAGCGATCGCTACAACATGGGGCGCGGCCGATCCAAGAGGGGAGGTCGCGGGCGTCGACCCAGCGCGCAAAGTGCGGCGCCGACCGGCCCGAAGGTCAAGGGGAAGATCAAGAAGCTGGTGCGCGAACGCGGTTTCGGCTTCGTTCGGGGTGATGACGGACGCGAAGTCTTCTTCCACCGCTCCGGTCTCGGTCCGAGTGACTACGATTCGCTCGCCGAGGGGGATGTCGTGGAATACGTCGTCCAGGAGGGCCCCCGCGGAGCCCGCGCCGAGAACGTTCGCGCGATTTCGCAAGCCGAGTAAGACAAGGCGCTGGCTGGCGAATCCTTTGGATTCGCTTTGCGGCGACGGAACCTGTCGGTCCCGTCTGGCTGGCGAATCCTTTGGATTCGCTTGCGTCGTCGCGCGACCCCATGAATGGGGTCACGCTCGTCGCTACAGTCCCGCGTTTGCCGGGTCGAAGTCCACGGGGCTGCGCAGATTTCGTCAGATGCGATAGCGGTGGACGATGGGGAGGCGACGTCCAGAGCCGAAGGCCTTGGGTGACGTCCGCAGGACCAGGGGTGCCTGGCGGCGTTTGTACTCGTTGCGATCCAATCGGTCGACGACGTCGCGAACCGTCTGCGAGGTCGCGCCTGCGGGCGGAGAGATGCCTTCGGCACTGAGCCCACCTTCAATTGCGCGCTCGAGGATGGCGTCGAGTACGTCGTAGGGAGGGAGGTCGTCGCTGTCGAGCTGGCCCGGAGCCAGCTCAGCGGAAGGAGGCTTCTCGATTGTGCGGAGCGGGATTCGCTCGCCGGTCGCGTTCGCGTGTCGCGCGAGAGCGTAGACATCGCGCTTGTAGACATCGCCCAGGACCGCCAGGCCTCCAACGGTGTCACCGTATAATGTGCAGTAGCCGATGCTCAGCTCGCTCTTGTTTCCCGTCGCAAGAACGAGCAGCCCCTCAGCGTTCGAGATTGCCATCAACAGGGCGCCGCGAATTCTCGATTGGATGTTCTGGCCCGCGACCCCATAACCGTCTCGCTCCCCGATGAGCGACCGGAAGCTGTTCATGTAAGCGTCGTAGATGGGCGTCACGTCCACGCGTCGAACCTCGATGTCGAGCGTGCGGCGAAGCGTTTCGGCATCCTCGAGGCTGTGATCCGACGAGAAGGGTCCCGGCATTGCGATGCCAAGCACGCGATCTGGCCCGAGCGCTTCAACGGCCAGGTGCGCGGTGACCGCCGAGTCGACTCCGCCCGATACACCGACCACCGCGCCGGGCGGAAGCCCTTGTTTGCGAAAGTAGTCTCTGATTCCGAGGATCAACCCTGATTCGAGTTGTGTGATTGCGTCCGGATCGCCGATGTCCGCCTCGTACGACCGCGCCGAACCGTCGGTTAGATCCACCACCTCGAAGGCGGGCTCGAAGAGCGCGAGCTTGTTCTGGACGCGCCCGAGCGCGTCCACCGTGAACGAGCCCCCGTCAAAGATCAGTCCGTCGTTTCCGCCTACCTGATTGACGAAGCAGATCGGCACCCCGTTGTTTCGCGCCAGGTCTCCGAGCAACCGCCTGCGTTCAGCCGGTTTCGATACGTGCCAGGGCGACGCAGACAGATTCACAATCGCCGTACAGCCTGCGCCCGCGAGTTCCGCGACCGGATTGGTCTGGTAACCCATCCGGTCGCCCCAGGCGTCCTCGCAGACCGTCAGTCCGAGAAGCGTGCCTCCATCCTGCAGTGTTACGGGCTCGCGCCGTGTCGCCGGCGCAAAGTGGCGGCGCTCGTCGAACACGTCGTAGGTCGGAAGCAGGGACTTCGCGCGGACTGCGCGGCGCTCTCCGTCGGCGAGCAACACGGCCGCATTGTGGAGCCGGGTGCGCCCGCTCTCCTGGTGGGGAACGACCGCTCCGAGCACGATCGGAATGCTCCGGGACATCGGAAGGAGCGCGTCGAGTTCGACGAGCTGATCGCGAACGAAGCCATCTCGCTCCAGCAGGTCCATCGGCGGGTAGCCGGTCAGTACCATCTCTGGCAGTACCACCAGGTCTGCGCGCTCGCTGACCGCCTTGGCGGTGGCTTCCTCGACGAGCCGACGGTTGCCGGCCAGATCGCCGACCGTGGGATTTACCTGAGCAATGGCCAGCCGCATCACCGCAGGATCGGCGGCGCGTTCGTCGACGTCAAGACGGGCGATTTCGGGGCTCGGGTCGCAGTTGGCGGGACGGCCGCTAGCGGGGGAAGCCTTCGGATTCGCTTGCGGCGTCGCGCGACCCCATTCTGGGGTCACGCTCCTAGGGGAAGTAGACGTAGGTGACGACTCCGTAGCAGGCCGGTTTATCCGAGCCTTCGACCTCGAACCGAACCGAGATGGTGGCCCGGACGCCGCCGCGTGGCACTTTGCGCGCATCCTTCACGATCGCCGACATGCGAATTCGCGACCCCGCGAGCACCGGAGTCGAGAGCCGCATCTTTTCGATTCCCCTGTTGATGACGGTCCTGCAATTTTTGACAATCAATAGCTGTGGGAGCAATACCGGTGTGAGTGCGACCGAGAGGTAACCGTGGGCGATGGTCGACTTGAAGGGGGATTCCCGCTGGGCTCGCTCGACGTCGCAATGAATCCATTGGCGATCCCCGGTAGCTGCCGCGAATGCGTCGATTCGCTCCTGGGAGACCTCGATCCAATCCGTCGTGCCGAGTTCGCGATCGACCAGATCTGCGAGGGCCGCCACATTCTGAATCACCGTGGGCTTCGCCAAGTCAGTCACCGTGAATTGCGTTCACGAAGGCGTCGAGTAGAGCGGTTCGGATCTGTTCGCGTGTGGCGCTCCCGTAGACCTCGCGGAATGCCTTCACGGGAATGATCCCCTTGGCCATCGAGCGGTGTCCGCCGCCGACCCCAAGTCCCTCGACGACGGCGCGTACGACGTCCCCCGCGGCGCGCACGTAACCCACGTTGCGAACCGAGAACACCAGATCGGAGCCGACGATCCCCGCCGCGATCGCCCACTCGGCACCCTCCGCCTGGAGTGCCAGATCCGCAACCTGGGGGATCACCTCTTCACCGACACGTCCTAGCACCAGCAGGTGAATGCCATCTTCGACCTCGGTGTTCGAAAGCGCCCGCCCGAGTGCGCGCAACCCACTGGTCGGAAGCGCGGGGCGCTCGATGCGCCGCAGGAGCGCGGGGCTGTGGCTCGCGTGGAGGTAGGCGAACGCAGTCATGTCGTGGGGGCTCGTCTCTCGCCCGAGAAGTTGTGTGTCGCTCTTGATGCCGTACACGAGCGCCGTCGCGAGCCTGGGAAAAAGATCGAGGCCCGCAGCGCGGATGTACTCGGTCAGGATCGTCGCGGTGGCGCCGTAGTTGGGGCGGATGTCTCGGAATACCGCGTCGTAGCCCGGGCGCTCCGGGTGGTGATCGATCACCACATCCACCGAGCGCACCCGCGCTGGCATGTTCTCGCCGAATACGCTGGGCTGGACGTCCAGTAGCGCCAGTCCGTCGAACTCGTCGAGGTCGTCGGGGGTGAGGGTTCGGACGTCGATCCCGAGCGCATCGATCATCGCGATGTTTTCCGGGCGCTTGACCTCGCCGAATGAAATCAGGGGAGCGGTCGGACGCTTGCGGCCGAGCAGCGCGCGCAACGCGTAGCCGCAGGCGATGCCATCGGGATCGGGGTCGGGCTGCAGGAGAATCCCAAGTTTTTCCCTCGGTTCGACGAGTTCTCGCAACTCCACCACCCGATGGAGGTTGGCGAGGTGGGCGAATTCTTCGTCGATGTCATCGCGAATCAGCGAGCGCAATCCCGTTCGCAGCAGGCATGGGTGGTCGGGAAGGTCGTCGGAATCGACCTTGTCGGAGAGCAGCAGCAGCGGAGCTTCTGGACGGGCTTCCGAGATCGCAGCAACCGCCGCCCGCACGAACGGGAGGTCCTCGCTCACGAGCGCGAACTCGTCTCCGATCTTCGGGTTGAGCTTCTCGATTGCTTCAACGGTGAGCCCGCCCTGCAGCGAGTGGAATCCGGGCGGGCGCGCGCGCGGTTCGTCCTCTCGCGGAACCCAGGTAAGGATCTCGATCTCGCCGGTGCCGATGCGGCCCCACAAACGGGCTAATTCAGCTCCATCACAGAGGATGATACGGCGCGCCACGAACCCCCCATCTCTGAGCTCTGCGGATCACTCGGATCCGCGTGCGCTTGGCGAGGCGGCCAACGCGTCCGCACACGCGGCTGATTCGCCTGCTGCGTCGTTCGGGAGATCCGCTGCGGGCAGCGATTTGCCCCCCAAGTCTCTCGGAGCCGCCACCGTGGCCCCGAGCGGGCGCGAGTGTAGCGAGATCGCCTGGGCTGCGCGGTCCCGCGGGGGCAACTCCCCGCGCTCCAGACGAGACCGAAAAGGCCTCGTCGCCGCAAAGCGAATCCATAGGATTCGCCAGCGAGGTCGCTGGGCTCCGGGGCGAGAACCATCGCGTGACCCAGAGGAAAATCCGATTGATCAATCTCGATTAGAGGAGTAGGGTGGAGCCGTACGCTGTGGAACGCGGCTCGAGGAGATCCGAGGTCTCGCTTCCGTCGACCGCATCACCGGCTGCGTAACCTGCGTACAAGACTGGTGTCGGTGGGGGCGGGCAAACGTTTCGCGGAGCCAGAGCCAGATCGGCCGACTTCGCGGACGCGGCGCGGGAGGTCTTCCCGGACCCGGGAGCTTCCAAAATGCGCTCGGAGCACGAGAGGAGTTTTCTCGAGTAGCGGCCGATGGTGTGGCCTCATCCGTTCCGGATGTGAACCGGTGCACCGCGGCTGTCTCCGATTCTCCTCGAAGACGCTCAGCCGGACACGCGAGCCGCTCGCAGTCAGTGTCGTCGCGCAGGGGCTCGGGGGAACTCCGCAGCGTCGCTTCGGCCACCAATTAGGGCCTGCCCCGTCGGAGGCCCGGGGGACGCCCGCCGCCTCGGTGAACCAGGGTTCCGGCCCCGCGCGCCAGATGCCGGCGCGACTCTCCGCCGCATCAGACCGCGATCTCATTCATCCTCACAAGCGTGCCCGCCGCACGGGCGCCGTGCCGCGGCCCTTCGTGCGAGTGCAGGAACCCACCGCGTTCCGGGCGCGTCCTCTTCTCTGGTATCCTCCCACGGCTCGACGAGGAGCCACCGCGTCGTGGGCCAACCGAGCGGTGATCCATCGAGTTCGGTGTTTCGCCGCGGGCAGGGAGACCGGAGTTTCCCTGCCCGCGTAATTTCGGGGCAGGGGCCATGCGCGATGTTCGGATGAAGGGTTTTGCCGAACGGACGGATGTGGAGGAGGTACAGGGTTTCCTTCTCGAGCATACCCGTCCGCTTCCATCCGAGGTGGTGGATCTCCACTCCTGCGTCGGTCGGGTGCTGGCCGAAGATGTGCGCGCGAAAATCGACGTGCCCGGCTTCGCGCGCTCTGCGATGGACGGCTACGCGGTGTGTGGTGAAGACACCTTTGGGGCGAGCAGCTATGACACCATCGCGCTCACCGTTCGGGGAGAGTCGCTGCCCGGCAAGCCCTTTGCGAGTCGGGTGGAGCGCGGATCGGCGATTCGGGTGATGACGGGTGCCCCGATTCCAAAGGGTGCGGATGCGGTGGTGATGGCCGAGGCCTGCGAAGAGAGGGGCGGTAAGGTCGAGATCAGTGAGGCGGTGGCTCCGCACAAAAATGTCGGAGCGATTGGCGAAGACATCCGCATCGACGATCTGGTGCTGCGGGCGGGCCGCCGCCTGCGCCCGCAGGACGCGGGCCTGCTTGCTTCGATCGGCGTTAGCGCTCTGGGATGCGTGCGGCGTCCGCGGGTTCAGTTGGTCGTCACGGGGGACGAGTTGCTGCCGGCGGGCAGCCGACCCGAGGGACCGCGCATCGTCGATAGCAACTCGGTCGTCTTGCGCTCGCTGGTGGCCCGCGATGGGGGCGAACTGCTTCCCTTCGAGATCCTGCCCGATCGTCCGAAGATCATCCGCGAGGCGCTTTGTGGCCCGGACGCCGATCTGGTGATCGTCTCCGGTGGCAGCTCGGTGGGAACCGAGGACCACGCGCCGCGATTGGTCGCGGAACTCGGGAGCCTCGACTTTCACGGCATCTCGATGCGCCCCTCGAGTCCGACGGGAATCGGCCGGATCGAGAGTCGACTGGTGTTCCTGCTACCGGGTAATCCGGTGAGCTGTTTGTGCGCCTACGAGTTCTTCGCGGGACCGAGCCTGCGCGCGTTGGGGGGGCGCTCGCGCGAATGGCCTCACCGACGGGTACAGCTGCCGCTCGCTCGCAAGATCAGTTCCGCGGTGGGTCGCACCGATTACGTGCGCGTTGCGGTGGAGAGCAAGAAGGTCATCCCCATCGCCACGTCCGGCGCTTCGATCCTGTCTTCGACCGTAAGGGCCGACGGCTGTGTGATCGTTCCGCGCGAGCTGGAGGGCATGGCGGAAGGTGCGGAGGTCGAAGTCCTGCTCTACGACGACGAAATACCCGAAGAGGCGGCGCCTTGAAGCAGCAGCAGTTTCTCGAAGTGCTCGAGCGTGACGAAGCCGAACGCCGCTGGCGCGAGATCCTCGACATCGCCGCGTTGCCCGCGGAAACGGTGGCGCTCGAGGACGCTCTGGGCCGGGTGCTGGCCGAGGACGTTCGGGCCGACGTAGACGTACCTGGTTTCGACCGATCCAACATGGACGGCTTTGCGGTTCGCGCCGAGGACACCTACGGAGCCACCGAGATCGAGCCCGTTTCGCTTCGACTCGGCTCCGAAACGATCCCCACGGGTGTCGTGCCTAGCCAGGAAGTGCTGCCGGGAACGGCCACGCCGATCGCGACCGGCGGGATGTTGCCCCGCGGAGCGGATTCCGTGCTGCCCGTGGAGTTCACCGACGTTCAGGGGAACGCAATCGTCGCCAGGCGCGAGCGCGTTCCCGGCGCTGCGGTGTCGTTCGCGGGTACGGACATCGGCCGGGGGGAAACCGTCGTCTTCCGCGGCGCGCAGCTCACCTCCCGGGAGACCGGCGTGCTGGCGGCCATCGGACGCAAGGTAGTGTTGGTTGTGCGACGACCGCGGGTCGCGATCCTCTCCACCGGAGACGAGATCGTCCAACCCGGCGAGACGATGCGGCCCGGCCTGGTGTTCGACAGCAACGGTCGGATCCTCGCAGACGCCGTCCGCGAGCTGGGCGGAGAGCCGCTCTTCCTTGGCGCTTTCCGAGATGATGAAGCGGGACTTCGAGAAGCGCTGGGCCGAGCGCTGGGAGACGCCGACCTGGTGCTCCTCTCGGGGGGCACCTCCAAGGGGGAGGGCGACCTCAACGCGGGTGTGGTTGCTGAGCTCGAGCCCGGAATCGTCGTACACGGCGTCGCCCTCAAGCCCGGCAAGCCGATCTGCCTCGCCGCGAGTGGTCGCATTCCGGTCGTCGTTCTGCCCGGTTTCCCAACCTCGGCGGTATTTACGTTCCACGAATTCGTCGCCCCCGTGATTCGCGAACTCGCTGGACTCCCAGCGGGCTTTCGAGAACACCAATTCGCCCGCCTGGCCACCAAGACATTGTCCGAGCGCGGACGCCTCGAATACCTGCTGGTGGGTCTGGTGCGACGCCCCGACGGCCGATTGGCCGCCTACCCGATGGGCAAGGGCAGCGGTTCCGTTACCGCGTTCAGTCGAGCGGACGGCTTCGTGCGAATCCCGCGCAACACCGAGATCGTCGACGCTGACACAGAAGTGGAGGTCACACTGCTCTCGCGCGAACTTCTGGTTGCGGACTTCGTCGCGATCGGCAGCCATTGTGTGGGTCTCGACCTCATCGCGTCCGCGCTCGCTCGCAAAGGCTTCCGCGTCAAGCTGCTCGCGGTCGGGAGCCAGGGGGGCCTGGCCGCTGCACTGCGTGGAGAGTGCGATGCCGCACCGATTCACCTGCTCGATCCCGTCAGCGGCGTATACAACGAACCCTTTCTCGACACTTCGCTGCGCCTGCTACCGGGCTACGCGCGCCAACAGGGCGTCGTGACCCGAGCCGAGGAAACCCGAGACATCGAAGCGCTCCTCGCGGACCCGGATCTGCGAATGGTCAATCGAAACCGAGGCAGCGGCACGCGCATCCTGATCGACCAGTTGCTCGGAGAGCGCCGCCCGCCCGGCTACCCCTACGAACCGCGCTCTCACTTTGCGGTCGCCGCAGCGGTATCGCAGGGACGCGCGGACTGGGGGGTGACGATCGAAACCATCGCTCTCCCGGCCGGATTGCGTTTTCAACCCCTCCAGGCCGAGTATTATGATTTTGCGATTCCCGCAGATCGCTGGGATCGTCCGGCCATCCGGGCGCTGCGCGAGCTGCTGGCGGATCGCGGAAGCGTGCGTGCGGAGCTGACCAAACTGGGCTTCGGAAGTCGGGAGAAGGGTTGATTGGCCAGCCAGTTGCGGCGCGGTTCTCGGGTGGGGAAGTACCGGCTCGATCGCAAGATCGGACGAGGTGCATTCGCAGAGGTTTGGAAGGCGCGCGATACCGTCGAGAATCGCTCAGTAGCCCTCAAGTTGGCCCACCCCGACTCGGTGGTGGAATGGGGCCGGGACAAGATCGAGCACGAGGCGCGCATCGCGAGCCGCCTCGAACACCCGGGCGTTGTCGCGATTCGCAACGCCGACTGGATTGACGGCCGCTTTGCGATCGTCACCGACCTCGCGGTTTCCAACCTCGCCGACTACAGCCGCGCGAGACGTTCCGCGACCACGGCGCTCGAGATCATCCGCGAGGTCGCTTCGGGACTCGCCTACGCCCATGAGCGCAGAATCTTTCACCGGGACGTCAAGCCTGAAAACATCTTGATCTTCCAGGATGGTCGGGCGGCGCTCACCGATTTCGGCGCTTCCCGCTTCGCAAAGGGAGCCGAGCGCACCGTGACAGAAGCCGGGACGTTGGGGTACATGGCGCCCGAGCAAGCCTACGGGCGGGGTCGCTTGACGTCCGACGTATTCTCTCTCGGGCTGATCGCCTATGAGATCTTGACCGGCGAGCTACCGACGTGGCCCTTCGAGTGGCCGCCCGAGGGGTACGAGCGGTTTGCCGCCAAGGTTCCGGAGGCGGTGCAACCGGTGTTGCGCAAAGCTGCCCGCTTCGACCCGCGACGGCGCTACACGGACGCGGGCGAACTCTACATGGCACTCGAGCGCGCATTCAGTCAGGCGTCGCGCCCCAAGGCAGTGAAGAAGACGCGTCGCAAACGCAAACCGCCGCCGTCGCCGCTTGCCGTACAGGCCGACGTCTTTCGCCGCGTCCACGGCAAGGGCCTCGGTATGCGTTTTTCGTGTCGACGCTGCGACAGTCCGATCGCCGAGGAAATGCAGTTTTGTCCCTGGTGCGGAACGTCCGACAACTCCTACCGAGACGTCACCCACTTTCCGCTGGTTTGTGGGGATTGCGAACGCGGTGTGCGTCCCGAGTGGAATTCATGCCCCTGGTGCTACTCCGGACGCTTCGTGAGCAACGGAAAGGCACCGCGCGAAGACTCCAAGGCCACGCGAACCTGCGCGGCTCGGGGTTGCGAGGGACAGCTACGGCCCTTCATGCGCTACTGCCCGTTGTGTAAGCGCAAGGTCAAACGCGTCTGGCCGCATCCCGCGTTGCCCGACCGCTGCCCGCGCTGCCGCTGGCCGACCTCGTGTGCGTTCATGCGCTTTTGCCCCTGGTGCGGCCGTCGGGAACCCCGCGCAGGCTCGTTCATGCCGGTTCGCTGAGGTCCACGATGCGACCCGCCCAGCGCTCTCCAGACGGCGCAGAAGCACGGCATGCTCGATCGTATCGCAATGTTGTTCCGGGATCGGGACGACTCGGTACGATCTTGCTCCACAACCAGACGAGACCGAACAGGTCTCGTCGCCGCAAGCGAATCCACAGGATTCGCCGGCCAACCGCCGCGCTCTGATCGCGTGCTGGGAGCTAACCGATAGCCCGTCGAAACCGGCACCCGAGTCGTCGCCAAGCGAGCAGATCGTCTTCGGCATCCGACTCCGAACAGCGGGTCGAGTTTACAGTCGAGGAGCTCGCCGCGGGCGGGGACGGTGTCGGTCACGCGCCCGATGGCCGGGTCATCTTCGTTCCCTTCACCGCGCCGGGTGACCGCGTTCGCGTTCGGATCACAGCTCGCCGATCCAACTACGCTCGCGGCGTTGTCGAGGCGCTCCTCGAGCCCAGTCCTCAGCGTGTAGACCCCGTTTGTGCCGTCTTCGGATCCTGTGGAGGTTGTGCGTGGCAGCACGTCGATTATGCGGCTCAACTCGAAGCGAAGCGAAAGATCGCGTCCGCGGCATTGCAGCGGATCGGTGGCCTCGCGCTACCGGGTGACGCCGCGCTGTCCATCACCCCAGCGGAGTCTCCCTACCGATACCGCACCCGCAGCCGGGTGATGGTCTCGTCGGGAAAGGTGGGATATCGCCGCCGTCGCTCGCACGCTCTTGCCGCGACTCGCCGCTGCCCGATTCTCGTCGATGAGCTCGAAGCGCGTCTTTCGGGGCTGGCCGATGATCCGCCGGGAACCGATGGTGAATGGGAGTTGGTCGCGGGTCGCAGTGCCGACCTCGGCGAGCCCGTCACGCGCGCGCTGCCACTGCCCGCGGCGGGTGGCTCGCGGTTGTGGCTTCCCGTGGGAGAAGATCGCATCGGCGTATCGCCGGGCGTATTCGTTCAGTCGAACGCAGGGCTCCTCGACGCGCTCTCGCAAGCCGTTGTAAAGGCCGCCGGTGCGGGTCGACGAGCATTCGATCTCTTTTGTGGAGCGGGTTTCTTCACGCTCGGGCTGGCCCGGAACTTCGACGAAGTCGTGGCCGTCGAATCGAATCCGGTCGCCGCTGGAGATCTGGAGGTGAATCTTCGAGAAGCGGAAATCGACAACGTTCGCGTGCTGGTGGACTCCGTAGAGGCTGCGATGGACGATATCGATATCGCGCGTCTCCGTCCCGACCGGGTGGTGGTCGACCCGCCGCGCACCGGTCTCGGCGAAGCCGTCGCCGAACGCATCGCCGATTTCGAACCCGAACGGATCATCTACCTCTCGTGTGATCCAGCCACGCTCGCCCGGGATCTTTCGGTATTGGATCACCGCGGGTATCGACTGATAGGCGCCGAGTGCTTCGATCTCTTTCCCCAGACCCCGCACGTCGAGATGCTGGCGGTTGTAGATCGGGGGTAGTCGGCGGGCCGACGCGCGCTGCGCGGCCGCAGTCGTGGCGAATGCGTCGAGCGCCGGATCCAGCGCGCGAACGTCTGGCTGCTCAGGCTTCGATGAGCCCGTGGCGCACCGCGTAGCGCACGAGTTCGGTCGCCTTTCGGAGGCCGAGTTTGCGCATCAGGCTGGTGCGGTGCGCTTCGACCGTCTTGGTGCTGATACCGAGTTGCGCCGCGACCTCCTTGGCGGAGAGGCCCTCGGCGATCAGGTGCAGGACTTCCCGCTCTCGGGCGGAAAGAACCGAGAACGGCTGCTCGGTGGCGGGTCGCGGGTCGCGAATCTGGGTGACGATTTCGCGGGCAACGGTCGGGCTGAAGTAGCTCCCACCCCGAATCACGGCGCGAATCGCGTCGAGGATCTCGCTCTTCCTGGCGTTTTTGAGCACGTAACCGTCCACGCCCAGAGCGACCGCACTTTGGATCATGGAAGGATCTGCGTGCACGGAGAGCAGGATGGTCTTGGTGCCCGGATGTTTGGTGCGGATGCGCTCAAGGGTCTCCAGGCCGCTCAGCCGGGGCATGGAGATGTCGAGGATCACGAGATCCGGTTTGTTTTTCTCGACTTGCTCGAGGACCTCGCGACCATCCGAGGCCTCGGCGCAAATGTCGATGTCAGCCTCTGTTTCGATCAAGTGGCGCACACCCTCTCGCACCACGCTGTGGTCGTCGGCGATCAACACAGAAACCATGACGTCAAAATACACCGCTGATCGCCGGCTGCGCAAAAAATTTGCTCAAAAGAGGCTCGGATTGGCCTGAACCGATCAGCCGAATGTGGTCTAATAGGGGCGAAGCAGCGTTATCCCCCGGGGAGCCCAAGTGTTGCGAATGGACCCCGTCGTCGAGCCCTCCCGTACCCCTCCCCGCCGTCTGATCGTCTACGTCGAGGGGCCCCAGGACCGCGCGATCTTGCGGGCCTGGGCGTATCGGTTGCTGCCATCGATAGGCCGCCGGCTCTTCGGCGCATCGGTGATTCTCGGGGGTCGCCGTCCCGCTCGAGCCGTCGCGCATTTTCACAGCGCCGGCGGCTTGGGCGCGGGATTGATCGGCCTCTGCGTTCTGGATCGAGACGACGGTAACCAGCCGCCACTTTCCGATTCGGGCGTTCCGGGTCTCGAGTTCTTCACCTGGGGACGCCGTCACATCGAGAGCTACCTGCTCGTCCCGGCCGCGATTCAGCGCACCCTGAGGATCCCCGGCGGCGACCGGCGGATTCGCCGGGCGATCGACGCGGCGCTACCGGGTTCGGTCGACGAAGCCGCCTACGGCCAGATCGACGCGAAGCGGCTGCTCGGCCCCAATGGCGAGCTGCCCCGCGTCGTCGGCCAGTCGATTTCCGTCCAGCGTGTGGCGCGCGCCACCCGCGCGGAAGAACTGCACCCCGATGTGCACCGACTCTTCGACCGGCTGCGCGAAGGGTTGGGGATTTCGGACCCGCGAGCCTGAGGCCCGTGGTCGCCATCAACCTCGACCCATCAGTCCGCCGCTCGCTCGCGAACGCGGTGACGCGTGTGCTGGAGGAGGCGGTCGCGGGTTCTGCTGCCGGGCTTCGCGGTTCGCTCGCGCGTGGGACGAGCGACCCCTACAGCGACATCGACGTTTTCTGGGATCTGCCCGACTCGCAGTTTCACGACGCCATCGATGATCTTCCCGATATCCTGACCTCGGTGGGCCCAGTCGAATCGATCCGTGCGGATCCCCTGCTCCAGAATTCTGACAAGCGTCGGCTCATCTTTGTCCAATTCGCCGAGGTTCCGCTCTATTGGCGCGTGGACATCGAAGTATTCGCGGCGTCGATTGGAAGGGACGACGCCTACGACCTCGACAATATCGACGCCCGGGGCGATCACTGGTCGCTCACCTACAGCGCGCTCGCGAACGGTGTCGCCGCCCTGAAGGCGCTGTTGCGCGGCGACACAGAGAGGGCGCGCGAGTCGCTCCGCAACGCCTACGCGCGAATCGATCAGCCGATCCCCGACGGCTCTCCTTTGGATCAGATCTCCGGGCTCGCCGAAATCGTCGGCCGGCTCGACCTCGAACAGGCCGAACTCGTGAGGCGTCTCCAGCTTCATTGCGAGGCGGCACGGGAGGCACTCGAAACCGAACCTGCTTCGCGATGCTGATCACTCGGATTGGATTTGGCTAAGCTCGCCTCGCCTTGCTTCGCCTGCTCGCCCTCGACTTTGATGGAGTCATCTCGGACAGCGCTCCCGAGTCGTTCGCGGTCGCGCTCCTGACCTACACAGAAATGATTAAAACCTCGCGATTTGACGATCGCCGCGCGGCGCTCGAGAGTGGGTCTCTGCCCACTCCGAGTCGGTTGTCTGAAGATCCCCTATACGCCTCCTTTCTTGAGCTGATGCCGCTCGGCAATCGCGCGGAGGATTTCGCGATCAGCCTCTCCGCGCTCGAGGTCAGCAGACCGATCGCCGATCAAGCCGACTACGATGTCTTCCGATCCGAACTCGACGAGGGCTGGTTGCAGGAATTCCACCGCCGCTTCTACGAGAATCGGACGGCGCTCTCGCGCCGGGATCCCACGGGTTGGAGGCGAATGATGGGTCCCTATCTGCCGTTCCTGGAGATCCTGCACCGCAGAGCCGGTGACACTTTGCTCGCGATCGCCACCTCGAAGGACGCGGAGACCGTCGATGCGTTGCTGCGCGATTACGGAATCGAGGCGCTCTTTCCCAGCGAACGGGTGCTCGACAAGGAGGCGGGCGTCCACAAAGACGCCCACCTGCGACAGCTGCACGAGACGGTCGGGGTCGCTTACGACGAAATGGGTTTCGTCGACGACAAGATCAACCACCTCGACAGGGTGGCGGGGTTGGGTGTCCGGTGTGCGCTCGCGGCCTGGGGGTACAACGGCGAGCGCGAGGTCGAGCTGGCCCGTCAGCGCGGTTATCGGGTCTGCAGGCTCGAGAACGCCGAGCTGCAACTCTTTGGCACCTAGCTGGCGAATCCTTCGGATTCGCTTTGCGGCGACGGGACCTATTCGGCCCCGTCTGGCCGGACTCTCCTTTGCGGGGGTTGCTGCTCGGGTGGGGTGACGGGAGGGCCTCGGGCTCGAACCCCATGTCGCCCGAAACCCTCCCGTCACCGCACCCAAGCAGGTGCCACGCGTTGAAACGGGTTCTGAGCGCCGCGGGGCGCACCGCTAGGGTTTCTCCCCTCTAGACGGCCACCTGGAATCTTGGCTACGCTCGCGGTTCGGTCTGGTCGGGCCGAAACCCCCAACGAGGTGAGGGTCGCCGATGGATCTCGGCTTTCGAATGCACGCCGAGCGCACCCCCAACCCCAACAGCATCAAATGGGTGATGGGCAAGCGCATTGTCGAGGGCAGCGCGAGTGCGAGCTTCGACGCGCCGCCTGCAAGAGACGTCTCTCCACTCGCCCACCAGCTCTTTTCGGTCGACGGAGTGGTGGGAGTCTATTTCGCGGCGAATTTTGCGACCGTCTCCAAGCGCGAAAACGCCGAGTGGGTGGACATCGCGCAGCCCATCGTCGATGTGCTGAAGAACCATCTGGGTTCGGGCGAGCCCGCGCTTGGCCCCGGCTATCGAGCGGTGGCCGCGGAAGCGGGTGGCGCCCTGGTGCAGCGGATCTGCCGCATCCTCGATGATGAGATTCGGCCCGCCGTGGCTCGGGATGGCGGAGACATTCTATTTCTGGGCTTTCGCGAGGGCGTCGTCGAACTCCAGATGCGCGGCGCCTGCAGCGGTTGTCCGAGTGCGACCGCGACATTGAAGATGGCCGTCGAGTCGCGGCTCCGCGAAGAGATACCGGAGATTCGCGAGGTGGTGGCCGTATAGCGGATCGGGTGGAGCAGAAGCCGGTGAGCGGCGCGGGTTCCGGATCGATGCCCCGCCAGCTGGCGAATCCTTCGGATTCGCATTGCGGCGACGGGACCGGTTTGGTCCCGTCAGGGCTGAATTTGATCAGACGCTGAACGAGAGGGCGGCGGCGATTTGATAGAGGACCACGGCAGACGACGGCGCGGCGCTGAGGTTTGTCGCTGGCGCGAGGCCCAGCAGAAGAGGCGGCGTCGGTGGTCCCGGCGCGGTCTGGCTACGCTCGCGAGTTGTTTTGCGCTCGTCGCGGTTGGTGCGCTCGGTCTGGCCTGGAAGCCGCAAACTCCGCCTGAACCGGACGAGTACGCGGTGGTCGTCGCGCGGGATCCGGTGGCCAGCGACCCGCTCGCGAATCCGCCGCGCCATCTCTTCGAACGGCCGCCGGTCACCGAACGGGTCCTGAGCCTCGACACCGCCATCAATGAACTCGGCGTAGAGCGCTTTGTCGAGTCGATGCCGATCCTTCGCGGAACCGCGGGCCGGATCGAGTCACTCGACGTTCGTTACTCCCTCGACACCGAACTCACCCGAAACGTCTTCAAGATCCTGCACGACGGCAAGGTCGCTCTCGGCCACGTCATCCTGCTCGATCCCGACACCGGCCGGGTGCTCACCTACGCGTCCACCGATGTCAACCAGTTCCCGCCCAACAAACTCTATCCGGCCGCCTCACTCGTGAAGGTCATCACTGCGGCGGCCGCATTGGCTCGCGATCCCAGCCTTGCGAAGCTCCCCTGCCGCTACAGCGGCAGTCCCCACACGCTGACGCGCAAATCGATCGATCCGCCCCGCACGGGCCACGAGATCTCGCTCCGCGAGGCCCTCGCGAGTTCCAACAACCAATGTTTCGCGCAGTTGGCGGTTCACGCGCTGGGCGAAGCGCCACTGGTAGATGCGATCTCGCGTTTTGGCTGGTTGTCGGAGCCGGCACCTGCCCATCCCGCGGGCACCGTGGATCCCGCTGAGGATCGCTACGACGTGGGACGGCTGGGCTGCGGACTTGCGGGCTCTCGGATCACGCCGCTGCACGCCGTCCAGCTTGCCGCCACGCTCGCGCGCGGCGAGTTGGTGGCTCCCCATTGGATCGAGGGTGTGCACGACGCCGACGGACGCGAAATGCTGTTGCCCGCCAGCCCCGCTCCGCGCCAGGTCATGACTCCGGAGCTCGCCGACGAGCTTCGCGCGATGCTGACCGATACGACCCTCAAGGGGACGGCGCGGCGGGCCTTCCGCAAGCGCAATGGAAAGCCGCTGTTGGGTCCCGTCGAGGTCGCGGGCAAGACCGGGAGTTTGTCGGGTACGGATCCCAAGGGCCGCTACGAGTGGTTCGTGGGAGTCGCGCCGGCCGACCATCCGGAGATTGCGCTGGCCGTGCTGCTGGTCCAGAGCGACCGGTGGTGGCGCAGCGCTTCGCAGATCGCTGCGGAAGTACTCCAGGGTGTCTTTTGCGAGGGTCGCAAATGCAGCCCCGAGCTTGCGGCTCGTTGGGTTTCGACGCAGACCACGACTGCGGCAACTTCGAACGCCAAACGCGGATCGCTCAACTAACTCGTAAATCCGTTCGCGATCTCCCGCGTCGTCGCGCGCCCCGATTCCCGAGGGGCCGGGACGCAAGAGCCACTCGCTCAGAACCCGATCCGGCCAACTGGGCCCCCGGCTAGTGAAGCTCAAGTACAATCAGTCATGGTCTGTCCGGGCACGCAGCTCTTGCGTTCCGGTCCCCAGCGAATCCTCACCTCTGCGCAATGAAAAACCATCCAACCCAGAGGCCCTCTCGAACGAGAGCGGCTGCTTGGGGGCGGTGACGAGAGGCCTGAGCGCGACATGGGGTTTGAGCGCGAAGGCCTCTCGTCACCGCCCCCAAGCAACTAATTCCCGCAAAGGAGTTCGACTACGAGTCTGAATCACGAGGCCAAATGACGATCGTCGCGGTCGTTTGCGATCCGGCCTGCGATCTTCGCGCTGATCTCGCCCGCTTCGTAGAGCCACCGGATTGTGTCGCTAAGCGTCTCCGCGGTCGGGCGAAACCGGACACCGAGCTGCTCGACGGTTGCGCGGCTGTCACAGGGGACGAAGCGGGTCATCATCTCTGCTGCTTCGTGGGTGATCGGGTAGTCGAAGGGCACGATCCTCTTCGCAGCGTCGAGCAGCCGTCCGATTCCGCGCAGCAGAGAGGTGGGCATCGGGAAGCGCAGCGCGCGTCGGCCTGTCAGCGCGTCGCAGAGGTCTGCGAGTTCAGACCAGCTCGCGAAGTGTCCGCCAGCCATGAAGCGCCGCGGTCCACATCCCGTTTCGAGGGCCGCGGCAATGATTTCCGCGAGGTCTCGAACGTCTACGATCGAGACACCGCCGGCGGTGATCGGCCAGCCAAAGCGGATCCCGTCGCGCAGGCCCCTGGTGGATTCTCCGGGGCCCGGATCGTCGGGCCCAAAAACGCCCGCGGGATAGAGTGTGACGAGCGGTGCACCCCGTGCCTGTAGCTCGCGTGCGAAGCGCTCGCTCTCGGCCTTGGAGCGCCCGTAGGTGGTCTCCAAACCGCGAATCGGATCGTCGACCGCGAAGCGCTCGCCCGCGGGTGGAAACATCGCTCCGACCGTCGAGATGAAGAGGATCGGGTCGAACCCGAGTTCGCAAGCGATGCCCAGGACATTGCGAGCACCCTGCACATTGGCGGTGTAGATCTCTTTACCACCATATAGTGTTGCAGCCGCGTGCAGGACGGCATCGCAGCCCTTGAGTGCGGTGCGGACGGCCTGGGCGTCGGCCATGTCGCCAATCGCGTAATCGTCCACCTCGATTCCCCGGACTTCGAGCACTCGCTGGATCTTGCTGGGATCCCGAACCAGTAGGCGCACCCGATGACCGGTGCGTCGGAGTGCGGAGACGGCATGGGATCCCACGAAGCCCGTCCCTCCCGTGACCAGCACCCTCATCGAATCTCCGAGCTTCCATGGATCTCGCTTGGTGTACAGTGCGCGAGAGGGCCTCCGAGACCGCGGCCGGTCGCGCGGAAGCACCCCGTGCAAAGTACATCCATCGAAACGGTAGACGATCGAAACGGGTAGAGGACGGACCAACCACTGACTTCCTTCTTTTCCAGCTTCGTTCCGCTCGCCGTGGCGTTGCTGCTGAGTCTGGCGATCGGGCGGGTGGCCTCGCGCCACGGAATTCCCCGGGTCACTGTGTATCTGTTGGTGGGTTTGATCCTCGGCCCCCACGTCGGCTTGGCGTTGGTAGACCCGGAAGCGACCCTGGCTCAGTTCATGTTGGGCTCCGACACCGAGGTGCCGCTGCGAGTGCTGCGCGAACTCGGCATCGGATTCATCCTCTTCGGCGTCGGCGCGGCGTTTCGCTTCACGACCTTTCGAGAAGTCGGCCCTAGGATCCTGGGTCTTTCCGCGGTCGAGATCGGTCTCACGAGCGTGTTCGTGGGCGGCGCCGTCTACGCGGCGACTGGCGACTGGCGATTGGGTGTCATCGCCCCGGCACTCGCGGTCTCGAGCGCACCCAGCGCGACCCTCGTGACGCTTCGCGAGGTCGAAGCCGAGGGCCCCGCTTCCCGCTGCCTGATGCTTTGTGTGGGACATAACAACCTCGCTGCGCTCTTGGCTTACCCGGTCATGGCTGGCCTCGCTTTCGGCGTCGGTGGCGCGGGGGGCGCCACTCTTTCGGCGCTGATCGCGCTGATCGGCGGCGGGGTGATCGGCTTCGGCGCGGCAGTCTGGCTCGAGTCGATCACGGGACGACGCGAGTTGGTACTGCTCGGAATTCTCGTGGTTCTGGCAGCGCTCGGCATCGCGCACTGGAGCGAGCTCGGTGGAACGGGTTTGGGAATGCTCGCTTGCTTTTCGGCGGGCCTCGCGATCGCAAACGGATCCCCCCACTCTGATGAATTGTTCCGCTACCTCGAGAACACCGTCTACCCGATTTACGTGCTCTTCTTCATCGCTGCGGGTCGCGACCTCCACCTCGATGCACTCGCGCAGGGAGGTCTACTTGCAGCGCTTTTCATCGCGGCGCGGACGGCCGGTAAACTCTACGGTTCGCACCTCGGTATGCGGTTGACGGGCTTGGCCGACTCGCTGCCGCGATCGCTGGGTTCCGGGTTGCTCTGTCAGGCCGGTATTGCGTTGGGATTGGTGGCGAGCCTCGAGGCGATCGCGCCCGCGGAAACCGTTCAGCTGCGCCAGGTCGTCGTGGCGTCGGTGGTGGTTTTCGAACTGATCGGTCCATTTCTCGTTCGCCGCGTAGCCGTGCGCGCGGGCGAGGTTACGCTCGCGAATCTCCTTCCTCACGCAGAGGCCAAGGGTACAGAGGCATTGCGCTGGGTGGTCCTGGAATTTCGGCGCAATCTCGGTTTGTTGAAGGGCGACCATTTCGACGGCGATAGCAAGACGACCGTCGAGCACGCCATGCGGCGACGACCCCGCTACGTGTCCGAATCGCTCTCCTTCGAGCGGGTGCTCAAAGCGCTGGGGGAGACCGGTGCCGACCTACTTCCGGTGATCGATCACGACGCCCACTTCAAGGGCGTCATCTCCTACGAGGAAGTCAAGAACACCCTCTACGACCCCGTCCTTCGCGGTCTCGTCATCGCCGAGGATCTGACCAGCAGCGTCGACGACGCACTGGATCCCGGTGCTTCGTTCGTCAAGGCCCTCGAAGTCCTCGACCGCCATCACGTCCAATCCTGGCCCGTCGTCAAAGACCGCCAACTCCTGGGGATCGTCCGCCGCACGGACATCTACGCAATGCTGCGCCGCGGCTGATGGCGCGTGCCGGCCCGGTACTCCGCCGCGTGCCCTGCCGTGGACCCCACCGAGCCAATTGGGCTGGCGAACGACTTCAATGCTTTGGGTGTCTCTACCGAGGCCCCGGCGTTGATCGGGTAGGGTTCTGGGCGATGGGTGTTCAAATTTCAGAAGCGCTTCGCGATCCGCGGCATTTTCAGATTGCGGTTCTCGTCTTGCTGCTCGCCCACGGAGCAGTTGGACTGGATTTCGAGATTCGGCCGGTGATCGCTTTGGGTGCGGCCTTTTCCGCGCTCGCCTCACAGCTTGTTTTCGCCCGATTGTGGAAGCTCCCCAGCTTCGATCCGCGCAGCGCGCTGATTTCTGCGCTCTCGCTTGGTTTGCTTTTGCGGACGACGTCACTTTCTACGGCGCTGCTCGCCGGCTTCTTGGCGATCGCAAGCAAGTTTCTACTGCGGTTCCGGGGGAAGCATTGTTTCAATCCGACGGCATTTGCGTTGGTGGGGGTGCTGCTGTTCACCGACGACGCCTGGGTTTCGGCGGGGCAGTGGGGTGCGGCGCCACTGCTCGGCCTCGCGGTGGCGGGGTTCGGGTCCCTGGTGCTTTGGCGCGCGCGCCGGAGCGATGTGACCTGGGCGTTTATCGGCAGCTATGCGGTGCTGCTCTTCGGCCGGGCGCTCTGGCTCGGCGACCCGCTCGCGATTCCGCTGCACGCGATGAAAAGCGGCGCGTTTCTGATCTTTGCGTTCCTGATGATCTCCGACCCCCGAACGACACCGGACTCGCGCGCGGGCCGCATCGCATTTGCTGCGTTGGTTGCCGCTGGAGCGCTCTTCATTCGCTTCGAGCTCTACCACACCAACGCACTGATCTGGTCGCTCGTCATTTGTGCGCCGCTGGTTCCCCTGTTGGACCTGCTGTTTCAGGGCGACCGTTACGCGTGGAGCGATTTTCCACGAAAGCATCATCACGGAGGAAGAATCAATGCTGAGAAAGGCGATCTGGGCAGTCTGCTTCCTGGTTGCGGCGCTGCGGGTTGACGGCGCGGCCGCGTTTTGCGGCTTCTACGTCGCGAAGGCCGACACCAAGCTCTTCAACGAATCCTCCCAGGTGGTGTTGATTCGCGACGGGGACCGCACGGTCCTCACGATGGCGAACGACTTCCAGGGCGATCCGCTCGAGTTCGCGGTGGTGGTGCCGGTACCTACCTTCATCGAGCGCGAGCAGATCCACGTCGGCGACAAGGCGGTCATCGATCACCTCGATGCGTACACGGCGCCGCGCCTGGTCGAGTACTTCGACGAGGACCCTTGCATCGACCGATATTACCTCGAAAGGAGCATGGCGCTGAAGTCCCCAGATGTTGACGGGGTCGTGATGAACGCTTTGCCAGCCGCGCTCGGCGTCACCATCGAAGCCAGCTACACGGTCGGCGAATACGACATCCTGATTCTCTCGGCGAAGGAGAGCAGCGGCCTCGAGACCTGGCTGCGGCAAAACGGTTATCGGATACCCGACGGCGCCGCCAGCGTACTCGGCAGCTACATCAAACAAGAGATGCGCTTCTTCGTGGCGAAGGTGAACCTCGAAGAACAGGCGAAGGCCGGCTTCACCTACCTGCGCCCATTGCAGGTCGCCTACGAGACGCCGCGCTTCATGCTGCCGATCCGGCTCGGCACCGTGAACGCAAAAGGCCCGCAGGAACTCTTCGTCTACACCCTCACCCGCAAGGGCCGCGTCGAGACCACCAACTACCGCACCGTCAAGCTGCCGACCGGGATGGACATCCCGGTCTACGTGAAAGGTGAATTCGGCGACTTCTACAAATCGATGTTCGACACCCAGACCGACAAGGAAGGCGGTCCTGTGGTCTTCGTCGAGTACGCGTGGGACATGAACTGGTGCGACCCGTGCGCGGCGGATCCGCTCTCGCACGACGAACTCGCGGGGCTCGGGGTCTTCTGGCTGGACGATCCGCCGGGGGGCGATCCGCAGCCGCTGCGACGCGGACCCAGCAACGCGCGCGACGTCTTCGTGACGCGTCTGCACGTTCGCTACGACGCCGAGCGCTTCCCGGACGACCTCGTCTTCCAGGAAACCGGCGATCGCACCAACTTCCAGGGGCGCTACGTGCTCCGCCACTCCTGGCAGGGCGATTCGACCTGCCAGCAGGCCGACGTCTACCGCAAGTCTCTCCCGGCGCGCTGGGAGAAGCAGGCGCAGTCGTTGGCTTCGCTCACGGGTTGGGACATCAATATGATCCGCTCGAAGATGAAGTTCGAAGCTCCCGAACCGGCCGCCGACAAAAAGTGGTGGGAGCGGCTCTGGAATTAATCTCGGGCCGATTCCCGAGAAGCCAGGACGCAAGAGCTACTCGCTCAAAACCCATATCGCTCGCAGGTGCGCGCGCGATCAATTCAACTGGGGACGGTGTTGAGCACACCATTCAGCACTTGGAGTCTGCTTTGGGGAGCCGGGGGAAAGGGCCTCCCGTCAGCGCACCCGAGCAGCGGCTCCCGCAGAGGAGTTCGACCAGCCGTAGGTCGTGTGACGCCGCAAGCGAACCCGAAGGGTTCGCCAACCATGATGGGGCCGGGCATGTCCCGCCGCCGCAAAGCGGATCCGGAGGATTCGCGAGTCAGTGGGCCGCCGACGCGGATTCCGCGCGGACGATTTCGAGATCGCGCAACAGTTTGGCGCGATCGTCCGCATCGAAGGCGTCGTAGTAACCGCGAATCCGGCGCTGCCCGTCCGCGAGCACGAATCGGTTGCTGTGCACGATCGGGCCTTCGCCCGTGTCTTCGATCTCCTCGACGGCGAGTTTGAAACCGTCGACGCTGAGCGACCAGATACCGTCCCGAGTGCCGGTCAGGAACTGCCAGCCGTCTTGTTTCGCGCCGTGCTTGGTGGCGTATGCGGTCAGCGCTTCGGGTGTATCGCTCGCGGGATCCACGCTGATGCTCACCAACATCACGTCATCCCAACCGCGCCCGCGCAACTCCGTCTGGAGCCGCGACATCTCGCGGGTCAGCATCGGGCAGCGGCCCGGGCAGCGGGTGAAGATGAAGTCCGCGATCCAGGGTCGGCCTTCGAGCTGTCGGGTCCCGTAGGGTTCGGCGCTCTGGTTGATGAGGCTGAATTCCGGGAGCGTCCCCCAGACCGGAACGCTCGCGGCCGGATCGCAGCCCGGCAGGTGCAGCGCGAGCGCAACGAGAGCCGCCTTCGCGGCTGCTTGGATGTCGAACTGAAGGTGCACGAACTTCCGCCTCCAGGCGCCGGCGGGATGTTGATCGAAGGCAGCGCCGCGGTGTGCTCGATCGAGCCATTCGATCGAGCGCGCGCGGTCCGCGTGGTGCCACGCCGCGCAGCTCAACGCTTGGCGGTTTTGGCGGCCTTCTTGCGGGCGAGCGTGCGATTGCGCCGAAGCTTGTGCTGGTGTCGCTTGATCTTCTGCTTGCTCTTGCTTCGTGCCATCGAGCTCCTCCAAATCGGGTGATCGGGAGAGACTAATGGAAAGGAGCGCAGCGCGCTGCCGCGCTCGGACGGCACAGGGGGGCCAGCGCACGGGATCGCGGCGATCGCCGCTGGGGCCAGACGGGGCCGAACAGGCCCCGACGCCGCAAGCGAATCCGAAGGATTCGCCAGCCAGACGAGACCCGACAGGCCTTATTGCCGCGAAGCGAACCCGAAGGGTTCGGCGGTCACTCGATCATGATTTCGGTGAGTACGGTTCCCATCGCGGTGGCCTCGTCATCGTGAAGCGATTCGACTGAGGGAAGGCTCGCCACCAGGGCTTCCAGTTGCTTTGCGATACTCGGGTGAACCGCATCGAAGGCTACGGCCGTTCCGCCCCTTCCATCGCCGCGCAAGACCGTGCTCCAGACCAGGAAGGGTTCTTCGCTCGCGTTTCCGTAGATCGCGAGGTGCAGGCGGTCTCCGACTTCGAGATCCGGATTCGACTCGATTCGCATGCCGCCCACGCTGATGTCGCGTCCGATGAGCACCCGCAACGCCCGGGTTCCGAAGGCAGGGACCCTTGCCGTGTAGGGGTGTCGCGCTGTCGCGCGCCGATCATCGTGCGAGGTCGAGGGCTGCTGCGCCGGGCTCTCCTTCCGAGCCATCTTGATGTCGACCGGCATGGAGAGCGGGCAATGCTCCTGCTCGACCGCCGCTTCCGAAGTCGGGTTGCTGGTCGTCGGGGGGACGGCGCCTTCCGAGCGCGGGTCCGATTTCAGAACCAGCGAATCTTTTTCGAGGAGCGTTCGCCGCAGCGGGCGCCGCTTCCCGGCGCGCTTGACGGTGTAGGTCGGCTTTGTGTGGGGCGTCGACGGGTCTGCTCCTGCGTCGCCCTGGGCAGACTCGGACGTGTTATTCAGGGCTGGCGGTCCACCGACTTTGTCTTCGATGACCCACTCGAGTTCGTGCCGGAGGTCACTCGACAGGTTTTCGAATTGCACCGCCGCGCTGTACATACCTTCTTCGCCGATGCGTTTGTCGTAGCTGCTGCGCAGGATCTCGCCCTCTAGCGTGATCGATTCCGTGGCACCGAGGGTCTCCGGCAGCGTTACGTGAACCCGCTTGCCGACTTCGAGTTCGAAGGGGGAGATCAGCCGGCAGCCCCCGGTCGATAGGTCGACCAGCGTGGCGCGTCTCGGGATCTCTCCGGTCTGGAAGGAAATTTCGAGCCCGACGGCAACTCGCGGCTCACGCCGCTTCTCCTCTCCGCGGTAGAGGCTGTGCATGATCAGGAGCCGAAGTGCTTCTGGGTGCACCGGGCGCCGCACCAGGTAGTCGAACCCGACCTGGCGAAGCTGATCGCGTAGCGTTTTCGAGTCCTGATCGACTACGACGACGCGAACGGGCGGATCCTCGTCACCAGAAGCGTCGTCGATCGCGGCAACGGCAGATATCCGTCGGGGAGTCGCCATCAGCAGCAATTTGGGATGGGGCGTGTTGGGTGCGATCGCACCACCCTTCACGCGGCCGAATTCCACCTGGAGTTCCTCGAGGATCCTCTGGACGTCGTCCAGCTCGCCGTCGTCCAGTATGAGAACCGAGGGAATGCTTGCCACGCGATCTACCTCGATGCCGTGGTTCGGGTCAACCCCCTACGAGTCGTCCAATCCGTCCCTCTTCTGTAGCTCCCATGGGCGCTCTTTTTTCGGGATCTGGGCGAAGGCTGCGGGTCTGTGAGCGCGCAAGAGCCATCCGATTACCCCCAGCGAAAAGGCTGCGGCGACGACCAGGGACGGCGTCGGCACCGGCCCGAATCCTGGGGTGGCGGCCGCGCCGAGGACGGCGGCGATGTTGTTCGCGATATGGCAGCCCATCGAGGCCCGCACGCTTCCCGCCAGGTATGCGATGGTGCCCAGATAGAGCCCGAGAATCGCGGCGAACGCCGAGTGGACCGGATCCACGTGGAGCGCGCCGAAGAACAGTGAAGCGAGCAAAATCGCAGGTGCCGGTCCAGCTCGGGATTGGAGGCCGCGCTGTACCAGACCGCGGCAGAGGAGTTCTTCGGCGATACCCGGTACCAGCGCGTAGCTTAGCAGCGCGAAGGCGAGCGTTCCGCCGCGGACTCCGGCGAGTTCGGACTCGAATTCAAAGAGCGCGCCGCCGTCCGGCAGCTCGATGAGCTGGTAGATGCCATCGAGCGAGTAACTCAGAGCGAGGGTTCCGAGCGCGAGCAGCGCCAGTGCACCCCGCGAAAGTTTGCTCGGCCCGAGGCCCAGCCTCTCTCCGATCCCGAGTGGTGAACGCGCCGCGAACGCCAGCGCGAGCATCGCGAGGAAGGTTTCAAATCCGAGCGCGCCGGCAAATCGACCGCTGCTGCTCGCCAAAGGTCGAACCGCAACCAACGCTCCGACGGCCAGCGAGGCGAACGCGAGGGCCAGCGCGCTGCGTCGAGTAATCACGCGGGCAACGTACAGCGTCCGTGGGCTGCTTGGGAGCATGGCCGGCGAATCCTTCGGATTCGCTTTGCGGCGACAAGGCCGATTCGGCCTCGTCTGGCGGCACCTCACCGGCTGCTATTCTTTCGCTCGTGTCGGAATCTGCTCTCGCTCCGGGCCTGCTGGTGGCGATGCCCCAGCTGATGGATCCGAATTTCCGACGGGCGGTCATCCTGGTGATCCACCACGATGAAACCGGCAGCTTTGGGGTCGTACTGAATCGCTCGACCGACATCACGGCTCCCGTGTTGTGTTCGACGCTCGAGATCGAATGGCGGGGTGACCCGGGTTGGGAGATCAACTGGGGCGGCCCCGTTCAGCCTCAGACGGGCTGGGTGCTGTTCGGCTCGGAGGAGCGCCTCGAGCGAGGCGAGGATGTCACCCAGATCCAACCGGGCTTGTGCTTTGCGGGTTCGCTCGACGTGCTCCGAGGCATCGCGAGCGATCCGCCCGACAGGATTCGCGTGTTGCTCGGGTATGCGGGCTGGGGGCCGGGGCAACTCGAAAGCGAACTCGTGGAGGGCTCCTGGATCACAGCTCCCGTCTGCGAAAAAGCCGTCTTCGACGTCGCGCCATCCGAGATGTGGGAGCACGTCGTCCGCGGCCTCGGGATCGAGCCGTCGACTCTCGTCGCGACTCGGGGAGTCCATTAGGGCGGATCCTCAGCGCTTGGCTGCAGGCTGCGGAACTATCCGATTTCGCTAACGATTTCCCCATCAACCGAAAACCGAGAGCCCGCAGCGAAGGTCGGCGGACGGGGTGGGGCGCGGCTGTGACCGCGCGCACTCAACGAGCTGGCCCCGAGTGCCGATGCAGGGTGCATGTCGGAGCCGGATGACCTTCTGCCCTTTTCGGTGTCACCCAAGCCCGAGACGGCGCTGCCCTCGATCGGAGCTTCGCTCGGCAAGATCGTCGAGCACTTCACCGACCACGGAGCGCTGGGTGTCCTCGTAATCGACGCCGCCGCGTTTTCCGACATCGAACACCGTTTCGGCGGCGCGGCGCGTCTCGGGGCGATGCGGTCGCTCCGAGAGGTCGTGGAGCAACTGATTGGCGAGCGTCTGGGGATCAGTGACCTGATTCTCGCGGGTGAGACCGGTCGCAACGAGATCATGGTTTTTCTGTTTCGCGATCTCACGGAGACGGACTTCTACAGCCAAGAGCTTCCCGATCTTCACGGTGCTCTCGCCCAGGGCCTGAAGGCGCGGGGCACGGGAATCGGATACCCCCATCTGAAGACGGCCCCGAGCCTTCCAATCGGCACCGCGGCAGCCCTTTGCAACCCCACGAAGGGCGCAGAAACACAGATTGGAGAGGCGATGGAACAAGCGCGCACCGACGCCGCGCTCAACGAGAAGATCCGCGCTCGGCGACGCCGGCAGAAACTCTTCGAGTTGGTAATCGAGGGTAGGATTCGCTCCGTCTATGAGCCGATCGTGGACGTCTCGACGCGGACGGTATTCGGATACGAAGCCCTCGCGCGCGGGCCGGAAGGCTCGGAGTTCCACTCGCCCGATGCGTTGTTCAGGAGTGCGAGCGAAGAGGACTTCATATTCCAGCTCGATCGCCTTTGCAGGATGAGCGGTCTCGACGGTGCCAGGGACTTCCCGAGTGGCGCGAAGCTCTTTCTCAACATCCGCCCGACGACCATCTACGATCCAAATTTCCGTTCTGAGGCCTTGCGCCGGACGCTTGACGGCTGCGGGCTTGCCCCCACCGACCTTGTGCTCGAAATCTCCGAGCAGGAATCGATCTCGAACTTCGATATCTTCCGCGAGATTCGTGACTACTACGGGAATCTCGGTTTCCAGATTGCGATGGACGATGTGGGCTCGGGTTACGCGAGCCTCGAATCGGTAATCGAGCTGTCTCCCGAGTTCGTGAAGGTCGATCGAGCGTTCGTGGCTGGAATCGACGAGGACCTGAACCGTCAGGAGCTGCTGCGGGCCCTGCACGCGGTGTCGGAGAAGATCGGCGCGCGCATCATCGGCGAAGGGCTCGGCAAACTGGAAGAACTCGAAACCCTCGATCGCCTCGGGATTCCCTTCGGGCAGGGTTGGCTCTTCGGCAAACCCCACCCCCTGCGTACGGACACCTGAAGTAGCGTCCCGACCTTCTCGTCTTACAACGAGAGCGCCGCCCGCAGTGCGGCGAACCGGCCGCGGCGTATAATTCCAGTGCACTCTCTGGGGGGAATGTGGGTCGCAAAGTCGGCGTGATCGCCGCTGTTCTGACCGCACTGGCGGGGTTGCTGGCTGTCTACCTCTACAATCGGATCACCTTTCTCGACCACGATGCCGTGAGCGACTCGGTCCACGTAATCTACGGTGTCGGTGGAAACGTCGCTGTGCTTCGGACCCAGAGCGGGGCGGTCATCGTCGATACGATGGCGTTTCCGATTCAGGGTCGGCGCATCCTGGATCTCGCCGAGAGGCTCGGCGGCGGACCCACCCAGGCTGTCGTCAATACCCACTATCACGCGGATCACACCCACGGTAACCCGGCCTGGCCGATTGGGACGCGCATCGTGGCGACGGAGCGCACCCGCGCCTATCTCGAGCGGTTCGACCCGGCCTTCTGGGAGGGTTCAGCCGCAGGGTCTGCTCCCAACGAGCTGTTCACAGACAGGCACGAATTGAGGATCGGCGGCAAGACGATCCGCTCCTTCTACCTGGGACGCGGCCACACAGGAGGCGACCTCGTGGTGCTCTTCGTCGAAGATCGCGTCCTCCACGCGGGCGATCTCTTCTTCAATCGCCGTTATCCGAACATCGATCTCGAGGCGGGTGGCTCGGTACAACAGTGGGCGGAGACGCTCGACCGAGTGCTCGCCCTAAACTTTGATAAAGTCATTCCGGGCCACGGCCCCGTGACAGATCGGGCCGGTCTGCTCGAGTTTCAGCGCTTTATCGCTGAACTCGCGGAGTTCGCGAGGGAATCCGCTGCGGCCGGAAAATCCCTCGAAGAGACCCTGGCTGCAGCTGATCTCGAGCGCGACGGAGCTTTCGAAGAGATGTCGATCCCCTTCTTGTTCAAATTCGATCGCGACTTCGCAATTCGACGCGCGTGGGAGGAGGCAAGCGGGATCGTCCAACCGGTCGAACTCTCCGCCCCCGCGCCAGCAAAGAATCATTGAGATGGCGGAATCGAGTCGACCCGAAAGACTCAGCGACGCGGAAATCGAACAGGCGCTGGAGAGCGTTCCGGGCTGGATGGTTCAGAGAGGCAAACTACACCGCGAATTTCGCTTCCAGAATTTCAACCAGGCCTTCGGTTTCATGACACGTGCGGCTCTATGCTCGGAGACCATGAATCATCATCCGGAGTGGTCGAACGTCTACGCCACAGTCGTGGTGGATCTCGTGACGCATAGTGCGGACGGCATCACGAATCTGGGCTTCGCCCTCGCGACGCAGATGAACGCGATCTCGGAAGAGTGCTCCATGCGGAAGGACGCCTGAAGGAACGGGGTGCTCCGATCATTGAGCCCCGTCTCGCAGCACAATTGAATTATTCCCGGCAATTCGTGAGGCTAGTAGGCGACCTCTCCTTTTGACGGGTCGCGTGAGCCCTGCAACGCCCGCTCGCGGGCCCTGCGGCGCAAGACCAAGGAGTTACGTGCCGAACCCTCGTTTGCCCGTCAAGCGCATCCATTTCGCCCGGTTGGCCGCTGGCGTGCTCATCGGGCTGGCGATCTCTTCTGGGGGCGCCAAGGCCCAGGTCGATGAAACCTTCGAGGTGACCAACCTGCTCGACAGAGGGTCCGGGTCCTTGCGCGCGGCGATCCTCGCCGCGAACGCATCGACGGCCGACACCAAGACCATCACCTTTGATGTGAGCGACAACGGAACCATCAGCCTCACTTCGGATCTTCCCGACATCACTGATGGTGTGACGATCGATGGCAGCACCGCAATGAATCTGACGATCGATGGCGGTGGTGCGACGCGGATCTTCCGCGTCGTAGCCGATACGACCACGGTTCGGGATCTCGCGCTCCAGAATAAACCGCTCGAAATCGGGATCGATGCATCGCTCTCCTTTGACGTCAGCGCCGATCAACAGTTCGACGATGTGATCACCGACGCGGGGCGTCTCATCAAGGAAGGCGATGCCACGCTCACGCTTCGCGGCGACAACAACTATACCGGGGGAACCGAAGTCCGGGAAGGCACCCTGCTCGGAGATACGACCAGCCTGCAGGGCGACATCATCAACAACGCGCTCTTGGTGTTCGATCAGGATGCCGGTGTCGACGGTGTATACGCGGGTGCCATCACGGGCACGGGTGCGGTGCAGAAGACCGGCGCTGATGAGGTTGAGTTCACGGGTGGGAACACCTATGCGGGCGGGACGACGATCAGCGCGGGAGTTCTTCGCGGGCATGCGGACAGTCTCCAGGGAGACATCGCAGTCGAAAGCGGCGCAACGGTGATCTTCAATCAGGCGGGCCCCGACACCTACTCGGGAAACTTGAGTGGCGATGGGGGTTTTGTCAAAGAGGGCGCCGGCACGCTTACGCTTACGGGCGTGAACACCATCTCGGGTCAGTCGAGCCTCGATACGGGTGCCCTGACGGGAGATTTCTCGAGCATTCCGTTGAACCTCTCGACAGCGGGGGGAACCCGGGTGACTTTTGACCACGACGACAACGGCACCTACGCGGGCTCCATCAGCGGGATGGCTGACGTCACGAAGATCGGCAGTGGGACCCTGAGCCTCACAGGAATCCACAGTTTCACTCGGCTTACCACGGTCACGGGCGGTCGCCTTGATGTCGATGTCGACGGCTTGCTCGCCGCGGGGGTCGACGTCGGCTCTTCTGCGGTGCTGGGTGGCACGGGCACCATCGGCGGATCGGTTACGGTGGACGGCACCGTCGCACCGGGCAGCTCTATTCCACCGGGCAACTCGATTGGAAAGCTCACGGTTCTCGGGGGCATAACCTTCGCGTCCACTTCAGTTTTTGAGGTCGAAGTGGACGAGCCGATGGGTGTGGCAGACCATCTTATGGTGACCGGCGCCGCGATTCTCGGCGGCGCTACACTTCAGGTCGACCCCGACCCCGGTGGCTATTTGATGCCCCTCACCGTCACCATTCTAACTGCCGGTTCGATTTCCAATGACTTTGCGCAGCCCAACTCGAATTTCGCGTTTCTCAAAGTCGCGTCGATGAAGGTTGGTAACACGGTAGAGCTCACCATCGAAAGGAACGGGAAACCCCTGTCGATCTTCGCGCAGACTCCGAATCAGTCGACCATCGCGACGGCGCTCGAAGCTGCGAAGGGGCCCAATTCGGACATCGACACGGTCTTCCAGAGTCTGAACGTGCTCCTCGAAGACCAGGTGCCCAGCGTGCTCGACTCGATGACGGGGGAGTCCCTCACCCAGTTCGCCACCACCCGGCTTGCGACCGCGGAGCGCTTCGGGCGCTTGCTCGACGCGCGCATCCTCGACCATCAGTGGGCGAGCAGCCGCGCGTTGATCACCGCGGGTACCGCGACGGGAGAAGCGAGCCGTTCGTCAGCCGATCCGATTCGCCCTGCGAGCCCTCCGGTTTTCGGAGTGGCGATGCTCGGGATCGGACCGATGGGCGCCTCGGCCGCTGAAACTGGCGCAAAAGCGGATTCGTGGATCCGAACCTGGATCGACGGTTCCGCGATCTACGGTGATGTCGATGGAAACGCCAACGAAAGCGGCTTCAGCTACAACATCTGGGGCGGATCGCTCGGTGCCGACGTGAGACTGGCCGAACACTGGGTCTTCGGATTGGCCGGTGGCTACGCGAACACCGATCTCGACTTCTCATCGCGTCCGGGCGACGGCGAGGTCGACACCTACCAGGGCGCCCTCTACGCCGGCTATGTCGATCCGCGGTTCCACGTTGGAATTTCCGGACGCTACGCGTACAGCGACATGGACGGAAGGCGACAGATCCGCTTCGGCGCCATCAACTGCACGGCGCGCGCCGACCTCGACGGCCACGACTACGGCGCGCGATTCGAGGGTGGACTGAATCTGCTCGATCTTGGCGGCATCGTGTTCCAGCCGACTGCCTCGGTGAACTACAACCGGCTCACCCAGGACGACGTCACCGAGAGCGGCGCGATGTGCCCGAACCTCGCGTTCGAGGATTTCGACCTCGACTCCCTGGTCACGGGCGTCGGAATGCGTGTCCGCGGACGTTGGAAGATCGCAGATGGATTCTGGATCGTGCCGGAGCTGCGCGGTCGCTGGCTGCACGAGTTTCTCGACACCGAACGGCTCATCGAAGCGCGGCTGGTCGGTGCGCCGATCGGAGCGAGTGCGTTTCAGATCCAGGGCGTTGAACTTCCGCGCGACGCCGGCAGCGTCGGGCTCACATGGAGCGTCATCACGAGCTCGGCCTGGAGCATCATCGGCAGCTACGACGCGGTCCTCAACGACAAGCTGGTTCAGCACACGGGGAGCGTCACGCTTCACCTAGAGTGGTGAGCCAGGGACGGCGGAGCCGGGGACGTTGTTGAATAGTTGAACTCCCGGGCTGCGATCCCGGAGCTCAACTATTCAACAACGTCCCCGCTTGCGTTCTCGCTTGTTGGTGTCCTGGCTTGGTTTTCGCCCCCGCTTGTTTTGGGCAGCTATACTGACACGCCACACCGCCGACGCGCACGATGACGGGGAGACGCCACGATGAAGATGAAGGCTGCGATCTGCTGGGAGCCCAAGGCCCCTCTGGAAGTGGAAGAGATCGATCTGGACGGGCCGAAGCAGGGCGAATGCCTGGTGCGCCTCGCGGCGTCGGGTGTCTGCCACACCGACGCGTTCACGATGAGCGGCGAAGACCCCGAAGGCCTGTTTCCCGTCGTGCTCGGCCACGAAGGCGCGGGTGTCGTGGAAGAAATCGGACCCGGCGTGAGCTCTGTGGCGGTCGGCGACCACGTGATTCCGCTCTACATCCCCGAGTGCCGCGAGTGTAAGTTCTGCCTTTCTGGCCGCACCAACCTCTGCTTCAAGTTGCGCGAGACCCAGGGTCGCGGCCTGATGCCCGATGGTACCAGTCGGCTTTCCCACAAGGGCAAGATGCTCCACCACTTCATGGGCACCTCGACGTTTGCCGAATACACAGTCGTTCCGGAGATCGCGCTCGCGAAGATCCGCACCGACGCACCGCTCGACAAGGTCTGCCTCTTCGGTTGCGCGGTGACCACTGGGATCGGCGCGGCGCTCTACACCGCGAAGGTGAAACCGGGTTCGACGGTCGCCGTATTCGGCCTCGGCGGAGTCGGACTGTCGGTGATCCAGGGCGCAGTCATCGCGGGCGCCGACCGCATCATCGGCGTCGACACGAACCCCGACAAGTTCGCGCTGGCCGGCCAATTCGGCGCGACGGACTTCGTGAATCCCAGGGAAGTCGACGAACTCACCGCAGCCATCGTCGACATGACCGACGGCGGTGTCGATTATTCGTTCGAATGCGTGGGCAACGTCGATCTGATGGCCCAGGCGCTGGCGTGCACGCATCGCGGTTGGGGAGAGGCGATCATCATCGGCGTCGCGGGCGCGGGCCAGAAGATCCACGCGCGTCCGTTCCTGCTGGTGACCGGCCGAAACTGGCGCGGGTCGGCATTTGGCGGCGTGCGCGGCCGCACCCAGCTGCCCCAGTTCGTCGATCGCTACATGTCGGGTCGCATCAAACTCGACGAGATGGTCAACGCGACGATGCCGCTCGAAGAGATCAACAACGCGTTCGAAAAGATGCACAAGGGCGAGGTGATCCGAAGCGTCCTACTCTACTGAGAGTGGGATTCGCTTTCGATCAGCGCACACCGAGCCACGCCATCCCCTCCCAGATGACGAGGCGGAGCGCGATCAGCGTGAGTACGCCCCGGTACAGCCGCTTGAACCAGAGTTCGCTCACGCGTTCGAGTAGCTGGCTGCCGATCCAGGTGCCCGCGATCACGGACAGGGAGAGCAGCGCGAGCGGGATCGCGTAGTCGGCGAACACGAAGCCCGCAATCCCGAAGATCGTGATCTTTGCCAGGTGACCGACCGCCTGGCAGGCGGCCTTGGTTCCGATCAGCGCTTGGCGGGTGAGCCCGATCCTCAAGAAAAATGGCGCGATCAGCGGTCCCACCGCGCCAATCGTCATGTTCAGCACGCCGGCGACGGTTCCCAACAAGAAAAACCGGCGGTGGGTGTCGGCGCGCTCGGGGTGGGTGCCGATCAGCAACCAGCCCGGCTTCCAGGTGGCGATCAACACGAAGGCTCCGATCAACGCGCGCGTCACGGTCGCTGGCAGCGACTGCGCGACCTCTAGACCCACGAAGCCCATTGGCACCAGCATCGCTGAGTAGCGCCAGAGGATCGCCCAGTCGACGTGTTTGCGCTGGATGAAGGTGCGCGAGCTGTTGGAGACGAGCTGTACGACTCCGTGGATCGGGATCGCGACGAGCGGTTCGAAGAGGAGCAGCATCACGGAGAGCAGCGTGATGCCGCCGGCCATCCCGACAACCGCCGAGAGCGCAGCGGTCAGCAGGCCTGCGGTGCAGAGAATACCGAGATCGAGGATCTCCAAGATTCAGCGCGACCGTTCGAATGTCATGATTCAGGCGGGGCTCGTCACCCGTGCGACCAGGCGCGCATTGCGTTCGAGCAGGCCTTCGGCGTTTTCCGCGATCCGCCGATTCAAGTAATCGGCCTTGATGGCGTGGCGCGCGATGAAGGACTTGGCGATGTCGAGTCTGTCGCGGTCCGCCACAACCTGCTCGAGCAGTTCGCAGCTCGCGATCACGTCGATCACCATCTCGGTGAGTAGCTTCGCGCGCAGCAGCGCGTAGGATATATCCGAGAACATCACGCCCATCGATTCCTCAACGCGTTCGGCCATTCCTTCGACGCGTTTGGCGAGATCTGCGCGCAGCGGGTCATCGGCCATTGCAGCCAGTTCTGATCGGATTTCCTTGAAGACTACCGCGAGGCCGCCCTTGCCGATCTCGCGCAGTGCGAACGACGCCTGGATCTCGCTCGTTCCCTCGTAGACGGTCATGATCAGGCTGTCCGCGTGAAGCTTCGCGACATCCGCATCCATGGTAAATCCGATGCCGCCAAAAACCTGCATCGCGTCGCGGGTAATATTGTCGCAGGTTTCCGTCGCGAAGTACTTGCAAAGGGGCGTCAGCAGCCGAACGCGTGCGGTGTCGCGCTCGAGGTCCGCGCGAATCGCGGAGGCCTCTGCGTCGGGCAGGTTTCCGCCGGCCAGCGCGGCTTTTCGGGCCCGGTCCAGATCGAGCAGTCGATAGGTTCGGTAGAGCAGGGCGCGCACGGCTTCGGTGTCGACCGTCATGTTCGCGAGCATCGCCATCACCATCGGTTGCTCGGCGATTGCCTTGCCGAACTGTTTACGCTCGTGCGCGTACGCGACGGCGTCGTGGAGGGCGGCTTCGCAGAGGCCGAGGGCCTGGGAGGCCACCCCGAGGCGGGCGACGTTCATCAGATCGAGCATGGCCCGAAAGCCCTCTCCGGCGGCCCCGAGGGTGTGACCAATCGCGCTCTCGAAGACGACCTCGCAGGTGGCGGAGCCGTGGATGCCCATCTTCTTCTCGAGTCGCGTCACCCGCACGCCATTGCGGGATCCGTCTTCGAGGTGGCGCGGCACCAGCACGAGCGAGAGTCCCTGGGTCGTTCCACGCGACTGCTCGAATTTGTCGTCGTCCCGCGCGAGTACCAGGTGGACTTCGGCACCGCCGTTCGAAATGTAGATCTTCTGGCCGTCGACCTGAACCCGGCCGTCCGGCAAAACGGTGGCTCGCGTCACGATCCCCCCGAGGTCGCTTCCGGCCTGGGGTTCGGTGAGATCCATGCAGCCCTGGACCTCGCCCGAGGTGAAGCGCGGCAAGAACGCGCCCTTGACTTCGTCGCTGCCGTACTCCTCGATGTCGCTCGCGGCGCCGGTCTGGAGCCCGAGCACCATCATCAAGCTCGGGTCCGCGCGCGAAATCATTTCGAGAAAGATGCCGTTGAGCAGCGCGGGCAGCCCGTAGCCGCCGTACTGCTCGCCGACCGTCAGCGAGACGAGCCCGGCTTCGCGGAGCTGATCGTAGGCCTGGCGGATGTGGGGAGGCGACTGAGCGCCGCCGTCGGGCGTCAGTTCGGCCTCGGCCGCCCAGTTCTTGCGGGCTTCGGATTCGAAGCTGGCAGCCAGCGCGGCGGCAGTCTCGAGGATCGTCCGATAAGCGCCGACCTCGACGTTTACATCGACAGCTCCGCCGCTTCGAATCTCGAGCAGCCTCTTCCAGTCAACGAGGTGATCGAGGTAGAGCCGCATCCCCGTGTTGAAGTAGTCGGTCAGGCGGGATCTCCTGCGAAATCAAGCCTGGATGGTAGCCTATGCGCCCGATGTCCTCGCCCCGATTCGAAAGAGTGGCCCCGGTCGCCGATTTTCCCGCAGCGGAAGCCCGCGTGCGCGAGTTCTGGCAGCAGCGAGACATCGTAGGAAGGTCGCTCGTGCATCGCCGCGGCGGGCCCCGCTTCGTGTTCTACGAGGGGCCACCGACCGCGAACGGTTTGCCCCATAACGGCCACGTCTTGACCCGCGTGATGAAGGACGTTTTTCCCCGCTATAAGGCCATGCGGGGATTCGACGTTCCTCGCCGAGCGGGTTGGGATACTCACGGCCTGCCAGTCGAAATCGAAGTCGAAAAAGAACTGCGCATCTCCGGCAAGGAGGCGATTGTCGCCCACGGCGTCGAACCCTTCATCCGCCGCTGCCTCGACAATGTCTTTTTATACACAGAAGAGTGGACACAGATCACCGACAAGCTCGCCTTCTGGCTCGACGTCGAAAACGCCTACGTGACCTACCACCAGAGTTATGTCGAGAGCGTTTGGTGGGCGCTGTCCGAGTTGTTCAAGAAGGATCTGCTCTACCAGGGTTACAAGGTGGTCTGGTGGTGGGCGCAGGGCGGAACCGTTCTGTCGGCAGCCGAAGTCGGCGAGGGTTACAGGACCGTTGACGATCCCTCGGTCTTCGTGCGCTTTCCGCTGCGGGACGACCCGCAGACGTCGCTGCTGGTCTGGACGACGACGCCCTGGACGCTGCCGTCCAACTCTCTGGTGGCCGTGAAGGCGGGTGTCGATTACGCGGTGGTCGTCGACGGCGACCGGCGGTTGATCGTCGCGGAGGAACTCCTGCCCACCTTGCGAGAGAAGACAAGCGGCGATCTCGCCGTCGAGCGAACACTTCGCGGCGAAGAACTCGTGGGCCGGCGATACGTCCCACCGTTCGATTGGTTCGAGCGCGACCAGCCGACGCTCGACTTCTGGCGCGTCGTCGCCGCGGACTTCGTGGGACTCGATGCCGGAACTGGCGTCGTCCACATCTCGCCCGCGTTCGGTGAGATCGACTTCGAGCTCCTGCGCAGCGAGCAGCGAAACAATCCCGAGCTGCCGCTGCTGTGTGCGGTTCGACCGGACGGGAGCTTCGACCCACAGATCGCACCGGACACCTACGCGGGCCGCTGGGTGAAGGACTGCGACCGCGATCTCAGCCGCGAGCTGAAAGAGCGCGGCCTCCTCTGGCACGCTGAGCAGATCCGCCACGAGTACCCGTTCTGCGTGCGGTCTGACGAGGATCCGCTGATCCAATACGCGAGACCGGCCTGGTACATCCGCACCTCGGATCACATCGAAGAGGTTCTCGCCAACAACGCAAAGGTCAATTGGTTGCCCGAGACGATTCGAGATGGGCGCTTTGGAGACTTTCTGCGCAACAACGTCGACTGGGCGTTGTCGCGGGAGCGCTTCTGGGGAACACCGCTCAACATCTGGATCAACGACGAGACGGGAGCACTCGATGCGCCGGCTTCAGTCGAGGAAATTCTCGGGCACAATCCCGCGGCCTTCGAGGCTTTCGAGGCGGCGCGCGCGAAGGATCCCGATCTGTCGCCGCACCTTCGCGTCCACAAGCCCTGGATCGACGCCGTGACCTGGACGAAGCCCGGCGAGGCGGGCGTCTACCGCCGCGTACCGGAGGTCATCGACGCCTGGTTCGACTCCGGATCCATGCCGTTCGCGCAGTGGGGCTACCCCCAGCGCGGCGTGGAGGAATTCGAGGCGAACTTCCCAGCTGACTTCATCTCCGAGGCAATCGACCAGACCCGCGGCTGGTTCAATTCGCTGATCTGGATTTCGACGCTGCTCTTTCCGGAGCGACCGCTTCCGCGCCCCTATCGGACCTGTGTGGTGCTCGGGCACGTCGCGGACCGCGAGGGCAAGAAGGAATCGAAGAGCAAGGGCAACTACACGCCGCCCGAGGTCATCCTGGATCGCGTTCGACTGGAGTTCGCGGTGGTCGATCCCGACGAACCCTTGGAGCGCGCGACCGCTTTGATCGCGCGGGAGGACTACGAGGGCCTCGACCTGCGCGGAGAGTCGTCGTCGGTTCGCGCCTGTCGCGCCGACGCGCCGGAAGCGGCTCTCGATCTCACGCTGCGGCCGGCAAGGATGCCTCGGCGCGTCATCGCACTCGGTGAAGCAGAGCGGTCCGCGCTTGGAGTGGAATCCGGATTCGCAGCCCATGAGATCATGCCCCGCGAAGTCCCGCGCCTGCCCGCGGTCAACAAACTCTGGATCGAGGATCCGAGTTCATCGGCGCCCGGAGCGGATGCCTTCCGCTGGTTCTTCTACGCGTCGAATCCGCCCTGGAATCCCACGCGCCATTCGCTCGGCGGCGTGCGCGCCCAGCAACGCGAGCTTCCGCTGAAGCTGCGGAACGTCTACGCGTTCTTCACCATCTACGCGGACATCGACGGATTCGATCCATCGAGCGAGGTTTGCGCGGCCGGCCGCCGATCGCCGCGCGAGCGCGCGTTGATCGACCGCTGGATTCTCTCGGAACTCGCGCTGACCAACTCCGAGGTGATCGAGAAGATGGACGAGTTTCGCGTCTACGATGCGACGGTCGCGCTCACCGGATTCGTCGACGCACTCTCCAACTGGTATGTGCGGCGTTGCCGCAGCCGGTTCTGGGCCTCCGGTCTGGATGCCGACAAGCTCGATGTACATTGGACGCTCTACGAGTGCCTGGTTGCGCTCGCCAAGCTGCTCGCTCCGTTCTTGCCCTACGCGACCGAGGAGATGTGGCAGAACCTCGTGCGCCGACCTTTTCCGGATTCCGAAGCGGAGAGCGTTCACCTCTGCGACTATCCGGAACCCGACAGCGAGGCGATCGATCGCCCGCTCTCCCGCGCGATGGGCGCTGTTCGCGATCTGGTCTCTCTCGGCCTCCAGGTGCGCACCGCCCAGAAGCTCCGGGTTCGACAACCCCTCGCGGCGGCCGAACTGGTGCTCGCGGAGTCGGATCTCGAGCCCGCGCTGAGCGATCACCTCGATCTGATCCGCGATGAACTCAACGTTCGGGAAGTGCACTTCGTTCCCAACGCGGACGACTACGTTACCTACAACGTCACGCCCAATTTTCGCGCGCTCGGACCTCGCGTCGGCAAACGCATGCCGGCATTGAAGAAGGCTCTGGCTGAAACGGACGGGGCAGCGCTGCTCGCGCAGATGCACCTCATCTGCATCGTGAGAGTGCCGGTGGCCCGCCCCTTCCAGGGGCGTGAAAGGCGCACCGTCAGGCTGAGCGGAGCGAAGCATTTTGCCCAGGGCGAAGAAAGATTCCTCAACTGCGTTCGCAACGACGATGAACGACAATCACCCGTCCAAGCAAAACTTGAAATCCTGTGGGTGATGCCTTTCTCTTAAATGCCCCCTTGACAGGCGCCGATAGATGAATAATAATACAGATATTGATGATTTATTCATTAAGGCTCTCGCGTGCGCGACAAACAACGCCGACAAAAAGCTCTGTTGAAACTGGTTCGCGGCCGGTCCGTAACCAGTCAGAACGAGATGGTCGAGCTGATGCGGAAAGCCGGTTTTTCGGTGACTCAGGCGAGTATTAGTCGCGACGTGCGCGAAATCGGACTCCTGAAAGCCAACGGCCGCTACGTCCCGGCCGAACGCCTGGCCGGCTCGCCGCCGACCGGGGACGCCGAGTGGCACGCTGATTTAGTCACCGGCGTTGAGCCCGTCGGGGCGAACCTGATTATCATCCGAACCCGCTCCGGCGCGGCCAACACCGTCGCGTTCGAGCTCGAAAGCGAGCCCAACGCCGACATCGCGGGCACGATCGCCGGCGACGATACGATCTTCCTGGCCGTCCGCAGCCGAAGCTGCCAGGGACGCGTGATGGCATTGTTGCTCGGCCGGCACCGTTCCGGGTGACGATGGACACGGGCGCCCGAAATAAGAATGCGGGAATCCGCGAAAGCGAGCGAACATGAAACCGAAAGTCGTCCTGGCGTTTTCAGGCGGGCTCGATACGACCTACTGCGCCGTCCACCTGCGCGAGCAGGACTACGACGTCTGCACCGTCACCGTCAACACCGGCGGATTCACGCCGGACCAACTCGCGGAGATCGAGCGTCAGGCCCGCAGCCTCGGCGTCGCGGACCACCTCACGATCGACGCCCGCGACGAACTCTTCGACGAATACCTGCGATATCTCATCTTCGCCAATGCGCTGCGCGGCGAGAGTTACCCGCTGTGCGTGTCCGCCGAGCGCGTCGCACAAGCCAAGCGCTGCGCGCTGCACGCGCTCGAGATCGGCGCCGAGGCCCTGTGTCACGGATCGACCGGGGCCGGCAACGACCAGATTCGCTTTGACGTTGCGTTCCGTGTTTTCGCGCCCGAGCTGCGAATCCTCACGCCCATCCGCGACCAAGCCCTGACCCGCGCGCAGGAAGTCGCGTTTCTGGCCGAGCACGGCGTCGCGGTCCCGGCCAAGACGGCAACCTACTCGATCAATCAGGGCTTGTGGGGCACGACCATCGGCGGGGCCGAGACGCATCGCAGCGACGGCGTGCTGCCCGATGAGGCCTACGTGCTCACGCCGCCGCCCGGCGAGCGGCCTGCCGAGCCCGAGGACGTCATGATCGAATTCGAGCAAGGCGTGCCGGTCGGGCTCGACGCGGAAGAGATCCCGCCCGTGCGTTCGATCGAGATGCTGAACGAGCGGGCCGGCCGGCACGGCGTGGGCCGCGGAATGCATCTGGGCGACACGATCCTGGGCATCAAGGGCCGCGTCGCGTTCGAGGCCCCCGCCGCCACCGTGCTGATCGGCGCCCACCGCGAGCTCGAAAAGCTCGTGCTCTCGCGGCAGCAATTGATGTGGAAGCGCACGCTCGGCGACCTGTACGGCTCGTTCCTGCACGAAGCCCGCTTCTTCGACCCGCTCATGCGCGACATCGAGGCCTTTCTCGAATCCTCGCAGCGCCGCGTCACCGGCCGCGTGAAGGTGCGGCTCTTCGGCGGCCAGGCGATCGTCCAGGGGGTGCGCAGCCCCTTTTCGCTCATGAACGCCGGGCAGGCGCTCTACGGCGAATCAAGTACGCTCTGGACCGGTGCCGAGGCTGCGGCCTTCGCGAAACTCTACGGCTTGCAGGATTGTCTGATCGAACGCGTCGCGACCAAAGGGAACACCGCCTATGCGGCTCTGGCTTGACAAGATCGCTTCGGCGACCGCCAACGTGCCGCTGCGGCGCGACCTGCGCGTCAGCGAGCGCATCGTCGCGCGCGAAGGCTACATCGTTGCGGGCCGCATCCGAGGCGAGAAGTCGGCCTACAACCAGCTCGAGGACCTGCACGGCCGAATGGTCGCGCTGCACGACGGCGACGTGATCGCCGGCGTGCTCGGCCAGCGAAACGCACTGCACGGCTATTCCGGATTCCTGCCCGAGTCGCTCGGCACCGGCGACACGCTGCAACTCCTGAACCTCGGCGGCGTGATCGGCAAGTGTACCTCGCAAAACCCCGACGTCGGCCGGCCGTTCGACGTCGAGCTGCTCGGCGCGGCGCTCGTCTTTCCCGAGTTCGAAAGCCGCGACGGCGTGCCGGCGCACATCGGCATGAACGCCATCGGCGACGGCAGACGCGACGCGACGCCGGTCCCCGTCGTCTTCGTCGCCGGCACGTGCATGAACAGCGGCAAGACGCTCGCCGCCTGCCGGTTGATTCGTCAACTCACGCAGCGCGGCCTCACGGTCGGGGCCTGCAAGCTGACCGGCGTCGCGCTGCGCCGCGATACACTCCAGATGAGCGACCACGGCGCCCAGGTCGCCGTCTCGTTTAGCGACGCCGGAGTCGTGACGACAACGCCGGACAACGCCGTCCGCGTCGCGCGGCAGTTGTTCGCGCACCTCGTAGAGCGCGGCGCCCAAGTCGTCGTGGCCGAGCTCGGGGACGGCATCCTCGGCGAGTATGGCGTCGCCCAGATTCTCTCTGACGCCGAGTTGAAGAAGCAGGCCGCCGCGATCGTCCTGTGCGCGAACGACCCGGTCGGGTCGTGGGGTGCCCAGCGCGTGATGAAGGAGCGCTTCGACCTGCCGATCGACGTCGTCAGCGGGCCGACGACCGACAACGCCGTCGGCACGAGCTACATCAAGCAACAACTCGGGCTCGAAGCGATCAACGCCCGCACGCACGCCCGCGAGCTGGGCGACTTCATCGCGGGCTGCCTGAAGAAACGCGGCGTGGAGATCGGTGCATGAACCGCTCGATCCACGTCGCGATCCTGGGCGCGAGCGGATACGGAGCCGCCGAGCTGCTGCGGCTGTTCACGCAGCATCCGGCAGTCGAGGTGGTATCCGTCACTTCGACGTCGCGGGCCGGCGAACGAGTGGACGCGATCCATCCGCACTTGCGCGGCTTTTGGGATCTGAAGACCACCGCGAGCATCGATTTCGATCGGCTTCTCGCCGGTGAGCACGCGATCGTGTTTTCCACGCTGCCGCACGGGGCGAGCGGGGCCGCGCTCGACCGTCTGCTCAACGAGCTCGAGCCGAAAGACCGCGGCGAGCGCGTGAAGATCGTCGATCTGTCGGGCGACCTGCGGCTGCGCGACGCGGCGATCCACCAGCGCTTCTACCGCGAAAGCCCCGTCCTACCGAACCGGCGGGCGTCGTTCGTGTACGGGATGCCGGAGCTGTTTCGCGAGCTGGTCCGCGACGCGCGTTGCGTCGCGAATCCCGGCTGTCTGGCGACGGCCTCGATTCTCGCGGCGGCGCCTCTGGTGACGAGGGAGTTTACCGGCCCGATCGCGATCGACGCAAAGACCGGCTCGTCCGGATCGGGCCGCGCTCTGAAGGAGACCACGCACCACCCCACGCGGCACGCCGACTTTCGCGCGTATAAGCCACTCGCCCATCAGCACGAGCCCGAAATCCTGCAAGCGCTGGACGACCCGCACGGGCGGCGGATTCAGACCAGTTTCGTGGCCCACAGCATGGACGCGGCACGCGGCATCTTCGTCACGCTGCACGCCACGCTCGCCGAAACGCTCGACGCCGATGCGTTGCGGCGACGATACGAGAGCTTTTATGCCGACAGCCCGTTCGTGCGTGTGCTGACGGGCTCGCCGACGCTACAAGACGTCGTGGGGTCGAACTTCTGCGACGTGTCGGTCGCCTGCCGCGAGCGGCAAGTGGTCGTCATGGCCGCGCTCGACAACCTGATCAAGGGCATGGCGGGCACGGCAATCCAGAACATGAACCTGATGTGCGGCCTGCCCGAGCCGACCGGGCTCTGGACGCCTTCGTTGAGGCCGCTGTGAAACCCGTCGCGACAGACCCGAGTCGCCCCATTCATAGGGCGCAACGAAGTCTGACCGCCAAAGGTGAAGCGAAGGATGCCGGCACTCGTTGAAACCTACGCACAATTCCCATTCACGCTCGTCGACGGGTGCGGGGCGCGCGTCCGCGATGAGAATGGAAATGAGTATTGGGACCTCTACGGCGGGCACGCCGTCGCGCTGCTCGGCCACGCGCACCCGGGTGTCGCGCAAGCCGTCCGCGAGCAATGTGAGCGTCTGACGTTCTATTCCAACGCTGCCCCGTTGGCGATTCGCGAACGCGCCGCCGAGCGGTTGTGCGGCTTCGCGCCCGACGGCCTGGACCGCGTCTTCTTCTGCAACAGCGGCGCGGAAGCCAACGAGAACGCGCTCAAGCTCGCGATTCAGCAGACCGGCCGGCGGCGAATCGCGGCGCTACACGGGGGCTTCCACGGACGAACACTCTTGGCGCTCTCGGCAACGGCGAACGAGAAGCTCCGAGAGCCGTTCCGTGATCTGCTCTGTCCGGCGCTCCACCTGCCCCCCAACGACATCGACGCGCTGTCGGGGATCGACGATTCGATCGCCGCCGTCATCATCGAGCCGATCCAGAGTATGGCCGGCGTCGTCGAGCTGCGGGCCGATTTTCTCCAGGCGTTGCGGCGCAGGTGCGACGAAAGCGGCGCGCGACTCATCTACGACGAGATCCAGACCGGCATGGGGCGCCTCGGACGGCCCTTCGCAGCCGGCGAACACGGCGTCCTGCCCGACATGCTCACGCTCGCCAAGGGAATCGCCAACGGCATCCCGATGGGCGCGGTCCTCATGAACGACACCGTCGCCGACAACGTCGCGATCGGCGACCTCGGCACGACGTTCGGCGGCGGCCCGGTGCCGTGCGCAGCGCTGCTCGCGGTCCTCGAAGCCATCGCGAAAGACGGACTGCTCCAACAAGCGGCGCGCTTCGGCGAGAGCACGCGGAAGAAGCTCGTCGTCGGACCCGTGCGAGAGGTAACCGGCCGTGGTTGCCTGATCGGGCTCCGGGTCGCCACAACCGCGAGGCCCGTCCAACAGCAGCTCTTGAAACGAGGGTTCATCACCGGCACGAGCGGCGACCCGTCCGTGCTGCGGTTGTTGCCGCCGATCAACACACCGGCCGAAGCCGTCGACGAGCTGGCCGCCGCACTGCACGACCTGGGAGAAACCACGGATGCGACACTGGCTGAACCTGCTGGAGTATGAGCCGCGCGAGCTCGCGCAGCTCGTCGCACTGGCCCGCCGCATCAAGGCCGGCGACGACGCCGAAGCATCCGCCGCCCTGCGCGGCAAGATCCTCACCATGCTTTTCTTCAATCCGTCGCTGAGGACGCGCACGTCGTTCGAGGCCGCGATGTTGCGCTTCGGCGGGCACGCCATCTGCCTCAATGTCGGCGGCGACACCTGGCCGCTCGAGCACCGCGACGGCGTCGTAATGGACGGCGCGTGCTCGGAGCACATCCGCGAAGCCGCCCCGGTGCTCTGCCGCTACGGCGATCTGCTGGCGGTGCGCACGTTCGCGAAGCTGCGCGACGCCGGCGAGGACGCCGCCGACCGGGTCCTGCGCGGCTTTGCACAGCACGCGACGGTGCCGGTGATCAATATGGAGTCGGCGATGGAGCACCCTTGCCAGGGTCTGGCCGACTGGATGACCATCGACGAGAAGCTGAATGAACTACCAGGCAAGCGTTTCGTGCTGACCTGGGCGCCGCACGTCAAAGCGCTGCCGATGGCGGTGCCGCACTCGGCCCTGCTCGCCGCCGCCGCCGCCGGCATGAAGGTTACAATCGCACATCCGCCGGGATACGAGTTGAACGCCGCGCTGCTCGACCGCGCCGCGACGTGGTGCGCCGCCGCGGGTTCTTCTCTCGACAAGACCCACAAGTGGCGCGAGGCCCGCCGCGACGCCGACGTGGTCTACGTGAAGAGTTGGGGGGCCGCGGCGCATTACGGCGACGACGACGCGCAGCGCAGCGGTTTCCAGGAACACGCCGACTGGATCGTGGACGCCGATCACTTGAAGCCGGGCGCGCTGCTCATGCACTGCCTGCCGGTGCGGCGCAACGTGGTCATGACGGACGCCGCCCTCGACGACCCGCGTTGCGTCGTGGTCGATCAGGCGGAGAATCGGATGTGGACGCAGGTGGCGATCCTGTGCCACCTGCTGCGTCAGCCGCACTGAGAGTCAACATGCACAGCCAACACCAGCTCGAGGCCCTGCGGACCGCGATCCCCTACATCCGCGCCTTCAAGGGCCGCATCTTCGTCATCAAGCTCGGCGGCGCGCTCTGCGAGCCCGGCCGCACGCTCGACCATCTCGTCGAACAACTGGCTCTGCTCTACCAGCTCGGCGTCAAGCTGATCGTCGTCCACGGCGGCGGCGAGCAGGCGAACGCACTCGGCGAGCGTTTGGGCGTCAAGCCGAAGCTCTTCGCCGGCCGGCGCATCACCGACGCCGACACGCTCGAGGTCGTGCAGATGGCCTTCGCCGGCACGGTCAACACCAACCTGCTGGCGGCGTTTCGCAAAGCGCACGTGCCTGGTGTCGGGTTGAGCGGCTTGGACGGCGAGCTGCTCGCGGTGACCAAACGCCCGGTGCAGAGCGCGTCCGACCCGCGCACCGGCGAATCGCGCGACGTCGATTTCGGCTTCGTCGGCGACATCGACGACGTCAACACGCGCGTCCTGCACCAGCAGCTCGATGGCGGGTTCGTCCCGGTCGTCTGCTCACTCGCAGCCGATTCGGCCGGGCAGATCTACAACGTGAACGCCGACACCGTCGCGGCCCGCATCGCGGTCGCGATCGAGGCCGCCAAGTATTTCCTGGTCAGCAACGTGGACGGCGTCATGCGCGACGTGCGCGACCCGTCCACGCTGCAATCGTATTTGGACCTCACCGAGTTGCGCGAGTTGATCGACTCCGGCGCGATCGGCGACGGCATGTTGCCCAAGCTCGCAGCTTGCATTAGCGCCCTCGAAGGCGGCGTGCCGCGCGTCCACATCATCAACGGGACGGCGCAGGACACGTTGTTAGGCGAAGTGTTCACCAACGAGGGCTGCGGGACGCTGCTGGTCAAATCGCGCGAAGCCAACAACGAAGTGGCGCCGAGCGCCGCGGACCCATGATCGAACGACTGGCCCGCTACGTCGCGATTCGCAGCATCTCGCGCGAGGAAGGTGCGCTGGCGGAGACCGTCGCGGCCGATCTCGCGCAGCGCGGCCTGCGCGTGCGTCGCCGGGACAACAACATCTGGTGCGAGGTCGGCGACGCGCAACGCCCGCGACTCCTGCTCAACTCGCACCTCGATACCGTGCCGCCGGCCAACGGCTGGACAGCGGACCCCTTTTCGCTGCGACGAGACGGCGACCGTCTCACGGGTCTTGGCGCCAACGACGCGAAGGGCTGCGTCACCTCCATGATCGCGGCACTGCTGAATACGAAAGCACGCCTCGACGCCGGTGAGCGGCTCGGCGGGACCGTCGTTCTCGCGCTCACCGCCGAAGAGGAGATCAGCGGGCAGGGCCTCGGCACTCTGCTTGAAGAGCTCCGCCCGCTCGACGCCGCCATCGTCGGCGAGCCGACCGGGATCGTGCCGATGACCGCGCAGCGCGGACTGCTCATCCTGCGCGGCGTCGCGACGGGGCGCAGCGGGCACCCCGCGAACACGCCGCCCGGGTCCGCCGACAACGCGATTCAGACCGCCGCACGCGACCTGCAAGAGCTCGAGGACTTCGACTGGGGACCCGAGCATCCGCTGCTCGGCCGCTGCCACGCGCACGTAACGCAAATCAACGGCGGCACGGCCCGCAACGTCATCCCGGACGCGTGCGAGTTCTATCTCGATATCCGAACCACGCCGGCCGAATCGCATCGCGAGTTATTCGAGCGGCTCGACCACCGCCTCGAAAGCGCGCTGCACGTCCACAGCGATCGCCTCGTGCCCGTCGCCACCGGCCAAGACGAGCGCATCGTGCAAGCGGTGCTGCGCGCCCTGCCCGACACACAACCGGCCGGCAGTGCGGCGATGAGCGACATGGTTTTTCTAGACGGAATTCCAAGCGTCAAGATCGGCCCCGGCGAGTCGAGACGCTCGCACACGCCGGACGAGTACATCACACGGCAGGAGCTCGAAGCCGGAGCGCGGGCCTTCGAACGCATCATCGAGGAGTACTTCCGCGGGCCAATCTAGCGGCGCGCCGGATCAGCGTGCGACCGCGGAGCGGGTAACTTGTCGTGCGTGCCCCCGACTGGCGTCGGGGGTTCGGCTGGACGACGACCGCGACTGCGGACGGCAATTCAGCGGCAGATCGCCGGCCGGGGCGCTCGAGCAGCACGCGGCTGAATCGTCCGCCGCGGTCTCGTTTCACGCGACGACAAATTCGTTCGGCGCAAATTCCAACCGCCGGCCGGCCGCAAGGGCCTCGTTCACCTTCAACACCGACACGGCCGTCTCGTAGCCGATCTCCGGCGGGCACGACAGCGGCGAGCCGGTGCGGATCGCGTTGAAGAAGTTCTCCAGGTGGAGCTGGTGGACCGGCTTGCGGCTCTCGGCCAGCAGGCGTTGACCCTCGGGGTCCTTCGTGCCGTCGGGGGCGAGCGTTTCGCCGATCTTGAGCTCGAACGCCTCGCGGCCCTCGACCTCTTTCGTCTCCGACTCGGCCTCCCACTCGCGGCGTTTCGCGTGGACCTCGCGGAAGAACTGACCCTTGCGAGCGTCCTCGGAGATCGTGATCGACCCCTGGTCGCCCATGAACGTCTCGTAGAACCCCCCGTGGCTAGTCGTGTTGAGCACTTGGTAGAAGCCGCGCACCGGGCCGGCGGCGGTTTCGTACTCGTAAATGGCCATGATGTTGTCGTACCACTCGCACTTGTAGTAGTCCGTGCCGCCGCTGGCCATGACGCTCTTGGGCCGCGCCTTCAGAATCCAATTGAAGACGTCGATCTGGTGCGAGCCGAGGTCGGCGATCGGGCCGCCGGAGTACTTCTTGTACCAGCGCCAGTTGCGGTACTGGTGCATGTTGTCGTAGCCGTATTGCTTGACCAGCATCTTCAGAATCGTAAAGCCGGCGATCAACACCACCGGCAGCAGAATCGGCAGCAGACTGAGCCAAAACGGTGGCAGTTGGCTTTCGTCACGCGAGGAGAGTTCATCGAGGTCCTTAAGCGAGAACTCGGCCGATTCCCGCAGCGGCAACTCCCAGCGGCGGCTGGCCCAATGGGCGTACAAGAAACCGAACGCCGCCGGAAAGAACCCCACGACGCAGCCGGCCAGAATCATCACGCCCAAGTCGACGCCGAGCTGTTCGGCCTCGCTGGCGATGACGGAGCGGGTGACGCAGATCTGCAGATCGGGCGCCTCGCTGAGCGCGTCCACGACCATGCCGAGCAGCGACGAGGTGTCGTTGATGTTGCCCGCGCCCAGCTGCACCAGCGCGGCCGGCCGATCCGGGTCGAGCCCCATCTCGGCCCGGGCGGTCGCACGGTCCACCTGCTCGGCGGTGTCCAGGAAGGTGATCGGGCCGACCCGGCGGGCGCCGTCGCGCAGCCGGGTGGTCACGCCGACATCGAGGTCGGCCGCGGCCTCGCCGGGTTCCAGGATGAGGCTGAAGCGGTCGGCCTCGTCCAGCATCGGGTTGGTGACGCCCTCGCGCCACATCGCGCGCCGCGACCACACCAGGTGGACGTGCGGGCGCTCGTGGACGACGTGGAACAGCCCCCGGTACGGCCAGGTGCCGTCGAACACGATGGCGCGCACGTCGTGGGCGTCGACGAGGTCGAGGACGCGGTCGCGCAGCAGCCGGTGCCAGGCGGTGACCGGGACGTCGGTGACCTGACGGGACGCGAGGTACTCCACCGGGTAGCCCTGCTCGCGCACGACCGTGATGGCCTGGCTGAGGGTGAGGAACAGCGGCTGGGTGCGTTCCGCCCGCCGGGCCATCGACATCAGCCGCATCAGGTGACCGACGCCGGCGCCGTTGGACGAGACGTACAGCACCCGCGGTCGGTCGTCCGCCGCGCTGGCCGGAGCGG
>JADFQO010000035.1 GCA_022561775.1 Myxococcales bacterium | reverse complement strand
GGCCACCCACATCGTACCATCGCATGGGTGGCCGGGCGGGGGAGCGGGCCGGGACCGCTAGAATGACAACGGCAGTGGGTGGCCGGGCGGGGGTGTGGGCCGGTGCGATTCCAATCGACATGAAACGGCCCTAGCCCGCGCGCAAGCAGTATCCGGCGCCGCGCACGGTGTGCAGAAGCGGCCGGTCGAAGCCCTTGTCGATCTTGCCGCGCAGCCGGCTGATATGCACGTCGATGACGTTGGTCTGGGGATCGAAGTGATAGTCCCAGACCCCTTCCAGCAGCATGGTGCGGGTCACCACCTGCCCGGCGTGGCGCAGCAGGAACTCCAGCAACGTGAACTCGCGCGGCTTCAGCTCGATGCCCCGGCCGGCCCGGGTCACCGTGCGGCCGAGCAGGTCCATCTCCAGATCGGCGAGCCCGAGCCGGGTCTCGGCGGCGGTCGGGTTGGCCCGGCGCAAGAGGGCTTCCAGGCGCGCCAACAACTCGGCGAAGGCATAGGGCTTGGTCAGGTAGTCGTCGCCACCGGCCTTGAGCCCGCGCACCCGGTCGTCCACCCGGCCCAGCGCGCTCAGGATCAGCACCGGGGTGCGGATGTCCTGGGCGCGCAGGGTTTGTACGATCGCCAGCCCGTCGATGCCGGGCAACATGCGGTCCACGATCATGGCGTCGTAGTCGTGGCTGGTGGCGAGGATCAACCCGTCGCGTCCATCGGCCGCATGGTCGACCACATAGCCGCTTTCGCCAAGGCCCTTGACCATATAGGCCGCCGCCTCGCGGTCGTCCTCGATGACCAGGATACGCATGGCGCTGGTCACGCCTCGGTTCCGCGCCCGCCGGCCGAGATCACGAAACCTCGAGTTCCACCGGGACGAAGCGTTGGCCGCCGGCTCGCGCCACCAGGAACAGCACCGAGCGTTGCTTGTTGGCGGCGGCGTGCGTCACCTTCTCGGCTACCTGGTCCGGGGTGTCCACCGGTTCCTGGCCCACCGCCACGATCACGTCGCCGGGTCTCAGGCCGCGCCGGGCGGCCGCCGAACCCAGAATGCGATGAATCAAAACGAGAGGCGATGCCATGTCGGTTCGTCCGGAAGAGAAAGTATACTAAACAGTGTAGTTTATTTCTGGGATAAGTAAACTACCCGGTGTAAAATTTCTGAATGGATCCCAGTACTCCCCCTCAGCGCCTGACCGATCGAAAGCGCGCGGCCATCGTCGATGCGGCCATCGAGGAATTTCTCGCGTCCGGTTACGACGCGACCAGCATGGACCGCATCGCTGCGCGTGCAGACGTGTCGAAGCGCACGGTCTATAACCACTTCCCGGGCAAGGAAGCGCTGTTCGCCGCCATCCTGCAAAAATTGTGGGATGCGACGCGGACAGGCAGTTCGCCAACCTATCGTGCCGATGTGCCGCTGCGCGAGCAACTGCTCGCGTTGCTGCCGCAGGGCGTCGAGCTCTGGGTCGTCGGCAGCGGCGCGGGAGGCGCCGGCTGCAGCGGCATGCGGGCGTTTGTCGACGCGCATCGGCCTTGGTCGCCCGATCACACGCTCTTCATCAATTTCAAGTGCGTGGGCGGCGGCGCGCTCCACACCATCCGCAGCGAGGGGCCTCTCGGTGACACCGCGTACTTCTCGCAACTCGTGGAACTGGCGCGCCGGGTGTCGGCGAGTGGGTTGTTCGGAGAGGTTACGCCCGTCGATTGGCCCGAGGATACGGATGGCGGAGTCGCGGTGCGCGGAGGATTCCCGGCTCTGTCGTTGATCTCCCTCGAGGCTGACGGGTTGCCGCGCAATCAACGACTGGCCTCGGACCTTCCCGCATCGCTCGATATGGCGACCGTGATTCGCGCCGCGGATTTCGGCGCGGCGGTGGCCCGCGCGGCATTGCGGGGAGAAGCGGGTCCCGTCGCGTTACTCTGACGCGGCAGGTTGGCTGGCGGATTCTCCATGCTCGATATCATTCGCGATCTCGGTGCGGGCCTCTCTCGATTTACCGAGCGCTGGGTTCCCGATTCGTGGGTGATCTGCATGTTTCTCACGAGCGTCGCGCTGTTTCTCGCGGTGTTCGGGGCGGATGTCGGTGTGGAAGAGGCGGTGCTCGCCTGGGGGGATGGCGTCTGGATTCTGCTCTCCCTCGCAATGCAGTTCACGATCGCGATGGTCGCGGCATACGCTTGTGTTTCATCTCCAACGGTATTTCGGCTGCTCGATCGGCTCGCTTCGATCCCCGACCCAGAGCGCCCCGTGCAGGCGATCGTGTTGGCGGGCTGTTTTTCCCTCATCACCGGTTACCTGAACTGGGCGCTGTGTCTCGTTTCGTGTGCGCTGTTCGTGCCCTTCGTGTGTCGACGCAATCCGAGCGTCGACATTCGCGTGTTGATCGCGTCGGCCTACCTCGGGTTGGGGACCGTCTGGCACTGCGGGTTGTCGGGTTCGGCGCCGCTGATCCTCGCCACGCCCGGCAATCCTCTGCTCGATCCATCGTCCGGGGCGCCCGTCGTCGACCGGCTCTTTCCGGTCACCGAGACGATTTTCAACCTCTTCAATCTACTCTACATGGTGGTGATCGGTGCGGTCGGTCTGGGGGTCGTGGTGGCCCTGCACCCGAGGCGCAACGCCGTGACGCTCACGCCCGAGCAGGTGAACGCGATTCTTCCAAAGCCGCCGGCACCCGAGGGTGCGCCGACGTCGCCGGCGGCCCGCATGGAGGCGTTCCGCGGTTGGGTGTGGCTCGCCGCGATCCTGCTCGCCTACCCGTTGGGCCGCTCGATCTAGACCCAAGGCTTCGGGACGAGTTGGACGATCAACGCCTACAACGCTACGTTTCTCGTGGCGGCGCTGCTGCTGCACGGGCGCCCGGTTTCGTTCCTGCGGGCGTGCCGCCAGGGTGTCGACTCCGCCTGGGGGATCATTCTTCAGTCTCCCTTCTACGCGGGGATCTTCGGCGTGATGCAGCACACGGCGCTCGGCAAGTGGATCGAGTCGCTGTTCGCCGAGTTCGCCACCCAGCGCAGCTATCCCGCCATGGTGTACGTCTATTCGGCGGTGATGAATCTCTTCGTTCCCTCGGCGGGCTCGAAATGGCTGATCGAAGCCCCTTGTCTGTTGCCCGCAGGGGAGCAACTTGGCGTCTCGACCGTCACCGTGCTGCTCGCATACGCCTATGGGGACTCCACCACCAACCTGATCCAGCCCTTTTTCGCGATTCCGATTCTCGCGGTCACCAAGCTGCGCTTTGGCGACATCGTTGGCTACACGTTCATCGTGGCTCTGAGCTGTTTTGCGGTCACGCTCGTCGCGATGAGGCTGATCCCGCCTCAGCTGTAACTGCCCTTGGAATGTCATAACCTCTGCCGCGGGCCGCACGGGTAGGCTCGGGGGATGAAGACCCATGAACATCGCCATCGTGGGGGCTGGGCGGGTGGGACAGACCCTGGCCGAGAAGCTTGCGCGCGATGGACACGATGTGTCCTTGATCGAAGCCGATTCGGCCAAGGTGCGGGCGCTCTCGGAGACTCTCGACGTTCAGCTGATCGAGGGAAACGGCGCGACGGCCCCCATATTGCGTCAGGCGGGGATCGAAAAGGCGAACCTCGTCGTCGCGGTGACCGACCACGATGAGGCGAACATGGTAGTCGGTCTTTTGGCGTCGTTCGCCTTCAACGTGCCGCGGATTGTGGTGCGGCTGCGCGAAGCCGATCACGCCGAGGGATTCGACCTGATCGGGAAGGATCACCCCGGTGAGCACGTCTGGGTGAATCCGGACGTGGCGGCAGTGGATCGGATCGCCTCACTGCTCGAAGTGCCGGGCGCGGTCGACGTGGTCTCCTTCATGGACGGCGAGCTGGTCGTCGCCGGCTTCCGGATCGGGGCCAAATCAGACTTCGTCGGTGTCCGGGTGTCGGATCTCAACCTGCTCTTCGCCGCGACCCCGACCCTGGCGGTCGCGATTCACCGCGGCGACGACTGGATCATTCCCCACGGAGGAGAGGAGATCACGATCGGGGATCTCGTCTACTTTGCGATCGCGCGCGAACACCTCAGCGATGTGCTTCCGCTGGTCGGCGTGCCGAAGGACGACCGGCGTACGATCATGATCGCAGGCGCGGGGCCGATCGGCCTGGAACTCGCGCGTCGGTTGGAGGCCGGCGATGGCCGGACGGTCTTGATCGAAAGCGATGAGGGCCTCGCTCAAGAGGCCTCCGAGCAGCTGAGCGACACGCTGGTCGTGAAGGGGCACGCAACCGACCAGGCGCTGCTCGAAGAAGAGAACATCGACCGGGTATCGACCTTTGTGGCTGTGACGCCGGATCACGAGACGAATCTGGTCGGGGGTCTGCTTGCCAAGCGCCTCGGCGCGGGTCGCACCGTGGTTCTCGTTGACAATCCGGCTCTCGTCGATCTCGTCAGCGAAATCGGCATCGACGCGATCATCAGTCCGCGTCTGCTCGTGATCGGACTCGCCCTTCAACACATTCGCGGCGGACGCGTGCGGACGGTCGCGCAGCTGCTCGAGGATCGGATCGAGATCGTGGAGGCCGAGGTCGGCAAGCGCAGCACGCTCGCCAAGGGGACCCTCTCCGAGATCAATCTCCCCCGTGGCGTGTTGGTTGCGGCGCTCAAACGCGGCAACCGGCTGCTGGTTCCGCGGGGTGCAGATCAGGCCGAACCCGGTGATCGGGTATTGCTGATCTCGACCGCCGAGAACGCTTCCAAGCTGGCTGACTTCCTCTCGGAGTAGAGGAAGTGAGCGCGAGTCGGCTCCGATGAACATACTGCGCGATTTGCAGATCCTCGGCTGGCTGCTGGTGGTGATTGCAGCCGCCCAGTTGATTCCCGCGGCTGGGTCGCTGATCTGGGGAGAGCCGGCACTACCGTTTCTCGCGAGTGCGATCGCCGCTGCGGTCCCGGGAGTGCTGATTGCTTGCGCGAGTCAGCCAACCCACGACCGCGTGCGGGTTCGCGACGGCTTCGTGTTGGCCTCCGTCGGCTGGCTGTTGGCGGCGTTTTTCGGTGCGCTTCCGTACGTGATGACCGGTGCGCTGCATCCTCTCGACGCGCTCTTCGAGAGCGTCGCGGGGTTCACGACCACGGCATCTAGCGTGGTGAGGTCGGTCGAAGATCTCCCACGCGCGCTATTGCTCTGGCGTTCCATGACCCAATGGCTTGGTGGAATGGGCGTGCTGATCGTCGCGGTGGGGCTACTTCCGTTTCTGGGTATCGGCGGCATGCAGCTGTTCGCGAGCGATGAAACGCGGAGCACTGCCGATTCCGGACGTCCCCGTTTTGCAGCGGTCGCGCGTCGCCTGTTCGGGGTCTATCTGGGCCTGACTGCGCTCGCTTTTGTGTTGCTCGCCATCGCTGGACTCGGATCTTTCGATGCCCTCTGTCATGCGCTGACGAGTGTTTCCACGGGCGGTTTTTCGACCCGTGACGGATCGGTGGGTAGCTTCGACTCCAGAGCCGTAGAATGGGTGATGGTCGTCGTGATGTTCCTCGGCGCGACCAACTTCGTGATCCATTACCGGATCGTCAGCGGGCGGGGGACGAAACTCTGGTACGACGGCGAGTTCCGCTACTACGTAGGTGCGATCTGTATCGCCAGCGTTCTTCTGGGTTGGTCGATCTCTGGCGGCGCCGATGCCTCGGCTGACGTTGCGCGCCCGGCGATCTTCCAAACCCTGTCAATGCTCTCCGGCACTGGCTACACCAGCGCGGACTACGCGGGCTGGGGTGGCTTTGCCCAACTGATCCTGCTGGGCCTGATGGTACTCGGTGGGATGTCGGGCTCGACGACGGGTGGCATCAAGAGTCTGCGCCTGCTGATCGGAATTCGCGCGCTTCGGCATTCCTTCACGATGCTGCTTCACCCCCACGCCGTGCATCGCATCAAGTACGCTGGGCGAGCTGTTCCAGATGAAGTCGTCGCTGCCATCTGGGCGTTCTTGACCGCCTTTTTCGCAATCGTCGGGGTGGCTGCAGTGATCGTGGCATCGGCGGGCTACGACCTGGTCACCGCAATATCGGTCGCAATCAGCGTGACTTCCAACGTCGGCCCCGCCCTGGGCGCGGCGGGTCCGGGCAGTCATTTTGCCGACTTTCCAGACTACGCGAAATACGGTCTCTGCTTCTGCATGCTCGCCGGACGGCTCGACGTCTTCACGATTCTAGTCCTGTTTCTGCCAAGATTCTGGCGCGCCTGACCCCCTGATTAGACAATGGTCTGCGCGGGCTAGAGGCGGACGCGTGGTTGCCGTCTCCGGCTGGCGTTTCGACCCAGCAGTGCACCCAGCGCCATTCCGACCAGGACGATTCCGGCGCCCGTGATCCACTCGGGCCAGCGGGCGCCCGCGCTTAGCTGGTAATTCTCGCGGGTGAGTCGATCGATCTCGAGTCGCTGCTTTTCGTCGTTACTCTTGAGTTCGTCGTTGGTGGTGCGCAGATCGGCGGTCTTTTCCGAAAGTTCGGCAGCCTGCCTGCTGAGTTCTTCTGCGTCGCGCTCCAGGCGCTCGAGTTTGACCCGCGCGGGCGGGCTCGCCTGCAGAAATCCCGCCGACACCCAACCCTCTTTTCCTTCTGCGGTTCGGACCTGCGTCCAGCCATCGCCGCGGGTCAGGATTGTCGCCACATCGCCAGTCGTGAGGCTGCCGATGATCCGATATTGCGTACCGGCGCCGGTCCGAAGCGTCAGGTTGACGGCTCTATCCACCACCCAGGCTTTCTGGGCCTGGGCGGAGGTTGCTGAAAGAGCCATCAGAGCCATCACGGCGAGCTGCAGCAGTGCGCGTAGCGTGAGAGCGCCAACTGAATCCGGTCGCGGTCGTGTAGATTTCATTAGAGCGGGCTCCGAACGATTCGAATCGGGCATTTCATCCCCGTCACATCGCGAAGAGAGGGTGGCTCCCCGGGTAGGACTCGAACCTACGACTTGGCGGTTAACAGCCGCCCGCTCTACCAACTGAGCTACCGGGGAACGCTCAAGGGCTCGGATTCTAGAAGAGAGGCCCCGAAAATCAATCCGCCGAGGGCTCTGGTACTGAGATCTCGACCGACGCCGATCGAGGCGCCAGGCTCTGATCGATCCTCTCTAGAACGACGGTGTAGCGATAGGTCGCGCCTGCTCTGATCTCGGTGTCGACGAAGCTGTTTCCAAGTGAAAATCCGAGATTCTTGTGTTGCAGAAACGTGGTCCGAAAGACGTGGCTGCCTCGAAAACCTTCGTCGGCCCGGTCCTTCCACTCGAGGTAAATGCCATCGGGTCGAACCGTTGCAGACAGTCCGTAGCGCTCACTCTCGACCTCGATGGGATTGGCGGGGTCGCTTTCCAGGCCATCTCGATCGATCGCCACCAGCGTGTAGGAAACCCGCTGTCCGGCCGCGACCGTGGCGTCGGTCGCGGTGGTTTCATCGGCGCTCAGACTCGCAATTAGCGTGGGAGAGTCTTCGCCCTCGAGGCTGCGGTACAGCCGATACCCGACGATGTCCTCCTCGACGTTGCGATCCCACGCCAGCTCGTTGGTGCCCAGGCGCTGGTCGACGGTGCGGAGTCTGATCGGAGGAAGCGGTTCGGGTTTGGTGGCGGCGCGCACAGGTTCGCTGGCGATGCCAAGTCCACCGGCTGCGTTCACGGCGGTGACCCGATAGTAAAAGACGCGAAGGTTCCCGAGACCGCGATCGACGTAGATGGTCTGGTGGCGGCCATCGATTTCCGCGAGAAGTTCGAAAGGGCCGTTCGCGGTTGGGCTGCGCTCCACCCGGTATGCGACCACGTCGGGATCGTGGGATGCCCGCCAACTCAGTGGAACCGCGCGGGGCTGGCGGCTGTAGGCGCGAAGGTCCTCGGGGGCGTCCGCTGGGGGTGCGGTGGTCGCCACCGCCGATGGAGAGGCCCGAGAGGCAAGGTTTCCATCCGAAGAATAGGCGCGGACCCGGTAGAACCAGGTGATGCCGTCCTCGCTCGCCACGCTTTCGCCGTGGATCGCTTCGCTGTCGGGTGCGGCCGAGACGAGCGGGTCCGCGGGAACGGTTTCCCGGTCGAGGTAGGTCGTCGTGAGGCGCTCGGAGATTCTTGCCAGCTGCTCGAAGCGACCGTCGCGCTCGGATGCGCGCTCGACCACGTAGCCGCCGACGTCGCCAAAAAACAGCGGTTCCCATGTCAGGGGAACCATGCGCAATTCTCCGCTGGTAGCGCGCAGTCCTTCCGGAGCCTGGAGGTCGGCGGCGGGTTCTGCGGCGAACTCCGAGACTTCCGGCGGGGCCTCCCTTCCAGTCCCGGAAAACCGCCCGAAGTCGATCGCGCAACCCGAGAGTGACAGCCCCAACGCGATCGCGCAGGCTCCTCGATGTTTGCGAACACCCGACATGGATCAGCGCTCCCCGCTTGCCACGTCCGGTTCCGACCGCAGCCGTTCCAGGTTTTCCAGCTGGCGCACGGCGCGTGCCGCATACGCTCGAGCGCGTTCATTGCGCGGGTCGATGAGTAACGCGCGCTGCCAGGAATCGAGTGCGGATTGGAGGTCTTCGTTTCGAAAGTGGGTGCGGCCGTCTTCGATCAAGGCATCCACCTGTGGAGCCAGCTGTCGGCGGGCCTCGGCCAGGTGTTGGCGCGCGCCTGCGTGGTCCGCATAAGCATCCAGCGCCTGCAGGTCGTGGCCGATCGCCGCGAAGCGATCCCCCGAGGCCTCTGCGGCCAGCGCGTTCTGGTGAAATCCCTCTGCGCGAATTTCAGCGTCGGATGCGAAGACCTCCGGTGGCTCGAAGGCGGCGGGTTCGCTGCCAGCCGCCCGGCTGGCACGCCGGATCGTCTCGATGTAGGACAGATAGCCGCGCGCGGACTCGTTGTTCGGGTCAACCGCGAGCACCGACTGGAAAGCCCGCTCCGCGGCCGCGTAGTTTCCGTCGCTGAATCCGCGTCGGCCCGCTGTGAGCAGGTGCGTGATCGATTGCTGCACTCCCTCACGGAGCTCGCGCTCTTCGGCCTGAAGCTCGGGATCGAACGGGTCGAGGGTGCGCAGCCGTTCGAGGCTCGCACCGGCTTTTGCGAGATAGCCCGCTTCGAAATCCGCCCGATACTGGACTCTGAGCGCTCGCCTCTCGCGGGCGACCCTTCTGGCCAGCTCCTGGACGTGGGCCAGCGTCTCGGCATCGTCGGGCTGCAGTTTGAGCGCGAGTCGGTAGTTGACGATGGACTCCGCCAGTTGCTTTTTTGCCTCGAAGTAGCGCGCGCGTTGCTTGTAGCGAACGACGAGCTGCTGGAACTCCTCTTCGACGACCGCAATTCGCTCATGGGCCTTCTCGTAACCCGCGTCGTCTTCTGAAATCGCTCGCCAGGTTTCGAGCGCCGCGAGGCGATCCCCTTCGCGATACATTCGCTCACCGGCCGCGAGCGGTGTTCCACAACCGGCCCATGAGAGTGCGAGCAGAGCGCAGGCGATTCGCTTCACGGTTGAGACGTCGATCGGGAGGTCGATTCCGACGGAGATACCGCCTTGGCGTCGGCGCGAATCGAATAGACGTGAACGGGCTCCGCTCTACCCGAGAGCTGCCGCTCTCCCTCGAAGCGCATCGGTACGACGCTCCGGACGCGACGATGGACGGCTTCCGATACGAGGATTTCGTCGGGGCGCGCCAGTTTTTCGAGTCGGTGGGCAACGTTTACGGGATCGCCGATCGCGGTGAAATCCGTCCGGTGATCCGAACCGATGTTTCCGACCACGACGGGACCCGTGTGGATTCCGATGCCGAGATCGACCGCCAACCGCTCGGGCGTATCGTCGACCTTGATTTGCTGGTTTCGCGCGGCGATCGCGTTTCGGATTTCGATGGCCGCGGAGACCGCCTGTATGGAGTGGTTCGAATCGGGGATCGGAGCGCCGAAATAAGTCATCACCGAGTCACCGATGAATTTGTCGACCGTCCCTCCGTAGTCGAGGATACGGTCCGTCACCAATTGGAAGATCTCGTTGAGCAATGAAACGACACGCGGTGCCTGCAGCCCTTCCGCGAGATGGGTGAAACTGCGGATGTCCACGAAGAGCACCGTGACTTCGCGCTCGATTCCACGCTGCGGCTCACCGTCGGAGCCCTCCAGCAGTTGGCTCAACACGTAATCGCTCACATAGCGGCCGAAGGCGCTTTGGATGCGCTCTTTCTGCTGGATCGAGTCACTCATCTCGTTGAACGCGCGGGTCAATTCGCCCACCTCGTCGCGCGAGGTGGGCGGAACCCGGACGGAGAGGTTCCCAGCGCTGAGTTGCTCGACTCCGATGCGGAGCCTACGCAGTGGTCCCACGAGCAGGGCGACGAATGCGATCCCCGCGAGCACGCCGAATAGTACCACCGCGATCGCGGCCGCCGCGAGTTGCTCGGTGTTGCTCCGCACGACCGGATCGACGAGCACGGTGAGGTCGAATTCGACGTGCGCTTCACCGACGCGCACGCCGCTGTAAATGATCGGGGCCGTGACCAACAGCCTCTCTCCAGCCCTCGATACCCGAAGCGCGTTGTTCTCCGCGGTCGCCGCTCCGGCCTGGGGCAGGAGAATCGCGTCGCGCTCGGCTGGATCGAGCGAGGCCGCGACACGCCCCTCGCGATCCAACAAGCGCGCAGTCACGACGCCCTCGCCCGTACCCACGTCCTCGACGAGTTGTTCGAGGGTCAGCTCGTGACCGAAGTCCCCTTGTTCGGCACTCAGCAGCGGTTCTTTGGCAGCGCCCGCCAGGTGCTTCGCGACCGCGCGACCGCGCTTTTCGACTTCGGCCTCGAGCGCGCCACGCTCGTGTTTCGTCGCGATCACCGTGAGGCTGACCGAGGCCACGACGAGCAGGGTGACGACGAGTGCGCTGAATTTGATTTGGAGCGATCGCAATCGGGGACTCTCGTACCCGCGAGGAGCGAGCTCTGCACCCCCTGCAGCTGACTCGACCGATTCTGCGGGGGCGCTGGGCGCTGCTCCGCGGGGCTAGCTGCGCGTTGGCCTGCGGCCAATGCTTCTGCGTCGTCTCGCGAACCCGAATCTCGGGTCGCGCTCCTAGTTGGACATCCTCACTTCCACCAGGAGTTCACGCGACAGTGTGACGCGCGAACTCCTAGTCGAAGCGAAGATCAAGAACCTCGAACGACCGATTGCCCTTGGGCACGCGGACCGTCACTTCGTCCCCCACGCGTTTTCCGAGCAGGGCACGCGCCACCGGAGACGTCACCGAGATCAACCCCGCTGAAACATTGGTTTCGTCTTCACCCGTGATGGTGTATTGGACTTTCTCCCCCGTGTCGTCATCGGTTAGCACTACTGTAACCCCGAAGCGCACGGTTTCGGGTGGATTTCCGCCGGTTTCGATGACCTGGGCTCGGGCGAGCTTGTCCTCGACGATCCGGATCCGGCCCTCGATGTGGCTCTGCTTTTCCTTGGCAGCATGAAACTCGGCATTTTCCGAGATGTCGCCGTGCGCCCGCGCAATCTCGATTTCTTGCGAGATCGCTCGGCGGTCGACGCTCTTGAGCCGCCGCAGCTCTCCTTCGAGCTTCTCGTAGCCGCTCGGCGTCATCGGAATGCGATCGGCCATGGGTCCTGGTCGCCTCTGCGCTCGGATGATCGGTTACAATCCGGTCCGAATGCGAAAATCCGACGCCTCCTCGGGAGGAACGTCGGCTTCGCGTCAAACTACCCGCCAGCAGGAACTCCTGCAATGAGGCTCCGAGCGCTTGGACCCGCGACCCGAGCCGATTCGAGAAGCTCCGAGTCTCGCCCCCCGGGGAGGCGGTGTTCCCTTCGTCAAGCTGGCGCTGCTCTTCTACGGAACGCTCTTCGCGGCCGCGCTCGCGTGGTCGATCTGGAGCGGCCGTTCGGTCTTCTACGCGTCCCAGGCCGCCGCTGAGGAAGGCGTCGCGCCGCTGCTGGACACCGCGTTGGGGCTCGCGGTCGCGGTCGCGACGATCGCGCTGTCTCGGAAGATCACGGAGTGCACCCGCTGGGGCGATGCGATGGGGCGCGCGCTCGCCAAACTGGTCGGAGAGCGATCGCTTCGCGATTGCATCGTGCTCGCCGTTGCGAGCGGTGTGGCCGAAGAGGCCTTCTTCAGGGGCGCCCTGCAACCCGCGCTGGGATGGCTGCCGACGAGTCTACTCTTTGGACTCGTCCATTTTGCGCCCAATCGAGACCTGCTTCCGTGGATGGGCTTTGCGCTGTGCGCGGGATTGGTGCTCGGCGGCTTGTTCGAATCTACGGGCAACCTCGTGGCTCCGATCGTGGCCCACGTCGGCATCAACGCCGTGAATCTGAGACGTCTGGTGGTGCGTTACGGCTGAATTCAGCTGTCGAAGCTCTCGCCTTCGATGAGGCGGTCTTCCAGGACTCGCAGCAGATAACCGAGAAACAGCAGGTTCGGCAGGCGCTTCAAGGTCTTGCCCTGGATTCCCTCGGACGTTCCGAAGTCTTCCGCATACGATGCAAAGAATTCGAGCGTTTCGAGTGGAACATTTTTCGCGAGAACTTCGTTGATCTGCTCGATGGGCAGCTCTCCGAAGAGTTCGACCAGCTCCCACGCGAGTTCTGACCGCTTGAGGTTGTCGCCAGGGATGTCGAAGTTCGCCATGTGCTCGTATCCACCATAGGCGTCGGAGAGATCGGGTATGTCTCGCACAGGCACATACGCCGACGGAGAGAGGAGCATCCTGACACCCGGTAATCCCGATGTCAACGGAGCAATTGCTGAAGGTCTTCGAATTAGAGACTTTACTCGAGCGCAGCGATTTCGAGGTGCACGTGCCAGTACGCGCTCGAGAGACGGCAACCGAGGTGCGTTTCCGACTTGCTCGAGAACCCACTTCCTAAAGTGAATCAGAGAGTCAACGTGCGAGTTGCTTGTCGGTTTGCGATTGCCGAGGTTCTTTTGAAGCTGGCGGGACGGGCGCGGACCGCTGAGTCCGTACATCTCTGCGCCGAGTGGGAAGAATCTGGTCGGGGCGACTGGATTTGAACCAGCGACCTCTTCGTCCCGAACGAAGCGCGCTACCAAGCTGCGCCACGCCCCGAAACCAAATCCGCGAGAGACCGGGTAAGTATGCCCGCTCTCGCTCGGACGGACCACCGAGTGCTCGCTGGCGAATCCTGCGGATTCGCTTTGCGGCGTCGCGCAACCCCATCCTGGGGTTGCGCTCCTGGAGCGCGTGGATGCTGCCGGCGGCGGGTGGAACCCTAAGGCGAGGCTGCCTGTCGAAGGGCGGCGATGGCCTCTCTGTAGTTCGGCGCGCCGAAGATCGCGGTTCCCGCGACGAACGCGTTGGCGCCCGCGCGGGCCACGCTGGCAATCGTATCCTCGGTGATTCCGCCATCGACCTCGAGCGTGACGGCGAGTCCGCGGTCTCGGATCCAGCCCCGAAGGGTCTCGACCTTCGGCAGCGTGCCTGCGATGAATTGTTGGCCTCCGAAGCCCGGGTTGACTGTCATCACGAGCACCTGGTCGACATCGCCCAGGACCGGTTCGACCGCGGTGACCGGTGTTCCCGGATTGATGGTGACCGAAGCGCGCGCACCCGCTTCTCGAATCTGCGCGACCGTGCGGTGCAGGTGTGGGCAGGCTTCCGCGTGGACCCCGACGGTCGTTGCACCGGCCTTGACGAAGGGTTCGATGTAGCGCTCCGGCTGTTGGATCATCAGGTGTACGTCGAGCGGGAGCTGCGTTGCGTCTCGGACCGCCTCGACGATCCGGGGCCCGATCGTGATGTTCGGCACGAAGTGTCCGTCCATGACGTCGACGTGGATCCAGTCGGCACCGGCGTCGGTGACGGCCTGGACCTCGTCGAAGAGTCGCCCGAAGTCGCAAGCCAGGACCGAAGCTGCGATCACGGTTTGTTCCGTCGTCATACGCGTCGCTCGAACCGCGCGGCGAAAAAACCGTCGGTGTCGTGGATGTGGGGAAAGGTTCGCAGAAACCCGTCCGAGTCGGCCAGGATCTTGACCTCGTTCGGTAGGGCATCTTTCGAGATCGGCGCGAAATCGCGCGATCCGCGCAAGAAGTGCCTGGCGATTTCCTCGTTCTCTTCGGCGAGCACGGTGCAGGAACTGTAGACGAGCGTCCCCCCCGATCTCAACACCGCGGCCGCGTTGCCGACGAGCGCCCGCTGGACCTCGGCGAGGCGCGCCGGATCTCCCGGTCGGACCCGCCATTTTGCGTCGGGGTTGCGGCGGAGCGTGCCGAGGCCCGAGCAGGGGGCATCCACCAGGATCCGGTCGAAGCCGCCCTCGGGCGCGAGTTCCGCGAGGGAGCGCGTCGCATCTCGGGCGACGGTTCGGATCCCCTTGAGCCCGAGTCGGCGCACCGCCCGTTGCACGAGGTCGAGCCTGCGGGTGTTGCGGTCGACCGCGATGACGGACCCCGAAGGGCCGACCCGCTCTGCGATCGCCGTCGTCTTGCCGCCCGGTGCCGCGCAAAGATCGAGCACCCGTTCACCGGGCTGCGGGTCGAGCAATGCCACCACGAGCTGCGATGCCTCGTCCTGCACCGTAAAACGCCCCGCGAGAAAGTTTCGATCTTGGGCCGGGTTCCCCTTGCGTCCGAGCACGATTCCGCCCCTCGCGAATCGACAGGCGGTGGCTTCGGGAAAATTCTCGAGCACATCTTGCAATAGTTCGCGCGCATCGCTTCGCAATCGATTTGCGCGAATCGTCAACGGCGGCGGCTCATTGCACGCCTTGGCGAGTGCGACAGCGCCCTCGACCCCGCAGCGTTCGATCCAGCGTTCGGCGAGCCATCTGGGAAGCGAGAGCGCGTGGGTCAGATGCGCGGTCGGATCATCGTTGACCGAAGGGAGCGCGATTTTGTGGTGCTCGAGCGAGAGTCGGCGCAGGACGGCATTGACGAGTCCGGTCGCGCGGCTCATGCCCGCTGCGCGGATGCAGCGCACCGACTGATCGACTGCCGCCGAGGCTGGGACGCGTTTGGCGAACAGCAACTGATAGGCACCGAGTTGGAGCGTGCTCGCGACCAGCGGCTCGAGCTTAGCGAGATCCTGGTCGACGAAATGATTCAGGTAGTAATCGATCGTGCCGCGCCAGCGGAGCGTTCCGTAGACGAGATCCGTCGCGAAGGCGCGGTCCGGGGCGTTGAGGGCGGAGCGCCCGAGCGCCGAATGGAGCAGGATGTCCGCGTAGGCGCCCGCGCTCGATACGCGCTCGAGGACGCGAAGCGCGAGCAGCCGGGTATGTGTGGGGGCCGATGTTCTCCGACGGTCGGATGTGCCGCGTCCGTTTGGACGTCCGCGGTTCGGGCGCGTACGCGCTTCGCGGTTGGATTCGTCAGGCACCTCGGCCACCCGCAGCGATCCCTCGTGGCGTCTGCACCGCGATGTCAGTGGTTTGCTTCACCACGCGAGTCTAGCCCGCATTTCCGTCGACGCCGCGGTTGATGAGCGGGTGTGCATGCCGTGAGGTGCGATCCGGCAACCGCGAATCGCAATCGCTTTCGACGAGCACCTCGTCGTGCGGCTTATCAGCCGAGAAGCGTGCCGTCGGGGATCGGCCTTCCACGAACAAACACCTCGACACCCAGGGCTCGCCTTCCCGGTCGCTGCAGGATGCGCGGCAGCACCCATCCGTCGCCCGTCGCGATCCGCAGTTCTCGCGCAGGACCCATGCGAACGGTTCCGGGCGCGACATCGGCCAGGCTTTCATCCGAGCGCGCGTCGAGGATCTGCAGGCTCTCTCCTTCGAAGGTCGTGAACGCACCCGGGCTCGGAGCCATGGCGCGCACCCGTCGGCACAGCGCCTGTGCGCTTTCGGTCCAGATCAGTTGTCCGTCGGAATGTCTGATTTTGGGCGCGAATGTGGCGCGTGTGTCGTCCTGGGGAACCCAGCTGACGCGATTGTCGGCGATCTGTTCGATGACCCCATCGAGTGTGTCGGCGGTGAGTTTCGAGAGGCGCTCCGAGAGTTCACCCGCATTTTCGTGTTCGCCGATCTCGATTTTGTGTTGCAGCGCGATCGGTCCACTGTCCATCTCTTTTTCGACACGCATGGCCGAAACGCCCGCAACCGTCGCACCGTCAAGGATGCAGCGGGGAATCGGAGCGGCACCGCGGTAGCGGGGCAACAGGCTGGCGTGGCCGTTGATCAGGTATCCCAGCGCGGGTGCTTCGCGAATCCGTTTGGGTAGGAACTGCCCGAACGCGACCACGACACCCAGGTCCGGTTTGTGGGCGCGAAATTCGGCTAGCACCTCGTCGTCTCCGATGCTTTCGCGGCGCATCAACGGCACGCCCGCACTCAGGGCCACGTCGGCGACCGGGGCGGGCGACGTCTTGCGACCCCGCCCACGGCGCCGATCGGGCTGGCAGACGACGGTGACGACCTCGTGGCGCCCTTCGATCAATCGCTCGAGGGTCGGGACCGCGAAGTCCGGCGTTCCGAAGAAGGCGAGGCGGAGCGGGGAGCTGGAAGGCGCGGTTGCCAAGCTCCAGGTCCTAGCGTTCCAATTGTTCTTCGAGCTCGCGGCGCAGCAGCTTCTTTCGCCGTTGGGTGTAGAGGTTCCGCTTGAGGCGACTGATCCGATCGATGAAGAGGATGCCGTCGAGGTGGTCGATCTCGTGTTGGAAGCACACCGCCTGGAGTTCCGATGCGTCGATCTCCAAGTCCTCTCCCTCCAGGTTCGACGCGCGCAGTTTGACGTGCGAAGCGCGCTCGACATCGGCCTCGAAATCAGGGACGGACAGGCATCCCTCCGTCCAGACGATCTTTCCACTGCTCTCGACGATCTCCGGATTGACGAGCACCAGCGGGTTCTGCTCCGCGTCGTCCGCGGTCCACTCGGTGTCGACGACGATGAGGCGAACCGTCTCTCCCACCTGAGGGGCGGCAAGTCCGATGCCCGGCTCGTCGTACATCACCGCCAACAGGTCGCCCGAGAGTTCGCGAATCTCGTCCGTGATCTTCTCGATCGGGGTCGAGATCTCTTGCAAACGTTTATCGGGAAATTTGAGAACCTCGCGCAATGCCATGCGTCGGTACGACTCGAGTGGGGGCTAGAGTGACATATCGCGTTCCAGAAAGGTTCATAGCATGCTCAGCGGATTGACGTCCACGTTGGCCTGGAGCGGAGAGGCGAGCCCGGTCGTCGCCTTGACGAGCGTCTCCGCGGCCCCGCGCAGCAGCGGGCCCGGCGGCCCTTTCACGAGCAGTTGATAGCGATAACGCCCGCGCAGCCGGGCGAGCGGCGCGGGCGCCGGCCCGAGCACCTCCAGTTTCTGCTCCGATCCGTCCACGGCCATCGCCGATACCAACTGGGCGAGTTTGAGCGCAGCGCTCCGGGTCTCGATCTCGTCGGGTCCTGTAATCAAGGCTCGGATCAGCTGCCCGAACGGGGGATAGCCGAGGGCTCTTCGGTGTCCCAGCTCCTCGGCGTAGAAATGCTCGTAATCGTGGTCCAACACCGGTCGGATCGCGTAGTGGCCCGGGTCGAAGGTCTGGACGATCACCCGCCCCGGTGCCACACCTCGACCGGCGCGCCCCGCCACCTGGATGAGCAACTGGAAGGTCCGTTCGGCGGCCCGGAAGTCGGGCAGGTGCAGGCCCACGTCGGCGACGACCACACCCACCAGCTGCACTCCGGGAAAGTCGTGACCCTTGGCGATCATCTGGGTGCCGACCACAATGTCGATGCTCCGGTCGCGGAGGCCCTGCAGCACGCTTTTCGTGAACCCCCGCGTCTTTGCGGTATCGCGGTCGAGTCGGGCGATGCGCGCGTTCGGGTACTGGCCGCGGACTTCTTCCTCGAGTCTCTGCGTTCCCACACCCAGGAGCGCCGCATCCGGTGCGCCACATCCCGAGCATCGATCGGGCGGCGCAATCTGGAAGTCGCAATAGTGACAGCGCAAGCGCTGATCGCTGGCGTGGTACACTAACGAGATGTCGCAGTTCTTGCAGCGTTCGGTGGCTCCGCATTCGAAGCAGAGGATCGCTGTCGAGAATCCGCGCCTGTTGAGAAAGAGGATGGACTGACCTCCATCGGCGAGCGTCTTTGCGATCGCGTGGCGCAGCGCGGTCGAGAGAATGACCTTGCGGCCGCGCGGTGAGCGGTCGCGTTCTCGCGCGAGATCGACGATCTCGACCGCGGGCAGCGGGCGTCCGCCGATGCGCTGGGGGAGCACGAGCCGCTTCACGTCGCCGCGCTCGGCGGCGAACCGCGTGTCGAGGGAAGGAGTGGCCGAACCCAGGATGATCGGGCAGCCGGACTGTTTGCCGCGCCGGCGGGCGAGGTCTCTCGCGTGGTAACGGAAACCTTCGTCGTTCTTGTACGCCGAGTCGTGCTCTTCGTCGATCACAATCACACCCAGGTTTTCGAGGGGAGCGAAGAGCGCGGACCGCGCACCGACAGCGATCGGTGTAGATCCGGTGCGAAGTCGCTCCCACTGTTCCAGGCGCTCACCGGGTCGCAGCCCACTGTGCAAAACGGCGAGTTCGTCGCCGAAGCGGCCCCGCAGGCGGGCGAGGATCTGATGGGTCAGGCTGATTTCGGGAACCATCACGAGTGCCTGCCGCCCGGCGCGAAGCGCCTCCCCGACGGCGCGCAGGTAGATCTCCGTCTTGCCGCTTCCCGTGACGCCGTGGAGCAGGAAGGTCTCGGAGCGCGACTGGCGAATCGCGTCGACGATCGGCTCCAGGCAGGCGCCCTGGTCCGGAGTGAGGGAGACCCGGCAATCCGCTTCCAGGGGCTCGCCCAGCACGTCGCACGGGGCGTGCTTCTCGCCCAGCTCGACCAGTCCGTGGTCCGCGAGCCGGCGCAGCAGGCGTGCTGCGTCCGGGAACTCGCCGAGCAGGGAACGGGTCGGGATTTCGCGAGTCGCGGCGATCCTGCGCAGCAGGGCGGCCTGCTGCGGGGCTCGCGCGAGAACCGTCGCAACCGCCGCCTCGACATCCACCCCCGACGCCACGTTCGCGGTTCGGATCGTCGCGAATCGAGCAGCCGCCGGGTGCAGCAGGTAGGTTCGAACCACCAATCCATCGCGCTCGAATGCGTCGAGTCGCCTCGCGCCGCCGAGCTTGCTGAGGTAGGTACGCGTGCGGGGCCGCCGGTCCAATGCCCTGAGCAGCGACCGATCGGATTCGGTGACGGCGCTGGCGGCGAGAGCCGCCCGTCCATTGCGGGTGATTGCGTAACCTGCAGCCGTGCGCGGTGCAGAACCAGCGGGTAGCGCAGTGGCCAGCGCGATTCCCAATGGGCAGAGAAGGTCGGTCGCCGCCTCTCGGAGCATCTCCAGCATCGCCTTCGAGAGCGCCGGTTCAAGATCTACCACGCATTCGATCGGAAGCAGGCGACCCTGAAATTGTGGATGACCGGTGCGCTCGACGATCACTCCCGTCAGCAGGCGCTCGCGGACGCGAACCCGTACGCGACAGCCCGGCCGGGCGTGCTCATCGAGTTCCAGAGGCACGGCGTATTCGAAGAGTTCATCCACCGGCAGCGGCAGCGCGACGCGAACGATGTCGCAGCGCGCGAGCGCGAAGAGGGGTTGATCCATAGCAGGCAGTCTATCGCTCGCGCGCGGCGACTCGGGCGATAGTGCCGCTCGCGAGCGCGAAGAGCCGTAGATTCATGGTAGGCAGTCTATCGCTCGCGCGCGCAATCCGGTGATTGCGATGGCGGCCGCCCGCAGTCTCCGATACTCCTAGTCGTCGACGCTTTGCCAGAAGGAGACCCGATGCCCCCCCGCGCCCGAGCGCCGCGAGCCAACCGAGTGGAGGTCAAGCGCAGCGGCAAGGGGCGCGCGCTCTGGATCGACGGAACCTTCGCGTCCTGGTACGAGCCGGGCAAGGCGATCACGGGCTCGGTGTGGGACGCGCTCGCGGCGCCTTTGCTGTTGCTCCCCAAACCCAGGCGAGATCGGGTGCTGATCCTGGGCCTGGGCGGTGGCAGTGCTGCGCGCGTCGTGCGTGCACTCGCGTCCCGGGCGCGGATCACGGCGGTCGAGATCGACGCCCGGGTCGTTCGCGCGGCGCGCCGCTGGTTCGACCTCGATGGGCTCCGCATCGAAGTCGTGAGAGGCGATGCCAGGCGCTATCTCGAGCGGACCCGCAGGCGCTTCGATGTCATCCTCGATGACGTCTTCGTGGGCAATCGGCGAACCATCCGGAAGCCCGATTGGTTGCCCGATCCTGGCCTCGCGCTCGCCGCCGACCGGTTGCGGCCCGGCGGTATTCTGGTCAGCAATGCGATCGACGAAGCGGCCTCGGTCGCTCGTACGATGCGCCGACTCTTCGCCAGCACACTGCAGATCGAGATCGAAGACTACGACAATCGGGTCGTGGTCGGGGCCGGGTTTCCGCTCTCGGCCCCGATCCTACGCGCGGCGCTGAAGAACAATCCCACCCTGGCTGCGACCGCGCCGCGTTTCAAGATTCGCAAATCCACCGGTCACTAGCGGGCGAATCCTTTGGATTCGCTTGCGGCGTCGGGACCTACTCGGTCCCGTCTGGCGGGCGAATCCTTTGGATTTGCTTGCGGCGTCGCGCGACCCCATTCTGGCGTCGCGCTCCTAACTGGGGTGTTCCGCGAGGAATTGGAGCACGAGATGGTTGAATTGCTCGGCCGACTCAGCCATCACGAAATGACCGCCATAGGGGATCGTGATGAGGTGTGCGTTGGGAATCTCGTCCGCCAGTTCACGGTGGAAATGGGGCGGGGTGAGCTGGTCCCGCCGGCCGCAGAGTACCAGCGTTGGGTGGTGGATTTTGCGTAGTCGGTCAGCGGTGTCGTGTCCGAGGCAGGCGTCGCATTGTCGTGCGAAAACCTCCTCGGTGAGTGGCGCGCCGTCCTGGACGAAGAACTCGAGCATCTGGTCGATCAGATCGGTTTGCTCGAGGGTCTCGTCCTGCAGGGTCCAGAGCATGCGCTCGCGAACCATCACTTCGACGGAGGCGCCGCCGATCGACAGTTCTCGCCACTGCTGGATGAGCATTCGTCGCTTGGCGTCGGGGCGCGCATAGGTGCCCGCGAGGACCAGGCGATGTACGCGATCCGAGTGCCGCAGCGCCATCTCCTGCGCGACCATGCCGCCCATGAACACCCCGAGTACATTCGACTTCTCGATTTCGAGGGCGTCCATCAGTCCGACCGTGTCGTCTGCGAGGCTCGCAGTGGTGAGCGCGCCCACCGAATCCTCGCTCCCGCCCACGCCGGGGTGATCGAAGATCAGCGTGCGGTGCTCCCGGGAGAAATCGGGAACCTGGATGGGGAGCCAACCGCGGCACGATCCTCCGGTTCCCATGATCAAGACCAACGGGATCCCGGAGTGCTCTCCGTGGAGTTCGTAGTAGACCTTGCGCGAGCGGACGACGGCGTGGGGCACGTACCCATGGTAACGCCACCCGGTTGGAATTTGAAGGAATCAACCCGCCGCTGGATTGGGCGCTCGAGGGCTCTTACTTGCTCATCTGCTTGAGGTCGCTCAGCACTCCGCGAGCCACGGCCTTCAGCGTCTCGAACACGCCCGTCCCCCCCGTCGCGCAGGCCTCGAAGTCCGGTACATCAGAGGGGTTGAGGAGCCGGCGCATCTCATCGAGTGGAGCTGCATTGGGAAGATCGCGTTTGTTGTACTGCATGATGTAGGGCGTCTTGTCGAGATCGTAACCCTGCTCGGCGAGATTGAGCTTCAGGTTGTCGAGGCTTTCGAGGTTCGCCTCCATCCGCTCGATCTGGCTATCGGCCACGAAGACCACGCCATCCACACCTTTCAGGATCAGCTTGCGGCTCGCGTCGTAGAAGACTTGACCTGGAACAGTGTAGAGGTGGAAGCGTGTCTTGAATCCGCGGATCTGCCCCAGCGCGAGCGGCAGGAAGTCGAAGAAGAGGGTGCGCTCGGTTTCCGTCGCAAGCGAGATCATCTTGCCCTTGAGGTCGGGATTCGTCTTGGTGTAGATGAACTGCAGATTGGTCGTCTTGCCACACAGACCGGGTCCGTAGTAGACGATCTTGCAGTTGATTTCGCGCGAGGAGTAATTGATGAAGGACATTGACGGTCTACATCGAAAAAAGGTTGTCGATGTCTTCATCCGTGATTTCGGAGAAAGGCGCATCGCCGTCTCCCTCCGCATTCGCCTGTTCCGAGCGCTTCTGGATGTGTTCAAAAACCTTGCCGAGTTCGGTTCCCGCTTTCTTCACCCGCAGTCGAACGAGTCCGAGCGAACTGCGCTCGTCGAAGATCACGACCAGGATGATTCGCTTTGCGACGAGCGTGATGTGGAGATTGTCCCGGTGACCCTGGTGGAAGTGGATCGGGAATTCCTCTTCGCCAACGATCTTGGCGAGGCCCCCGGTCGCCGCGATGCAGCCCGCGGTCAGCGACGCGAGGCTCGTCGTGTCGATCCCTCGCATCTCACCCGCTTCTCCGATGAGCTGGCCGTTGCGATCGACGACGAAGATGCCCTTGGCGTTTGCGTCCCGAACGAGCTTCTGGATGATGGCCAGGACCTTGCGATAATCCTCATCGTACATCACCAGCTGCGTGTCATTCATCGGCAATTGCCTCGATAAGCGGTGGGACGGCCAGAGGTTTCCCCTACGCACCATACCGCGTATGGCAAACATCCGGCAAGCATAAGCCCGGCGAGTGATTCGGCGCACACGAGACGCGGCTTTAGTCCGATACGCGGCGCTTTTCGATCAGATGGGGCCGCGATTTTCCATCGAGCGGCCGATGGTGACGTGATCTGCGTATTCAAGATCCCCTCCCAGGGGCATCCCGCAGGCGATCCGGCTGAACTTCGCACCACACCCGGCGAGTCGCGTTGCGATGTGATGGGCGGTCACATCGCCTTCGGCGTTCGGATTGGTGGCCAGGATGACCTCCCCCACCTCTCCGGATTTCAGGCGGGCCTCGAGTTCAGCAATCCTCAGCTCGTCCGGCCCCACGCCATCGATTGGCGAGAGCGTCCCTCCCAGCACGTGGTAGCGGCCTCGGAAAGCCCCGCTGCGCTCGATGGCCACGAGATCGGCCGGTTCCTCGACCACGCAGAGCACCGACGGGTCTCGGCGATCGTCGCGGCAGATCGCACAGGGAGATTGATCGGTGAGATCGAAACAGATCTCGCAGAGTACGATTTCGCGCTTGAGGCAGTCGATCGCTTCGCCCAGTTCGCGCACGACCAAATCCGGAGCACCCAGCAGATAGAACGAGAGCCGCGTGGCGGACTTCTCGCCGATGCCCGGCAGCCTCTTGAGGGCGGTGATCAGACGCTCGATCGGTGCGGGTGTGCTTCGCATCGCCTATTGAGCGTTTCCGGGGCCGACCGAGCCCGGCAATTGGATGCCGATCGAGGCGCGCTGGAACTCCTCTTGGACCATGCGCTGCGCGTTCGTCAGCGCTGCGTTGACGGCCGCCGCGGTGAGGTCCTGGATCATGCTGGCATCGCCCGATTCCAGCAGCGAAGGTTCGATTCGGATCTCGAGGATTCGCAGCGCTCCGGTCGCCACGACGGTCACCATTCCTCCGCCGGCTTCTCCCTCGACTCGCCGCAGCGCGAGGTCGCGCTGCAATTCGGCGATCTTCTGCTGGGCCTGCTGCGCCTTCTGGAAGAGATCGGCGAAGTCGGGGGAGGTCATCGCGTGTGCCCCGTGGGCCGGATTTCGATGATCTCGCCATCGAGGATCTCGACCGCGCGATTGACCGCGGGATTCTTGAGCGCTCGCTGTGTCAGCTCTCGCAGCGCCTCCCCAGTGAGCGCAGCTTTTGCGTCCGTCGCCGCTCCGCTCTCGGCTTCGGCATCCGCCTGGGTGGTTTCGATTTGAACCCGAATCGGGTGCCCGAAGAATTTCGCGCAGGCCGCTTCGAGTGATTCGAGTCGATCTTGCAGTCGTTGAGCGGCGAACGGTTCCGGAATGAACACTCGTACGTGTTTATCGTCGCACTCGAGCAACTTCCCCCCCTCGAGAGCCGCAACGAGTCCTGGGTGATTTTCTCCAATGAAGGCGCGCAGGCGGTCGAGTACCACGGCCGGGTGTGCGTCGAAGCTTCCGTTGCTCGGGGGCGAATCGGACGACCCCGCCTCGCGTTCGGGCGCGTCTTCCGCGGGTGCCGCGTCGCGCGCTCCGGACGAGCTGGGGTTCGAAGTCGCGTTGTGGCGTTCGTCATGCGGCACGCTGCCGCTGGACCCGCCGCCCGTCCGGTCCTCCCGAAGTCCGCGCTCGAGCGCGTCGATGCGCGCGAGCAGCTGCGCGACGTCGTCACCCGCCGGCATCGTCGCGAGCCGAACCACCGCCATTTCGAGCACCGCGAAGGGCTGGGGGGCCCAGGCGAGATCTTCCTGTTCCTTGAGGAGCGCACGGAACATTCGCCGCAGCCGGGCTTCCTCGCAGCTTTCGGACAGCGCGCGGAGTTCTGCGATCTCCGCGTCGCCTCCCTCCACGAGCCGATCCGCGTCCGGCGCGATGCGCAACACGACCAGATCGCGAAGCAGTGCGAGCAGATTTTCGCCGAGCCGCTTGGCATCGATGCCGCTCGCGCCCGCGCGGGCGCAAGCCTCGATCGCCGCCGCGGCATCTCCGTTCACGCAGGCTTCCGCGATCGCGAGCAGTAATTTTCGATCGACGAGATCCAGTATGTCCGCCACCTGCTCGTAGTCGATCTCGGTTCCACCGAAGGAAATGACCTGATCGAGCAGGGTCTGGGCGTCGCGCAGGGAACCGTCCGCCTCGCGCGCGATCGCGAGCAGGCTCTGCTCCGAGACGACCACGCCCTCGGCCTTGGTGATTGTGGCCAGACTCTCGACGATCTCGCGGACCGCGATGCGCCGCAGGTCGTGGCGCTGGCAGCGCGAGATCACCGTAAAGGGGATCTTTTCGGGGTCCGTGGTCGCGAACACGAAGAGGCTGCGCGGCGGCGGTTCTTCGAGCGTCTTGAGCAGCGCGTTGAAGGCCGGTTTCGACAACATGTGGACTTCGTCGACGATGAAGATCCGGTATTTGCCGGGCGAAGGCGCGTAGCGGATCGCTTCGATCAACTCGCGCACATCGTCGACGCCCGTTCGACTCGCCGCATCGACTTCGCGGACATCGGTCGAGGTCCCCGCGGTGATCTCGGTGCAGGAGACGCACTCGCTGCAGGGCGAGTCGGTCGGTCCCTTCTCGCAGTTCAAGCAGCGGGCGAGAATCCGCGCGAGGGTGGTCTTGCCGGTCCCGCGCGGACCCGTCAACAGGATCGCGTGGGGCACGCGATCCGAGCGGATCGCATTGCGCAGTGGTGTCGTGACGTGCGCCTGGCCGTAGACGTCATCGAAATTCTGGGGGCGCCACTTTCGGGCGAGAACCTGGTAGCTCATCGGGCGCTGTGGAGGTGGGGGGACACCATGGGATCCTGTTCGTCCAATCTGGCCGGCACCCTGCTGCCGACCTGAGAACACCGACGGCTTGCGGAGAGCCGGGATCGCAGGGCACCCCCACTCGCAACCGAATTCCCGCTACCGCTGCTTCCTTCCGGATCTGACGGGGTTCACGAGGTTCGTGATCGAACGGGACCCTGCGATCGCGGCTCTCGACAAGGCATTCTCGACTCTACTCGCCTCGTCCAAGGGGGTCAATTGCGCGCCCAGGGCGCGCAGATGGAATGCAATCCGGCGCGAAGCCGGCGCCGCGCGATCGCCGTAGCGCGCGTGACCGGTTTGGCGGTGCGTGCAGTCTACCGCGAACTAGTCTCTGGACCGAAATCCCTGATCGACAGGGAAAATGCAGGGAAGTTGTCCAGATCCCGGCTTCCGGCGAGGCCAGCGTCTCCGATCCGGCCCCGCTCGACGTCCTAGCCGGCGAGTTCCCTACGTTCGGGAACAGGGAATTTCCCGCTAACGAGCAGGGATTGCCGTGATTGGAATCGACCTCGGAAGGAGCCGGATACGGATAACAGCTGACATCATTTGAGCTGCGGACCTTCATCCCACGCGGCTCTAAGCAACGGCAATCGCTGACATTTCAGCTCGGCCGATTTTTGGCACACTACGGCGTTCCGACCTTGATGTCGTTTCCATCGACTTGGACGTTGTAATGGGCCACGCCTTCGGCTGCGGGTGGCCCGAGAACGTTGCCCGTGGTGACATCGAAGGTTGCGCCGTGCCAAGGGCAGGTCACTACCGTTCCCTCCACGGCACCTTCCGAGAGTGGCCCTCCCCGGTGCGTACAGGTGTCAGCGATGGCGTAAAAGGTGCCATCGACGTTGAAGAGGGCAACCGCGCGCCCTTCGACGTCGACTGCTTTCGCCGTTCCGGGCGGTACATCTTTTGTTCCCGCGACCTTGATCAGCTGTCCCATCGAGTGGGTCTCCTTCGCGGAGACGAAGAGCTAATCGGGGTAGCCCCGCTTCTCCTGGTTCGCCTTAATCTGCTCCGGAGTGGGCTCGGCCGGCGCCTACCCGAGAGCCCACACCAAGTGCTTGATCTGCGTGTAGTCCTCCAGGGAGTACATCGACATGTCCTTGCCGTAGCCGCTCTCCTTGTACCCGCCGTGCGGCATCTCGGCCGTGATCATGAAGTGCGTATTCACCCACACGGTTCCGAACTGAAGCCGGCGTGCCATCCGCATCGCGCGGCCGGCGTCCTTCGTCCACACAGAGGAGGCCAAGCCGTATACGACATCGTTCGCCCACGCCACGGCCTGGTCCTCGTCGCTGAACCGCTGCACCGTGACGACGGGGCCGAAGACCTCCTGCTGGACGATCTCCGACTTCTGGTCGACGTCGGTGACCACGGTCGGCTTGTAATAGAAGCCCTTGCCGGCGACCTCCTCGCCGCCGGCGATGACCTTCCCCCCCTTTCTTCTGAGCGCGCTCCACGAACCCCTTCACGTTCTCACGCTGTTTGGCCGATACCAGTGGGCCCATCTCCACCTTGTCGTCGCCGATGTCGCCTACATTGATCGACTCGACGACCGGGATCAGCTTCCTGACGAGGTCCTCGTAAATGCCGGGGCCGGCGACGATCCGGCAGGACGCGGTGCAGTCCTGGCCGCTGTTCGTGTAGCCGGCGAACTTGAGGGTCTGGATCAGACGCTCGAGGGGCGCGTCGTCGAAAACCACGACGGGCGCCTTGCCGCCCAGCTCCAGATGCACGCGCTTCACGTTCTCGGCGGCCGCAGCCTGGATGAGCTTGCCGGTCGCCGTGTCGCCGGTGACCGAGACGAGCCGGATCACGGGGTGGCGCGCGAGAGCGTCGCCGACCACAGCGCCCCGCCCGGTGACCACGTTCAGGACCCCGGGTGGCAGAATGTCCTGCGACAGCTCGGCCAGCCGCAGAGTTGAGAGAGGCGTGATCTGTGCCGGCTTCAAGATCGAGGTGTTCCCGGCGGCGAGCGCCGGCCCGATTTTCCAGATCGCCATCATCAGCGGGTAGTTCCACGGGCAGATCCCGGCTGTGACACCCAGTGGCTCCCGCCGGATGATGCTGGTGAAGCCCCGCTCGTACTCGCCCGAAGACTTCCCCTCCTGTAGCCGCGCCGCCCCCGCGAAGAACCGGAGGTTGTCGACGATGAACGGAATGTCCGTCTTGGCCGCCGTGATGGGCTTGCCCACGTCGATGGACTCGAGGTGGGCGAGAGTGGCCGCGTCGGCCTCGATCGCGTCCGCGAGCCTCAGCATCCTGTCCGCCCGCTCCTTCGGCGGCGTGTCGAACCACACGTCGTCGTAGGCCCTCTGCGCGGCCTGCACCGCCCGGTCCACGTCCTGCTTGGTTCCTACCGTGACCTCAGCGACCTTCTCCTCGGTGGCCGGGTTGATGTCGGGCTCCGTGTCGCCGCCCGCGGTGTCCACCCACTCGCCGCCGATGAAGAGCTTCCAACTCTTGACATCGGTTGCCATACTGACCTCCCGTGTATTCCACATCAGGGTGCGCAGTACGCGCCCCGCCAGCCTCGATTATGCCCCGGCTCGACGGAGCCCGCGACTCGACGTTACGTCCAGCTTCGGGTTTCGAAGACGAACGGCCCTGAGCCCATCGCGGCGGCCCCTTCGCGGTCACAGGCCGAGCAGCGAACGTACTCGCACGGAAAGTACTGCCGAGAACAGCATTGCGCTTGCAGAAGGGAGCTAGGGTGCGTTCGGCCCTGCTTCGCGTGCACGCGGCAGCACTGAATTTCGGATCATCGTCCGTGCGACGACACTTGGGTCGTTGTGGATCTCTTCCGGAGTCGATTGGTCAATCCAGCCGGGCGTGGCATCCCGCGCGGCGTTCGCCTGGACCCCGCTGCGCTCTTCGCCTACATTTGGATTACTTCTAGCGTGGGATCTTCGCGACCCACCTGGAGGGGGAAGACCCGTGGACGAACCGATCCTGACCCTCACCGAGGCAGCGACGCAGCAACTCAAGAGCGCCCGGGACGCCGACAAGGCTACGGACATGGCCCTCCGGGTGCGCGT
>JADFQO010000034.1 GCA_022561775.1 Myxococcales bacterium | reverse complement strand
TGATGTACACCCAGATGGGTGAATTCGAGCACGCGCTCGGGTCGGCGGCGGTGCTGATCGGGTTGATGCTGGTGCTGGCCGGGCTGTTGACCGCCGTGCAGCAGAGCGGCCGGGCATGAGCCAAGCCACGATTCTCTCCGCACGCGATCTACGCGTCGAGCTGCGCTCGCGGCGCGGTTCGTTCGTGTTGACCGCAGCGGCACTCGACCTCTGCGCGCGAGAGACGCTCGTCATCCTCGGCCCGAACGGTTCGGGCAAGAGCACCCTGATGCGCACACTGGCGGGGCTCGAACGGCCTGTCGGCGGCAAGGTGGTTTCCGCGGCGACGGGTCCGGTGACGATGGTCTTTCAGCGTCCGGCGCCACTCGCCGGCAGCGTCGCGCACAACGTACGCGTCGCGTTTCTCGGGAAGAAACGATCCGGCGTGGAACTCAAGGACCGCGTCGACGAGGCCCTCGCGCGCTTCCAGATCGATCACCTCGCGCAACATCGTGCGGCGACACTATCGGGTGGCGAATTGCGCCGACTCGCACTGGCCCGGGCTTTCGCGTTGCGCCCAGCCGTGTTGTTGCTCGACGAACCCTTCGCGGGCCTCGACGCCGACGGTCAGGCGGCTCTTTCGCTGGATCTGCGGCGTGTGATTTCGGACACCGGGGTGGCGGTCGCAATGGTGACCCATGATCTGCGTCGGGCGATGTTGCTCGCCGATCGCATCGCGGTGTTGATCGATGGGAGGCTCGCCCAGGTTGGTCGCCGCGACGCCGTGCTCGAGAAACCGTCCACACCTGAAATTGCCCGGGTGGTGGGGATGACGAACCTCGTCCAGGGGACGGTCGCCAAGGAGCGACGCGGCGCTCTCGCCCTCGTCGAAGTCGACGCCCGGCATCGCGTTGCTGCCCGTACCGGGCTTGCACCCGGGACGCGGGTCTGGGTGGGGATTCGACCCGAGCATCTCAAGGTGGACGTCGGGCGCGGCGCCGTGGATCCGATCGGCAAGGGCGTCGTGCGGGAGGTCGTAAACGACGGCGTCTCGATCACCGTTCAGGTGGATTGGGCGGGCACGGAGCTGCGTACCTATCTGATGGCGGGTCGCGGGTTGGCGCGAACCCTGCGGGCCGGAGTGTCGGTCTCGCTTTCGGCGAGCCCCGAGCATGTGCATCTGATTCCCGTCGCGTAGAACGCTCCGAATGTCGTAGTATCCGCCCGTGTCGAACATCAAGGTTCTCCTCGAAGGCTTCGCTTTCCTCGAGGCGCCGCGCTGGCGCGACGGGAAGTTGTGGTTTTCCGATTTCTACGACCATCGGGTGCTGGCCATGGACCCCGGTGGTCAGACGGAGATCATCTGCGAGGTTCCCCAGCAGCCTTCGGGTCTCGGATGGCTTCCCGATGGGCGCCTGCTCGTGGTGTCGATGATCGATCGGCGCGTGCTGCGACTCGAACCCGAGGGGCTGGTCGAGCACGCCGATCTTTCGGACCTCGCGACATTTCATTGCAACGACATGGTGGTCGACGACCAGGGGCGCGCCTACGTGGGAAACTTCGGCTCGGACCTCGCGGCCGGCGGGATGCCCGAGCCGGCGACATTGATCCTGGTCGCACCCGACGGTGATTCCCGCGTGGTGGCCGAGGATCTGTTGTTTCCGAACGGATCCGTGATCACTCCCGACGGACGCACGTTGATCGTCGGAGAGTCGTTCGGTGCGCGAATGACGGCCTTCGACATCGCCCCTGACGGCAGCCTGTCGAATCGGCGACTGTGGGCGCAGCTCGAGGCTGCGATTCCCGACGGCTGCTGCATCGATGCGGAAGGCGCCCTCTGGGTCGCGTCACCTCCCACCCGGGAAGTCCTGCGGGTGCGCGAAGGGGGCGAGACAACGGATCGAATTTCGACCGACCAAATGGCGATCGCCTGCATGCTCGGCGGCGACGACCGCCGCACCCTATACGTGCTCACGGCGCCGAGCGTGGAGGGTCCCGAGTGCGAGGCCACGCGGAGCGCGCGGATCGAATCCCTCGAGGTGGGAGTGCCCGGAGCGGGGCTCCCCTAGGAGCGCGATTCCAGGATGGAATCGCGTGACGTCGCAAGCGAATCCAAAGGATTCGCCCGCTAGCGGGCGCGATCGAAGAGCGCGCGCAGCGCGATCCGATCCTCGTGTGGGTCACGGATCTCCGCCTGCAATTTCGCGAGTTCGAGTTCGACGGGGCCAATCAACCAACACGCTTCTTCGGGCAATTCGTCGAGCGTCGGCCCCTCCGCGTTGAGCGGGCAGATGTCGCGATTCTCGCAGATCTCTCCCGAATCATCCTCGGTGAACCAGCGCAGTGGCAGCCCCTGGGTGCGGCACACGTAGGGGCGGTCGGCGTAGATGCGGCACGCTCCATCGTCGTCGAGGAACGCGCACGCACCGGGCGGGTGCGGGGTGCCGTCCCTGAGCAGCGCCTGGTGGGAAACGCGGATGCGCTCCGCCTCGACGGGAAAGATCGTGAGGTCGTCCACGCAGCATGAATGGCAGCCTCGCTCGCAGTGCAGTCGCTGTGAGTGGTGGAGGGCGAGTTCGCCCGTACGGACGTCGATCCGTTCGTGGAGTTTCCGCAGTGCTGCGGTTGTGTCGTCCCGCTTCGCGGTCTCGCTCACCTAATCGGACTCCTCCGGGTATTGCTTCAGGTCATCCGTAATCTCGAACCAGGGTGCCTTCGAGGCGACGTAGATATGCGACGTCGATCGGATCCCCGGATCATCGTCGAATGTCCCCGATACGATCCAGATCTCGTCGGGAGTCTTGGTGGTTTGGAACTCGAGCTTGGACCCGCAGCGACTGCAGAAAGTTCGCACCGCCTCTGCTGAGCTTTGGTATCGAGCGATCAGTTCCTCACCTCGGGTGTAGCGACGATCTCGGGGATTGAGCGCCACGTAGTTCGAGAAGGGCGTGCCGTGTGCCCGTCGGCACATCTGGCAGTGGCAGTAACACATCTCTGATAAATCGCCCGAAATCTCGTAGCGAACCCCGCCGCACAAACAGCCGCCTCGAATCATGTTTCGCTCCCTTTCGGTTGAATGTCGGTCTAGCTGGACGTACAGGCCTGAAAGATCGCGTCGACGTGGCGGTGGTCGGTTCCGCAGCAGCCACCGAGAACGTTGACGTTCTTCAAGACGTTTCGCAACTCGCGGTGCTGCCGGCCAAGTTCGGCGGGATCTCCCTCGTCCAGCTCCGTCGACTCGTCTAGCTCCGCGTGACTGAGTGCGGAGGCGTTCGCGCGGAGGCCACGGATCCGTTCGAGCCAGCGGGCGCCGGGTTCGAGCGCATTCTCGAAGTGCGACGGGTGCGCGCAATTGATCATGTAGTAGGCGGGACTTTCGCTGCCGTCCCGCTCGACGGCCTCGATCGCCTCGCCGAGCGGTTGGCCACTCGGGAGCCGGCCATTGGTCTCCACCGTGAACGAGATCACCGCCGGCAAGCCCGCCGCGCTCGCGGCGCGGGTGATACCGATCGCCTCCTCGACGTGGGTAAGGGTCAATGAGGTGACGAGATCCACTTCGGTGTCTCGAAACACGCCGATCTGGGCGGCGTGGTAGCGCACGGCCTCTTCGATGCCGAGCAGCCGATCGGGGCTGTAGGCGTCGCCACGTGGTCCGATCTGGCCACTGATCACGACTGGGAAACCGTCACCCTCGTACTCCGCGCGGAACGTGGCGATCTCTTCGACCGCCGTTAGGTTGAGGCGCTCGAGATCGACCGACGAATACCCGAGCTTCTGCGCCCAATCGCGGCTTGCTCGCCAGGTCGCGGTCTCGAGGATGATCCCGACGCCGTGCTTGCGCGCCAACTCCAGATAGGGGCGGTAGCAGTCGCGAAGCAGCTGGCGCCCCGCGTCGCTGTCCAGGAGTGGGAACGAAGCGAACTCGGGCAGCTCGACTCCCTTGTGGAAGACGAGGGTCGTCTCGATGCCGCCGTCTGTCAGAAACCAATCTCCACCTAGTTGAGGTAGCGAGTCTCGATATTTAGCCATCGTAATACCTCTCTACGAGTCCGGAATTCGTCGCGTTCGATTTCCCTGTTCGCGGCGCTGTTAGCCGTCTGAAATCGGGTATTGCTTCAAGTCGTCGGTGATCGTGAACCAGGGCGCCTTCGAGTCGACGTAGATGTGAAAGCTCGGTCGGATCTGCGGATCGCCGTCGAATCCGCCGGCAGCAATCCAGGTTTCGTCGGGAGTCGTCGTGGGTGAGAATTCGAGGTTCGATCCACAGCGGCTGCAGAAGGATCGTACGGTGCTTTCCGAAGATCGATAGCGGGAGATCAGCTCTTCGCCCTGCGTGTACCGGATGTCGCGTGGGTTCACCGCGACGTCGTTCGCGAACGGCGATCCGTGGCCTCGGCGGCACATCTGGCAGTGGCAGAAGTGCATCTTGTCGAGCTCGCCCGAAATCTCGTAGCGAACCCCGCCACACAAACAGCCGCCGTGAACCATCGCGGACCCTGGGGTTTCAGAACATTTCCGGTCGATCCGTCGATCGCCGACCGATTCCGCACGGATGGTAGCGATGTCGGGGGTGGCGGAAAGGTCTCGCGCAGAGCGCCGCCGGGGGCTTCAGCTCGCGAATTTCTCGACCCAGCGGAGGTAGCACTCGGGCGGGTTCTCGACCTGCAGCCCCACACCGCTTTGGGACACGTTGGGGTGTCGGCGCACGAGGGCGGGGTTGCGCGGCACGTGGGTCTCGAGGAGAAATCGCGCTCCATCCGGCGCGCTGACCGTTACGATCACGCCAATGCCGCGGCGGAGTTTGACGCCCGTCTCGACGAAGAATCCGCTGGCCGAAAGGTCGCGCACGGTCGCGGAAAAACAGTGCCCTCCAATCAGCAGTGAGCACGGAAATCGGCGCCTCACGCGCGGGAAATCACGGCGCTCCAGTTCTTCTACGAACTGATTCATGGTGCTCTCCTCCGACTCACACAATTCTCTCTGTGCGTGGCCCGGAGGCGCCAAAAGGTGACGGGATCTTGCGCAAGCGCAGCCGTACGGCAGCGCAAATCCGCCCCCTGGGAGCGCAATGCTGCCGCTTACCTGCCTATCGATGAGAGGAGATCTCGACGGGCTCTTCCACGAAGACGATCGTGTCGCCTCGGGCCGCGATCGCCGGTGCGACGCTGCAATCGGCGTCTGCGGGCCGGCGCTCTCAGCGATCCCTTGGAGACGCGCGCCGAACGCGCTCAAGCGATGTACTCGAGCCAGAGAACGGCCGCTCCGAGCGCGGCCAGGGTCGAGAGCATCACCACGAGCCCCCTGATTTCCGTTTGCCGGTACGCCGCGAACTGTTCAACGAGGGCCGCGTCGGTCAGAGATCGAAACTCCGCCTGCATGACGAAGCGAGAAAACCGACTTCGACGGAGACTGTCGAAATAACTCGGCCTGGGTGAGCCCAACGCCTCGTATCGGTCGGGGTCGCGCAATTCGAGCTGCTCGGCGAGTCGGCGCCCGTACTGGACCGAGCGCACCAGCCACCCCATGGCCATTGCGAGCCATCCCGCTGCTGCCGCTGCGATTGCGCTCTCGAGGTCCATAGCACCCCAGCTGATTGAACGTCGACCGCTTCGCGTACCGCTATCCGCGGGTCGGTAGGGCTGTTTCGGGTACGCGGACGGAGCGCGTCCCCAGTTTGATGAAGTTCACGGTTCGACCGGCGCGTACCGGATGGTTCGCCGTCGCATCAAAATCTCTGCACGGCAGGTCCCCGGCTAGCTGGCGAATCCTGCGGATTCGCTTTGCGGCGTCGGCTGCCCCGAGTTTCGGGTCAGCCTCCTAGCGGGCGAATCCTGTGGATTCGCTTTGCGGCGTCGGCTGCCCCGATTCTCGGGCCAGCCTCCTAGCTGTCGTGAAGCGTGTCTTTGATCCAGCGTTCTGCGTCCGGAATGGAGCGAAACACCCGGGTACGGAGGTCCGAATGAGAAACCATCGCCTCCCACATCCGCGAAAGACCAAAGGTCAGATCGTCGGGTCCAACGATGGCGATGATGAAGTTCGGATTCTGATTCGCCGCCACTACGTCGATCTCTGCGTTTGTTCGGGTATCTTCCAGATTGCTATCGAGGTGTTCCGTGGCGGTGAAGTCGACCAGTTGATACCGAAGGCGGTCGATCCTCTCTTCCGAGTAGACTTCTTCGCTGGCTTTGAAGAAATCAGCCGCCGTAACGACACCCGTGCAGATGTACACGACTCCTGAACCGTCATCGCGATATCGAAGTTCAATCGGCATGGAGCCTCCGACGCAGCCGTTAGTCAGCTACCCGATGGATTTTCGAAATGGCAGACCTCGCTCCGCGAAAACGAAACGATCGAGATCGAAGCACCGATCCAAATTGCGGGCGTCTGGTTGATGATCATCTGCTGCTTTTTGCCTCTGGGGCCCCGCCAGCTGTCGAATCCGGATTGTTGGCCGGGCTCATGGACTCTGACGAGGCGTATTCGAGCAATTGGAAGGTCGATCCCGGCTCGCCGAATACGTAGATCGAGCAATTTCCCCATTCAGGGGGAATGCGCCACGCCCGGCCTTTTTCCGGTTTCGCCTTGACGCGCCGCCAATCGCAGCGCAGCTCCACCCGCTCGAGGGATCCCGAGATTTCTTCGATCCCAGCCGTGCGCCGGAGCAGCGTGTGCCACCACATGCCCGCGCCGTGGTGTTCCTCTCGAGCTGCTCCGATCTCGCCCTCGATCGCGAGTGCTTGATCGGAAGTCCTGAGTTCCTCGATCTGATTGGCAATCTGCTCGAGTTTCGCCACCGTTTCGGGATCGATATCACGGTGTTCCAGCGTCTCAAACGTCCCGAGTGCGTCGGCATATTCCTGAAAATGGATTTGGAGATTGAAGATATTCAGCAAGACCACCCCGTAAACCTCCGGCTCCAGGTACTCGCCGTCGGAAAGGGCAGCGACCTTCAGACTCGTGAGTTTCGCCTCCATGTCGCCTTGTTTTTCTTCGAGCATCGATCGCAGAATCGAAAGGCGAGCCCTTTCGTAATGATTTGTTGTGAATCGCGTCGCAATTTCGTCGATCTTGGTGTGTGCTTCATCCAGTTTTTCATCTTCCAGCAATTTTCGGGCTCTCTTGTAATGATTCTTGAAGCTCTTCTTGGCGCCTCGGTTCCAGCCAGGCCCCTCCTCGAGGGTGAACATGATGCGTACCCTGGTATGGCATTGTTCTATGGGCTTGCCGTTCATGGTTGCAGGTTCGTAACGCCAATCTTTTATGCTCTTGATCGTCGCTCGTTCAAAGGCTTTGCGTCCACTCGAGTTCTCGATGAGCGTTTCGCCAACGCTACCGTCCGGCTTTACGACGTAGCTAACCTCGACCCATCCCTCGATTCCAGCGTTGGCTTCCGGGCGAGGGAAACGCGGTCGTTTTCTTATGATGGGTCGTGCGTGCGTGCCGGATTCGAGAGAAGTCGGTGCCGTGTCAGCTGCGAGAATCCGCGACGGAGCGCCGGGGAGCCCCAGTGCGCCCCCGACAAACGCCACGGTTGCAACGAGGAGAAGTCTCTTGGCGAGCATCGCGGCCGAGTTTATCACCAATCTTTCGAGTGTCGAATCGATTTTTCGGGCGCGGTGACGCGACTTCCGGTCAGGTGGAGGCCTCGCCGCGAGTGCGTCAGTCGTACACCGCATCGATCTTCCAGTTCTTGCGCAGGTGATCGAAGCGCAGGCGGGCGACGGTGCCATCGGCCGTTTGCACGTCGAAGCTGTCGAATGCGAAGTGATCCTCCGGAGACCACCAGCTGCCCGTCGTGCGCCAGGGCCCCGCGAGCTGGATCACGCGACCGTTAGCGATTGCGCTGCGGACGTGCTCGGGCAATCCGTGGCAGACGCGCACGCTCGCATCCAGCGGCGGGCGCAGCGCGCGGATTGCGAGGCTGCCGGCGAGCGGGCCGGGCGACTGGCGCGGTGTGTGGGGGGTGCCGGGTTGGAAGGGCGCCATCCGAAACGCGTCGGGGTGGTGGTGGTCCGCGATCCGGGGTGAGCCGATGCGGCCATCGCCGCAGAGGGCTTCGAGCTCGGCGAGGGTGCGGCCGAGCTCGGCGGGGGCGGGGCCCGCGGGGCGAAAGAGATCGAGCTGGTCGCTCTGGATCGGACGCCCTTCGGTCTCGAGGCTGACGCCTTCCACCGCGGCCTGCGGCGGATGGGATTCCAACGCGTGGCAGACCAGTCGCACGAGCACCCGCAGATCGAGCGTGGGGGCCGCGGCGCCGATCCATCGCGCGTCGCGCGCGCCGTCTTTCCGCTGGAGGGTGAGGGTGAGGTTGCCGCAGGCGAGATGGCGCGCTTCGAGCCGCGCGAGCAAGCGCGAGAGCAGACCCTGGATCACGAAGGTGAGGGGTTCGAGTCGATCGATCGGAAACTCGAGGTCGATGGCTTCGAGCAGCCGCGCGCTGCTGGGTGCGGGCAGCGGTGCGCTGGTTTCGCGACCCTGGGCGAGCTCGACCAGGCGCATGGCTTCCGGTCCTAACCGGCTGCGCAGTGCGCGGCGGGGCAGGGCGAGCAGGCCGCTCACCGTATAGACACCGAATCGAGTCAGTTGCTCGGCCAGCGCGTCCTCGGGGTCGAGGATGTCGATCGGCAGTGGCGCGAGGAAGGCGGCTTCGCGACCGGGTGCGAGCAGAAAGGTCTCGCCCGGCCCCGATAAGCGGCGGGCGGCGATGCGGGCGACCTGGCGCGACGAGGCGATGGCGACGTTGCCGGGGAGCCCGAGGCGTTGCGCGCGCGCGCAGAGCGCGGCCGCGAAACCCGCTTCGGAGTGGAACAGGGCATCGACTCCAGAGGCGTCGAGGTAGACGGCGGCTTCCGCCGCAAAGGCGCCCGCGCTGCGCGGCGCCTCGGTGGCGCGGGGAGAGACACCCAGCGCCGCGTCGAGCAGGGCCGCGCGCGCGGCGGTTTCCAGCGCGGGCGACGCGACGCGCACGATCAACTCCGCGCAAACGGCCCGCGCGTGGGCGACGGAAGTCTGGCCGAGCACGCCTCGGCGCGCGGCTTTGGCAGAGACGGCGATGAGCTCCGCGCGCGGGCCGGGACCACTGGCCACGGCCAGGGGCTCGCCGCCGAGTTCGGGATGCGCGCGCAGTTCCGCGACGAGCGGCAGATTGGGGATCAGCAAACACGCTGTGCGCGGTGCGTCGCTCGACATTCCACTAAGCGGCCTGCGTGGCGCGCAGACGCACGGTCGCGGTGCGCGGACCAGGAGCGTTGCGGTGGCGCACGAGGTTCACCTGCACGTCCAGGCCCTCCAGCAGCGCGGGGGTGCCGGTGAAGTGGCTCCGCGCCGGCGCGAGTTCGATGGCGACCTCGGCCGCAGTGCCCAGCGCGCGGGTGGCGGTCAAGACGACCAGCGCGGTTCCGCTGCTCGCGGCCCTACGCGCGAGCCGTAGGGCGGTGGCCGGGACGCAGCGGAGATCCGGAATGGCGAGGTCCAGCAGCACGAGCGCGAAGCCGTGAGCTTCCAACAGTCGTTCGGCGCAGTGCAGGGCTTGCGGGGTACGCGGTGTGCGGACCCAGAGCACGCGATCGAGCAACACGCCCGCGCTGTGGGCCGAGCCGGGATCAAAGGCGTCCGCGCAGTCGACCACCGCCGTCACCTCGCCCGCACCGGTGGAGCGGGCGAGCAGGGCCAGGGCCAGCGAAGTGCGACCCGAAGAGGCCGTGCCGGCGATTTCGCTCAGCCGGCCCCGCGGAAAGCCGCCTCCGAGCAGTCGATCGATCTCGGGAATGCCCGTCGCAAGCCGGGCCGTGGGCTCTGCGGGCGTGCCGCCTCGGCGCAGCTGGGGACCGAGGTCGCGCAACAACCCCTCCACGGCTGCCGCGGTGGTGGGCAAAGCCGCGGTCGCCGTGGAGGGGGCGGTGTCCGAAGGGGGGCGGAGCACGAGCTGATATTCGCTTTACTTTCGTCTTTCGTCAATGAGAATCTCTGCCATCCAGCTGGTTCGTCGCATTTTTTGCCGCGTGGGGTTGGGGCCGGCGAATTCGCTGTCCGCCTGGATCCGGCTGAGCAAACCCAGCCGCGATCAAGATGGATTCGGCGAGCGCGTCAGGTCGAAATTTTCAGGGGGCGTCGAGGATTTGCACTTGTCGGCCCTCGATGGCGAGTCGGCCGCTCGCGAAGAGCTGGATTGCTCGAGGAACCAAACGTCGTTCTACAACCTGGACTCGCTCCGCGAGACTCGCGGGCGTGTCGTCGGCGCGCACCGCGACCTCTTCCTGCAGGATGATTGGCCCGCAGTCGTACTCCTCGTCCACGAAGTGGACGGTCGCGCCCGTTACGGTCGCGCCCGACGCGAGAACTGCCTCGTGGACGCGCTGGCCGTAGTAGTCCTTGCCGCAGAACGCCGGAATAAGCGCCGGGTGTACGTTGATCGCTCGCCCGTCGAACTTGCCGCGGGTTTCGAACAGAGAGAGGAAACCGAGGCAGGCCACGAGGTCGACTTCGTGCCGGTCGAGTTCCGCGTGGATCGCGTCGTTGAAGTCGCCCGGGTCCGGGTACTGCTCGCGGGGCACCGCGAGCGCAGGAACGCCGCGCCGCCGCGCGCGTTCGAGTCCCCCCGCGTTCTCCTTCGAGCCGATCACCGCGACGATCTGTGCGTCGAGTGTGCCGGATTCGATCCGCTCGAAGAGGTTTTCGAGGCTCGTTCCCTCGCCGGAGAGCAGCACCGCCACGCGCAGGGCGTCGGGCGACGTCATCGGTTCAACAGCGACTCGAAGATGCGCCGCGTCGCGGGCGATTTGTTCATCGTGTAGAAGTGGATTCCCGGCGCGCCGCGGCTGAGGAGGTCGCCGCATTGCTGCATCGCCCACTCGACGCCGACTTCCATCGTTTCTGCGTCGTCGTCCGCCACCTCGCGCAGCTGGGCCTCCAGTTTCGGCGGAACCCGCGATCTGCACATCGCGGTGATGCGCTTGAAGTTGGTGGCGCTGATGATCGGCATGATGCCGGGCACGATCGGTTGTTCGATGCCCGCCGCACGGGCTCGCTCGAGGAACTCGAAGTAGCAGTCGTTGTCGAAGAAGAGTTGGGTGATCAGGACCTTCATGCCGGTGTTGGCCTTGCGGACGAGGTTCTCGAGGTCGGCCTCGGGGCTCGGCGCGAGCGGGTGCGTTTCCGGATAGCAGGCGCCTCCGATGTCGAAATTCCAGCGCGAGCCGATGAAGGTCGACAGCTCGTTCGCGTAGCTGAAAGCGCCCGGCGGCGGTTTGTAACCGGGCGGGTGGTCGCCGCCCAGCGCGAGAATGTTCTCGACGCCACCGGCTACGAGCTCGTCCAGCGCTTCGGCGAGTTGTTCAGGCGTCGAGTTGATGCAGCTCAGATGCGCCACCGCCGTGATGCCGAGTTCGCGTTGGATCTGGATCACGAGTTCGACGGTCTTGCGCCGCGTCGAGCCGCCCGCTCCCCAGGTCACGGACACGAAATCGGGGCCTCGGATCTTGAGCTTCTCGATCGTGCGGAAGAGCGATCGGAAGCCCTCGTCCGTCTTCGGGGGGAAGAACTCGAATGAAAAGACCCGACGTCGGCGGCGGTAGACGTCGCTGATGCGCATGGTCGGCATTCTAACATCTGCTGGCATTGACGCTCGGCGCGCGGGCCGCAAGACTGCGCGCTCTGGAGGAAGCATGCCGATTCTCGTGTCTGGAGCCGTTGCGCTCGATCACATCATGGTCTTTCCGGACTATTTCAAGAACCACATTCTCCCCGACAAGCTCCAGACGTTGAACGTCTCGTTCAACATCACGAGCCTGAAGACGCATTTTGGTGGCACGGCGGGGAACATCGCCTTTTATTTGAAGATGCTCGGCGAAGATCCGCTGATCCTCGCGACGGCGGGCAGCGACTTCGGCCCGTACGCGGACTGGTTGGATCGTCACGGCATCAGCCGCGACGGGATCCGGGTCTTCGACGACGTGCGCACCGCTCAGGGCTTTGTGACCACGGATCTCGACCACAGCCAGATCTGGGCGTTCTACGAGGGTGCGATGGCGCGCGCCCACGAGGCGCGGGTCGAAGATGTCCAGGAAGAGGCTTCCTTTGCGATCGTTTCCGCAAATGGAAAGCAGGCGATGATCGAGCACGGGCGCAAATTGAAAGAGCGCGGCATCTCCACCTACATCGACCCGAGTCACGGATTGCCGATTCTGGATCGCGGCGAGCTCCTCGAGTTGATCGATGGATCCGCTCTCTATATCGTGAACGATTACGAGTGGTCGCTCACCTTGGAGAAGACCGGTTGCGGCGAGGACGAACTCATTTCGCGCTGCGATGCCGTCGTCATCACCCGAGGGGTGAAAGGGTCGGTGATCCACACCGGAAACGAGAGGGTCGAGATCCCTCCGGTGGCAGCCTCGAAGGTCGTCGATCCGACCGGCTGCGGCGACGCCTACCGGGCGGGCCTGATCGCCGGGCGCGCGCGCGGCCTCTCCTTCGAGATCGCGGGCCGGATGGGAAGCCTGCTCGGCTCGTACCAGGTGGAGGTCGAGGGAACCCAGAATCTCGTGCTGACCCTCGACGAATTCCGCAAGCGCTACGAGCGGGAATTCGGCAGCCGCTTGTGACGGGAGCGTCCAGCGATCCGAGGTCGCGATTCCGTGGCCTCCTGCTGCTCCCGGTAGCCTCCGGCTGAGCGCCGCCCGTGTCGACGGATTCCGATGTCGTCGTCGTCGGTGCCGGGGTGATCGGTCTCGCGACGGCAGCAGCGTTGGCTCGCTGCGGGCGTTCCGTGATCGTCGTCGAGCGCAACCCGGGGATCGCGCAGGAGACCAGTTCCCGCAACAGCGAGGTGATCCACGCCGGCATCTACTACCCGACGGGTTCGCTCAAGGCGACGCTCTGCGTCGCCGGCCAGAAGATGCTCTACGTGCGCTGCGCGGAACGAGGCATCCCCCACCGAAAGATCGGGAAACTCATCGTCGCGGCGGAGGTCTCCGAGGTCGCCGCGCTGGAGGCTCTTTGCGAGCGCGGGTTCGCCAACGGCCTCACGGGTCTCGAAATCATCGGGCGTGAAGAAGTACATCGAAGGGAGCCCGAGGTCCGCTGCGAAGCGGCACTCGTTTCAACAGAGACCGGGATCCTGGACGCCCACGCCCTCAGCCTCTCGTTTCTCGCCGAAGCGGAGTCGTTTGGCGCGGTGCTCGCGCTGTGTGTGGAAGTGGTCGCGATCGAGCGCAGCTCGTCGGGGTACCGGATCCGCGCGCGCGATGCGACCGGAGCGCTGACCGAAATCGAATGCGCGGCCGTGGTCAACGCGGCGGGGCTCGCGGGCGACGCGTTGGCGGAGCGCGCGGGTTTCGATGTCGATGCCTGCGGTTATCGCCTCCGACCGTGCAAGGGCGATTATTTTGCGCTGCCGCCGGCTTGCGGGCTGCGGGTTTCGACGCTGATCTACCCCGTACCCGCCGATGCGGGCCTCGGGATTCACCTCACGATCGATCTGGCGGGCCGCATGCGCGTGGGGCCCGACGCCGAGTACGTCGATGCGGTTCGATACGAGGTCGACGAGAGCAAGCGAGTGGCCTTCGCGCGAGCCGTTCGTCGCTATCTCCCCGCTCTGGACCCCGCGTCGCTGACGCCGGATTTCGCGGGCGTCCGCTCGAAGCTCTTCGGCCCCGGCGAGCCCTTCCGCGATTTCGTGATCCGCGAGGAGTCGGAAGCCGGCTTCCCGGCGTTCGTGAATCTGATCGGGATCGAATCGCCCGGCCTCACGGCTGCGCCTGCGATCGCCGAACGGGTGGTCGAGCTCCTCTCGGGTCTCTGACAGCGCGCTCCTGCGGACGCCTCACGAGGCGGGCTTTCCGGTTTCGCTCGCGGAATCCTGCCGCGGCGGCAGGCAGGTGACGGCGGCGGCGATGTTGTCGCCGGCCCGATGGCGTTGATGGGCGGCGAGGGCGGCCTCGGAGACATTTCGAGCCAGTTCCAGTGGGCGCAGTTCCGGCGCGAATCGATCCACGCCAGCCGCACACTCGGAGACGGCGAATTCCGGCACGTCCACGCCGATCCCGGGTTCGGAAATCCCGTCGGTCGCGAGTATGACGGCTCTGGTATTGGCGAGCGATTCGATTCCGACCACGCTGTTCTTGGCGAGGTCGCCCAGATCATTGGCGGGATTGCCGAGAAAGCAGCGCAACCCCTCGGAGTGGGATCCGAGGTCCACGACTTCGTTCGGGCACACGCGAAAAATGTGGCTGTCTCCCACCGACGCGAACGCGAGCAGGTCGTCGCCCGGTAGCACCAGCGCCAGCGCCAGCGTGGTTCGAGAATGACCGCGAACGCCCTGCGCGGCCCGCGAGACCAGCGCCGTCTGGATCGAGCCGATGGTCTCCAGGGCGGTTTTCTTCCACCAGGCATCGGCCGTGCTTCCGTCGCGCGTCAGCAGCGCGCCGGCCCGACACATGAGTTCGTCGATGGCTGATTCCGCGGCGTCGCAGCCATTGTGGCCGTCCGCCACCGCCAGCAGGACACCCGCCTCGCCAAGCGCGAACGCGGCCGCGTCTTCGTTGGGATCGGTATGCGAATAGCGCTTCTTGAAGCCGCCCTGTGAGAGTGAGATCGCAGCGCTTCCCTCCGAAACCACCGCGACGCCGCCGATGATCTGGGACTCAGAGCCCCGCAGAATCGCGATCGTAGCTGCTTCGGGATCTTCAGCGCTTGCTCTTGCCAAATCGATTCCACCAAAATGAGACGCGCGGCGGTTCGCAGCTGCTCGCAATCGCCGCAGGCGGCCAGTATAACTGGCGCGAGCGCTTCGAGCGCGGCCGATTCTCGTGGTTTTGGCTGAGTGCCGTCGGCTAGGTTATCGGGATCGATTCCACGCGGGGTCAGCAGTAGCCATGGCAACGGCGAAGGGCAAGGCGATTTCGGATCCGATTGATCTCGTGCTCGCGCTCGGTCATGAGATCGGCAATCTGCTGGCCGCGACGCGCTTGCACGCCCATTTGATCGACGCCGATACGACCGCGGCGGAGCGCTCGAAAATTGCAGCGACGATCGGAGAGCTGTCGTCGCGGATGGGTTCGCTGCTCGCCCAGATCCGGCCGCTGGTGTCGCCCGTGCCAGACGGCGCGCCGAAGGTCGATCCCCTCGAAGTACTCGATGGCGTGCATCGGGGTATCGAGGAGAGTTGTGACGAGAGGGTCGCGATCGATCTCGAATCGGCGGTCGGCCTTCCCACAGCGGTCATCGACCCCGAGCCGCTTCACCACATCCTCCTGACCACGATCTACCAGACCCTGGAGGAGTCGGAGCCGGACGGAAAGGTCGCCGTTGCTGCCTTCGCGCAAGCGGAGTCGGTCGTCTTCACCGTGGATGGCGAGAGTGAATGCGAAGGCGTCGAGGGCAGCGCCCTCGCGGGCCGTGCGCTGTTGCACGCGGTTGCGGATGCGATTCTTCGGCCGCGCCACGGCCAGATCGCGATCCGTTCCCGGGGTACAGGCAATCGCGTCGAGTTGACCGTGCCAGCGGTTCGACCTGAGCGCGCATGAGCGATCCGCCCTTCTGCCTGAGTGCACTCGAGAGGCGTGCCTACGCGCAAGACGGCTTTTTCATCCGCAGCGGCGTCTTCGCTGAGGACGAGATCGATGACATCCGAGATGCCGTCGAATGCTGCGCGGCTCGGGCTAGCGCGGCGGCCGCTGGTGGTCGAACCTATCAGATCGACGGGAACGTCTACTGCGAGGCGTCGGGCGCAACGATCCAATTCGAACACGCGCCCGGAACGAACACCGTCCGGGTCATCGAACCCTTTCACCATCTCGACGAGCGCATCGATCGGTTGATCGACGACCCGCGCCTGGTCGACCCGATGCGCGGTCTGCTGGATGAAGTAGAGATCTCGCTATTCACCGACAAGCTCAACCTCAAGCGTCCCGGCGCCGGATCGCGCTTTCGCTGGCATCAGGATTCTCCCTATTGGGCGCATTTCTTTCCCGACGTGGAGCGGCTTCCCAACGCCATGCTCAGCATCGATGATGCAACGGAGGTCAACGGCTGCCTTCGTGTGATTCGAGGCAGCCACCGCCGCGGGATGCTGCTGGGCCTCGAGGGGGAGGGCCGGCTGGGTTCGCTCTTCACGGATCCCACACACTTCGACGCGTCGCTTCAGGTGCCGGTGGTGATGTCGGCCGGAAACCTGCTCTTCTTCAGTCCGTCCGTCGTGCACGGCTCCGAGCCGAACGATTCAACGGAGCAACGAAGAGCGTTGATCTTCACCTACCAGCCCGGCGCGGGCCGGATGTTCAAGGTGGACGCGAAGCGCCTCGCCGGGCGATGAGGCCGCCCCGAGGCGTAGCGCCCTGATCGACCGCTCCCGGCTGCTAGCATCACCGTCATGTCATTGACGGCGCTCGATCCAGAGCAGCTTCGCAAGTGGCGCTTTCGCGCACTCGTCGGGATCGGAATCGTTGGCGTCGTATTTCTGCTGCGGGCCACCGTGTTCGCTCCGGAGCCCATTCCGGTACAAACAACCACCGTAGCCCGCGGGATCATCGACTCCACCGTAACCAATTCGAAGGCGGGAACGATTCGAGCCCGACAGCGCGCTCACCTCTCTACCGAAATCGGCGGACGCATCGTCGAGATCCCGCATCGAGAAGGCGACGTCGTCACGCAGGGTGAACTGCTGCTGCTTCTAAACGACTCGACGCTGCGCGCCCAGGAGACCCAGGCGATCGAATCGATCCGCGCTTCCGATGCTCACTATCAGGAGATGTGCATCACGCGCGACCAGGCGCGTCGCGAATACACCCGCAAACGGCAGCTCGCCGCAGAAAACATCGTTTCCGAAGATCTCCTCGACCAACTTCAGCACGTCTATCAGGCCGCCAAGGCCGCCTGCAATGCCGCGGACGCCGAGCGCCAGAAGGTGCGCGCCTCGCGAGCGGGCGCCGCCGCCAATCTCGACAAGGTCAGCATCTACGCTCCCTTTGCGGGGGTGATTGCAGAAGTCGACGCAGAGGTTGGAGAGTGGGTGGCGCCGTCCGCTGCGGGGGTCATCGATCTGATCAATCGAGAGTCGCTCTACATCAGCGCTCCGATGGACGAGATCGACTCGGGTCGAATCCATCTGGGTTTCCCGGTCCGGGTGACGGTCGATTCGAGGCCCGGTGAAACCTTTCTCGGGACAGTGACGCGCGTTGCCCCCTACGTACTCGACGTCGAGGCGCAGAACCGAACGGTCGAAATCGAGGTCGAACTCGACGACCCCGAGATTGCGAGCAGCCTGTTGCCGGGAACCTCGGCCGATGTCGAGGTCATTCTCCAGACCCTCGAAGACACGCCGCGAATTCCCACGACCGCGCTGTTCAAGAACGATCGGGTGTTCGTCGTCGAAGACGACGTGCTGGCGGAGCGAGAGGTCGAAACCGGGCTTCGCAACTGGGATTACGTCGAAATTGTGGCGGGTCTCGAAGAAGGCGAGGTCGTGGTCACGTCGCTGGATCGAGCGGAGGTCGAGGCCGGGCAGATCGTCGAAGTCATCCAGCGCGATGACGCGCCGTGATTCGCCTGGAAGACATCTGGAGGACCTTCGTGATGGGCGAACAGACGCTTCACGCCCTCGAGGCCGTGACCGAGACGATTTCGGCCGGCGAGCATGTCTCCATCATCGGCCCATCGGGCTCGGGTAAATCGACCCTCTTGAACATCATCGGATGCCTCGACAAGCCGACCCGGGGTCAATATTTCTTCGGCGAGCGCGCCGTCGAAGGGCTCGATCCAGACGAACTCGCGCAGCTGCGGCTGAACGAAATCGGCTTCATCTTCCAGTCTTTTCACCTGGTGCCGCGCCTGGACGCGATCGCGAACATCGAATTGCCGATGACGCTCGCGGGGATTGCGCGCGCAGAGCGCAGGGATCGCGCGCGTGAGGTGCTCGAATCGATCGGGCTCGGCAACTGGGCGGGCCACCGCCCCGCGGAGCTCTCCGGTGGCCAGAAACAGAGAGTGGCGATTGCGCGGGCCATCTCGATGCAGCCGAGATTGATGCTCGCCGACGAGCCCACGGGGAATCTCGACACCCAATCCGGGGTGCAGATTCTCGGTCTGCTCGAAGAGCTCAACCAGAAGGCGATTACGCTGGTAGTGGTCACCCACGACCCCGAAGTTGCGAGGCGCGGGGACCGGATTCTCGAAATGCGCGACGGCGAAATTGTCCGCAGGCTTTCGGCCACTGAAATCAGCGCTGCGAACCCGATTTTCGATCGGGGGTACAGCGGAGCCCGGTCTTGAGGGCAGAAGACACCTTCCGGTTCGCGATCACCGCGCTCCTCCAGCAGCCGCGCCGTGCCGGCTTGAGCCTCCTCGGTGTCGTCATCGGAGTGGTGGCGGTCATTCTTCTCACCGCTCTCGGAGAAGGCGCCCGGCGCTATGTCGCCGAGCAGTTCCTGACGCTCGGCACGGACGTCATCGTCGTGATCCCCGGCAAGACCGAGACCATCGGCATGATGCCGGGTTTCACCGGGACTCCGAACGACCTCACGCTCGACGACGCCGAAGCGCTGCTGCGGCGAATCCCGGAGGCCCTCCGCATTGCACCGATTTCGATGGGAAACGAAACGGTCTCCTATCAGAACAAGAGCCGCCAGGTGGTCGTTCTCGGTACCACGCCGGAGTTCTTCGAGCTGCGCGGAATCCCGATTGCGCGCGGGACCGGCCTTCCGGAGGGCGATATCGATCGGGGCGCAAACGTGACCGTACTCGGAATGGAAACCGCCAGGGAACTCTTCGCAGAGCAGAACCCGGTGGGTAAATCCGTCCGGATCGGCGAGTGGCGGATCCGGGTGATCGGCGTGAACGGGCCGCGCGGAACACACCTCGGTCAGAACCTCGACGAGGTTTCGATCGTTCCGGTCGCGACCGGCATGCGGATGTTCAATCGCACCTCGCTGTTCCGGATCATGATCCAGCTTCGACCCCATTCGGACATCGATGAGGTGAAGCGAAAGATCGAGGCCGTGATTCTAGATCGCCACCACGAGGTCGACGTCACCTGCATGACTCCCGACTCGGTGGTCGATTCCCTTTCAGCCATTCTGGGCACGCTCACGTTGGTCCTGGTGGGGATCGCCACCATCTCGTTAGGCGTCGCTGGGATCGGGATCATGAATGTCATGCTGGTCGCCGTGTCCGAACGGCGAGCGGAAATCGGACTGCTCAAGGCGATCGGCGCCACTCACCGCCAGGTACTGCTGATCTTCTTGATGGAGTCTCTCGTGATTTCGACGGCCGGTGCCCTGGTCGGGTTGGGCGTCGGCTACGCGACGATTCACCTGGTCACCTGGATGTATCCCGCGATGCCCGTGGTGGCTCCGCTCTGGGCCGTCATTTCGGTGCTCGGCCTTTCGGTCTGCGCGGGGGTCTTCTTCGGCGTGCTTCCGGCGCGACGCGCGATGCGTCTCGATCCGATCGTCGCGCTAGCGAGCAAGGGTTAGGGAGAAGCGTGGAAGCCCGCGATTTGCTTTCGATTGGCAGCGGAGCGCTGCGCGCCAACAAGATGCGATCGGCGCTCTCGATGCTCGGTATCGCGATCGGAGTCGCATCGGTCGTGCTGCTCACTTCCATCGGAACGGGAACCCGGATCTACATCCTGAACGAATTCTCGCAATTCGGAACCAATGTCCTCTGGGTCACTCCGGGCAAGGCGGAGACCAGTGGAATCCCGGGAGCCCTCGGCGGAACGACGCGAAAACTCACGATCGAAGATGCCGTCGCGGTCAAACGGCTGCCCCACGTCGATGAGATCGTGCCCTTGACGATCGCGCTCGCGCGCGTCGAGAAGGAGGGGCGCGCCCGCAGCGTTGTGATCTACGGATCGACGCCCGCTCTGCCCGAGGTCTGGAAGTTCCAGATCGGCCAGGGGGAGTTTCTGACCAATACCGACCCGCATCGCTCGAGCCCGATTGCGGTGCTCGGACCCAAGGTGAAACGCGAGCTCTTCGGCGACGAGAATGCGCTGGGCCGCTTCGTTCGAATCGCCGATACCCGGCTGCGCGTGGTCGGCGTCATGGCTCCCAAGGGCAACAGCCTCGGCTTCGATCTCGACGATGCCGTCTACATCCCCGTCGCCCTCGCGATGCGGATGTTCAACATGGAAGACCTCAGTGAGATCGATGTGACGTTTGCGCACGGGGGTCTCGTCGACATCGTGGAGGAAGAGATCCGCGAAGTCCTCACGGATCGCCACCGCGGACACGAGGATTTCACGATCACCACCCAGACGGCCATGCTCGACGTCTTCGGCAGGGTGATCAACGGCATCACCCTCGCGGTCAGCTTCATCGCGGGGGTCTCGCTCCTCGTCGGTGCGGTTGGGATCTTCACGATGATGTGGATCTCGGTCGGGGAGCGGGTCTCGGAGATTGGCCTGATGATCGCGGTGGGGGCGACCCGGCAGCAGATCCAGAGGATCTTCTTGTTGGAAGCGGTCATGCTCACGACCGTGGGAGGGTCGATCGGAGCGACTGCGGGCATCGCGGCGGCGTTGGGGCTCCGCGCGTTTCTTCCCGCGCTGCCAGTCGAGATTCCGATCGATTTTCTGCTCGCTGCGATCGCGATGAGTGTCGTCACGGGGATCGCCTCTGGCGTCGCACCGGCGAGACGCGCCGCCCGCCTAGAACCCGTGGAAGCCCTGCACACGGACTAGACCCTGCACACGGACTTGACGCTGCACATGGACTAGACGCTGCACACGGACTTGACGCTGCACACGGACTTGACGCTGCACACGGACTAGACGCTGCACACGGACTGGAGGTCGCCCGTCAATCTCGGGGATTCGAGCGGCGATCCAGCACGCGCATCGTCGCCTCTGCTCGCCGGGTTGCTCGTGGCGTCGGAATCCAGCGGAAGGGCCGGGTTCGGGCATCTCGTGTACCGTCAGGACTACCGCCATGTCGGATTCACTGATCGCCAGAATTCTCGACGCGCGCGTCTACGACGTGGCGTGCGAGACCGCGCTCGAGCTCGCGCCGCGCCTGTCCGCTCGGCTGGGAAGTCGGATTTGGCTGAAGCGCGAAGATCTTCAGTCGATCTTCTCCTTCAAGCTTCGCGGCGCGTACAACAAGATCGCGCTGCTGCCGCAAGAGCGCGCGGCCCGCGGCGTGATCGCGGCCTCGGCGGGAAACCACGCCCAGGGAGTCGCGCTCGCAGCGCGGCAGCGCGGCATCCGCGCGCGCATCGTGATGCCGGTGACGACGCCCCCGATCAAAGTAGAGGCCGTAAGAGCACTCGACGCAGAGGTCGTTCTTCACGGAGACAGCTACGACGACGCACACGAGCTGGCTCGGGTTCAGTCCGAAGAAGAGGGTTTGGTCTACGTCCACGCCTACGACGATCTCGATGTGATCGCGGGCCAGGGCACCATCGGCGTGGAGATCCTGCGCCAACACGCCGAGCCGATCGACGCGATCTTCGTTCCCGTGGGCGGCGGCGGCCTGATCGCGGGAATCGCGGCTTGCGTGAAGGAGCTGCGACCCGAGACCGCGATCATCGGTGTCGAACCCTCCGACGCCGCTTGCTTGTACGCTGCTCTGCGAGACGGCGAGCGCACCGTTCTCGATCGCGTCGGTATCTTTGCGGACGGGGCTGCGGTCCGGCAGGTGGGCGAAGAGCCGTTTCGCATCGTGCGAGATCGAGTTGACGAGGTGATTTGCGTAGATACGGACGAGATCTGCGCCGCCATCCTGGACATCTTCGAAGATACGCGCACGATCGCCGAGCCCGCCGGAGCGCTGGCGGTCGCGGGCATCAAGAAATTCGTCGAGACCAAGGGCGTTTCGGACCAGACGCTCGTCTCGATCGTCAGCGGGGCGAACATCAACTTCCACCGCCTGCGTCACATCTCGGAGCGGGCGGAGCTGGGCGAGCGCCGCGAGGTGATCTTTGCAGCCACGATTCCCGAGCGACCCGGAAGCTTTCGGGCGTTCTGCGAAGCCATCGGCGATCACGTGGTCACGGAGTTCAACTACCGCTACGTCGAATCGAGCGAAGCCCACGTCTTTGTCGGAATTCAGCTCGACGGCGGAGACGAAGAGCGCGTGAAACTGCTCGCGCAGGTCGAGGCGTGCGGTTATCCCTGTGTCGACATGAGCGACAACGAGATGGCGAAGGTTCACGCGCGCCATCTCGTGGGCGGGCGCGCCACCGGGCTGGCGGGCGAGCGTGTGCTCCGCTTCGAGTTCCCGGAGCGCCCGGGTGCGCTGCGGCAGTTTCTATCCCAGATGCATCCCGACTGGAACCTCTCGCTGTTCCACTATCGAAACCACGGAGCCGCAGTGGGTCGGGTGTTGATCGGGATGCAGGTGCCGGACGGGCAGAGCGAGGCCTTCGAGTGCTTCTTGAAAGAACTCGCCTACCCCTACACGGACGAGACCCGCAATCCCGCCTACCGTCTCTTCTTGAGCTAGCAGCGTCAATTCAATTGGGGACGGTGTTGAGCACACGGTTCAGCACGAGGGCCTGCATTGGGGAGCCGGGGGGAACAATTGGGGACGGTGTTGAGCACCCGTGCAGCCAACTCTCGCAGAGGAGTTCGGCCAGAAATCTGGCTTACGATTCGAATGCTGCATGCTGCGCGGGGCGTCTCTGGGTGCGTGGTGTGTCGCCCGGTGCGTACTCCAGGATGCCCTTGCGGAGGTTGACGAAGAAGAGTTCGGGAAGACTGAAGGCGGCACCCTGGAGGCCGGAAGTGAACATCCTCCCGTGATCCCACGGAGCGCGTAACACGCCGAGCGCCATCTCACCGATTCCCGCTGCGAAATTCAAGGCACCGTAGACGGGTCGGAGGGGAGCTGCATCTTCGCTGAAGAAGAGGAAGAAGGGCTCGACATCGTTTCGGCGGTAGATCGTCGAGGTCAAGGTATTCGACTCTCGGAGGTACACGCCGAGATCGTTTTCGATCTCGTACATCGCCTCCAGCCGAGTCCTCCGAAACGAGGGAATTTCGCTCACCTCGGCGTCGGCATGTGTATCGAGCACCTTTCGATAGGCGACGACGGGGATGAAATCCAACAAGCCCTCCGGATCGTCGGCTTCGCCAGGCCGATCGGGGGCCGGAGTCGGATCCCATCCCGGGCCCATCGTCGTGAAGATCTCGGTGACGCAGTTGTTGGAAAAGACCCGATAGCCGAAGGCCTGCTTCACGGCGTCCCGATAGGCGCGCTCCCGCGCCTCTGCGGCTTCGGCGGCGCTCCGAAGTGTTCGCACATCGACGTCGGGCAGCGGGAGCCCGCGAGCGGTCGCTGCCCGATCCGGCAGCAATCCACCCTCGTAGATCGGAATCGCCTGGCCCTGCTCGAATCCGCGTTGGAATTCCGCGTAGCGACTGGCCGCCTCCTCGAGCCAGGCGAGGGCGGGTTCTCCGGGTTCCGGCGCGCTCGCGAAGTGGGTCCGCGCCTCGAAGAACGCCACCTGCGCCCGATCGCGCAACTCGACGACGAATGGATCGCGTCGCTGCACCGCACGTTGTGAGAGGAAAGCCGGGTTCGCGGGTACGGAGTCGAGCACCACCCAGTATCCCAGCGCGAGAGATTCGTGCAGCGTCTGGAGTCGCGCCATCCCGAGCAGCAGCGAAAAGCCCCAGTCCGGGCGCTTCGAGGTAATGAGTTTTTCGAGGCGGATTTCCAGCCGTTCCGCGTAGGCGCGGATCGTCCGGCTTTCCGCGGCGCCGAGTTTGTACTCGTCACCACTCGGGACGCGGCGTGCGCTTGGCCGGATGCGCGTCGCATTCTCGAGCACCCGGAGCGCGATGATCTTCGCGCCGAGATCCCGGTAGCGATCCGAGAAGTGATAACCGGATTCGGGTCGCTCATCCCGGGCCACCACCGTTACCGAGATCACCCCCGGAGCCGGCGAGAGGCCTACCGCCGCGCGCTCGAGCGCGGCGATCCGATCCGTCAGGTAGGCCTGCCCGCGATTCGACGCAAGGCGATCGCGAAGGGCGCGCAGCGACGGGGATTCTCCCCCGGCGTCTGCCGGGCGGCCGTCGTAGAAGAATCCCGCTCCGCGAATCCGTATCCCGCTCCATTCAGGCTCGGGAGATGTTGCGCGGTCATCCCGAGCGAGCAGGAGTCGAATCAATTCGCGGTCTCCGCTCAGCGAGTCGAGCACCGAAAATTGCTTGTTCTGGATCAGATAGCGCCGATTGAAACGGTCGAAGATCGCTTCGCGCGTTTCACGCGGAACGTCGATTCGCGCGATGTGCATCGTGCGGTTATCGCGAACGGTGTACAGGTAGCGGAAGAGGTCGTAGTCCATACGCCGCAGTCGGAGTATGCCGAGTTCGGCGTTCTGGAAATCGTAGACCCGATCGTCGAGCCTCAGCGCGAAGTGGCCGCCCGCCGAACTGCCCGCGTTTGCTTCCACGTAGAGGTACTCGACGACGCTCGCGCGAGCCTCCAGCGCGATGACCAGCACCGCGACCAGGGCGAGCAAACGATGTCGCCAGCGGATCACCGGGCGCGGCGGCTCTCGTAGCCCGATCGGACCAGCGCCAGGTGGTCGAGGTCTTCGTTCGACAACGCCACGGCGAGTCTTTTGGCGCCCCAATCGTCGAGTTCGGATTCGGCGAGGCCGCGCCCGACGGCCACGTAGGTGTCCTCGGTTCGCTCCCAGTCCGTGATCCCGTAGCCTTCGGCGATGGCGCTGAGGTCGCGTTGAAAGGATTCGATATTGCCCGCAGATCGGGCGAATTCGACCGTGTAATGGCGGATATCTCGCTGGTAGGCGGTCTCTTCTTTCCCGCCCTTCTCGTCAGACCCCGACGAACTCTTCGAGGATGATTTGAATGGGCTCGACGACGAGTCCGACGAACTCTCTAAACTGGCCTGGGTGGCGGAGATCTTGACGCATCCGGTCATGAAACCGAGCGCGATGATGACGATCAAGCTCGATGTGATTCGCGTGATCATGGTTTACCTCCCATCGGTGGTCTTTTTTCGTGAGCGGTCCTGATCCCGGATCGTTCACGGTTGATACGGTGGATCGGCCAGGGTTCGGATGAACGCAATCACGTTGTGGATCCGTTGATCCGAAAGCGAGCTGCCCAGTGGCGCCATCATCGGAGATTTGCCCACCGACGCACCGCCAAATTTGATGACCTTGAAGAGGTAGTCATCCGTGAGCGGATTCATGTAGGCGCCGTCGTCGTGTCGGGCGGGCTTCGGGTTCAAGGCCTGAGCGACGGGTCCGTCACCCGCACCGGCTCCGCCGTGACACGATGCGCAGTAGACCTGGTAATCGGCTTCTCCGGCCTTCGCGTCTGCTTCGACCAGCGCGATCTCATCGGACGGGGTGTCCAGGGTATTGGCTGGATCCGGTGGCTGGGCGGGTGGCGGTGCGGGAGCGCGCTCCGCTGGTTTCGGCGGCGTCGGAGCGTCCGACGATTCACCACATCCGAATGCGAATAGAGCCAGCGCGGTGCCGACTGCGGTGGAGAAAATAATCGGCTGGATGGCGCTCATCGGCAGTTCTCCTCTGCGTCTTGAAATGCCTTGCGCAATTCGTCGTAATCTCGTGCGACCGGTAGCTGGGGAAATTCGCGAATCACGTTCTCGGGTGGACGGAAGAGGATCCCCGCGTCTGCTTCGAGCAACATGGTGGTGTCGTTGTAGGAATCGCCCACCGCGATCACCTTCAGATTGAGATCGCGGAACGCCTGCACGCTCCGGCGCTTTGGATCCGGCAGGCGCAAGTGGTAATCGACGATCTTCCCCGAATCGTCGACTTCCAGGTCGTGGCAGAGCAGGGTCGGATAGCCCAACTGGCGCATCAGCGGTGCGGCGAATTGGTAGAAGGTATCCGACAGGATGACCAGCTGATAACGCACGCGGACCCAGTCGAGGAATTTTACCGCACCCGGAAGCGGACTCATCGCGGCGATGGCTTGCTGGATCGCCGGCAGGCCCAATTCGTGCTTCGAGAGGATTTCGAGGCGCTGCTTCATCAGCACGTCGTAATCCGGCTCATCGCGGGTGGTGCGCTTCAGCGCGTCGATCCCCGTTCGCTCCGCGACGTTGATCCAAATTTCGGAGACCAGGACACCCTCCAGGTCGAGACAGGCGACAATCACGGGAACTCCTCGATTGATTCGGCGCCTCCAGCGGACGCGAGAGCGTTGCAGCGTGAGCGTGTTTCTACCACAAAAGCGCAGTCTCTACCGGCGGCAGAAACTTGGAATCCGTGGCCGGTGTCTACCTCTGACTGAGCGCATTCGATAGGATCGCCGCGCGCGTTCGTGATGGGGGGCGTGCTTCGGCCAGCGCTCCCTCGCGAAGCCGTACGAAGCCTTCGACGTGCATCCAGGAGCGCGACGCCGCAAAGGGAAGTTGAAGACTTCCCCCGCCAGGAGGCAGTTTGACGGATCTGGAAGCGTTCATCCTGGGCTTGATCCAGGGCTTGACGGAGTTCCTGCCGGTTTCGAGTTCTGGACACCTTGTGGTGTTACAGGCGCTATTTGGCGCTGAACAACAGGGAATTCTCATCGAGATCGTTGTCCACGTCGCCACGTTGGTGTCGGTGTTGATCTTCTACCGACGGCGCATCGGAGCGCTGATCGCAGGCGCGATTCGCGGCGATGCAGACGCGCTGATCTACGGCCTCAAACTCGTCGTCGCGACCCTCCCAGCCGTCCTGCTCGTTCTGGTCGCGGGCGATTTTCTGGACACGCTCTTCGAGTCTACGGCTGTGGCGGGGGTCGGGTTCTTGATCACGGGCGGGATTCTATGGAGCACGCGCAAAACCGCCCCTTCCGCGCAGCTCCGAGGGCCCGGGTGGGGGGCCGCGCTGCTGATCGGCTGCGCCCAGGCGCTCGCCATCGTGCCGGGGATCTCGCGGAGCGGTGCCACCGTTGCCGCCGCCCTCGCGCTTGGCGTGGCGCCGCTTGCCGCTGCCGAGTTTTCCTTCTTGATGAGCGTCATCGCGATTTCGGGAGCGGCCGTTCGCGCACTCCCGGAACTCGTTTCGGTACCCTCCGGAGTGATCGCACCACTCGCGATCGCGAGCGCTTCGGCACTGGTTTTTGGCGTCGCTGCGATCTGGATCTTCGTGCGCCTGCTACAGACCCGAGGATTCCACTACTTTGCCTACTACGCCTGGGCGGTTGGCCTCGCCGTGTTCATTGGCCTTGCGGTTTCCGGAGGCTGCTAGTGGCTGGATGAGCGCGCCGCGAAGGTCGGCGCGAGGGGGGAACTCAGTGATCTGCGACAGCCAATACACGGAGCCGTCGATTCGCCTGGTGCGGGCACGGCGCCCCGCGTTGGCGAGGTGCGGGCGCGCTCTGCTCCTCGCGCTTTTGCTCGTGGGCCTTGCTGCGACCTTCGCGAAAGGTGCGGAACCGTCGGCGGCCCAGCTCGCGCGGGTCCCCGAGGCCCTCCCGAGCGCACCGCCGCTGCCGTCCGACATTCGCAAGAAGATCGCATTCGAACTCGCATCCCGGCCCTCGGACTACAAGCCGCGCACCCGGAATCTGCGTCCCGATGGCTCGCCAGAGTATTCGAATCGCCTGCTCCTGGAGGCGAGTCCCTATCTCCAGCAGCACGCCCACAATCCCGTCAACTGGTATCCCTGGGGCGACGAAGCCTTTGCGGATGCCAAGCGCCTGGGCCGGCCCGTGTTGCTCAGCATCGGTTACTCAACCTGCCATTGGTGCCACGTGATGGAAGAGGAGTCGTTCGACACCGTCGCCGCGGCTTCGTACTTGAACGAGCACTTCATCTCCATCAAAGTCGACCGCGAGGCCCGTCCCGATATCGATGCCATCTACATGGCGGCGGTGCACGCGATGGGGAAGAGTGGCGGCTGGCCGCTGAACGTCTGGGTGACTCCCGATCGCGAGCCGTTCTTCGGCGGAACCTATTTCCCGCCGCGCTCTCTTGGCGGGCGCCCGGGTTTTCTCGATGTTCTCCGCCGGATCAACGAAGCCTACACCAACGATCGCGAGCGGATTGTCGAGCTTTCGAAGCAGATCACCGACACCCTTCGGAAGCAGCTCGCTGGCCAGTCCGCGCGGCAATCGCGCATCCCGGACCGGTCGGTTTTCGACCTCGGGTTGGCGACGACCGCGCGGGCGGCGGATCGGGAATGGGGCGGCGCCCGGGGAGAACCGAAGTTTCCGTCCTCGGTCCCGCTGCGCTTTTTGTTGCGTTACTACCGGTCCACCGGAGAGAAGGACGCGCTGACGCTCGCGACGTTGACGCTCGAGAAGATGGCGGCGGGGGGGCTCTACGACCACATCGGTGGCGGCTTTCACCGCTATTCGACGGACGCGCGATGGCTCGTCCCCCACTTCGAAAAGATGCTCTACGACAACGCGCTGTTGGCGGTCGTATACCTCGAAGCCGCGCAGTTGACCGGGCGTGTAGATTTCGCCGCCGTCAGTCGCTCGATCCTCGACTATGTAGCGCGGGAAATGACCTCGAGTGGCGGCGTCTTCTATTCGGCGACGGATGCGGACAGCCTCAGCGACACTGGCGAAATCGAAGAGGGATGGTTCTTTACCTGGACACCGGCTGAAATCGAGTCGGCGCTGGGTGCGGGTCTCGCGAAGGTCGTGACCGCCTACTACGGCGTGACACCGCGCGGAGATTACGAGGGGCGCAACATCCTCCACGCCTGGCGCAGCAGGGAAGCGGTCGCTTCAGAGCTCGGGATGTCGGCGCAGGCCCTCGAGCAGGCGCTCGATCGCGCGCGCGCCCGCCTGTACGAGGTGCGGAGCCGTCGGTCCTGGCCGCTGCGCGATTCCAAGATACTGGTCTCGTGGAATGGGCTGATGATCAGCGCCTTCGCGCGGGCTGGGTTGATGTTCGACGAGGAACGCTACGTGGTGGCGGCCGCGCGTGCGGCGGGTTTCATCCTCGACGAGATGCAGAAAAACGGAGTGCTGCGACGGGTCTATCAGGGAGGCCGCGCCGATGGCCCCGCCTTCCTCGAGGACTACGCGTTCCTGATTGCCGGGCTCCTCGATCTATACGAGGTGGATACCCAGCCCCGTTGGTTGCGCGCAGCCATCGTCCTTCAGTCGACGCTGGACACCCACTACATCGACGCGGTGGGAGGTGGCTACTTCCAGACCGCCGACAACGCCGACGCCCTGCTGGCGCGCGAAAAACCGAGTCGAGATGGCGTGATTCCATCTGGAAATTCGGTCGCGGCGCTCAACCTGCTGCGGCTCGCGGAACTCACGGGGGACCCCCAATACAACGACCCGGTGATCCAGATCTTCTCGGCCTTCAGCGATCTGATGGACCGCCAGCCGACCGCGGTCTCGGAGATGTTGCTGGCGCTCGATTTCTACCTGAGCAAACGCGTGGAGATCGTCGTGATCGCGCCGCCCGACAAGAACGGTCTCGACGCGATGCTCGCGCCGGTGCGCGCCACATTTTTCCCCAA
>JADFQO010000057.1 GCA_022561775.1 Myxococcales bacterium | reverse complement strand
GTTTCACCGAGAACGCATTCTTCACCAACTGCGCGCTCACTCCCGACGGCGATGTCTGGTGGGAGGAGATGACCGACGAGCCGCCCGCGAAGCTGACGGACTGGCACGGCAACGATTGGACGCCTCAAAGCGGCACGCCGGCCGCGCACCCGAACGCGCGCTTTACGGTGCCCGCGAGCCAATGCCCCGTGATCGCCCCGGAGTGGGAAGACCCGAAGGGCGTACCCATCAGCGCAATCCTCTTCGGAGGGCGTCGCGCAACGGTCGTGCCGCTCGTCAACGAAGCGCGCGATTGGCAGCACGGCACATTCCTGGGTTCCATCATCAGCAGCGAGAAGACCGCGGCGGCGGCGGGGAAGGTCGGCGAACTGCGCCGGGATCCGATGGCCATGCTGCCCTTCTGCGGATACAACATGGCCGACTATTGGGGGTACTGGCTCGCGATCGGTCGGCGCGCGGGCGCGCAGCTCCCGAAGATCTACTACGTCAACTGGTTCCGAAAGAGCGCGGGCGGTGATTTCCTCTGGCCGGGTTTCGGCGAGAACGGCCGCGTGCTCAAATGGATCTTCGAACGCTGCGAGGGAACTGCAAAATCCATCGAGACGCCGATCGGGAATCTCCCCGCCGAGAACGCCCTCGACTTGAGCGGACTCGACGAGATGGTACGAGATGACTTGAACGAGCTGCTGCGGGTGGATGTCGAAGGGTGGCTCGCGGAACTTCCGCTGATCGCCGAATACTACGCGCGGTTCGGCGATCACCTCCCCAAGGAGCTTCGCGACGAGTTGAGCGGAATGAAAGATCGACTCGAAGCGGAGAAGAACTGACGGACGCGCGATCGCAAAGCTCGTGACCATTCCCGCACCGCTCTCGGGCGTGCTCGTCGTCGACCTCACCCGTGTTCTCGCTGGGCCGTATTGCACGATGGTGTTGGCGGATCTCGGCGCTCGGGTCATCAAGGTCGAAGCGCCGGGTCGAGGAGATGACGCTCGCGCGATCGGACCCTTCATCGGTGATCACTCCGCCTACTTCATGTCGCTCAACCGCGGCAAAGAAAGCATCGCGCTCGATCTCAAGAGCGCTGAAGATCGGGGCATCTTCGAAAGGCTGCTCGCACGGGCCGACGTGCTGGTGGAGAATTTTCGGCCCGGCGCGATGGAGCGCTTGGGATACGGATGGGATGAACTCCACGCGCGCTTCCCGCGTTTGATCGCCGCGAGCATCTCGGGTTTCGGCCAGACCGGGCCCTATGCGGAGCGACCCGCCTACGATGTCGTCGCGCAGGCGATGGGCGGCATCATGAGCATCACCGGACATCCGGGCGGTAAGCCCACCCGGGTAGGAACTTCGATCGGTGACATTACAGCCGGCCTCTTCAGCGCGATCGGCATACAGGCAGCACTCGTCGAACGCCATCGCAGCGGAACCGGGCAGCGCGTCGATGTGAGCCTGCTCGACTCGCAGGTTGCCATCCTGGAAAATGCGATTGCCCGCTACTCGGTAACGGGTGAGGTGCCCGAACCGATTGGATCCCGCCATCCATCGATCGCGCCCTTCGACGCCTTTGCGACACGGGACGGTTTCGTGGTGATCGCCGCCGGCAATGACGAGCTCTTCGCGAAGCTCTGCGAAGCGATCGGCGCACCCGAATGGACTCAAGACGAGCGATTTCGGACCAACGAGCAGCGCAACCAAAACGCGGACGCCCTCAAAGCCCTGATCGAGGCCGCTCTCGCAGAGCGGACGGCTTCCGAGTGGCTCAACGTTCTTCAACGGGCGGAACTGCCCTGCGGACCGCTCAACAACATCGCGCAGCTGATCGAGGATCCCCAGGTGATCTCGCGAAACATGGTGGTGTCCGCTGCCGACGGAGCGGGAGGGAGCCTGCAGATGGCCGGAAATCCGATCAAGCTCTCGGCCCACGAAGACCCGAAAACGCGCGAAGCCGCACCCGCGCTCGACGGGGATCGGCAGCGGATCCTCGCCGAACTCGACGCACCGGCAATCCCCGAGAAACGGCTCGAGCGCTGATCGGGCGACGCATCGGTCGCAATCGCTCAGCGCCCGCTGTCGAACTGCCAACGACCGCGCCGCGTCTTCTTTGCGAGCGATTTCTCCAGAGCCGAGAGGAATTGACTGCGCGGCCACTCGGTCGCGCCAAAACGCGCGAGGTGATCCGTGTGAACCTGACAGTCGATCAGGTCGAATTTCCAGCGCGCGAGTTGCGCGCCGAGTGCCGCAAACGCCACCTTCGAGGCATTGGGCAGCGAGGCAAACATCGACTCTCCGAAAAAGCAACCGCCCAGCGACACGCCGTAGAGTCCACCGATGAGTTCACCACCCGACCAGGCTTCCACACAGTGGGCGTAACCGAGTTTGAAGAGCCGCAGGTAGGCTTCGATCATCTCGTCGGTGATCCAGGTGCCGTCCTGCCCGTCTCGCGGGGTGCGCGCACACGCGCGAATCACCGCTTCGAAGGCGCCGTCGAGGCGGATCTCGAAGGATGGGTCGCGCATGGTCTTGCGCAGGCTTCGCGAAATGCGCAGTTTGGCGGGAAGCAGGATCATGCGCGGATCGGGGCTGTGCCAGAGAATCGGCGATCCGTCTTCGTACCAGGGAAAGATTCCCATCGAGTAGGCGAGCAGGAGTCGCTCCGACCCGAGGTCGCCACCGAAGGCGAGCAGTCCGCTCGGTTCGGCTTCTTCCGGCGCTGGAAATCTCAACTCGCCTGTCAGTCGATAGACGGGCACGATGCTCCTCGCCCAGCCGATCGCACCGCGCAACCGACTCAAACTCGCTCGATGCGCGAGCCGGCTCGGTCGATACGACTCGTCGCGATGTCTATACTCGAGCCAACCGATGATCACGCCCATTCTAAGGAACCCATCGCTCGCGAACCGGGCCGGTCAGCGGATTGGGCTCGCCCGACACGCTTGGCTCTCGCTGCTCGCGCTCGCCTGTGGCGAGGCAGCGACCCCAGAGCCACCCGATCAGGCCGCGCCGGCTCAAAGAGAAACGCCCGCAGTGGAATGGCGCGTCCCGACGCCGCTGCTGGTCGGAAATCAACTCCGAAATCCCGGCTTCGAAGCGGACACCGAAGGCTGGGGGAGGATCGAGCACCGCGATGTAGCCGGTTTCGAGGTTGTGGGCGAACCGGTTCACTCGGGGCGCGGAGCCGCCCATCTCGTCGCATCCTGGCAGCCCGGCAACCCAGAGCGGCCCGTCAGCGTGCAAAACGCCGTCCAGGAGATTTCTCCGCCGCGCTTTCCGGATCGGATCGCGGGCTGGTACCGGGCGGACCGATGGGAGTACGCGTCCGATCAGGGCGCCCTTCAGCTGCAGATCATCGTCGTTGCGATCGGCGACCCGCGCACCCGCGAAATCGTCCAATCGAACGACCCGGACGGCCCGGAAGTCCACCCGAAGCTCGACAACTTCCAGCTCCGCTACCAACTCGCGGGGCCGACCGAAGAGCCCGAGGACGGCGGGAACATCCGCACTCGGGTCATCGGCGAAGGGCCACCGGAGTTGGGAAGCTGGGTGCATTTCGATCTTCCCGTCAAATCCGACTTCGAGCAGCGCTGGGGCAGCGTACCCGCAAACTATCGGCGGCTGCGGATCATGTTCGCAGTTCGCTGGGATGACAAGGAAGAGGGGGCCGCGCTTCACGCGGACGTCTACTATGACGATCTGTTTTTCGGCTTCGAGGACCTGCGAAATTCGCGATCTCCCAGCGCTCCGCAGAGTTGAGTGCGGTGTCTCACTGACGAGCCCGAGCCAGCGGAGCCCGTTCGTCACCCGATCGCTCCGAACCGCCACTCACTCGAGAAGGTCGGAGAGAGGGCATTCAGCAGCGCGCAAAGGGGGTCCACGTTGAGCCAAATCAGGGCCATCGATTGGCGCCACATCGCGCTTGGAGTAACGGCGCTGCTGCTGGCCGCGATCGCCTACCGAAACCTGTTCGAGATGAGCGTGGGTTACGGTCTCGAGCAGGATATCGAGATGCTGTTCTTCCACAGCACCGCGTCCGGCCCGCCGATCGTTCTGATTCTCGCGATCTGGTTCATCTACCGCCGCTGGCATCGCCTGATAGCGCTGCCGCGGCGCGCCTCGTGGGGCCTCGGGCTGGGCCTTCTCGTGCCGTGCATTCTCAGCTATGGCTGGGCGACCTATACGGGAGCTCAGGATCTACTCATCCCCGCCCTGATGCTCAATCTGATCGGTTGCGGAGCGCTGCTCTGGGGTACGCGGGCGCCGCCTGTCCTCGCGCTGCCGACTGCCTCTCTGGTCCTCGCGATGCACATCCCGACAGCGCTGCTCAACGAGATCCTCTGGAAATTCCAACTCTGGACCGCGGAGTACACGGGTTTTCTGCTGCGCCTGCTCGGCCAGCCGGCCACCATCGCCGGTGATCAGATTCTGCTGCCGGACCAGCAGTTTGCGATCATCGAGACCTGCGCGGGCCTGCGCTCCTGCGAGTCGCTCACGATGCTCACATTCCTGATGCTGGACCTGTTTCGAAGGCGGGGGCTCCACGCGGGGCTGCTGCTCGCCTTGGCGCCCGTGGTCGCCTTCGGGGTGAACGGCCTCCGGACAGTCACGCTGATCCTGAACCCCCATTCAGAGGTCGCCGAGATTCACACCCTGCAGGGGATCGGGATGCTGCTCTTCGGTCTCGTGATCCTCTATGGGATCGACGGGGGGCTCGAAAAACTGCTCGCCCAGCGCAGCCGGCCCGCGGCTCCACGCCCGGCTGGGCAAGCGTCCCCCTCGGGACCGGCGGGGCTCGCCGGGCCGCTCGTCGCATCCGCGGCGCTGGCCGTGCTGGTGGTACTGTCAACGACGTTGCCGCGCTGGGAGGCTCCTGCGCGGGGATCACTGGCGTTTCCCGACTCCCAGATCCCCAAGCAGCTGGATGCCTGGACGTCCACAACCCTCAAGACGGATCTGTCGTTTCTCGGGATCGTCCGCTTTCGGGCCCGGGTCGACCGCCGCTACGAGCGCAATGGCGCGTCCGTCAGGCTCTTCGTCGGCGTGGGCAGCCGCGATCCTCGCTACGGGAGCCCGTTCTCGCCCAAGACGGCGGTTCCGGGCAGCGGATGGTGGCGGGAGGAAACACGGCAGATTTCGCTTCAGCCCGAGGCTCGCCCGGCTCGGGTGAGCGTGATGCGTTATGGGACCGGAGGTCGGCGCAAGCTGGTGCTCGACTGGACGGAGGGCACCGAAGGGCTCGCCGACGAAACCTTCCGATTTGCGACCGCGATCGATAACAGCGCCTGGGGGCGGCCCCGAGAGGGCGTCGCGACCCGAATCAGCACCCCGTTGCGAAATCTGAACCCCTCGCGCCAAGCGGCCGCGGAGGCGCTCCTGCTCGATTTCTACCGTTCGCTACGGCCGAAACTCGCCCTGGTGGGTTTTCAGCGGAGAGACGATTCCTGAGAAACTCGCCCTGGTGGGTTTTCAGCGGAGAGACGATTCCTGAGACGGGAGAGACGATTCCGAAGCGGAAAAGCTTTTCCGCTTCTGGGAAAGAATGTTCTCATCAATCCCTCGCAGCTAGCATCGAAGACCTATTGATATCAGGCACTTAGGCGCCAGATAGCCAGTGGCATCGCATTTGCACAAAGCTCGCTGCGAGTGCGATAGGCGCAGGGATTCCGGTTGGCCCTGCCAGAGATCGCGGGATATGGGAGTATCTTCTATCAGCGGATTGATCGGTCGAGTGAGTTCGGAAGATTCTTTGAGCGGGATGGTCATTTTTGACTGGACAACTCGGAGGGAATTCTGGCTTAATCTTCTCTGGCGAAGTGCAATCGGTAGAAGAAGTAGTTGAACTGGTCAGCGCCATCGACACAAGGAGTGAACCAATGAGATTTAAGATATTTGCGGTGATGTTCGCATTTTTGCTGTGGGGAACACCCGCGTTTGCAGGGACCAGCCCCGACTTCGACGGTGACGGAATCGGAGACTCCGTCGACAACTGCTCGGTAAAGATAAACCCCGATCAGGTTGACACAGACGCAGACGACTGCGGAAACGTCTGCGACGCGGACTACGGCCAGAGCGGCACCGTCAGCATCGGGGACTTCGGCGCCTTCTCGCAGAACTTCGGCACCAACAACACCTTGTATATGCATACGCCACCGATCAACAGCTCGGAGGCGGTCAGCATTGGGGACTTCGGTTTCTTCTCGCAGAACTTCGGCACCAACCCCGGGCCTTCTGGGACGACGGCCGGAACCCTACAGTGCCCGTAGAGAGCTGAGCGGATTTGCAATCAAACCACTCTGATCTAGATCAGAGCACTCTGAGTAATCGAGGAGACAGGACAATGCGGAAATTCTTTGCAGTAGCACTGGGTAGCGCGGTGGCTCTCGCGGGGTTTGCGGGCGCGGCCAACGCAAGCGCCACCATCGATCTGATCTGGGCCGACGGCTCGACCGAGATCATGGGCGTGGACCCGTCGGATACCATCACCCTGTCGGTGATCCTGACCGCAGGCGTCGAAGGCTCATCGGGCGCCGGCGTCAGCGTCGACTACATCGGTGCATTGGGCAAGCTCAGCGTGATCGCATTCTCGAGCACGGCGGGAGGCCCTCTGCCGCTCACGCTCGGGTCTACAATCGACACCGGATCGCGGGTCGAGAACATCAACTCCGTCGCGCTGATATCCCTCGGTCTCGGTACTGGCCTCCAGGACGGTGAGAGCCACCAGCTCGGAACGGTCACGTTCCACAAGGACGTGCTCGTCGCTGGGGATTTTGAGATCCGGGTAGACGCCAATGGCGCGACCGACGCCGTCTTGGACTTCGACGGCAACGAGATCCAAGACACTACCACGTTCAACAGTGCGTTCCTGATCAACGTTCCCGAGCCGGGTGCGCTTTCCATGCTGATCCTGGGATTGGGTGGCTTGTCGCTCGTGGGACGCGGCCGCAGGAGCTAACGCTTCTCTGTTGGTAGCGCTAGACCACATCAAAACGCCCCGGGCCGAAACCCGGGGCGTTTTGCGTTGAAGCTGCCGGTAGCTGTCTGGGCCTCTCCCGGCCGGAACTCCGCTCGACTCGATGCTCCGATTCCTTGGTAAGCCCGCGCCCTGCCGGCTTGCCAAACCCCTCTCGCTTGCGAAGCCCCTTCCCGACCGCCGTGTAATTCTCTTGCTTTACTGAATTTCCGCCCCGATCG
>JADFQO010000033.1 GCA_022561775.1 Myxococcales bacterium | reverse complement strand
ACGAACGTCGTGCGCGGGGCCGCATTGGAGACCCCGATCTTGGCGCTCACGACTTCCCCGCCGGCGAGCTTGACGCCGGAGAATCGGCCCTCCTCGAGGATGACGCTCTCTACCGGGGTCGAGGTTCGAATTTCGGCGCCGAATGAACGGGCGGCATCGGCCATGGTCTCGGTGAGCTTCCCCATGCCCCCCTTGATGATTCCGGCGGAGCGAAAGAGCCCGGTATCACCGAGTCCCCAGTTGTAGAGAAATGTATAGGCGGTGCCCGCCTCGTAGGGGCCGTAAGAAATATCCCGCACCGCGCTCGCGGCAATCGCGCCCTTGACGGGTTCAGACTCGAACCATTCACTCAATAGATCGTTGATCGGCATGGGCAGGACGCGCAGTAGATGGTTTATATTCTTGCGACCGAGTCTTCGGATTGGTCCAGCGAGCTTCGGGATGCTTCGCAGATCCGCCCACGAGAAATCGGGCACATCGAGGGGCAGGACCCTGCAGAGGCCCGCCACGACACCGGCGATCTTGCTCATCAACTCGACGAATTTCGGATAGGCCTCGGCGTCGGCTGCAGAGAATTGCGCGATCTCGTTACAAGTTCGCACCGTATCGCGCCAGATCGTGAGCTGACTGCCATCGGGCTGAGGGCTGAATACGACGGAGTCGCTCGACAGGATCTCCAGTCCGTGGGCTTCCAGCTTGAGATCACTCACCACCTCTTGCGACAGATAGCCGCTCCCATCCGCGACGGTCGAAAACTTGAAACCCGGGAAGAGTTCCTGGGTGATGGCGGCGCCGCCGACCTGGTCGTTCTTTTCGCAAACCAGGACTCGTCGACCCGCTTTCGCGAGATAGGTGGCTGTGACGAGACCGTTGTGACCTGCACCGATGATGATTACGTCGTAGTTGTGGAGATTGCCCAAGGGATTCATTCCTATTTATGTGCCGGGTGCCAAGCCCCGTCTACTAGCTGCGGTCTGCGACCTTTGCGTCGTCGCGCACCCAAGACTGCGTCTTGAGCCACGCTCCTAGTTGCCATCTCTCAAAATTTCGAGGGCCGCCAATCGTCCCGGCCCCGCCGTAATGCCGCCGCCGGGATGGGCGCCGGAGCCACACTGGTAGTAGTTGCGGATCGGCGTCTTGTAAGCGGCCCAGCCCGGTGCCGGCCGGAAGAAGAAGAGTTGATCCAGGGTGAGTTCTCCCAAGAAGATATTTCCTTCTGTCAGGCAAAACTCCTGCTCGAGATCCCAGGGTGTGAGGACTTGTTTATGGAGAATGATGTCTTTGAGATTCGGTACGTACTCGGAGAGGGTATTGATGACCGCGTCGCCGAACGCCTGCCGCTGCTCGTCCCGTGTTCCTCGACCCGGCATATTGTATGACGCGTATTGCACGAAGATCGACATCACGTGTTTGCCGGGGGGCGCCATTGTGGGGTCGTGGACCGTGGGAATGTAGATGTCCATATACGGCCGTTCGGAAAATCCTCCGAAGACCGCGTCATCGTAGGCCCGCTCGAGAAAATCCACGCTGGGGCAGATCTCCATTGCGCCGCCTAGCAGGGATTTATCCTTCATCGACGGGAAATTCGGAAGCGCGTCGAGGGCGAGATTGACCTTGCCCGACGAGCCCCGGTACTTGAACTTGTCGATGGCGTGGACCAGATCCGCGGGCAGATCCTTCTCGTCGACGAGCTTGCGGAAAGTCACCCTGGGATCGCAACCGGAGACGATGGTATCCGCGTAGAACTCGTCTCCGTTCTCCAGCGCTACGCCGACAGCGCTGCCGTTCTTCACGATGACCTGCGCGACGGGTGCGCTAACGCGGATCTCGGCACCATGGCTGCGGGCCGAGTCGGCGATCGCATTGCTGATCTCGCCCGTGCCGCCCTGCTGGGCGCCCCAGGCCGTGAAGGCGCCGTCGAGCTCGCCCATGTAGTGGTGCAGCAGCACATAGGCGGTCCCCGGCGATCGCACCCCGAGCATGGTGCCGATGATGCCGCTCAATCCATGCGCTGCCCGAATGATGTCGGTCTCGAAGTACTCGGCCAGGAAGTCGTCGACGCTCATGACCATGATCTTGGACAGCTCGTGGAAGGTATCCTTGCCCAGGCCCTGCAGGTGCTGGCCAAACTCTTTGAGGGTGCCCAGGTCGCGCAGGCTCGGCTTGGAGATATTGGGCGGCACGTAGCCGATGATGGGCTTCACCGCGAAGGCCATCTTGTACATCACCTCATGGAACCTTGTAAGCATCTCGGCGTCGCGCGGGGAGAAACGACTGAATTCCTTGCGCGCTTTGTTTTCGTCTGCGTAGGAGACCAGACCATCCCCGTTCTCCATGGGGGCAAAAACGCTGTCGAGTGGGTGGATCTTCAGCCCGTACTTGGCCAGCTCGAGCTCGCGAATCACCTCGGGACGCAGCAGGCTCACCACATAGGAGCAAACCGAATACGTGAAACCGGGGAAGATCTCTTCGCTCACGGCGGCACCGCCGAGTACATGGCGCTGCTCGAGCACCAGCACTTTGCGTCCTGCCCGGGCGAGGTAGGCCGCGCAGGTCAGGCCGTTATGGCCACCGCCAACGATGATTGCATCAAAATTCTGTGTCATGTCGATTTCCCGAGGGTCGATTTCTCTAGGCTTTCTTCCGGGGCGGATCGTAGAACGGCATCTTCACCACCCGCGCGGGGATGGAGTAGCTGTGTGCCTCGACCATCTCCTCGATCCAGATGAGGTTGCCGAGCTTCGCGTACTCGGGCTTCACGCGCGCGATGACGATGTATTTCTTCAACACCGGCGACCACATGCCGCTGGTCCCTCGCCCGATGTGGTGCTTCTGCGGCTCGTCTAGGTAGATGGGCACGGCCGAGCCCCACGCCGTATAGGGGAACTGCAGCGGCATGCTGTACTCGGCGTAGACCTTCTCCAGAACCGTGACGTCGAGTTCGAGGCCGACGGTATTCCAGCGCGAGCCATGGGCCTTCTCGTGGCGCAGCGCATCGCGGCCGACGAAGAATCCCCTGTCCAGATTGATCATCCAGTCGAGCCCCAGCTCGTAGGGCGAAAGCTGCTGCACGGGAAACATCGTCTGGGTGACGGACATGAAATCCGAGTCGATGCTGATCAGCCCTGCCTCGATGCGCAGCAGGTCGAGGGTCACCAGGCCGGCGGGGAGCATCTGAAACTCGTCGCCGACTTCCATCATCGCATCCCAGAGGCTTTCCGCATCGTCAGGCCGGACGAAGACCTCGTACCCGAGGTCGCCCGTGTAGCCGGTGCGGGAAATCAGCGCGGGCGCGCCGGCCACCTTGCCATCGGTGCAGCGAAAGAAGCGCAGGCCGCTGAGATCGACATCCGTCAGGCTCTGCAGCATGTCGCGCGAGGTCGGCCCCTGTAACGCCACGGCCGCGAACTGCTCGGACACGTCTTCGATCGCCACGTCCAGCCCGAGCGCGTTGTCCTGCAACCAGGACAACGTGGGGATCGCTGCCGTCATGCGGAAGTGATCTTCGCCGAGGCGAAAAATCGTACCGTCGTCGAAGATCATGCCCTTGTCGTTACACCACGCGGCGTAGAACACCTGGCCGATGCGACACTTCGACAGATCGCGCACGGAAACGCGGTTGATCAAGACGAGCGCGTCGCGTCCACGGATGTCGTACTTGAAGAGCGGCGAGACATCGAACAGGCCCGAGCCCGTGCGCACGGCGTTGTACTCGTGGAGATGGTCCGGCTGATACGTGGTCGCAGCCAGGAAGCCCGCCCAATTTGCCCAGCTCTGCCCATGGCACAGCGGGCCCGTACGCGAGTGAAACGGCGTCGGTCTCGACATCGGGTCTCCTCAGCAGCGCCATCGCGTTGCGCTCGTCCAGGGCCGGCAGCGGTCAGCCGCGCTCGCGGTTGCGAGATGAGCCGACTGCGGCGGACCATTCTATCTCAGCGCGTCGCCGCGCCGCGGGGATGGATCATTAATCATAATGATGATAAAGTCAATAGATGCCCGCGACCTCGATTCCCGCCCGGCCCGGACGGCCACCCCGGAGCGAAGAGAGGCGTCTCCAGATCGTGGAGGCCTTCGGACGCTGTCTGGCGCGCAACGGACTCGAGGCGACGACCCTCGACGACGTCGCCCGAGAAGCCGGACTGCAACGCGCGATGATTCGGCACTACGTGGGTAACCGCGACGCGCTGGTTCGCGAAGCAACCGAGCACCTCGCTGCTCAGTACTGCTCGCGGGCCGTGGAGGCGCTCGACGCGGAGGGCGACGAACTCGACGTGGATGCGTTGCTCGATTTCTTCTTCCTCGGCGACTTCGCCTTCGGCATGCCGGAACAGGACCGCGTCGTCGAGGCGCTTTTGTCCGCCGCCACCAGTGACCCGGAGGCGCGCGCTTCGCTGCGCGCGATGTACGAGAGCTTCGACGACCTGGTGCGCAAGCACCTTACCCGTTGTGTGCCCGGCGCCGAACCCGATCGAATTGCGTCTGTGGCCTGGGCGATCGTCTGCCTCGCGGAACAAAACACGTTTATGCTCGGATTGGGACTTCCGCCCCGACGCTCGCAAGCGCTTCGCGAGACCGCGCGCGCTTTGGTCGATGCGCTGGGCGGATCAGCGTCGTAGTGGGGTGGCTTCTGCTGGATCGGCGGTCGGGATCGACAGCGGAGCCACAGCCGTGTACACCACATCCAAGCGAAATCTAGACCCAAACAGAGGGTGATGACATGAAGGAACTGGTCGGTTTGCTCGTCTCCGTACACACCGGAAACAACGAAGACTTGAGTAAAGACGCGCAAGCATCGGTAAAAATCGAACTGGATGGCTTCGTGGGCGACAAGCACAGGGGCTTCGAACGGGTAGCGTGGCCGGGGGACAAAGATCCGGCAGGAACCGTGCGGCGCAACGAACGCCAGTGGTCCGGTGTATCCGTAGAAGAGTTGGCCATCATTGGGCAGAAAATGGATCTGAAGGAGCCCCTCACTGCAACCACACTGGGGGCGAATATCTGTGTAGAACGCATACCCGATTTCTCTCGGCTGCCGGCGAGCACCCGGCTGATCTTCCCCTCTGGAGCCGTGTTAGTCGTGGAGGAGTGCAATCCGCCCTGTGCCGACATGGGGGAAAAAATCACCGCTAAGTACACGACCCGCTCCGGTGAACGGGCGGCGGGGCACTTGTTTGCCAGCCGCGCATTCGGCTTGCGAGGCGTGGTGGGTGTCGTCGACGTACCTGGCGTGATCAATGCCGGCGACAAGGTGGTCGTGCAGATCGTTGAACCGCCGGTGGGCGACTGAGCGCCCTTCCGGAGCGGGACTTTCCCCTCGCAGACACCAGCGGTTGCCCCTCTAGAGAAACCGCATCAGCGCGAAGCGTGCGACCTGCCCGGTTCTGGATTGCGGTTGGCGGGGCTGGCATCGCAGGTTACGAGATCGGGAAGGACGATGCTTCAGCGTCAGTGCAACTCGCGCGACCGCTCTTCCCATCTGCCGGTGGTCGCGCGGAAGATCAAGACCCGGTGGTCGCTCGTCAAGACGGCGAGGTTCGACTCCGCGCTGACGGATTCGATCTGGTCCCGTTGCGTCAGGGCAACGGTAAAGAAGCCGCCCAGAAACGGCGAGAGCCCCAGCGCCCGGCGATCGGTGACCACCACGCCGACATTGTCGCCCGCGCGCGCCACGACGACCTGCTCGCGGGGCCCCAGACGGTATTCGACCAGATTCCCGCTCCCACCATCAAAGCCCAAGACGCGCTCGGATGTGATCGCGAGTGCTACGCGCTCGCCGAGCAGCGCTGATTCGGGGCGCACCTCCGTGCGCCGGTAGTCGGTCTCCTGCCAGGATCCTGATTGAGTCGCCACCGCGAGAATGCGCTGATCGGTGATGATCACCCCGACCTTGCCGCGGGCGCCCTTCCACAGGACGGTTTCGTTCAGCCGCAACCGAGCGACCGTCTGACCGCCGCCCGCGGCGTCGATCGCGAGCAGGTCTCGATCAACGACGAGAATCTCGAGCACATCCGCGAGCGGAACTTCCCCCGCGACACCCTGCGCTCGCGCCGGCGCCGACAACACCGCCATTGCAAGCAGCAGTCCACCGACTTTCAACCATCGCGCCATATCGAACGACAGGTTAGCCGAGGAGGCTTCATCGTGTGGCTGCGAAGGTGTGGCGGGTATATGAACGATCGCCTACGGACCCGCAGGCTCGTGGGATTTCTCGATTTCCCGCTGGCGCAGCACGAAGCGCTGGATCTTGCCGCTCGGGGTCTTGGGTAGTTCATCGACGAACTCGACCTCGCGCGGATAGGCGTGTGCGGCCAGTCGCTGTTTGACGAACTGCTGCAGGTCCGCGGCGAGCTCCGGAGAAGGCGCGTGGTCGGGGCGGAGCACGACGAAGGCTTTGACCAATTCCGTGCGCTCGGGATCCGGTTTTCCGACCACCGCCGACTCGGCGACGGCCGGGTGTTCGATCAGGCAACTCTCCACGTCGAACGGGCCGATTCGATAGCCCGCGGAAGTGATCAGATCGTCATCCCGGCCGACAAACGTGAAGGCCTCTTTCTCGGCCAACTCGGCGGTGTCTCCGGTGAGGTAGTAGCAACCGTGGTAACACGACGTCGTTTCTTGCTGCCAATAGCCCGGAAACCAGTAGAGCGGAGATCGCGTTCGATCGATTGCGAGTTGCCCGACTTGACCTGCGCCGAGTTCCTGAAATTGATCGTCCAGTAGAACGGCTCGGAATCCGGGCATCGGCAGCCCCATCGATCCTGGACGTCGCTCGTATCGGAATGCGTCGGAATTGCAGATTACGATGCCCAATTCCGTCTGGCCGTACTGGTCGTGGATCGAACACCCGACGTGTTGCTCGAACCAGCGGATGACTTCGGGATTGAGCGGTTCGCCAGCGCTGTTGGCAACCCGCAGCTGCCCCCGGACCGGGCGGGCCGATTCCTCGCCCGCGGCGAGCAGGAGCCGATAGACGGTCGGCGCCGCGGCCAGATTGGTGATGCGGTACTTCGTGAGCATCCGATAGGTGCTCTCGACCGTGAAGGCGCCCTCGTAGAAGGTCGTCGCGTGCCCGAGCAGCAGCGGCCCGACGACCGCGTAATACAGTCCGTACGCCCAGCCCGGGTCCGCGACGTTCCAATAGGCATCCTCGTCACGCAGCCCGATGCCGAACTGCATATAGGCGAGAAATGACAGCAGGGCCTGCAGCGGAACCGAAACGCCTTTTGCGTGCCCGACCGTACCGGAGGTGAAGAGCAGTAGGAACGGATCCGCCGCTGTGCGCATCACGGGGTCAAAGGATGTCGCCTGCTGATCGATCTCTTTCCAGAAGTCGTAGTCGCCATCGGGAAGAACCTCTTCCGCATCTACCGTGACAGTCATTACGTCGGGAAGCGAGCGAACACCATCGAGTTTCGGACGATTCTCGAGATCGGTCACGATCAGACGGGCCTGGCTGCGCTCGAGGCGGTACTCGATCGATTTCGGACCGAACGCGGTAAAGAGCGCCTGGTAGATGGCTCCCGCACGCCAGCTGCCCAGAGCGACCACCATCAACTCGGGCGTGCGCGGCAGCAGTCCCGCCACGCGGTCGCCCGGCCCGATGCCGCGCGCGCGGAGGAAGTTTGCGAAACGGGCGGACAGCTCCTGCAGATCGCCGAACGTGTAGCTGGCGCTGCTGCCGTCCTTGCCCTCCCAATAGAGCGCAACCTTGCCCGTCGCCGCGTGTCGGTCGCAGCACTCGTAACAGGCGTTGAGGCCCGTCTGGAGGTCGCCGGACAATTGAGCGGCGAGATCCTCGATGCGAAACGCGGATCGAAATGCCGCGTAATCGGGGTTGGATTCGATCGCCATGCCCACCCTCTCACTCTGAACGGGGGAGAGCTTAGCGTTATGACTAGGGGAGTAGCTTGGCGTCAGGTAAATACCTTACCGCACGATTTTCTTTTCAGGTCCAGCGGTTGGAATCGGTTACTGCCTGATGATGTCTCATGCCAAAACTGTGTTTCCCTTCCGCGTTTACGATGGGCCGTAATGTGTCGGGGCTTCCCCCCGCGGCGCTGGATCAGTGGGTCTTGGCGGCGGATCCGACACCGCGGCTCGTGATTCCGCAGAGTCATCGGGAAGGATTGCGATCGCGCGTAATGGTCCACCGGATCCCCCGCGAATCTTGATCGGCAACGCCACGACCAAAAAACCGCTGGCTGGTAGTTCGTCGAGCCCGGCGAGATTCTCGAACGCGGGTACGTTCGCCTCGAAGAGAACCCGATGCGATTCGAACTGTTTCGACGGTCCGTGGTCGATGCTCGCCGTGTCGAGGCCCACGGCGCGAATCTGCCGCTCAGCGATCAGCCAGCGGGCGGCGTCCGAATGAAGGCCGGGGAAGTGCAACTTTGCGACCGCTGGCGCGCCGCGCTCGTCGGTCCCCAGATACGCTTTGCGGTCGGGCCAGAAGCGACCGAAACCGGTGCGGATCAGCACGATCGAAGCGTCGGGGATCCGGCCGTGCTGTTTCTCCCACGTCTCGAAGTCGGAGACCGAAACGCGATGGTCGGGATCTTCCGCACAGCGTTCTGACACATCTACGAGTATGGCGGGGCCCACCAGGCGGTCCAGCGGGATCTGATCGACCGTCCAGCGGTCAGCGTGGAAGTGGATCGGCGCATCGATGTGTGTGCCCCCGTGCTCGGCTGTGCAAAATCGATGTGCGGCGTAGTAGTAGCCTTGGTCGACCACTCCCTCGGTGCCCTTCTCGAGCACGAAGCCCTCTTCGGTTGGCCAGAAGATGGTCTCGGAATCGAAGGCGTGGGTGAGGTCGATGATCCGCCCGACCGACTCGCCGGACGCCACGGCCGCACACACAGCGACCCCCGCGAGGCCGAGCGCCGAGAGTGCGAAGCGAGCGAAACGAAAGCGGGCGCTGCTCGGATCCACGAAAACTCCCACGCGGCCGCCGATCGGGCCGGGCGCCATGCGGCCGGGCCGCCAAGGCTACCCCAGTCCGTTACCAGTCTCCTCCTCGACCGCGTAAGACCCCACGACGCGCCTCGTCTGACGTTGAGCGAAGGAGTCCAGCGGATCTGCTTCTCTTTTGCGGGTCACCAGAGCCGGATGCGACTGCTCGACGACGATCCTCGCGAGCGTTGGCGGGAACGCTCGTGCCGCCTCCGCCTTCGCATGCGCGCCTCGAGGGCGTCTCGCCGCGCCTCCAGCCGAGCCGGCTCATCCGTCTTCGGGCGGCGCTTGCGATTCTCGCGGAAGGCCTCGTAGGCCGCGATTTCGTGCGTCAGCACGCGCGCGACGAACTTGGCCATGCTGGCGTCGTCGAGATTGCCGACGCCCGGAATGCGGTCCGGGATCAGGTCGTCCGGGCCGGTATGGCGCGGGGCGCGCGCCGAGCGCTGCGCGCTGGACAGGCAGGTGCGGTTGCTAGGTTGACGGTGGCAGATTTGAAACATCCGGGATCCTCCCATTCGGGGCGCTCGGGAGAAGAATCGGATCGAATCACTTGCAAGACAATGAGTAATTCTGGTAAATATTGTTTCTTATGAGAAACAATGACCCTTTGGCCAACGTCTCTGGAATGCTCGTCTTTTCGCGGGTCGTCGAGGAGGGCAGCTTCAGCGCGGCCGCCCGTAAGCTGGGCCTCTCCAAGGCCTCGGTCAGCCGCGAAATCTCGGCACTCGAACAGCGGCTCGGCGCGCAACTGCTCAGAAGAACGACTCGGCGGATGAGCCTCACCGAGGTCGGTGACGTGTTCCACGAGCGTTGTCAACGCGTCGTCGAAGCGGCCAAAGAAGCTGAATCCTCGGTGAGTCAGCTCCAGGAGGCGCCGCGCGGTGCGATCCGATTGGCGGTGCCGATGTCCTTCGGGCACCTGCAGATCGCCCCGCTGTTGCCCCGGTTCCTCGAGCGCTATCCCAACATTCGCGTGGACGTCGACGCGACCGATCGAATCGTCGACCTCATTTACGAAAGGGTGGACCTGTCGATTCGGATCGGCAGACCCCGGGAACAGAGCTACGTGCAGCGAAAGCTGTGTCCCATTCGACTGCTGATGTGCGCCTCTCCAGAATACCTGGAGCGCCGCGGCCCTCCGCGGACGCCAGACGACCTGAGTGAGCACGTCTGTCTCAATTACGCGGATCAAATGGCGGTTTGGCGATTCTCGACCGGTGAGCGGATCAAGACGGCTGGGACACTGAACGTCAACAACGGAGACGCGCTTCGGCAGGCCGCTCTCGTTGGTCACGGTATTGTGTACCTCCCGAGCTTTCTGGTGGCGGATGACGTCCGTTCGGGCCGCCTTACTCCCCTGCTCACGCGACACACCAATCTGGAGACCAATCTTCTCGCCGTATACCCGGAGAGTCGACACATTTCCCCGAAGGTTCGCGCGATGATCGATTGGCTGGTGGAAGAACTCGGCCCCGAACCCGAGTGGGACGAAGCCTTGCCCGTGGCGGGCCGAGATCCGAGCCCCGAAATCTGCGTCGCTCCATGAGCTTCGACGGTCCTCACGCTGCCGCATCGCCGCCTCCCGTAGTCGCCCGACCTCGCGCGGCCCGCAAGCGGACGCGCCGATCGCCCGAGGGAAAACCCCTAGACGTCGGGAAGCAGCTCGGGATCCCTGGCAATTCAGCCCGTTTCCCCTCATCGTTTCTGCGGGCGACTTGATCTATTCTACGCGCCCCTGCCACGGGGAATCGCGAGTTCAATCGTCGGTTCGATGGAGATGAGACTGATTGGAATCGGTGCAGTCGGACGCTCGATGGTATCGCGCTCATGAGATGGTAACGGTTCTCCACTCGCATGGAGGTCACCCGAGCATTCCATCCCTCAGCTCTGCGCGCTCGTGCGATCTCCGGTTGGCTGCGCGATGCCGGTAGCTTCACCCGCTGGTAACGGCTCGCTTGCGAGCCGTTACCAGCTGCGGATGAAACCGGGGCGCGGCGTGAAGGCCGCATGCTGAGTCACCTGGCGATCGGTGCAGTCGGGATCGTCATCCTCGTCATTGGAGGCGAGCTTCTCGTCAAGGGTGCGGCGGCGCTTGCGCGCGGAATGGGGATTTCTCCACTCGTCGTCGGCCTGACCGTGGTGGCCTTCGGGACCAGCGCCCCGGAGCTCGCCGTGAGCATAGAGGCCGTGCTCACGGATTCGGGCACGCTGGCCTTCGGCAACATCTTCGGCTCCAACATGGCCAACATCGGTTTGGTCATTGGTCTGTCGGCGGTACTTCACCCATTGCCGATCGATCATCTCGTCATTCGCCGAGAGCTGCCCATGATGCTGCTCGCGCTCGCAGCGGCGATCGTGATGTCGTTCGACGTCGTCCTCGGCGAACAACGCGATGCCTACGCGCGCAGCGATGGCCTCGTGCTGCTGCTGTTCTTCTTCGTATTCATCTTCTACACGCTGGGAGACCTCGTGAGGCAGCGCGGAAATCAGCGGGCGAAGGCCAACGGAAGCGAGTCGTCTGACAGCGTTCCAATGTGGGCATCGGGCGTCCCCCAAAAGGATGACGGCAGACGAATTCTCACCAACTCCCTGCTGATCATGATCGGTCTCGCGGGCCTGATCTGCGGGGCAGACCTCGTGGTCAGTGGTGGCGTCGGCGTTGCAAGGGCCATGGGTGTTCCCGAGGTCGTTGTGGGGCTCACGCTGGTCGCAGTTGGCACCAGCCTCCCCGAACTGGTGGCCACTCTCGCCGCTGTCAGACGCAACGACATCGGCCTTGCGGTTGGCGGTGTCGTCGGCTCGAACATCTTCAATACCCTGCTCATCACGGGCGTCGCGTCCACAATCAAACCGATACCGATCCCGGTGGGAGGGCACTTGGATCTCGCGGCCACCGCGGTCCTGTCTCTGTCACTGCTCTTTGTTGCGCGGACTCATAATCAACGGATCATTCGATACGAGGGCCTCGCACTTCTGGCGCTGTGGGGTTCCTACATAATCTGGCGTGGCATCTAATTATCACAGTGATGGGCGGCGGCTGATCGGCTGCTTACGCTAGTGTTTCGCCCTCGCCGTCGATAGCGGTATTCGGACCGAACCGAATGAGGCGTCTCGGTCGAGCGTGTAGCGAGCGTCGATGATGTACACGGTGGGCTCGGCTTTGGAATCGCCGACTTCGAAAAATGGGAAGCGCGCCCAAAGCAGGAAAGCCCGCCCATCGCCGGTGGCTGACGCCAGGCGGGCCGCCGCGCTCTCGCCCTTGGGAATGCGACGTTCATCGAGCCGGAAGCGGGGCAGCGGCAAGAGATTCACCACACCCAGCCGATAGGCCGATTCTCCATCGATCACGACCGCCCGCTGAAACGGATCGAAGGGGACCGGGGCGATCATCATTCTCGGAATCTCTGCGTCACTCAGACTTGCTTCTACGACCTGGCGCGAAATCGATTCCCCAGCTGCCATTGCGATGACGTAGGCGAAAGCCACGAGCAGGCCGACGCATGCGGGGCACGCGAACCAGTGCGGTGCCTTGCAGTGCTTCTGCCAGCGCGCAGCGATGAGCGCAACCGCGAGGATTGCCCACATCCACGGATCGACGATGTACAAGACGTCTCCATAGAACCAGGTATCGTCGAATGGCATCAGCCATCGAACCCCATAGACGTTCAGGGCATCGAGGGTCGAATGGGAAACCACCGAGATCGCCGAGAGTGCCAACAGCCATTTGAAGTCCGCAGCCGATCTAGCCGACCCGCGTCGCGACAGTCGACCGACCACCATCATCACCCCTGCCAACAAGAAGGGAAGAACGATCAGCGCCAGAACTCCGTGAGTGGAACCGCGGCGAAACCCGAGCGCCGTGGTCTCGCCCCACGCGTAGGAGAGTACGTCCACATCGGGCAGATTTGCGCCGAGGATCAACGTCGCACGGCCAAAGCGCGTCTTCCGCTCCAACCCCGTACTCGCGAGCGCAGCGCCGAACATCGTGTGACAGATGGGATCCATGCCTGCTCGCCCATGAGTTGCTCGTGACCGGGCGGAGTGATAATACACCGACCAGTCCGGGTCAGTGAGCTTCGCATTCAAGCTGTCCGCGACAAACGATCGGTACGTGAGAGGTGTCGAGGATGAATGCGGGCTTCAGGCCCTTTGCGGGCTTCAAGTTGGCGATCTCCGCATACGCGGCGATCTGGGGCACCGGGTTCCTTTCCTACTGTGCGATGCCCTATCTGATAGGCAGCGTTGCCGACGGCATGGGACTCGGAGTCGACCAGGCGGGGCTGATCGGTTCAGCTGAGTTGTTGATCGTGGCGCTGAGTGCATTCGCGACGTCTGCGAAGGTGAGGGTATTGCCGCGTCGCAAGGTCGCGTTGCTCGGCGGCGTCATCGCCATCGTGGGCCATTCGCTGTCGCTGCTGACCAACAGCATCGAGGCGTTGATCATCTGCCGCGCGCTGGCTGGCGTCGGGGCAGGGATGACACTCGCGATCGGGAACGCGTGTCTTGCCGCGTCCCACGATCCGTCGAAAGCCTACGGTCAGGTGATGATGCTGCTCGCGACAGTGACCGCGGGGGTCATCGTGTCGCTGGGTTACAGCACCGAGATCTGGTCCTATTACGGTGTATTCGGCACACAGGCAATCGTCGTTACGCTCATGCTGATCCCCATGTCCTTTTTGCCCGAAGGAGATGAAACCCAACCCGAAGACGATGTGAGCCAGGGCAAGGTGCCGATGCTGCCCGCGACGTTGATCGTGGTCGGCATCTTGCTGTGGCACTTCTGCGACAACTCGATCTGGGGATTCTCCGAGAGAATTGGCAACAAGATCGGCATGGAGCCCGCTGCCATCGGATGGTTGCTGGGTGGCGGCCTGTTCGTCGGCGTGATCGGCGGCTTCATCGCTTCGAGCATTGGCACGCGCTACGGGCGCATCTGGCCCGTATGCGTGGGTATCGCAGTCGCGGTGGCGTGTATCTCGGTGATCACTTCCACCGCCATCATCCCGACCTACACCGCCAGCATTCTCACCTACATCGTGAGCTTCATGTTCATCACGTCCTACATCTATGGCCTCGCAGGCGAGTTGGATCACCACGGACGGGTGATGGCTGCGGCTTCCGGCGCCGGCAACCTCGGCGTGGCCCTCGCACCGTTTCTCAGCGGCAAGCTGATCGCGAGCGGCGGCTACGGGGCGATGGGAAAGGTCGTCATCCCGACACTGCTGATCGTGATGGCGCTGAGCGTCGTGGTGGGATGGCACATCAACCAGAAATTGAGACTGGCTTCTTCTGATTCTACAGCTCCCGCCGTCGGTTGAGAAGCCGCTGCGTCGACCATCATTCGACGGCGCTGGATGTCCTCGAGCAGATCGGGATCGGCGAACCCATCCCCAACATCATCGAAGTCGCGATTCCCAAAGGCGCGGTTCTTTCGGAAAATGGGCGCCTGTGTTTTCCGCGCAGCCTGATGGAGGATCTGATCGCCGGCAGCTGCAAAGAGTTCACCCACTACGCCCCCAACCCGGACAACGACATCCAGATCGGTGGAGATCGGGTCTACTTCCGCACCTGCGGGGAAGCGGTGAATATCTTCGACTACGAGACTCGAGAGGCCCGGCCGTCGAAACTCGTGGATCTCTACGACACTGCGCGCCTCTCCGACCGGCTCTCCAACGTCCATGCTTTCTGTCAGACGGTCGTCGCAACCGAACACAGCGATGACGCCTTCGTACACGACATCAATGCGCTCTACGCGCAGCTGGCCGGGACCCAGAAGGCGCTCGCGATGTCCACCGCGACGGCGAAGCACATCGATCACTTCATCACACTGCTCGATCTGTATCTGGGCAGAGAAGGCGCATTCCTCGAGCGCCCGTTCTTCAACTTCGGCGGCTGCCCGATCGTTTCACCACTGCGCTTTGGCGCCGACAACGCCGAGGTTCTGGTGAAGTGCGCGAGACTCGGGATTCCCTACGACATCGCAGTCGCCTCCCAGGCGGGCGCCACCGCTCCCGCCGCACTCGCGGGCTCGCTCGTGCAAACCTTCGCGGAAACCCTGGCGACACTGGGCGTAATGAATCTGATCAGCCGCAGACGCTCAAGCTGATGGAGACCGAGTACCTGTATCCCCAGCTCGCCGATCGCGGAACCTACAACGATTGGAAGGAAAACGGCAAGCGCGACGCCTACGAGATCGCCCACGAAAAAGTCGCGAAGATCCTGTCGGAGCACTACCCGGTCTACATCGATCCTGCGGCAGACGCGAGGATCCGGGAACACTTCCCGATCACGCTCAAGCCCGAAGACATGAAACCCGGCAACGGCCGCTGGTAGCGCGGCCGCTACGTCCCGGCGGACGCGTCAGCGCTTTGCACCTCAACAAGGCAGTCGCGCGATCGCAATCTGGCTGGATTCGACCGAATCCCGCCGACAGACCTGGTTCTGATCAGAGCGGCTCCAGGAAAAGTGCCGCGTTGCCAATGTTGACGGCAAGTTCGAAAAGGAAGCCCGATTTGAAGTCGATCTCGGTCTGGGGCGGTCCGAGTTCCATGGCGATTCCGTTCTGCTCCGCATTCGCCATTGCGTTGCCAGCCAGGACATTGAGGAACTCGCCGACTCCGTCGAGCAACATTTCCATGTCGAGACCCTCGGGATCGAGCCCACTCACCTTTGCAGCAAGGTGACGTGAAAATTCCTCATCTCCCACCAGACAGATCACGAGACCCGACTCTCCGCTCACCGAAACCGCAACCTGCACGGGAAAGTCCGGCTGCTCCGCGATTGGCTCGCCGCTACCCACGCGCGTCGAGATCCGCGCAACGCGCATCAGGAGATTGGGGAAGAGGTCGAGCACGAATGGCGCCAGCGCGTTGCTATCAAGACCCGCAGGAAGCGCAAGGTTTTCGATCCGGTAGGGAGCCTGCTCTTCTTCGTAGCTGATCAACAGCTCTTCGAGGCGGACCTTTCCGAGGTGCCCCGAGCGGACCAGGGCCTCGCCGATGCGCATGCGGGTCCGCCATTGAAGCTGGACCAGGTTGTCGATCTGCTCTTCGGTCAGCAGGCCCATTTCTCCGGCCAGTTCTCCGAATGGCATATCGCGGTGGCGCTGTTCGGCGTTCACTTTGTCGGCGTCTGCCTTGGAGATGAGCTTGCCCTCTACGGCCAGCTCTCCGATGGTTCGGTTTTCGGCGTCCATCAGATCCAAAGCGGCTCGCACCTGATCCGCGTCCACCTCACCGCGTTCGATCAGATATTGCCCGAAAAACTTTACGCCCATTTTGGCTCCCGCCTACGACCGGGCCCGCTCGCACTCTTGGGCGAGCAGGGCTCCTAGAATGTCTTCATCGATGGGCTTGCTCAGGACCTGGATGGCCCCCAGACGAAACGCCTCTTCGGCCTTCGACGCCATCGCGCCAACCGATGAAAGCATCGCGATGCGCATCTCGGGGTTGGTTGACTGGATCAGGCGCAGTGCCGCCAAACCGTCCACATCGGGCATGACGATATCCATCAAAACGAGATCGGGGCGCAACTGGCTGGCCTGTTGAACCGCTTCTGCTCCGTTGCGCGCGGTGCCGACCACTTCGACGGCGTCGTTTGCAGCCACGGCACTTTCGATCTGAGCGAGGACGGTTCGGCTGTCATCAACGATCAGGACGGTCAATTTCTTGTCGGACATGGATCCCCCATTCGAGCCGGGCACCACACGAGGCGTCGAGCCTCCGAGGGCGTTCATCGTCCTGACGAGCACGCCAGTTGAGGTCAAGGGGAGCCGGATCGACCCAGCCGGCGGAAATCGCACTTGCACATTGCTGAGGCGAACTCTGCTGAAGCTAGAGATTGCCGCTAAACCCGATCGTGTCTCACCGATAGGATGGGCGTGTCGGAGATCAGGCGCGAATGCTCACTCCACCGCACGTGCAGGGGGGTACGTCGCGAGTCGCAAGCCGCAGAAAGTCGGCCTCCGTGAGGATCCCGACCAGCGCCCCGCCATCATCCACCACCGGTAGGCAACTGTGCTTATTGCGCAGCATGTAGCGGGCAGCCTCCGCAGCGCAACATTCGGGCCGTACCGTGTCTACCGATTCATGCATCAACTCGGAAATCGGGCGATCGTCGTCGCTGTTGATCTGCAGATCGGCTGAGCGCGCCGCGGCGAGAAGATCGCGCTGACTCACCAGGCCCAGCAGGCCATTCGCCTTGTCCGACACCAACATATGGCGAAACCGCCTGTCCGCCATGGTTCTCCACACTTCTCCCACGGAAGTGGTGGGTTGAACCGTCACTGGATCCGGCGTCATGAGATCTGCCACTTCGCCGGCCGCGCGACAGGGCTCCGTGATCTGCATACGCGTCCTCCCCCCCGGAAGGCAGTGTCCGAGAAAGCCTACCACACCTGGATCGGTGAACAGCGAGCAGCGGTCGTGCAAAAACGCGATGACGTGATCTGTTTGAATGCGCGAACCTGTGCAACAATTCGAATCCGAGTGATCATCGTTCGAAGCTATCGAACCAGTAACAGAGAGATGCCCGTGAAGCGTGGTACCTGCCTAGCCACGGTTGTCGCAGTCGCACTGATGAGCGCCTGTACTCATTCGTTCGCTCGCGACCCCTACGATCGAGCAATCGACGAAGCCATGCCCGTTACTACAAACGGCGCGTTATCCGTTTTTTCCGAAATGGCCATGGCCGCAAAGGGCGCGGCGCCAGGAGATTCAGGTTTTCTGCTCGTCGTTCGCAGCGATGCGGCGTTGCGCTGGCGCCTCGCGCTGATCGATTCCGCCACCCAGTCCCTGGACGTGCAGTACTACCTCTGGAAGGGGGATGCGGCTGGCGACCTGCTGGGCAGGCGGTTGATACAAGCTGCGGACCGCGGCGTGCGGGTTCGCTTGCTGGTCGACGATTTCCTGATCACGGGCGACGGTTCCGACGCCGCTGGGATCGCCGAACATCCGATGATGAATATCCGCTTCTACAACCCCTGGGTGAACCGGGGTAACCGCGTCGTTTTCCGAGCTTTCGAGTGGCTCAGCCGTCCGGACCTGAACAGCCGGATGCACAACAAGGTGCTCATCGCCGACAACCAGGTGGCGATCGCGGGCGGACGCAACATCGCCAACGAATACTTTGGCCTCAATTCCGACAAGAACTTCCGGGACCTGGATGTCGTCACGGTGGGCCCGGTGGTGCGAGACCTATCGCTGGCGTTCGACCACTACTGGACAGATGACTGGGTCTACCCAGTTCAGGCCCTCGTGAAGAACCATCCCGGAATCGATGAACTCGCCGAGCTGAGGGAGAGGGTCCTGGAGATCTACAAGGAAGAAAGAGACACGCTGACGTCCTTTCCCTTGGAACCCCACGATTGGGAAGACAAACTCGCGGCGATGAGCGGCAAGATGACCTTCGGACCGGGGCTCGCGGTGGTCGACGACCCCAACGAAACCCGCGGTGGCACTCCTGATCAGGTCTTCATGTCTCTCAGATCGCTCGTCGAAGGAATCCAGGAAGAGCTCGTCATCATCTCCGCCTATTTCGTACCCGGAGAGCGTCTGATCGAGTATTTCGACGATCTCAGGAATCAGGGCATCCGCGTCATCGTGCTGACGAATTCGCTCGCCTCGAACAACCACGCGATCGCCAACAGCCAGTACAAGAAGACGCGGCGCGCATTGGTCAAATCCGGAGTCGAACTCTACGAAATGAGACACGATGCTCTCTTGATCGACGAAGTCGATACACCACCCGTGCAATCGCAGTCCCTGGTATTGCACAGCAAGGCTGTCATCGTCGATCGCAAGCGCGCCTACATCGGCGGACTCAATCTGTCTCCGCGAGGGATTCTATACAACACCGAAAACGGCATCATCATCGAAGACGACGAGTTCGCGCAGCAACTCGTGTCGATGCTCGAAAAGGACATCTCCTTGGACAACTCCTGGCGAGTCGGCCTCGACGAGAAAGACCGGCTCTACTGGGAATCCAGCGCGGGTCGAGTGCACCGGCAACCCGCACAGAGCGGGTGGCAACGCGTTGCAGACTGGTTCTTCGGCCTGTTCCCGCTCGCCAATCAGATCTGACGCCGAGCAATTTTCGCGTCAGTGCGCGCGCAGCTCAGCACGGCTCGTAGACGATTCCGCTCGGATTGACGCATTTACCGAAGGCGCGAGAGAATCTGCCGTCATGAGTTCCCAGCGACGGGATGCACACCGAGTCACCAATTTCAGCCAGCGTGTAGTGTCGTCTACGAGGCGCAACAAGGCGGGTGCTCGAATTGGATCTAGAGCAGTGGTTCGCGATGCGCACCCGCTAGAATTCGTCGCTTCGTGCTCGAAAAAGCGCGGAAGCTGCGCCAAAGGCCTGCTCTCCAGATCATCCGCCAGCGTCGAAAGCCCGAAAAACGCGGTGCAGGCGCTCCCGCGACCTTGAGCGCAGCAATGCGCGCCGGATTTTCGAGTTTTCGCGGCAGGTGGTCACCGTGCATCGCGTCGAGTTGCGCAATCGTGAACGGCGCCAACTCGATGGCGCCCGCAGCCGCTGCTTCCGCAACGAGGCGCTCACCGCGCTCGGTCCTTGCAATGAGGAGATTCACGCCAGGGGCTTCTTCGTGGGTCGGCGTTCCACCTTTCATCACCCAACCATCTGGACAGGAAACGTCGGCGAGTTCGCCGATCGCATCGGGACAGATCTTGCAGCGAAACTGAATGTCGTAGCTCCAGGGTCGGCTCGGATCGAACCAGGTCTGATCGTAGGTGAGGTCGTAGGTTCGCCCATCGCGGGCCTCGACATGCGTCGGCCCGGGCCAGCCATTGCCGCGCCAGCGGAATACCTGGATCTCATCTTCGGGTACGCCGTGATGAGCGGCGATCTTGCGCGCGGTATGCAGGGTGGGGATGCCGCCGCAAAATGTCGTCAGGCAATAGGGGATCTGCTCTTCGACGCGGGGATCGATGCGCGCGAGATTTCGGATGGCCGCAACATCACACGGCTTGCCGACGAGCGCAAAACGGCGACCCTCATCGAGCAGCCGATGGACGGGTACGAGTGGAGCCACAGGCCCGTAGCGGGATTGCGCGCCCGATTTCACCTCTTCAGCGGTGGTACTGACCTGCGCGTCAGTCAGCATCGGCTTCGCGGATGACGCACGCACGTGCAGGATCGAATCGACTTTTCCGCTCTCGAGCAGAAAGACGGCGAGCGCAGTCATCGACCCACCCGCCGCAGAGCGAAAGCGGACGGCTTCGTCGACCGCCCAGCCTCGATGGAGTGAGCGAATCGGCCCCCACACGGGATGCATGGTTCCCACGGACGCGACCTGTGAAGCGTCGGGGCCGGTGACCCGAATCCCCGGACAGATCGATTGAATCCCTTCCAGCGTCGCCGCGTCGAGCTTCTCTCTCGCGCGCGGCCTGATCTGGCCGTAGGAAGACACCTGCATAGTGAGCCGATCGCGGCCAGCGAGGCTCGCGCACAATCCACACCCCGTACAGAGGCCATGCGTAACGATGGTCTCTAGATCCGGTGCGTTCACGGCCTGTTGCCCAGGTTCATCGCAAGAGGTGCCAAACAAAAAAACCCCGCCGACTTTCGCCCGCGGGGTTTCGTTTACTGATCGGGCTATTGGAGCTAGATCGGCACCACGTTCTCGGCCGCCGGTCCCTTTTGCCCCTGAACGACGTCGAACTCCACCTTCTGTCCTTCAGCCAGGGACTTGAAGCCCTCTCCCTGAATCGCACTGAAATGACAGAAGACGTCCTTCTCACCATCGTCGCGCGTGAGAAAGCCAAAGCCCTTCTCGTCGTTGAACCACTTGACTGTTCCATTAGTACGCAATGCAGTATTCCTTTCTGACCTTAAAATCGTCGGAACACGGCGCTGCGATTAAATCGAACCATCCGTATATTCCCGACCACGTTTGTTCGCGGGATCGATTCCCGCACCTTTCGGCATTTTGCGCCGATGCGACATCGTAGCGAATCGATTCAATAAGCCTGCGGTTCGAGATGCACCGCTCTGGGACGGGCGCGCCCCAGGCCGCCGGGTGAAGCTCGCCCCGGACCGTTGAAGCGGAGGCAAAATATTGTAACTGTTTAATTTATATAGAGAATTCAAGGATTCAGCGAGCTCTGACCGAGCCGCTGATCGAAGCTCGCAACGGGCGCAATCAGACCAAGCGGCGCACTGCGGCCAGCGACACGAGGCCCAGGCCCAGCAAGGCCGCGGTGCTCGGTTCGGGAATCGGCGTGCCCGAAGCGCTGTACTCGAGCGAGATCGCGCCCAACTGCTCCCAGGTCAGGCTCGAGGTGGTGCCCCCGTTGGGACCTGCCAGATCCTGGTTGAGCGCGTTGGCCTGGGTGGAGGTTCCGAAGACGTACTGGACGGTGCTGTTCTCATCGAACGTGATCCCAATGATGCCCAATTGGGCGACGACATCGTCGAACGGAACCACGAAGGTGAGGTAGTAGTCCTCCTTCCCGCCTGCATCGAGATCCGTGTTCGTCTCTCCGGGATCGATGGTCGTAACCGGACTGAAGTCGTAGTTGTCGTAGAGCGGATCGTTCTCCGCGTAGCTCACGAGCGGCGTGGTGATGATCGTGGTGGTGTCGGGCGAGGTGTTCGCGCCCGCACCGGGACTGAAGATCCCGATCTGATTGCCCGCACCGCTGGGTGAGTTGTCGACGGCGAGAAAGAGATCGATGACGCCGTCCGTATTCGCGTCCATGCCGACGCCGAAGAAGGATTCGAAGCCCGGCGGCGGTTTGTCCTCTGCGACGCGAACCCGGAATCCGATGTATCCGTCGTCGAGGATTCCGGGCGTTCCGTTGTCGTCGAAGTTCGTGAGAACCGCCGGGTCTCCAGTGTTGTTTCCGACGATGTCCCCTTCCGAGATTCCCGTCTGGTGATCGTTGGGATCATCGGGAACCGTCACAATCGGATAGTTGACCACCGTCCAGTCGGAATTGTCGCTGGTGACGTCGATCATCGCCGAGCGAGCCGAGCCGGAGGCCACGAACGCCAGAGCGGTTACGGCCAGGCAAACGAGTCGAGAGCGTCGAGGCATCGCCCGGGCTCATCGGCCGTTTAGCGAGTCGACATAATCACTTTCCGAAATCAGAAAAGCTTCACGGCCATGCAGTGCGCACGCAGGTGGGCACGGGTATCGGATGATTCCAGGTGATCACGAGAACGCGGGCAGGTAGAGTTGGCCGGCACCCTCATCTGGGTGGTCAGTCCGGCAAGGCCGCTGCAGCCATGCTGCGAGCCAACCGGTCGATCGTCCGCGTCGTTCGGCGCTCGATGAGAGTCGCCATCAGCGGCGAAATTGCCAGCCAGGGCGCGGCCAACCACAGGCCCAGATACGAGATGCCGTGACCGAGCACTGCGAACAGCACCACCAGTGAAAGGACGAGTCCGGGCGGAAAGAAGGTCACGAAGGCCTTCATGGTGGAGACACCACCGAGGACCGCCGACACGGTGAGTGTCGACGCGGCGATCTGAAAGCGAAATTCAGAAACCCCGAGCAGCGCGGACTGCTGAGTGCTCCGCATTCCGGGACCCTCTGCGCGGAGTTCGGCACTCGAACCGGGGAGGATCTCGAAACCCTGCGAAACAAGGGCTGTCTTCGCCAGAGTGAATGCGGCGTCTAGATCCCCGCGAAATGGAGTGGAGTACTCGTACATCTTCGCTTCGAACACGCGGATCTCCATCTGATCTGGCGTCTGCGATCGCGGGGGAAATCGCCGCGTATTGTACGCCAGCGCGCAGCGCGGGGCCGCACCCGTTGACGGCCGCGCGACCTGCGGCATCGTGGTGCTCGTGTCCGAATCCGACCCCACCGAAATCTCTCGGAGAACGCTCGCCTACTACGAAGGCCGCTCGCGTGAATTCTGGGAGGGGACCTGCGACCACGACGTCTCGCAGAACATCGACGCACTGCTCGAAGCGATTGGGGGCGAGGGGCCGTTTCGAATCCTCGACTTCGGCTGTGGCCCGGGCCGCGACCTGCTCGCGTTAGCCGAACGCGGACACCAGCCAGTCGGGCTCGACGGCGCGGAGGCCTTCGTTCAGATGGCGCGAGAACTCGCCGGTGTCGAAGTCTGGCTGCAGGACTTCCTCGCGCTGAAACTTCCCGCGGCCGACTTCGACGGCGTGTTCGCGAATGCGTCTCTTTTCCACATTCCGACCCGAGAACTTCCGCGCGTGCTTGGCGAGCTGATCGACTGTCTGCGACCGGGAGGCGTGCTCTTCGCGTCGAACCCGCGCGGCGAAAACGTCGAAGGCTGGGACCGTGGCCGCTACGGCGCCTACCACGACTTCGAACACTGGCGGGCCTTCGCGCTCGGAGCCGGTTTCGAGGAGATCCACCACTACTACCGCCCCGACGGGTTGCCCCGAGAGCAGCAACCGTGGCTCGCAAGCCTCTGGCGCCGCCCCGCGCGCGAGTGACGCTCCCAGCACACCCGTGTTTGCGATCAGTGGGCGGCGAACACGTCGAAGATGCTGCCAAGAAGGCCCGCGTCGCGACCCTTCTTTTCCACCGCATCCGCCCATTCACCCACCCTGCGGACACCCTGCGCGCCCAACCAGCGCAGCGGCTCGGGCTCCCATTTGCGCGACGAATGGTTGACCCACGGAAAAGATGTGCGCTCGGTCGCCTCGCGAAGCACGAGATCCGCAAACGTACGCCCCGCCAGATTGGCCGCCGCGACGCCGTTGCCGGAGTATCCGCCCGCCGCGCCCAGGCCGGTGCGCGCATCGAATTGAAGGAAGGGCATCCAGTCGCGGGTGACGCCGAGTACACCGCCCCAGCGGTGGGTGATCTCGACACCCGAGAGCGCCGGAAAGAGTTCGAGCAGCGTCGAACGCGTGTGGACGAAGCTGGGGTCGCCGCGGTTGAAATCGTCGTGGATACCGGAGCCGTAGTAGTAGAGACCCCGCGTCCCGAAGGCCAGGCGGTTGTCCGCGGTGCGCTGTCCGTAGGTGACCGTACGCCGGTAATCGGCGAAGGTCGGCCGGCCATGCAAACCGATTTCCTTCCAGATGGAATCCGGCAGCGGTTCGGTGGCGATCATCATCGAGTGCAGCGGAAGGATCGTGCGCTTGAGTCCCGGAAGTCTGCAGGTGTACCCCTCCGTGCAACGGAGCACATTGTCCGCTCGGATGCGGCCGCGGTCGGTCGTGAGGACGCCTTTCGCGATCGTGCGCACCGGCGACTGCTCGAAGACGGCAACTCCGCGCGCCTCCAGGAAGGATGCGAGGCCCAGAGCGAGCTTTGCAGGTTGGATCGCCGCGCAATGAGGCGAGTAGATTCCACCGAGCACTCCGTGGATGCGCGCGCGCTCGGCGAACGCATCGGCCTCGAGCCAGCTGAAATCGTCTTCCGAAAACCCGTACTCGCGCATCTCGTCGTATCCCGCACGAACGCGTTCGAGTTCAGGCCGTGATGTCCCCGCGACGAGCACCCCGCCCTTCGCGTAATCGCAATCGATTCCCGCGGCCGTCGATGCCCGGCCGACCTCGTCGACCGCATCGAACATCGCGCGCTGGAGCGCCAACGCGCGCTCGCGCGTGTTGGGATCGGCCAACAACGCTTCGATTCCCGAAAAGTAATACGCACACCAACCGCCGTTGCGTCCCGAAGCACCGAAGCCCGCAACCTCGGCTTCGACGACCGCGATGCGGAAACCGGGTTCCCGCTGGTTGAGGTAGTAGGCGGCCCAGAGTCCGGTGTAGCCCGCACCGACAATCGCAACGTCGAACTGGGCATCGCCGTCGAGCGGCGCGCGCGGCTCGACGGGCTCGTCGAGGGTCGAAAACCAGAAGCTCTGGGGTCGAGAGTTCGCAGAAGACATCAGAGAAGAGCCTAACGCTCCTGCAAAGGGATCGCTCGCCGTCTCAGCCGAGCTTCTCGGTGAAGAGTTCTTCGTTGAAGCCGACCAGGACCGTCTTGCCCCGCCGGATGGTGGGCGCCCGCAAATTGCCGGTGGGGCCTAGCATCGCGTCGAGGAGTTCCTTGCCCGCCTTGCCCGCGGGCTTGAACGCGCTCACCTTCTTGCCCTTGGCGACGAACACGGCGGAAGCCCGCTTGGCGATCTCCGCCGCGTCCTTTCGCCCCAGCTTGCGACTGGCGAGCACGGTTTCTTTTGCTTTGATTCCATTTGCGTCCAGAAACTTGGACGCTCGCGTACAAGAAGTTCAGCCCTTGCGGGTGTAGAACCAATCGATACTTCCAACCATGGCTTTGTGCCGCTCCGGTTCGAGGTCAGCGCTCGATGACGCGCGACGGATTCTTCACCCTGGGCGGCGGCCCTGTCAAGCTCGAGCCGAGCAGAAGGGCTCGCGGGGCGGGATACGCCGCCACAGAGAAACTGGCATACTCTTCCCGGAAATCTGCAGCCGGCGGCCGCCCGTGCAAATCTGCGGCAGCCACTGCCCGGGGAGGTGTTCATGCAATCGAGATCCGCGATGGGATTGGCGTTTTTGGCGATGGTCGGAGCGCTCGCGCTAGCGCCCCCGCCGGCTCGGGCAGACACCAGCGACGACTCCCTCAGAAAGGACTTTTCGAGGCCGAGCGACAACCCCGCGCTCGAGCGCTGGAGAGATGGGCGGGGTTGGCGCTACAGCCCGGAATATCTCTTTGGTGTCACGCGCGGGCTGAGGGATCAGGACATTTCGCCCTGGTGCGAGGGCGCGGCGTGGGTCGTGACCGTGCCTTTCGACATCGCAAACCTTCCGTTCACAGCCCTGGCCGGCTTGTTTGGCGATTGACGTACGTCGTTCGCGAGGAGCCGTTGGTGTGTCTGCGACAGAATCGCGCTGGTTGAACGCGAGAGGGATTTCGGGATGAGCCGCTTCCGCGGATCCTTCGTTGCGTGGCTGACCCTGATCGTGGCGCTGACCCTGAACGCAGCGGTCTGGCCGATACCGGCGGGCGCCTATCCGCTCGATGGCTACGAGAAAACCGGGATCGGCCGACTCGAAGCCCAGCGGCTGGTCCAGATCGGCGAGATGCCCGGCAGGAAGCGCCCCTCGGGCGAACTCCTGCCGCTCTCGATGGTGGATCTCCGCCTGCTCGAACATCGCAAAATGGAACTCCCACTGTCGGATCCGAAGCTGACCGCCCGGCTGAAAAAACTTCTCGGACCGAACGCGGACCGCTACGGAATGGCGCTGCTCGATCTGTCAGACCTCGAACACCCGCGCTACGCGGAGTGGAACGGTGATCAACTCCAGAACCCCGGCAGCGTCGGCAAACTGATGGTCGCGCTCGCGATCTTTCAGGCCCTGGAGGACCTCTACCCGGACGACATCGCGGCGCGCGAAAACATCTTGCGCACCGCCATGATCACCGCGGACATTTTCAGCATCATCGACCACCACACCGTTCCCTTCTGGAATCCGGAAACCCGAACCGTCTCGAAGCGTTCGATCAAGCGGGGCGACACGGCGTCTCTCTGGACGTATCTCGACTGGATGATGTCGCCGAGTTCGAATTCGGCGGCGGCGATGCTCGAGAAGAACCTGGTCTCGATCGCCCACTTCGGCAAACGCTATCCGGTGTCTCCCGAAGAAGAGCAGAAATTCTACGACGAGACGCCCAAGAAGCAGCTGAGCGAGATCTTCCTCAAGGCGATCCAGGACCCCATCACCCGCAATGGTCTGGACCTCGACGAGCTGCGCCAGGGCAGCTTCTTCACCCACCAGGGCAAGAAACAGATCCCAGGCACGAGCAGCTACGCAACGCCGCGCGCGCTGGCCGATTTTATGCTGAAACTCGAGCAGGGAAGGCTGGTCGACGAGTGGTCGAGCCGCGAGATCAAGCGGCTGATGTACATCACCGAGAGACGCATCCGCTACGGATCGTCCGGCGTGTTGCGGCCGTCCGCGGTCTACTTCAAATCCGGCTCACTCTACAGCTGCGTGCCCGAAGAGGGCTTCGTGTGCAAGAAATACCACGGCAACAGGCGCAACTACATGAACTCCGTGGCGATCATCGAGACTCCCGCCGGGCGGGACCGCCTCTTCTACGTCGTCACCGTGCTGTCGAATGTCTTGAGGAAGAACTCCGCCGAGGATCACCGCGATCTCGCGCGGGCCGTCCACAGAATGCTGCTGAGCGACCACCCGCCCAGGCCCGTTCCGCCCGGCGAGCGCGCTCCCCAGACCCCCTACGGGATCGGCTTCATCGGTTACGAGCAAGAGCGCCAGGAAATGGAACTCAAGTTGGAAACCCAGGAGGCGCTGCTCGCGCTGGGCTACGAGATCGGCGAAATCGACAGCGTGATCGGCAGCAACACGCGCCGAGCGATCCGCAGCTTCCAGAAAGCCCAGGGCGACCAAGCAGACGGGAAACCGTCAGCCGCTCTGCTCGAAAAGATGCGAACGGCCGCGCAGAGCCGGGGGTTGAGTCGACCCGATGCCACACCGTGAGGCCCTGCCACCGCGTCCGGCCGCGGGCCCCCCGCCGAGCATGAATCGAACGGCCGACGATCCACCATCTGCGCAAACTTCCGTCGCCACTGTGATCGTTACTAGGGTTAAGCCTGAGGGGCGGTCGTCCGATTCGGTAGAGCGGGAGGGGCCCATGTCGGGTATTACGATTCTCGTCATCGACGACGATGCGAGTATCCACAATGTAGTGGAGCGGCGCCTCGAAGGCGTCGTCGATGAGGTGCTCAAGGCGGATACGCCCACCAAGGGGCTTCGCATCGCCCTCCAGCAGAAACCCGACGTCATCCTGCTCGACATCAACATGCCGCAGATCGACGGATTCAAGGTGTGCCGGCATCTCAAGGAAAACCCTGGGACCCACGACATACCGATCCTGTTCCTCACCGCAGACCGCAATTCGGACAATCTCGTCAAGGCGCTCGACGCTGGAGCTTCCGACTACATATCGAAGCCCTTCAACCATATCGAGCTCAAGGCGCGCGTGCGGGTCGCACTGCGCACCAAACAAATGATCGACCTCCTGCGGGAGAGGGCGCGAATCGACGCAGTGACGGGCTTGAACAACCGAGCCGCGATGGACGATGCACTCGTCGCCGCAACTTCTGCGTTTCACCGGACCGGCCAACCCGTCGCTCTGTTGATGATCGACCTCGATCACTTCAAGCCGATCAACGACACCTACGGACACGGTGTGGGGGACGATGTGATCCGCAGGGTGGGAACGTCGATTCGAGCAGGCTGCCGACCCTACGACATCGCGTGCCGATTTGGCGGAGACGAATTCGGAGTGATCCTGGGCCAGACCGACAGCGCTTGCGCCGAGCAGATTTCAAAGCGCATCCTCAACGGAATCAACAGGCTCAAGATCCGGGCGGGAGGCGAAGACGTCGAAGTCACCTGCAGCGGGGGGGTGGCCTCGGCCACCGAGATGCCGAGCGACTTCGAGCCCGCCGACCTGCTCAAGGCCGCCGACGAAGCGCTCTACAACGCCAAGAGCCAGGGCCGAAACCGTCTGGCCATAGCCTCACTCAGCGGCTGATTTCGCGCCGATAACGCGCAGTCGCTGCGGATCGGACCGGGCGCGGCGTTTCGCGTCGACGGTCATTTCTCGGGAGCGGACCGCGTGCTCGACCCGGGGCAGCTCGTGAAGATCGCGGTCGCCGAGGACTACCGCCCCGACGCGGACACAACGGCCACCGAATGAAGCGCTCGGATGCGCGGCCGGCTAGAGCAGGCGGTCGGGCCGGGCCGGCGGATCGGTCGCGCGCTCGCCCCAGGGCGTGAGCACGTAGCCCTCAGTGGAGCCGGGCACCGCCCCGCAGCGCCGCGCCAACCCGTCCCGCTCGAGGTCTGCGAGCAGCAGCCCGGCTTTCAGCCGAACGTCGCGCACCGCCTGCCGCTCTTTCAGCGAACTCTCCGAAGTGGGCCACATATTAGTGGGCGAAGAGCGCCGGGGCGAGGGGATAGTCGGGGTGCAGGATCGAGAGCGCGCGGCGGCTCGACTCGGTCAACGTCGCACCGCGAGGCAAATAGGTCGTAGCAGCGACGCTTCGAGTCGTGGAGAGCACGAGGGGATTTCATCACACGAGCGCCCGGGTTTGCAAGAAGCTCGGGAAGTTTTTCGATCCGAAACCGAGCCACGCTGAGGCCCCCGATCGTGAAACCGGTTTTGAAACGCTCTAGACCTGATCGAGCGGGCTTCGCACCGCGAGTCCGCCCCGATTTAAAACGTGGGTATAAACCATCGTGGTCGCCACGCTGCGATGGCCGAGCAATTGCTGGACAGTGCGGATGTCGTAGCCGCTTTCGAGCAGATGGGTCGCGAAGCTGTGGCGCAGCGAGTGACAACTTGCGCGTTTGACGAGCCCCGCCTCGCGCGTGGCCCGCTTGACGGCGCGCTGGACGGCACCCCCGCCGAGGTGGTGTCGCCGCATCGCGCCGCTGCGCGGATCTCGGGAGCGCGCCGCGGCCGGGAAGACGTACTGCCAGGACCACTCGCGATCGGCGCCGCGAAATTTACGCGCGAGCGCATTGGGCAGAAAGACCGACCCGAAGCCCTCCGCGAGATCGGCCAGATGGAGAGCGCGCGCGTGCGCGAGCTGGTCGCGCAGCGGGGCGACCAACCGCGCGGGCAGCACCGTGACCCGGTCGCGACCCCCCTTGCCGTTGCGGATCATCAGTTCGCCGCGCTCCAGATCGAGATCCTTGGCCCGCAGCCGGACCGTCTCCAGCAGCCGGAGGCCGGCTCCGTACATCAGCCCCGCGGCCAAGCGGTGGACCCCGTCGAGCCGAGACAGCAGCTCGATGACCTCGGAGCGCGTCAGCACCACCGGCAGCTGCCGCGGCTTCTTCGCCCGTACGATCGATCCGAGGTCCCCGAGTTCGCGGTCCAACACCCGCCGGTAGAGGAACGCGATCGCGTTCAGGGCCTGATTCTGGGTCGCCGCGGCCACATTGCCGTCGACCGCCAGATGGCTCAGAAACGCCACATCTCCCGCGGATGTCGTCCGCCAGAAAACCGAATGAAGCGGCGAATCCACTGGACGTACGCCTCCTCGGTCCGAATGCTGTAGTGGCGAAGCCGCATCACCCGCCGGGTCTCGTCGACGAGACTCCTCGGCCGCACACCATCCTGAGCCACGGAGATACCCCCCCAGCCACACCCGCAAGAAACGCAGGCGTCCACACGGGGCTCAACGGGGCGATGGGGTGACCTTCAGGGATCACGGGACCGGGGCACGGATCGGTGCCGGCACCATTCTACGTCAGCTCGAGATCCATCTCAATCGAAACGCGCAAAGCCACACGAATCCCATTCACCCGCGCAGGCCGCACGATTGAATTCGTACGGCCCACGCTGCACGATTCAATTCGTGCGGCTTCGGCTCGAACGCCTAAAAGAGCGGAATTGAAGGAGAAACGTTGAAATCAGCATAAAATACAGCGACAATATGAGGGGCATTCCACTTACTCAACTGTTAGGCGGCAGGAGCTCATTGTGGACCCGATCGATCCTATCGGAGGCAAGGTGCGAGCTAGCGCACACCCTATGATTTATGTTCTCGTAGCCCTTGTGCTTGCTAATCTTGTCATAAGCTTAGTCATCTACGACCGTATGACTGTCAGCCCTCAATCAGCGTCTACCGAATCCCAATTGCCTCAGTATCTTGGACAGGACAGCCTTTCAGAGTTGGCAGATCAAATCCAAGTTGACTTCAATTCTCGAAATTGGACTTCTCTCTACGATCAATTTGATCCCGTTGCCCAGGTGCAGTTCACCCAGGAGAGCCTTGAGGAACAGTTCGATAAACTCGGCCCGTTAATCGGCACTATTGAACGAGCGGAGTATTCTCACTTCAAGTTTCTCGGCAGGCAGGACACGGGAGACGTCTTCGAGCTTAATTACGTTCTTCAAGTATCAGGGGGAACATTTGCCTCCGGAGTACTCAAGATCAAATTCGTCGATCGCGGTGATCACCCCGGCATCTACTCGGTCTTTATCACTGGCAAAGGATAAAACACTGACTGAACGGTCGGGGACATAGTTAACAGAAGTCCGGGCACATCCTTTACACCTGGAGGATGCCCTGGATGGATACGAACCCTACGAAGCAGCGTCAGCAGTTCTATCGCGACTACGCAAGTGGCCAGTGGTCGATGAGTGAGCTGTGTGACCGATATCAGATCTCCAGGCCCACCGGATACAAATGGGTTGACCGGATCGAAA
>JADFQO010000032.1 GCA_022561775.1 Myxococcales bacterium | reverse complement strand
GGGGCCCAGTTGGCCGGGTCGTTTTGTGTGGGCGCGCAGAACCGCCGCCATATGAGGGTCCGCTACAGGCGGGGGCCCAGTTGGCCGGGTCGTTTTGTGTGGGCGCGCAGAACCGCCGCCATATGAGGGTCCGCTACAGGCGGGGGCCCAGTTGGCCGGGTCGTTTTGTGTGGGCGCGCAGAACCGCCGCCATATGAGAGGTCCGCTACAGGCGGGGGCCCAGTTGGCCGGGTCGTTTTGTGTGGGCGCGCAGAACCGCCGCCATATGAGAGGTCCGCTACAGGCGGGGCCCAGTTGGCCGGGTCGAGTTCTGAGCGAGTAGCCCTTCCCCCCGGCTCCCAAAGCAGAACCTCCGTGCTGGCGAAATTGTTCGTTTCGCATAGCTGAACGGGCGCGGACTTGGCGGGGGCAGTGGTCGCTGCCTTGCTCGGGTTTGGTGCATCCCGTAGCCTGAGCCGTTCCATGTATCCCGAACTCTTCACGATTTTCGGCTACACGATCAGCACCTTCGGGTTGATGCTCGCAATCGCATTCTGGGTCGGATCCTGGATCACCAGCGTGCGATTGGAGGAAGAAGGCCTAGACCGAGAGCAGGCGAGCAGAATCCTCATCTACGTAATCGTCGGAGGGATTCTCGGTTCCAAGCTCTATTTTGCGGTGGACGTTTCGATCCGCGACGGCCGGCCGTTTTCCGAGTTGTTCTTTGCCCGCGACGGAATCACCTGGTACGGCGGGCTGATCCTCGCGACGATCGTCGGTGCGATCGGTTGCCGGATTCACGGGATTCCCGTAAAGATTTTCGCAGACTGCGCGGCGGTGGCGGCCGCAATCGGACAGTCAATCGGCAGGATCGGCTGCTTTCTGGTGGGTGACGATTACGGTCGAGTCACCGATGTGGCGTGGGGAGTGCGGTTTCCGGAGGGTGCGCCACCCACTACCGCTCCCGTCCACCCTACACAACTCTACGAATTCGCGTGGTTGCTTCTGGTGGCCGCCTTTCTCTGGCGGCGTCGAAAAAACAGTCCGTTCCTTTTCGGTGAATACCTGGCGCTCAACGGCCTGGGTCGGATCGCGATCGAAAACTGGCGGGTGAACCCCACCGTGGCTCTGGGGATGACGGAGCCGCAGTGGATCGGAGTAGGCCTGATCGTGTTCGGTCTCGGCGGATGGTTCTATTTCTCGGCTCGAGAGCGAACGTCCACGAGTTGACGTGGGTTCTCGTCAGCCTGGCGGATGAATCTTTTCGAGTAGATTCGCCGCCGACTCGAGGGTCTGGTCGCGATTGTCGCCCTCCACCAACCGAGCGAGACTTGAAACCGCGGAATGGGCGAGGTCCTTGAGAGAATCATCGCCGGCACTTCCGGACTCGGCCCATTCGTTCAAGCCCACCAGGCTTTCCGGGTAGTTTCCAGCAAGGTATGCGGCCATCCCCCGCGCGTAGGCGGACAACTGCGAGATCTGGTCTCGATCGCCGCCGCGCTCCAAGGCCTTGGCGAGCACGCGGTCAGCGGCTTCGTAATGGCCACTGGCGAGATAAGACTTCCCGGCAATCACGTAGCCCGCCGCCGCATCGCCGTGAATTGCCGCCAGCAGTTCTCCCAATCCGGGAGGACCCAGCTTTTCGAGGGTCTCGCCTCGCTCGATGAGAAAGCGCGTGACGAAACCCTCGGCGCCCTGCTCGGATAGCAGCACCCGAAGCTGACCCCATGATTGAGCCATCAGGGATTGCGTTTCGGCGAGGCCTTCCTCCAAGCGAGTGGAGACCGTTGACAGGATTCGCTCGAATTCGAGAAACAATCCGTTGGCTTCGGCGCCGGCTTCGGCGCGCAAGGATCGTACGCGTGGGCCGTATACCTCGCGCTGGTAGAAGTCCTCGCGAAACTTCATCGCTTCGTGAAAGAGCGATCCAACAGCGAGATCGAAGAGCGCTTCTCGAGGCCGCGCGACAATCGAGCCACCCGCCTCGGGCCGAAACAGCGAGTGACACTTTTCCTTCAGGCGGAAGAGCACGCTGGTATCGCTGTCTCCGACGAACTCCTTGAGATCCGAAAAAGCGAGTTCGTCCCGCTTGTATTTCTCGCCGAGTTGATCCAATTGCTCGTGGGCCGTGAGGAATTCACGCAGGATGTCGACCAGACTGGCCGGAGCGCTCGCCATCCCTGGACTATACTCGCCCCGGATCTTCGCGTCGCTTCTCGGCACGCCAGCACCGCGGTGCAGGCGTGCCACGGATTCAGATCCGATCGATTCTGGCGACCGATGCCGGGGTTTGCCTATTTTTGACTTTTCGCTGGGCTCGTTGCCTGCGGCCCGATTCGCTCGGTGTTCAGGCCACGGCGCGCTACAGAACTTTGGAGGTTCAGATGAGTCCCGTCGAACGCGAGAGCATGGAAGTCGACGTCCTCTACGTCGGAGCGGGACCGGCTTCGCTGGCCTCGTCGCTGCATCTGATGAACCAGGTCACGGCGTTCAACCAGCGCGCCGAGTCCGAGGGCAACGCGCCCATCGAGCCACCCTCCGTGCTGATTCTCGAGAAGGGGGCGGCCGTCGGCGATCACATGCTTTCGGGCGCCGTGATGAACCCGAAGGGCATTCGCGAGCTCGTGCCGGATTTCGTCGAGAAGGGCTTTCCGACCGAGTACGTCTGCGACTACGCGGGGTTCTGGATCTTCCACCCGAAGGGGAAGATCCGCGTCCCCGGCCCGTTCATTCCGCCGAACTTTCGGAAGAAGGGTTATCACGTCACTTCATTGAACAACGTCGCGAAGTGGATGGCGGAGCGCTGCGAAGAAGCCGGTGTGGATATCTACCCCGGATTCTCGGGAGACAAGATCCTCACCGAGGGCGGCCGGGTGATCGGCGTTCGCATGGGCGACATGGGCGTCGACAAGAACGGAAAGCCCAAGGGTACGTTCCAACCGGGGATGGACATCTTCGCCAAGGTCACGGTACTCGGAGAGGGAGTTCAAGGTTCTCTTTCGAAGCAGCTCATTGCGGACTTCGAACTCGACGGCATGAACCCGCAGACTTTCGAGGTGGGCATCAAGGAGTTGTGGCGGATCGATCCAAAGAAGCACCGGCCGGGTCGCGTCGTCCATGGCTTGGGAATTCCGCAGATCTTCGACGGTTTTCACGGTATGTGGCTCTACGACATGCAGGACAACCTCGTGTCGTTCGGATTCGTCGTGATGTTGGATTCGGAAAACCCGAACTGCGACCCTCACATGGAGGCGCAGAAGTTCAAGACCACTCCGTTCATGAAGTGGCTACTCGAGGGTGCCGAGCTGGTGAAGTACGGCGCGAAGTGCATTCCGACAGGCGGCCTCTATTCGATGCCCAAGCTCTATACGAACGGTGCTCTGCTGATCGGAGATGCAGCTAGCTTCTGCAACGCCGAAAAACTTTCGGGAATCCATCTGGCGATGAAGTCGGGAATGATGGCGGCAGACACGATCGTTGATGCATTGGCGCGGAACGATTTCTCCGTGACGACTCTCGGTGGTTTTGCCGAGCGTTACAGAGCCAGCTGGGCCTTCGAAGAACATTGGGCTGCCCGCCACTTCCACCAATCGACGAATCGCGGTGTTCCGTTCTTCCTGCTGAACGAACCCTTCCGGCAGCTGACGGGGGGGCGCGGCCTGATCGACAACATGAAGTCCGCAGCGGGCCACACGCACATGAAGCAGTTGGCCGAACTCCCCAGATCAAAGCGCCAAAAAGAGGCGTTCGAATTCGACGGTGTGCTCACGTTCAGCAAGGAGCACCTCGTTCAGTTCAGTGGAGCCCAACACGAGGTCGACCAGCCCTCCCATCTGGTGGTGGCAGACACCGATCTGTGCAGCACGACCTGCGCTGAAGAATTCGGGAATCCGTGCGAGAATTTCTGCCCCGCCGCGGTCTACGAGATGGTTCCGGACCCCGAACGGTCCGGCGGCAAGAAACTCTTCATCCACCACGAGAATTGTGTCCACTGCAAGACTTGCGATGTCGCCGATCCCTACCAGGTGATCACCTGGACGCCGCCGGAGGGGGGAGAGGGCCCCGATTACGAGCGGATGTAGCCCGGCGCAGATCCAGCGCTGGTTATGCGCTATGCCTCACTGGCGGGGGCCCAGTTTGCCGGGTCGTGTTTAGATGTCGCCCGCATTCTGCAAGGTGGTTCCGGGGGCCGGGGAGGCCTCTCCGCGAGTCTTGGCTGGAGTTCAGTCCTGGATGGTGGAGAGGGCGTCCTGGAGGTGGGCCAGGGTCTCTGCGGTGGTGGCGATCAGCAGGGCTGGGGCCGGGGTTCGGATTTCAGACGGGAAGGGAGCGGTTGCGCCCATCACGAGGGCTCCTGCTTCTGCTGAGATCAGGGCGCCGATTCGGCCTCGGATGCTCACTCCCTCCGCGTTCTCTCGGGCCAGTCGGAGGCCCGCGCAGACACCCGGGATCAAAGAGGCGACGGAGATCGCACCGCCCGCCGCCGCCGCCACTTCATAGCCGAGGTCCCGCAGCCTCTCGACAGCGCTGCTCGGGAGATTGTGGGAAACCAGAATCCGATTCCCTGTGGGTTCGCCCAGCGTGACGGCTTTGATGGCCGCATCCTTGCTGCGCACCCGGGCGCCACGGCCCCTGACGGCATCGAAACAGAGCTGCTCGCGCGGTAGCGCGACGAGGCTCGCCTCGTATCGATCGCCGATCGCCAAACCGATCATCACCGCGTAAGGGCCCTTCCCTTCTAGATAGAAACGCAAAGTTCCGTCGATCGGATCGATGACGACCTGCGCGTCACCGGATTTCGAAAAGCGCGAAACGGACGGAGTGTCTTCTTCCGCTTCCAGCTTCACCTGAGGGAAGTGCTCCAGTAGGGGGACGAGCAGTGCCTCCTGGGATGCCGTGTCGGCGGTCGTGAGAGCGGCCTTCACGGCGGTTGCCTCACCTGCCTTGGGGCGATTGGAAACGCGCCCTTCAAGGGAGCGGGCGATTGATGCGGCGTGCCGCAGTGCCGGGGCCAATACCCGTACGAAATCGCTCGGAAACGACCTGTCCTGCATCGCGGTGTTGGGTAGCAGGTCTATGAGCGTCGTCACCTGCCCAGGAGCTTCAATCTGACCCGGTCCGATCGAGAAGTTCGTCACGGTTCGTGGCTTTGGTGAGGACTTCACGATGGAGTCGCGGCCGACGGAGCCCCGCTTCGCGCCCTTCGTGGGGATTCTTCAAACCGCCGTCTGCGGGATCCCGGCCCGGTGGCGGGGATCCCGCGTGCGCCAAACCAGGAGCGCGGAGCGCATCCGGTCGTTTGACCGGAGCAGCTCCGCGCTCCCCGGCGTCTCTCACCCCCCCAAGTTCGAGACGCCGTCAACCCGTCTTTTAACTGCAGCCGCTGGTTTCCCCGCAGTTGAAGCACTTGTAGCAGGTACCGCTGCGTATCATGATGGAGCCGCAATTGTGACAGCCCGGGGAATCCGCCTGATTGATGAATCCCTGCGATCGGCTCTGCGCTCGCTCGCCGGATCCACCCGCGACTGCCGATCGGAGCGGTAGCGCGTCGGCCGCGCTCTCGCCGTTTTGAACCTCTTGTTCGTCTTCGATCGGATCGCTCTGCAGGTAGCGGTTGCCGAGATAGCGGAACACGTAGTCCATCACGGATTTCGCGATCGGGATGGAGGGGTTGTTGGTAAAGCCCGCGGGCTCGAAACGCGTGTGGCTGAATTTGTCGACCAGGGCGCGCAGCGGAACGCCGTACTGTAGGGAGATCGACGTCATCGTCGCGATCGTGTCCATCAGGCCGGATACCGTGCTGCCCTCTTTGGCCATCCGCAAGAAGATCTCGCCAGGTTGGCCGTTCTCGTAGAGACCGACGGTCAGATATCCCTCGTGCCCCGCGATCACGAACTTATGGGTGAGCGCGGTGCGTTCATCATTGAGCTTCTTGCGAATCGGACGGGCTTCTGCGAGTCGCCCATCTGCGTTCTTGTCTTCACCCGTGTTCAGCGGTTGGGTCCGCTTGCTTCCATCGCGGTAGATGGCCAGGGCTTTGAGGCCGATTTCCCAACCCGCGATGTAGGCCTGCATGACGTCTTCGACGGTGGCGTCTCCGGGAAGGTTCACCGTCTTACTGATTGCGCCCGAGAGGAAGGGTTGCACGGCGCTCATCATCCGGATGTGGCCCATCCAGGCGATGCTGCGCTTGCCGTTCTGAGGTCGGAACGCGCAGTCGAAGATCGGGAGGTCGGACTCTTTCAGTCCAGGTGCACCCTCGATCGTTTCCTGTTCGGTGATGTAGTCGGTGATCTCTTCGATTTCCGCCTCGTCGTAGCTGAGTTTCTCGAGAGCCTTCGGCACGGTGTTGTTGACGATCTTGAGATAACCGCCACCGACGAGCTTCTTGTATTTGACGAGCGCGATATCCGGCTCGACGCCCGTCGTGTCGCAGTCCATCATGAAAGCGATCGTGCCCGTCGGAGCGAGCACCGTCACCTGCGCATTCTTGAATCCGAACTTTCGACCTTTCTCATAGGCAGCGTGCCAACTCTCTCGAGCTGCGGCGAGCAGGGGCTCCGAAACGCCCTCACTCGGGATCGCAAGAACCGCATCCTCGTGCATCTTGATGACTTCCAGGAAAGGCTTGCGGTTGATCCGGTAGCGCTGGAATGGCCCCATCGCGTCCGCGATGTCCGCGCTCGTGTGGTAGGCCTCGCCGCACATCACCGCGGTCAGTGCCGCCGCGAGGTTCCGCCCCTCAGGGCTGTCGTAGGGCAGCCCTGAATTCATCAGGAGTGCGCCGAGGTTTGCATAACCGAGCCCCAGCGGTCGGAAGAGGTGGCTGTTGCGGGCAATCGCCGGCGTCGGGTAGGCGGCGTGATCGACCATGATCTCCTGGGCGAGGATCGTGAGCCTCACCGCGTGCCGAAAACCGGCGATGTCGAACCCGCTGGAGTCGTCGAGAAAGGTCAGCAAGTTGAGGCTGGCGAGGTTGCATGCCGTGTCGTCGAGGAACATGTACTCGGAGCACGGATTGCTGGAATTGATCCGCCCCGAAGCCTTGACAGGGTTCCAGCGATTGATCGTCGTGTCGTACTGAACGCCGGGATCGCCGCACTCGTACGCGGCCTCCGCCATTTCCTTCAGGATGTCGCGGGCCTTGAATTCGTCGATCACCTTACCGGAGGTGACGCTACGGGTTTTCCAGCCGCCGCCCGCCAGCGCGGAATGCATGAACGAGTCGGTGACGCGAACCGAGTGATTCGCGTTCTGGTAGAACACCGAGTCATAGGCGCCGCAGGGAACGTTGAAGCCGCCGTCGTAACCCGCATCGATGAGCGCGTGGGCCTTCCTCTCTTCCTCGGACTTGCTCCGGATGAATTCCATGATGTCCGGATGGTCCGCGTTCAAGATCACCATCTTCGCCGCGCGACGGGTCTTGCCTCCGGATTTCACCACACCCGCGAAGGCGTCGAAGCCGCGCATGAACGAAACCGGGCCGGATGCAGTCCCGCCTCCGGCGAGTGTCTCGCGTGACGAGCGAATCTTCGAGAGGTTCGAACCTGTGCCGGATCCGCCTTTGAAAAGCATGGCTTCTGTCTTCGCGAGATCCATGATGGATTCCATGGTGTCTTCGACGGAGTTGATGAAGCACGCACTCGCCTGTTGCGGATTGTTCTTGACGCCCAGGTTGAACCAAACGGGACTGTTGAACGACATGCGTTGAGTGAGCACGATGTGCTTGAGCTCATCCGAAAAAGTCTGCGAATCTTCTTGGGTGCAGAAATAACCCGAGGCATCCCCCCATTCGCGGAGTCGGCCGACCACGCGGTCGATCAACTGCCGGACGCTGTGTTCGCGCTCGGGGGTTCCGATGTGTCCGCGGAAGTATTTGGAGGCAACCACGTTGGTGGCGAGCTGCGACCAGGTCTTCGGTACTTCGACGTCGGTCTGCTCGAAAACGATTTCGCCGTTCTCGTTGGCGATCTTCGCGCTTCGGGTTTGCCACTCGACGAAATCGTAGGGATCTTCGCCGACGGACGTGAAATGCCGCGAGACTGTCATCCCTCGGGGAGTTCGGCGTTTTCTCTTCTTCTCTCCTACAGCGTGAAGTTGCCCTCTCCTCAGGGTGCTGTCCGTCGTCTCGCTGTGTTTCACGCTCTCCCCTTTTTGCTAGCGCGATGACCAATCTACGCCGTGCGCCGAATTGCTTGCGCGTCTACCGACAACGCTCTTTCGATTCAACCGCTTCTAGGGTGTGTCTGTCTCACTCGTCTCCATCAGGGCGACCGGCAAGACCGCGGGACACGGGTGGTCGCGGGTTCACCATTCGCAATCGCTGGTTGGAATGAAGTGATCGCAGGGTCCCTTCCGAGGCGGGCCGAGCCATCCCGGAGATGAGAGAGGCTCCGGAACCTCCAGAGCCCCCGAGTCGGATTTGGGTCCTCCATCCCTCCTCAAACTCGCTTCCCCCCGACGACCGCCTGTAATTTGAAACCCCCCAGGCCGCCGAAAAGACTGTCTCATCCCCGTCGAGCCTGTGTACTCCCAGCGTGCTGGAGCGTCAATAGAGTTTCCACAAAATCTGGTACTTATCTGGGTCATGAGCCACAACCCATTGAGCTTAAATGGTTTTTTATCAGCCCTGGGCGGCCGCTTCAGCCCGACGCGCAATTCCTCTGCACACGGGATCCCTAACCCCTTGAAATCATGGGTTTGATGTTCCCCGCACGGGCGTCTGCCGCGGTCTTTCAGGAATCGCCGTCCGGAAGGCCCGTGAAACGGATTCCGGTGCCGTCCGAAACCCGGTAGCGGGTGTTCAACCCGATCAGCAGAGCGGTGATCGACTCTGTGATTCGCGCATTGGCGATGGCTCCTCCATCGATCCCGCGGAGGCCCGGCACGAGTTCGCAAAGCGCCATGACCTGCTTGCGCGGCCGCTCTGCACCCGAGACCACCACATCGCATTCGACGGGTCGATCCAGCTCGTGGAGGCGATGAGCGGCGACGTTCTGAAACGCCGAGACGGCGTGCACGCCCTTTGGCAGCAGTGCGGCAACCATTTCCGCGCAGGAGCCCTGCCAGACTCCGATCGTCTGGGTCGCCGAGCCTCCGGTTGCAGAAGCCAGCGGAACTCCCATCGACACCACGATCTGGCCCGCGGTCAGGGCGTCTCGGACCTCTTTGATGATACTCGCGGTGTGTTCGAACGGAACCGAGAGGAGGATCACCTGTGCGCGGCGACACGCCTCGGGATTTTCGTCTCCCGAGACCTCGGCGCCGCGAACCGCCGCGCGGACGCGCTCAGCCGCGGCGTTCGCGCGTTCGATGCTTCGAGAGCCGATCCGGATGGGGCGGCCCGCCGTTGCGAACCGCAGCGCGAGCCCCAGCCCCTGTTCTCCGGTGCCGCCCAGAATCGCGATCGCGTTGTCGAAGCTCGGATCCGCCACGAACCGGGACGCTAGCCCGCGAGGGTCTCCATGTCGCACTGACCGGTGGGGGTGTCCAACGCTAAAATTCCGCCGGGATGGACGACGCCTCGGCGATAAGACCGATCCGGATCGAACAAGCGAGCCCCAGCGAGCTCGGGATCACCTGGTCCGACGGGCGGGAAAGCCGATACGCGGTACGACGGCTTCGGCTCGCCTGTGCGTGCGCTCATTGCGTCGACGAGTGGTCGGGCGAACCGCGCCTGGACGTCGCGTCGGTACCAGAGGACATTCACCCGCTGAAGATCCAACCCGTCGGTCGCTACGCGATCCAGATCGACTGGAGCGACGGCCACTCAACAGGGATCTACTCCTTCCGTCAGCTGCGTGCGCTCGACGCGGAGGAATGAGGATTTTGTCGTTCCTGCTGAGCGCTAGCGAAGCCGTTGCGCGCCGACGTGATATGCTCCGCCGCCCATGCATTCGATCGATCTCGAAAAAGCTGCCGCCGCCGCACAGGCGGCCGCGGATTTGGCGCGGGCGGAGATCCTGCCTCGTTTTCGTTCGGTTGCCGTCGAGACGAAGGACGACGGAACGCCGGTAACGGAAGCGGATCTCGCCGCTGAGCGGGTGATTCGGAGACGGCTTCAGCAATCCTTTCCGGAGTTTTCGATCCTGGGTGAGGAGTACGGCGCGGAAGGGCAAACTGACGGACCCGAATGGATCATCGACCCGATCGACGGAACGATCGCGTTCTCACGAGGGATCCCGCTCTTTTCGACGCTGATCGCTCTCGCGGTGGACGGCGAACCCGTGATGGGGCTCATCGACCTTCCCGCTCTCGATGAGCGCTACGTCGGTTGGAAGGGTGGGGGCTGCCGTCGAAACGGTAAGCCGACCCGGGTATCCGAAGAGACGGACCTCCGGCGCGCGATTATTTCGCACGGCGACCTCTTCTGTTTCGATGAGCGCGGGGAGAGGCCCGCCTTCGATCGGATGGCGCGCGAAATCCCGATGCTGCGCGGCTACACGGACGCGTTCGGTTACGCGCAGGTCCTCGGCGGTGGTGTGGACGCCATGGTGGATATGGGTTTGCGCATTTGGGACGTGGCGCCTGTCCAGATCCTGGTGCCCGAGGCCGGCGGCCGCTGCGTCACGCTGTCCGAGCGCGAGGGAAAGCTCGGGTTGGTGGTCGGTAGTCCGACTCTCGTCGACCAGCTGATGGAATTTCTCGCCAGCCGCTGAGCGGAACGCGAAGCCGCGAAGCAATCGCTACCGGCCGGGCACCACCACGAGCGTGGCTGTTCGATGCGGTGGGTGCAGATGACACCCTATAGTGTAGATCTCGAAGCCTTCCAGAACGGGAAGCTCGACCCGGGTTTCTTCTCCTGGAATCAGCACGGTTTCGATCGACAGGCCCTTGATCGCGAAGCCGTGGGGCTTGTCGGTGGCGTTGAAGACGGAAAGGACTGGGGGTCTACCCGCGGTGACGACGATCGTCGAAGGGAGGAAGACGTTCTTGCCACCCACCACGGCGCTGATCACCTGAACCTCGCTGACATCGCTCTGATATCCGGCGAGGGCGCCGGGCGGGTTCGCGTGGCTGCGACACCCGCAGCCGCTGGTCAGAGCGAGCAGAAGGGCTGAGATCGCGGCACTCCCGATGAGAGCTGAGATGCGAGCGGTCATTGTCCCCTCGATGGAAATACGACGCGGCGATTACGCTGCCACGCTATCCTATTCCGCTCGCGGTTTCCAGAACAGACGAAAGGGATCCCCAGATGGCCGCCAACCCGACCCTCTCCGATGCCCGGTTGCTCCTCGAAGCGGCCCAAAAAATTCTCGACCTGACGCTGGAGCGCGCAAGCGTAATTACCGAGGGTGGGAAGCGAATCGATGACCACCAGGTGCTGGCCGAGCGCGTTGCCTACGCGGTGACCGAGGGACGCGCCGCGCGGGCCGCGCTGGACTTCGCGACTGCGCTCGCTCAAGAGGCTAGGTCTTCCGCGATTCTCGAGTTGACCTTCGCGGCGTCGGTGGCCGATCTCGTCGAGAGCCTGCGTGTTCGACTCGCACCGGCGGTCGACGACCTCGGGATTGGCGAGGAAGCGTTGGAGGGCGCATTTCCCGCGGAGGTCCGCGCCCTGCTGCGCCGCGTCGGACACGAGTCCGTGTACAGAGCCGTCGGCCGGCAGGTCATCGACAGCCGCGCGCGAAACGACCTGCCCCTCGACGAGATGGCGGAACAGATTCGCGAATCGGTACGCGAGTTCGCGGACGTCGAGGTTGCGCCACAGGCCGAGCAGATTCATCGCACCGACGCCCTGGTTCCCGAGGAGCTGATCACCAAGATGGGCGAACTCGGCTACTTCGGCATGGGTATTCCCGAGCAATACGGCGGCTCCGAGATGGGCAATCTCGCGATGATCCTCACGACGGAGGAGCTATCGCGTGTTTCGCTGGCCGGTGCGGGGTCGCTCATCACGCGACCGGAGATTCTCACCAAGGCCTTGCTCGGGGGTGGGACCGAAGCGCAGAAGCAGCATTGGCTGCCCAAGATTGCTTCTGGCGAGATCATGGTCGGCATCGCCGTCACCGAGCCCGACATCGGTAGCGACGTCGCCGCCGTCAAGTGCAGGGCCGAGCCGCGCTGCGTCGACGGTCGCGACGGTTGGGTGATCAACGGCCCGAAGTCCTGGTGCACGTTCGCCGGTCGGGCAAACGTGCTCGCATTGCTAGCTCGCACCGATCCGGACGCCGCGAAGGGTGCCCGCGGCCTGTCGCTCTTCATCGTCCCAAAAGATGCGTTTACGGGGCACGACTTCGAGATGACGCAGCCGGGCGGTGGCCTCATGGTCGGCAAGGCGGACGCCACACCGGGCTATCGCGGGATGCACTCGTTTACGCTGAACCTCAAAGACTACGCTGTTCCCTCGGATCACCTGGTCGGTGGCGACGCGAATCTAGGACGCGGCTTCTATCTCCAGATGGCCGGTTTTGCGGCAGGTCGACTCCAAACCGGAGGTCGGGCTTGTGGGCTTGCCCAGGGAGCGCTGGAAAAGACCGCCGAGTACGTGGTAGACCGGAAGCAGTTCGGAAAGCCGCTTTCGGAATTCCAACTCACGCAGTACGCGTTGGGTCGGATGGCGGCCCGGCTGGCCAGCGCTCGAGCGCTCACCTACGCGGCGGCCGTTGCGATGGACGAAGACGAGCGCGCAGCGGCGACCCTCGCCGCTCAGGCGAAACTCCTCAGCTGCGACGTGGCGGTCGAGCTCACCCAACAGGGCCAGTTGCTACACGGAGGATGGGGATACGCGGAGGAGTATCCGATCAGTCGCTACGTGGTCGACGCGCAGGTGCTGCCGATCTTCGAGGGGGTGAAGCCCGTTCTCGAACTCAAGGTGATCGCTCGGAGCCTGCTCGCGGGGTGAACGAGTCGCGGTACTGCGGAGAGGGGATTGCGTTCGCCGAGCCGCAGCGAGATCAGTCGGACGATTTGTCGCGCTCGGCGCGCTTTTCCTTGATCGCGGACCAGGTGAAGTAGATGGCCAGAGCGGACAGCAGCGCGAAACCACCCTGGTTGAAGAGTGGGTAATTCTGATACGCCTCTGCGTCGGTGACGATGTCGTAGCCAAAATAGGCCGCAAACGCCCAGAGCAACACGGGAAGGAAGAACGGATTGTCGAAAGGAGTCGAGGCCGGCCGATCTTCGCCTCTCTCATCATCATTTTGATGGTTGTCGTTTTGGCGTTGGTCTTCACTCATCGCTGCGAGGGTAGCGCGGGTGGGGGCGCGATCCACGAAAATTGCATGCCTCGCTGGCCTTGCGATCAGCTGGGAGGCCCCGTCGCCCCCGAGTAGAGCGCGGATCTCCGATAGGTTTCGAGGAGTTCTTTCACGAAGACCTGGACGATCGCGGTGACAGGAACCGCGACGATCAGACCCAGGAAGCCGAGCAGGTCCCCTCCGATCAGCAGGCCCACGATCACCGCCACGGGGTGAATACCGACACTGCGGCCCACGATTCGGGGCGTCAGCACCAAGCCTTCCAGCGTCTGGATCAGCGCGTACCAACCCACGACGAAGAGCAGGTGCAGATCCACACCGTATTGCAATAGGCAAAGTCCCGCGGCGAGTCCGAGTGCGACCGCGCTGCCCACGTAGGGAATGATCCCGAGCATTCCTGCGACCATGCCGATCCCGATCGCCATGTCGATTCCGATCAACGAGAAGCCGATTGCATAGAGGATTCCGAGCAGCACCGCGACGATGAGCTGCCCGCGAATGAAACCGGCGACCAGGACGTTGATGATCGACACCTTCGTTTCGACGGCCTGCCGGTATTGGACGGGAACCAGTTTGAGAAACCAGGCCTTGATGTTGTCGAACTCGACCAACGCGTAGTAGGCGATCACGGGAGTCACCAGCAGCCCGATGAGCGAGCCGAGGGTACCGGTGACGGATTGGACGGTTCGCTCGATCAGCAGGCGCAGGGATTCCAACGGCACCGAGACGCCGCTCGATTGAAAGGTTTCCAGCCCCTCCCGGATCGAGCTCGGTATGGTGATCCCGAACCACGATTCCAACCTGGGGCTGATCGCCGCGAGCGCGCCGTCGAGGTAGCCCGGTAGCCGTTCGGCGAGGTTCCCGATTTCTTGCACCAACTTTGGAACGAGGAAAAACGCCGTGCCGAGCGCGATGGCTCCAGATAGGGCGACGAGGAACAAGATCGCGACGGGTCGCGGGATTCTTCGCGCTTCGAATCGATCGATCAGCGGGTCGAGGAGGTAGGCAAAGACGAAGGCGACGGCGAGCGGAGTCAGCGCACTCTTCAGCAGCCAGAGCAACGCCAAGGCCAACGCTGTTGCGACCGCGAGAATAATCCCCCGGCGCATGGATTTCGCAATGAAATCCCGATCCAGTCTGCCGTCGGTGTTCATCGGCGTTTCTAGCCCTCCAGGAACGAGCGCAACACGTCGATCATCGGCTTGACGTCGGCCGTCCCGGCCATTTCGCGGCACGAGTGCATCGAAAGCATCGGGTTGCCTACGTCTACGGTGCGGATCCCGATTCGCGCGGCGGTGATCGGGCCGATGGTGGATCCACAGCCGAGATCGCTGCGCGAGACGAAGTGCTGGGGTTTGATGCCCAACCGCTCACACAATCCCGCGAAGAGCGCTGCGGTCTGCGCGTCGCTCGCGTAAGACTGGTTGGCGTTGGTCTTGATGACGGGCCCCCGCCCAATGACGGGACGGTGTTTGGGCTCGTGGCGATCCGGGTAGTTGGGGTGAACGGCGTGCGCCATGTCGGCGGAGATCAGCGTGGAACGAGACAGGGCGCGCTCGAGTCCCTGTGGTTCGCCGCCTTTGAATCCGCAGATGGATCGCTCGAGGGCTCCCGCGAGCAGGGGGCTCGCAGCTCCAGCGGCGCTCCGGCTGCCGACTTCTTCGTGGTCGTAGAGCACCACGACGCGCGTGTGTTGCGGCAGCGGCGTCGAACCGGCGCCGATCAACGCGGTCAGCCCGGCATGACACGAAGCCAGGTTGTCGAGGCGCGGGGCGTGGATGAACTCGCCCCGCACTCCCGAGATGACCGACGGCTGCACGTCGTAGGTCATCAGATCGAAGGCCAGCACATCGCTCGCGTCGACCTTGCTCTGATTCTGAGCGCGCAGCTCCGAGGCGAGCAGGTCCCGCAAGTTGGGCGAGTCCTCCAAACCGACGATGGGCAGCATGTGCTGCTGGGCGTTGAGCTTGAGTCCCTCTTTGTGCAGTTCGCTCTGCAGATGGATCGCGAGGTTGGGGATGCGGAGGATGGGGCGGGCGAAATCGATCAACACCGTGCGCGGCTCGAACTCTCCGCGCAGTGTCACTCGCCCAGCGAGCGAGAGGTCCCGGTCGAGCCAGCTGTGGAGCAGTGCGCCCCCGTAGGGCTCGACGCCGAGCTGGCGATAGCCGTCCGCGTCGACGTCGGGCCTTGGCTTGATGCGCAGATTGGGCGAGTCCGTATGCGCACCGATGATTCGAAAACCTCCCTCGGCGGGGGAGATTGCACCGATCTCGAACGCGACGAGGCTTCCCTCGTGGCGAACCGCGTAGCACCGATCACCCGGTGCAAGGTCCCAGACTTCGTCTTCGCGGATTGCCCGATAACCCGCAGCCTGCAGGCGGTTCACGGATTCAACCACGGCGTGATAGGGCGTGGGTGAGCGATCAATGAATTGGACGAGGTCGACGACCGGATCCGACATGCCGCCGAGGATAACATGGGTTCCGGGCTCTTCCCCTGGGGGAGATTCTCTTGGCTCGCGCGGCGGATTTTCCGCTATCGCGGACCGCTGCCTTGACAAAAAATGACTTGTGGTCATCCTCGGGCGACTCTATGAGATGGCCTCGAGTCACAGTCTGCCGGCCGACCCGGTCGTGCCGAGACGGGGTTTTCTAGACAGCGTTCCAAACCTTGCGATGAGGTGGCTGGAAACCTCCTCGCAGGGCCTGACACAAGTGGGTTTTCCCCTTGGGGAAGCTTCGAATCAATGGCGGGGGGGCGCGTGAAACAAGACTTCAACCGCGACCAATGGGCGATCGTGCTCGGAGGTTCCAGTGGTTTCGGGCTGGCGACCGCCCACAAGCTCGCCGAGCACGGGATGAGCCTGTGCGTCGTTCATCGCGACCGGCGCGGCGCGATGGCGCGCATCGAACCCGAATTCGAGAAGATTCGCGGCGCTGGCGTTCCCCTGATCACCTTCAACACGAACGCGCTCGATCCCGGCAAGCGCGACGAAATCCTGACCGAGCTGAAGGGCGCCATGGGCGCCGACGGGAGGGTACGGGTTCTGCTCCATTCGATCGCGTTCGGGAACCTCAAACTGATCGCACCGGAGAAACCGACCCCGTCGTCGACGCCCGACGACCTCGCGGATCGACTCGGCGTCAGCGCGGAGCGCTTGAAGGCGGCGGCGAACGAACTCTTCGAGGCGGGTGCCGACGGCCTCCACACGCTGGCCGAGCGCCCAAACTATCCCAATCGGTCCTATATCGACGACGAGGACCTGGAGCGAACGATCTACAGCATGGGAACGAGCGTGCTCGGGTGGGCGCAAACCCTGCTGGAGCGCGGTCTGTTTGCGGAGGACGCGCGCATCTTCGGACTCACCAGCGAGGGCAACGAAGTGGCCTGGAAGGGTTACGCGGCAGTGGCGGCTGCCAAGGTAGCGCTCGAGTCGATCGTGCGTTCGATGGCAGTGGAGTTCGCGCCCTATGGCATTCGATCGAATGTGATCCAAGCCGGTGTGACCGACACCGCCGCGCTACAGGCGATTCCCGGCAGCGCCCAGCTCAAGGCCCAGGCCCGTCAGCGCAATCCCTTCGGACGGCTGACCACACCCGCCGATGTTGCCAACGTGATCTACCTGCTCTCTACAGCCGAAGCCGCCTGGATCAACGGTGAGGTCATTCGAGTGGATGGCGGCGAGCACATTTCTGGAGTGCTTCGGTGACACTCTATCTGCACAGCGTTGGACATTTTCATCCGGAGAACGAGATCTCGAACCAATTTCTCGAAGACCTGGACATCGGAACGAGCGACCAATGGATCATCGACCGAGTTGGCATCCGCTCGCGGCGCACCGTATTGCCGCTCGACTACATCCGCGAGACCCGAAATGCCGAACCGAGGATCGCGATGGAGGTGGCTCTCTACTCCAATGCAGAGCTGGGTCGGAGGGCTGCGGAACTCGCCATCTCCAGAGCCGGAATTGCGAAGAGCGACGTCGGTATGCTGATCGGCGGAACCTCACTGATGGACACGACGTCACCTGCCGAGTCGTGCAACATCGCCCGGGCGCTGGAACTCGAGGTGCCCGCCTTCGACGTGAATTCGGCGTGTACCAGTTTTTACGTGCAACTGTACCTGCTCTCGAAAATGAAACCCGACCAACTCCCCGACTACATCCTTCTCGTCGTCGCGGACTGCCTCACGAAAGCCGTCGATTATTCGGACCGCTCGGCCGCCGTGTTGTGGGGCGATGGCGCTGCTGCCGCCGTGGTTTCGACGCGGCATCCAGCTCGGGCTCGGATCGACGGAAACACGTTGGCGTCGAGCCCGGCGGGCAATGACAAGGTGGTCGTCCCACGGCTCGGCTTCTTTCAGCAGGAGGGGCGAACGGTTCAAACCTTCGGCATCAAGCGGATGACGCGTCTGCTCAACGGCTTGCAAGAGCAATTCGAGGATTCTGAGCGGAGATTCAACTTCGTCGGTCATCAGGCAAATCACCGCATGCTCGAGTCCGTTTGCAAATACTGTGATATTTCAGCCGAGCGTCACTTCAGCAACGTCGAGTGGTTCGGAAATACCGCCGCGGCGAGTTCCGCGTCCGTGGTCTCCATGGAGTGGGAAAAGTGGCGAGACGGCGATGACGTGGCCGTGGTCGGGGTGGGTTCCGGGCTGACCTGGTCGAGCTACCTGATCCGATTTGGAGACATTCCGTGACCTACGAGGAATTCCAGAATCGGAAGAGCTTCTCGAAGGAAGAGCTGCTCGCCTGCGCGCACGGGAATCTCTTCAATGACGCGCCGCCCGAGTTCAGCCTGCAGCTCCCGGCTCCGCCCATGTTGATGGTGGATCGGATCCTCGAAATCCGAGGCGAGGGTCCTCGGGGTCGCATCGTTGCGGAACGCGACGTGGCGATCGATGACTGGTTCTTCCAGTGCCATTTTCGCGGCGACCCGGTCCAGCCGGGTTGCCTGGGGGTCGACGGTGTCTGGCAATTGTTGGGTTTCTTCTGCGCGTGGAGTGGCGGTCTCGGATCTGGCCGAGCCCTGGGTTGTGGCGAGGTCGAATTCTCGGGCCAGATTCGACCACATGACCGTTGCGTGCGATACGAGATCGATGTCCGCCGCTTCACGAAGATTGCCCACGCCGGCGCAACACTTGTGATCGGAGACGCGACGGTATTTATCGACGACCAGCCGATCTATGAGATCAAACGCGCCAAGGTCGGCACCTTTCAAAACATCGCATACTCCGATTACCCGATGGCGTCCGAGCGCTCGCGGGGAGGGAATATGGACCGATGAGTGGGATTCGTCTGACACCCAAGCAGGTTCTCGATCTGGTCCCGCAGCAGGATCCGTTTCGCTTCATCGACGACATCCTGGAGCTGGACGACGACCACATCGTGGGCACCTACCGGTTTGACCCCGGCGCTGAATTCTACCGTGGCCACTTCCCCGGAAATCCCGTCACGCCCGGAGTGATTCTAGTCGAATCGCTCGCACAGGTGGGTATCGTCGCGCTGGGTATCTATTTGCTCGCTCAGGAGAGTGAAGCCGACACCGCGAAGATGATGGCTCTGTTCACCGACGTGAACGTTGAATTCGCTGGGATCGTGAATCCAGGCGATCGCGTGATCATCACGGCGGAGAAGATTTTTTATCGCCGACGAAAATTGCGTTCAAAGGTCGAAATGAAGCTCGATGACGGAACGATCGTCTGCTCGGGAACCGTTTCTGGCATGGGAATCTTCAAATGAGTAGGCGTGTGGTGGTAACAGGGCTCGGCGTGGTGGCGCCTAACGCCAACGGCGTCCGCGATTTCGAACTCGCACTCCGAAAGGGACTCTCTGGAATCCGCATTCACGAGAAGATGATCGAGTGTGGTTTCGGATCCCACGTGGCCGGTGTTCCCCAGGGCATCGATGAGCTCGCGGAATCGTATTTTTCCGAGGACCTCCTGCTCGCGATGAACTCCGGACACCGCTGCGGGGCGATCGCCGGCGTAGATGCCTGGAAGGACGCTGGCTTTGAGCGGCCGGATCCCGATGACGACCGTGTGGATTGGGATTCCGGCGCGGTGTTGGGTACCGGGATCGGTGGCATGGATACGATTGCCAACGCGATCGTGCCGTTCACCGATGCAAAGAGGGTTCGTCGACTGGGAAGTGTCACCGTCGAGCAGGTGATGTCGAGTGGGGTCTCGGCTCGTCTATCCGGCATCCTGGCCTTGGGAAATCAGGTGACCACGAACTCCAGCGCCTGTAGCACGGGAAGTGAAGCGATCTCGATGGGCGTCGATCGAATCCGCCACGGACTCGCCAAGCGGATGTTGTGTGGAGGAGTCGAGGGCGCGAGTCACTACATCTGGGCGGGTTTCGACGGAATGCGGGTCCTCTGTCGCCGTTTCAATGATGCGCCGGAGCGCGCGTCGAGACCGATGAGCGCGACGGCCGCTGGATTCGTCCCGAGCGCCGGCGCGGGCGTGCTGATGTTGGAGAGCCTCGAGAGCGCGCAGGAACGCGGAGCGCGGATCCTCGCAGAAGTGGCCGGATCCGCCATCAACTGCGGCGGCCACCGGGTAGGCGGCAGTATGACGGCGCCGAACCCCGAGGGTGTGAGGCGCTGCATTCGAGCAGCGCTCGCAGACGCGCGGGTTGCCCCGGAAGAAGTGGGTGCGATCAATGGACATCTGACGGCCACGGGTGCAGATCCCAAAGAGGTCCATTCCTGGGCGGCAGCCCTTGAATGCAGCCCGAGCGATCTGCCGCCGATTACCTCGACGAAATCGATGATTGGCCACACCCTTGGTGCTGCGGGCGGAATCGAGTCGGTCGCCTGCGTGCTCATGCTCAACGGAGGTTTTGTGCATCCGTCGATCAATTGTGAGGATGTACACCCGGAGATCGAGCCCTACGCGGCGTCGATCCCGCACACCGCTCTGCAGACCCCGGACCTTCAGGTCGTGGTGAAGGCGGGCTTCGGTTTTGGGGACGTCAACGCATGTCTGGTATTTCGCAAGTGGAACGAATAACCCCTCTCCGGGATATCCTGCGCCTGACCAGGTAGAAGCCCCGAGAGCATTCAGCGCCTGAGAGCGTTGCAAAGAGAGCAGAAAGGAGCCCTTCAGTGGATCAAACGGAGATCTTTGAGCGAGTCGTCAAGATTCTCAACCCCTATGTAAAGAACCAGGAGGCGTTCAAAGGCATCTCGCTGGCCACTCACATCCTCGACGATCTGAAAGTGAACTCGGCTCGACTCGTGGACGTCGTGCTCGAGTTCGAGGATGCCTTCGATATCGAGATCGATGACGACGACGTCGACAAGGTCGAGACTGTCGGAAATGCGGTCGAGCTGATTGAGGCGAAAATCGGGTAGTGGCGCTTCGGCCCATAGCTCCACTGCCGGCGGGCGCGCGCCAAAAGTTGGTGCTGCAGCGCGAAATTTCTCGCCTGCTGTCGCCCCTGGCAATTCCCATAATGGGGATCGCGCTGCGCTGCGTGCTCGGTTACCGCATCGAAAACCTCCGAGGTTTTCGACGCGAGTACCGCAGGATCTGCCTCGAGCGGGATGGGCCGTTGATCATCTGCGCGAATCATCTCACGATGATCGACTCTTGTGTGATCGCGTGGGCGTTGGGGTCGCCATGGTGGTATTTCCGACACTTCAGGACGCTTCCCTGGAATCTCCCGGAGCGGTCCATTTTTGCAGCTACACGCTATAGGCGGATGGCGATATACGCACTCAAGTGTCTTCCCGTGGAGCGCGGTGGCAATCGGGCGGAAATTACAGAAGTGCTGTCTCGCCTGGCGCATGCAGTTTCCAACCACGAAGTGGCGTTGATTTTTCCCGAGGCTGGACGGAGCCGCACCGGTCGGGTGGATCTGAATTCAGCTGCCTCGGGAGTCGGCCGGATCTATCGATGTGTTCCGAATTGCAGGGTGGTCTGTGTGTATCTGAGAGGTGATCACCAGGACGGCTACTCGGGCATGCCTGTCCGGGGAGAGCGCTTTCGCGGATCTGTTTCGGTCATCGAGCCCAAGACGAACTACCGCGGGCTCCGTGCCTCGCGTGACATCGCGCGCAAGATCGCGCAACGCCTCGTCGAGATGGAGCAGGAGTACTTTGATGATCGGAAATGACGTCGTAGATCTCTCCGATCCCGAATCGTCTCGCGGAGCGTGCCATCCGCGTTTTGACCGACGGGTTTTCACGCCTGAGGAACTCGAAGCGCTTTCGACCGACCGTACGGATGTGCAAAGGCGCTGGATACTATGGTCGGCAAAAGAGGCCGCCTACAAGGCGGCGCGTCGGCAATGTTCGGGGGTCGCTTTTTCTCCAGCGCGTTTCGTCGTGAATCTCGACCGCTCACTGTGCGGATCGGTCCGCTATGGGATTCGCCGCTGGCCCGTGCGGGTCCAGATCGATGGCGACTGTGTGCACGCTGTGGTGGCTGAGAAGGATTCTTTCGCCGACACTCTTTCGGGATCATGTCGGCTCACGACGGCTGAACTTCGCGATTCGAGCCAGGGCGTCCGCCGATTCGTGATCGCGTCGATCGCCACGGAGCTGGGCGTTGCGACTTCCGATCTGCGGATCGAGAAAGTCGACCGGATCCCGCAGCTGATCCTGGCCGGCGAAGCCGCGCCAGTGGCGCTCTCCCTCTCGCACCACGGCTCGTACGCGGGCTTCGCGTGCCACGATCCGCGGATCGAGGAAGTCGACCCGACTCCACAGCGGATCCGGGCTGGTGAAGCCGCACCAGTGGCGCCCTCCCTCTCGTACCACGGCTCGTGCGCGGACTTCGCGGTTCGACCCGACGACGCCGAGCGGGACGACCTCCATTGAGCGCCGCTAACGCCATTCACCGGCTCGCCATCCTCAATCGCGGGGAAGCGGCGATGCGCTGCATCCGTTCCGTCAAAGCGCTACGAGCGCTCGAGCGTTCAGATCTCGAGTCGATCGCGATCTATACCGACGTCGATCGCGACGCGCCCTTCGTCCGCCACGCGGACCGTGCGATTCGGCTCGAAGCGCCCGATGGTGCCGTTGCGGCCTATCTCGACCACGATCGGCTGATTGCGCTGCTCGTACGAGCGGGCGCGGATGCGGTATGGCCGGGTTGGGGATTTGTTGCGGAAGACCCCGTCTTTGCGGATCGGGTCACCGATCACGGGATCTGTTTCCTGGGACCGCCCGGTGATGTCATGCGCGCCCTCGGCGACAAGATCGACGCGAAGCGAATTGCCGAAGATGCAGGTATTCCGGTCATGCCGTGGAGCGAAGGTGTCGTTGCGGACGAAGCGGCCGCAGCGCGCTGCGCGGCGGAGCTCGGCTACCCGGTGGCCGTCAAGGCTGTGGCAGGAGGCGGTGGGCGTGGAATCCGCATGGTGGATTCGGAGTCAGAGCTCGCGAACGCGTTCCGTTCGGCGTCTGCAGAAGCGAAAGCGGCATTCGGAGACGATCGTCTCTTCATCGAACGCAAGCTCCCGCGCGGTCGCCATGTTGAAGTTCAAATCGCCGTTGATGCAAAGGGCTCCGCGATGTCCCTCGGATGCCGCGACTGCTCGGTGCAGAGACGACACCAAAAGGTGATCGAAGAAGCTCCGCCCCCGGGGCTCTCGCGGGATCTATGCGCCGAACTCGAGCAAGCAGCGGTTCGCCTGGTCGACCGTGTCGGTTACATCGGTGTGGGAACCGTGGAATTTCTTTTGGTCGGCCAGGAATACTCGTTTCTCGAAGTGAATCCGCGTCTGCAGGTCGAACACGGAATCACCGAGGAGTTGACTGGAATTGATCTCGTACAGCTCCAGATTCGCATCGGAAGGGGAGAATCGCTGCCTCCGCTCCCCAAGACCGTAGACCGGGTTGCGATCGAAGCCCGCGTATGTGCAGAAGACCCCCAGGCTGACTTTCTTCCGACCCCCGGCCGGATTGCCCTGTTCGATCCCGCACTCGGACCGCGACTGCGGGTCGACTCCGGGGTGTCCGCCGGATGCCGGGTTCCGGCGGAGTTCGATTCCTTGATTGCGAAGTTGATCGCCACGGGTGAGACCCGCGAGGAGGCCCGCGCTCGGCTCACCTGTGCGCTCACAGATTTCGAACTGGTCGTCGCCGGAGGAGCGACCAACAAAGGCTATCTGATCGATATCCTCGAGACTCCCGAGTACCGCCGCGGCGACTTCGACACGGAGTGGTTGGACCGCACACCCGAGCTTCGAGCGGGATCCGACGATTACGTGGTCGAGGCATTGGTTGTGGCTGCGATTCTCTCCTACCAGCGCTTCCGCGACGCGGCCAGGCAGAAATTCTATGAGGACCCGGCCACGCTGTCTCCGACGTCGATTCCGCCTTCGACGGGCCAGCGGATTGACCTCACGGCCGGTGCCGAAAGTTATCGACTCGAAGTCTTCGCAGTGGGTGCTTGGCGGTATCGGGTTCACCTCGACGGTCGCGTCGCGGTCGCGACGCTCAGCGACGAGCGCGAGAACTCAGCGATCCTCGAGCTGGGCGGTCGCAGCCTGCGCGTTCTGCACGACGTCTCGGAGCGGGGGCTGCGAATCGAAATCGAGGCGCACCCGTATCGTTTTACCAGCGAACTCGCTGGCCAGGTCCGCTCGGGCACTCCTGCCGTAGTGATCGGTTTGCAGGTCGCGCCGGGCGATCGGGTGGAAGCGGGCCAATCCCTCGGCCTGCTCGAAGCGATGAAGAGCGAGATCGACTTCCGGGCTCCGGTGAGTGGTGTCGTCAAGGAAGTCTGCGTTCGCACGGGCCAGCAGGTGAGCTCGGGCGAGCTGCTCTTGATCATCGAGGCCGAGACGCGAGGGGCGTTCGACGCACCTCACCGGCAACGGCTCGCGCTCCCCTCTGATTCCGATCCCCTGGATCTCTTCTTCTCGAAAAGAGAGGGTGGCGAAGGGGAGGCGCCCGATCTGCAAGCAGTCGAAGCTGCGGATGCGACCGCTCGACGCGCTGCGATCGAAGCGTCGCGCGATGAGATCCGTCGCATCCTGATGGGCTACGACGTCAACCCGGCACGCGGCGAGCGTCTCGTCGCGTTGCTCGAAGGTGCGCTTCCCGAAGACCTTTCCGCTGAATTCTGCAGCGAGCTTGCCGAGACCCGACACGAGTTGGCGATCTTCGCGGATATCGAGCAGCTCTTCGTTCGGGCTCCACACGCATCCGTGTCTGGTGACGTCGGACCTTCGAATCATGCGCGCCTGCGAGCCTACATGCGCAGAATGGCCACCGAGGGCTCCGGGATGCCCGAAGTCTTCCTGGTGATCCTGCGTCGCGCACTGGCCCACTATGGAATCGAAGACCTCAAGGCGTCCGACAGCCTCAAGCGGGCGGTCTTGCGGTTGGTGGCCACTCAACTCTTCCCCGATCTGCGGCGGCGGCTGGTGCTCGAGATCTTGAAACGGGTTCACGCTCTCTCGGAATCAGGAGTCCATCTCGGAGACGACGAGCAGCTCAAGAATTCCCTGTCTTGCATTTCGAGTATGCGTGGACTGCTGCCCGACGCGTTGGCGGATCGCGCGATCGAAGCCAGTTATACGATCTTTGAGGGCCCCGAACTGGAGCGGCAAGCAGAGCAGACCACCCAGGAGGTGGAAATCTGGCTTGCTGGAGCAGAATCCGAGCCCAGCCAACCCCCGAGAGCGGTGTTGGTGCACCTCGCGAACGCACCCTACAACGTTTTCGACCGCGTTGGTCGGTGGCTATCCGATTCAAATCCGCTTCGCCGTTCCGTCGCTGTCGCGGCCCATGTCTGTCGCTTCTACGCGCCCAACAATTCGCCGATCCATACCTCTACGATCATCGGGTCGACTCACGTTGAGCGACTCGACCTGCAAGATGGCCGAACGCTGCTCTGTAGCGTTGCGGCGCCCGATCGGATCTTGCAGGCGCTGGAACAGCTATCTCGAGCTTCTGATCAAGTGGGTGCCGACAGGCGAATCCACGCGATCGAACTGCTGGTTCCTGTCGACAATGGTGAGAATCTCGAAGGCCTCCGCAACGCGCTCGCGCCGGCGCTCTCGGAACACCTGAAGGCAGACCGCCTCACCCTGACCCGGCTCGCCGATTCCGAGCGATCCGTGCATTTCAATTTTGCGCAGACCGCGCAGGGTTGGGAGGAGATGAAGGGACTTTACGGTCTTCACCCCGAGACGGCTGACCGAATCGATCTCCACCGGTTGAGGGCTTTTGACTGCGAGCGTCTGGATTCCCCGGACGACATCTATTGTTTTCATCTGCGGTCGCGAGAGATCCCTGGTGACGAGCGAATATTCGTACTCGCTGACTTTAGAGGCCGCTCTCCCGATCACGGCTACGAGGCGACATTGCATCTGGCGTCGTTCGAGCGCGTCTTCTTCGATGCCACCCGAACCCTGCGGAATCACCTCGGGCTGCGAGATCCGAGTCGGAGATTGCAGTGGAATCGCATCGCGGTCTTCACGTCACCTGCGATTTTTCTCGACGATCAGGTTGCGGCGCGCCTGGCTCGGCGCCTCGCGCCGGCCACGCGACACCTCGGTCTCGAAAAGGTGATCGCGCGGTTGAACGTGCTCGACCGCGCCCACCCCGAGAAGGCCGCGAATCCACTGGAGGTCGTCATCGCGGATCCGACCGGGAGCAACATGGAACTCTCGTGGCGGCAACCCCACCTCGCTCCGTTGGAGCCCGCCAGGGACTACGAGCGAAGGGTGGTGGAGGCCCGCCGCCGCCGGCTCGTCTATCCCTACGAGATCATTCGCCTGTTGACGAGTGGATCGTCTAACAACGGTGTCGCGAACCCAGAAGGCGAATTGGACCTGCCCGCCGGAAGATTCGAGGAGTTCGATCTCGAGGAGGATTCCGCGACGCCCATGGCGCTGAACGTCGCGGGTCGCCCTTACGGAATGAATGTGAGTTCCATTGTTTTTGGCGTGATCGATACGCCCACAGAAAAAGTCCCGGAGGGCATGAAACGCGTGCTCGTGTTGTCGGATCCCACGATCGGAATGGGAGCTTTGGCAGCACCAGAGTGCGATCGGATCGTCGCGGCGATCGACCTGGCGGAAAAATTGAAGCTACCACTCGAATGGTTGCCGGTTTCCAGTGGCGCTCGGATCGCCATGGACAGCGGTACGGAGAATCTCGACGCGACGGCGAGGGTCGTGCGACGAATCATCACCTTCACCCAGTCGGGCGGCGTGATTCACATCATCGTGCAAGGTGTGAACGTAGGCGCGCAGAGCTATTTCGATGCGCTGGCCACGATGCTTCAACACACCCGCGGCGTGCTGATCATGACCGCCTCGGCCTCGATGCTCCTCACCGGGCGGGCTGCGCTGAAAGCGGCGGGAGCGGTATCGGCGGAAGACGAGACCGCCATCGGCGGCTACGAACGGATCATGGGACCCAACGGCGAGGCCCAGTTCTACGCGCGCAACCTCGCCGACGCCTACCGGATCCTCTACGACCACTACCGATTCACGTTCGTTCCGCCGGGCGAAAGCGCGCCACGACTCTTCGCGACGAGCGATCCCGAGACGCGCTCGATCATGGGGTTTGCTTGCGAGCCGGAAGAAGGCCATGACTTCCGCACGTTGGGCGAGATCTTCGATCCCGAGTCCAATCTCGACCGCAAACGGCCATTCTCGATGCGCGCGCTGATGACCGGCGTGATCGACCAGGACGGCGGCCATCTGGAACGTTGGCGGTCCTGGCAGGGTGCCGAGACTGCGATCGTCTGGGATGCGCATTTGGGCGGCATCCCCGTCAGTCTGATCGGCATCGAGAGCCGCAGCCTCCCGCGGGAGGGTTACAGCCCGACGGATGGCCCCTCCATGTGGATGGGCGGCACGCTCTTCCCGCTCTCGTCGAAGAAGCTCGCACGCGCCCTCAACTCGGCCAGTGGGAACCGACCGGTGGTGTTGCTCGCGAATCTGTCGGGATTCGACGGATCACCCGAGTCGATGCGGAAATTGCAACTCGAGTACGGCGCGGAGATTGCGCGGGCGGTGGTAAACTTCGATGGGACGATCGTCTTCCTCGTCGTGTCGCGTTACCACGGTGGCGCTTACGTAGTCTTCTCAGGCAGTCTGAACGAGGACTTGCGCCCGGCGGCGCTCAAGGGCTCTTTCGCGTCGGTGATCGGCGGAGCGCCTGCGGCTGCGGTCGTATTCACACGAGAGGTACGTGCGCGCGCGGCGCTGGACCCGCGAATCGTGAAACTCCGACGCCAGACCGCATCGAGCGACCGCGACAGACTGGAGAGCGCGTGGAAGGAGGTCCTGCTCGAGAAACAGGCCGAGCTGGCGGCGAAATTCGATTCGATTCACAGCGTGGAGCGCGCCCTCGAGGTCGGTTCTCTCGAAGCGATCGTGGAGCCCGAAGACATGCGCAGCCACCTGATTGGCGAACTGCGCCGAGCGGTCGCGCGATGAGTTCGAGAGAAGTCGCCCCCGATCCGCGAAGGTCGCCCAGCCCGGGACGAGAGGAGAAGAAGGCCGAGGTTCGACGCCGAATCCTCGAGGCCGCGAAGGAGATTTTCTTCCGGGATGGATTCATGGACGCGAACCTCGACGAGATCGCCGAACTCGCGGGCGTCGCCAAGGGGACGCTCTATCGCTACTTCGACAACAAGGCGCAGATCTACCTGGCGGTTCTCTCACGCAAAGCCCGGCGCTTCGAAAAGAAACTACAAGACGCCCTCGACCCGCAGGCCACACCGATCGAGGCGCTCGTGCGGGTGAGTCGGTTCTACTTTCAGCATTACGTCGAGAACCCGGACTATTTTCAGATCTTCTGGGCGATCGAGAATCAGGCCGTGATCGGCGAGCTGCCGTCCGAGCTCGTGGAGGAGGTGGTTCGGCTCTGGGAGGAGAGCCTCGGGATCCTGGCCGAGATCATCGAACGGGGCATTGCGCAGGGCGTGTTCGCCCCCTGTGACGCCTGGGAGGTGGCCGGCATCCTCTGGACGCTCGCCAATGCGATCATTCGAACCGAGCGCTCCTCGGTGCAACGGAGCCTGCGGCGACGTGCGCTCGACACCTTCTTCGACGACGCCATCGCGCTGGTGCTGCGCGGGCTCACCCGGCCCGCGGTTTGCGAGCCCGACATGACGAACGCCCCGCGCTTGTGAGCATGGGGCGTTCAGTCGATCCGAAAGACTAGGAATCAGTCTGCGGAACTAGCGGGCGAATGCTGCGGATTCGCTTGCGGTGTCGCGCAACCCCATGCTGGGGTCGCGCTCCTAGGAGGCCCGACCCGAGACGGGTCGGCCGACGACGTGGAAGGTCCGGCATAGCCGGACCGCAACTAGCGCTTTCGGCGGCTCCTTCTTCCGACCACGTAGAGCCCACCGAGTCCCATGCCGAGCAGCGAGAGCGTCCCCGGTTCGGGTACTGGCGACACGTTCATGGTTGAACTGTTGAAGGTGGTCGTCCCGGTGATGACGGCACCGGCGAGGTTCAAGACGTCATCGGTAAACCCATTGGCGTCCGATAGGAGCGTGAACGATCCTCCCGGCCCTATGGAGTCGAAGGTGATCGTTCCGAGAATATGCGACTGGCCGGCGGTCAGGCCGTCGCCCAGGCCGGGCGGAATCGCCGCGGAGTTGAGGTTCTCGATCCGCGATAGGGTGTCGCTGGTCGACCCGAAACTGAGCGGCAGGTCGCCTCCCGGCGTGCTCGAGAAGCCGGCAATCGAGAAATCGGCCACCAGAGTAGTGTAATCGACGCTGACGCCGGCACCTCGCGAGCCCCCAGCGCCCGCGACGAGGACGACGTTCAAGACGATGCCCGTCGACGATGCCAGGACGCTGGTGGTGCTCGTTCCCGAGACCGCCCAGAGCAGATCGATCGTCGCACTGGCGCCGGCTGAGCCCGCGACGCCCGCGAGCGCGACGAGGCCGCCGAACAAACCGATAAATAATTTCCGCATTGCCCTATCTCTCCTTCCTCGTGTTTCCAAGCATGGATCGTTCAACGGGTTTTCGACCGCCCCCACAGTACTGGCCTACGGGCAGGCGGTGGTTCCTGCCGTCGTTCCAGAAGGTCCCGGGATGCCGCCGAAGGCCACCGAAAAATAACCAAAGTCACCAAAGCCAACGCCCCGGCCGCCGCCGACCGGCTCCACATGCATACTGAGTTCGTTGGTAGTGCCGAAGTTCACCGAGAAGGGGCCGAAGTCGCCAAATCCAACCGAGCCGGTTTGGTTGTAGTCCGCGTCGCAGAGGTTTCCGCAGTCGTCTCCGTCCGTGTCGTCCTGAGCCGGATTGGCGACATCGATGCAATTGTCCTCGAAATCGGCGAAGCCATCGCCATCGGAGTCCAGCGCGGGGCCAGCCAGGGCGGGCATCCCCCAGAGCAATGAAGCCAGCGTGGCTACGAGTAGAGTTCGTTTCATAGGGGGCTCTCCTGTTCGATTCACGTCCAATGCACGACGTTCCTCTCTTGTTCGGCCATTTGCGGGCAGGCCTTTAGGGCTGGGTGATGAGAATCACCTTTATTGGCTGGGGTGACGAGAATCGTCGAGGAGATGGAATCGGGGCGGAATTCAGTAGAGCAAGAGAATTACACGGCGGCCGGGAAGGGGGCTCGCAAGCGAGAGGGGTTTGGCAAGCCGGCAGGTCGCGGGCTTACCAAGGAATCGGAGCATCGAGTCGAGCGGAGTTCCGGCCGGGAGAGGCCCAGACAGCTACCGGCAGCTTCAACGCAAAACGCCCCAGGTTTCGGCCCGGGGCGTTTTGATGTGGTCTAGCGCTACCGCCAGAGAAGCGTTAGCTCCTGCGGCCGCGTCCCACGAGCGACAAGCCACCCAATCCCAGGATCAGCATGGGAAGCGCACCCGGCTCGGGAACGTTGATCAGGAACGCACTGTTGAACGTGGTCGTGGCGTTGATGACGTTGCCGTCGAGGTCCAAGACGTCGTCGGTCGGGCCAAAGACGCCTACCAGGAGCTCAAACTCCTCATTGACGAGCGTCTCCTTGTGGAACGTGACCGTCCCGAGCTGGTGGCTCTGACCCTCCAGGATGCCAACACCAAAAAGGAAGGGTATCAGCGCGAGGGAGTTGATGTTCTGGACCTGCGATCCGGTGTCGATTGTATCTCCGACCGAGAGCGGCAGTGCGCTATCAAGTCCCGCCGATGGCGTGCTCGAGAATGCGATCACGCTGAGTTTGCCCACTGCTGCGCTGTAGTCGACGCTGACGCCGGCGCCCGTTGAGCCGGCGGGGCCTGCGGTCAGGATCACCGACAGGGTGATGGTCTCCGACGTGTTCAGGCCTTCAAACGTGACGCTGCCGTCGTCCCAGATCAGATCGATGGTGGCGGTTGCGTTGGCCGCGCCCGCAAACCCCGCGAGAGCCACCGCGCTACCCACTGCTACTGCAAAGAATTTCCGCATTGTCCTGTCCGCTTCCATACGACGTTCGCTCGGTGCACAAGCGGCATTGGTTTGGAGTCGGCTCCAACAGGCCCGGCCCGGATCGAACGCCAGGGCCACACTGATCCATGAACCCCTCGAACGGATGCGCCTCATGTCGCCCCCTTGCAGAACGACAGCCCAACACCGAGAACACCGGCGGGCTCGTCCTACATCGCCAAGACTCAGTTGCGAGGCCGACCCATATAAGGAAATTGCGAATATGTCAACGTATTGTTATGCTATATTGATGACAGATATGTCCAGGAGGTCGCGCGCGATGTCACAAATGTCACAGATTCCGGACTTCGGCCAGCGCGCAGCTTCGAACCGAAGTCAGCGTGGGTTATCACAAAATTGGGTCGCCCGGCATGCCGGCCTCGACCCGTCGTATCTCTCGCGAATCGAAAACGGAAAAGTGCAGCCCAGCGTGTCGACGGCCCAGAAAGTCGCTGCGGCGCTCGGCACCTCCTTGGGCGAGCTACTCGGTTCCGTGCCGAGCCAACGGAAGCATCAACGCTGCCCGGTGAGCCAAAGCGGGGCCTGCTTGGTCGACTTGATCTACCCGCACTGGGAGGCGCGCGCGGGCAAAGCCGTCGAGAAGTACACGCCGCGGCAGATCCGTATGATGCGGCGCGTCGCCGCCCTGATGCGCGAGGGTTCCCCTGAGCTGCTCAAGAGCCTCGACGGGGTGGTGCGCGGCCTGCTGGAGCCCGGCAAACGGAAGGAGCGAAAGCGTAGGTAAGACGCGCAGCAACCCACTAACCAGTACCTCGTGACTGTACTCTCGGACGTGACCTGCCGTACTCCGCGGAAAGTAGATCTACGCCGCCCGGAGACATATCGAGGACAAGGCCCTCGCTGCCAAGCCGAGGCTTGACCGTGATGGTCGCGAGGACTGACGTAGCACCTCATCGTCGACGAACT
>JADFQO010000007.1 GCA_022561775.1 Myxococcales bacterium | reverse complement strand
CGTCCTTGTCATTTCGAGACGCTCCCCGGGATCTCGGACCCCGTAAAGTGTCTCTTAGCTTAGATCACCCCAATGTCCGACTTCCCCTGACGGGCTACAGCGCCGACCGAAGAGTCGGCAGCTCCACGCGAGGCTTGCCGTGGATGTCTGCGTCGCGGTCGGCTTCGATGAGGCCGCGGGTCATAATAATCGCGTGGCGCATTTCGCGAAGGAGCGCCTCGAATTGCGTGGGCGATAGTTCGACACCATGGTGTTTGAGGGCGGCGAGGGTTTCAGCAGTGGGCAGAACGCCGGCCTCGAATTGGTCGGCGTAGAATTCCTGGACTTGCCCGCGGTCGACGTTTTGGTCGCCGGACTCCCAGTCGTCAAGGCGCCGGCGCTCTCGCCGGTCGTCGAGCAGTGAGTCGCGGGCAAACTGCGTGCAGATGGTCGCGAGTTCCGCCTCCGCCCTCTCGACTGCCTCCGAACCCTCCGCCGCAGCTTCCGCCGCACGTTTGCTCCCGCTGACCACCTCTTCCCGCGCCGCTTCAAACAAGCGCTCGACCTCAGCGTCCAAGCGCGCGCTGCGTCTCCGCGCCTCCACCACGTCTGAGGTTCGCAGCGTCCGCACGACCTCACGTCCTAGCCGGCCCTGAATCGCCTCGGGAACCAATCTGCGGTAGAACCAAGTCGCTGAGCGGAGCTGGAGATGGTCTCCTCGTTTGAGTCGTTTGCGCTGAGCCATAAGTGCGTACGCCTCCGCCGCTGTACCACCTTTCTGTAGCATGCCGGCCGACTGTGTGCCGCCGGCTGCGTCGAAAAAGGCGGGGGAAGAGGCGGTGGAAAGCAGCGCTGGAAGCGGCTCTGAAGCTAGTAAGGCGCCGATTTGCTTGATTTTCTCGTCTATCTGGAGCGGCTTCGCAGGCGGGGCCGAACGACGAGGACCGCTGGCTGGTTTTTTCTGTAGCGGTGATATTCGGATCGAATGACACAGGCTTTCAGGAGGACTCCATGTCCCACCGCGTTTCCATTACGATTGATGGCGAGGGCATCGCTGACGTCCGGTTGAATCGGCCGGAGAAGATGAACGCCTGCGATCTCGAGATGATCGAAGCGCTCAGTGGCGCCGGAAGCGAACTCGCGAAGGACCGCTCGCTTCGCGCGGTGGTCCTATCCGGTGAGGGGCAGGCGTTTTGCGCGGGGTTGGACATCGCGCTGTTTTCCAAGCTCGAAAGAAGTGTTGAGGAGCTATTCGAAATAAAACCTGAGAGCCCCGCAAACTTCGCGCAACGCGCGGCCTGGGTCTGGGCAGCGCTGCCGATTCCCGTGATCGCGGCAGTCCACGGGGTCGCCTTCGGCGCGGGATTTCAAATCGCGCTGGCCGCGGACATCCGCTTCGTCGCGCCGGACGCAAAGTTGTCCGCAATGGAAATCAACTGGGGCCTGATCCCGGATATGACGGGTGCCGCCTCACTCCGGCGTCTGGTCGGGCGCGACGTCGCGAAGGAGCTCGTCTTCACGGGCCGGATCGTTTCGGGCGTCGAAGCGCGCGAACTGGGACTGGCCACACACCTGAGCGAGACGCCGAGGGACGAGGCCTTCGAGCTCGCGCGCGAGATCGCTCGCCGCTCGCCAGACGCCGTTCGCGCCGCAAAGCGGCTGCTCGGCGAATCCGATCCGGTCGCGATCCGAGACCGCCTGGAGCTCGAAGCGGGGCTCCAGCGAGCGCTGATCGGCGCACCCAACCAGCTCGAAGCGATCCGCGCCAATCTGGAACAACGCGCGCCCAACTTCGAGGATCCGAAGTAAACACCCACCGCGGAGAAGTAAACGTGCATCCCGGGGAAGAAACGTCCACCCCGGGGAAGTAACCGCCGACCCCGGACGTCTGTCGGGGTCTTCTCTGCCCAGACGAATCGATTCACTTCTCCATATCCCCCCGGGGAATAGATTATATCACTGTATTGAGATATAGTGATATTTTACTACATTCCCGCCATGGGAGGCCCGATACCGGACTATCCCAGGGAGGATCGACGATGGCTTCAGTCGACCGCCGCGCCGAGCTCGAACAGCTGCTCTCCGAGCGAATCCTCGTTCTCGATGGCGCGATGGGAACCATGATCCAGGGCCACAACCTGCTCGAAGCCGATTTCCGCAGCGAGCGCCTGGCCGACCACCCCGCTGAACTGAAAGGCAACCACGAAGCGCTCGTGCTCAGCAAGGCCTCGCTGGTGGAGGAAATCCACGACGCGTTCTTCGACGCGGGCGCAGACATCGTCGAGACCAACACCTTCGGGGCCAACGCGATCGCCCAGGCCGATTACGGCATGGAAGCGTCGGTTACCCAGATGAACCTCCGCGCGGCGGAGATCGCCGTGGCCTGTGCGGTGCGCTGGACGGAACGAACGCCGGATCGACCGCGCTTCGTGGCGGGCGCGCTCGGGCCCACGCCCAAGACGCTCTCGATCTCGCCCGATGTCGACGACGCCTCGGCGCGAAGTCTGACCTTTGACGAACTCTACGCCGCCTACCGCGAGCAGACGCGCGCCCTGATCGAAGGGGGCGTCGACATCCTGCTGATCGAGACCATCTTCGACACCCTCAACGCGAAGGCGGCCATCGCCGCGGTGCTCGACCATTTCGACGAGCAGTCCATTTCGCTTCCGCTGATGATCTCGGTAACGATCACCGACCGCAGTGGTCGAACGCTCTCGGGGCAAACCGTGGACGCGTTCTGGACCTCGGTCGCCCACGCGAACCCGATTTCCGTGGGAATCAATTGCGCGCTCGGAGCGACGGAGATGCGCCCCTTTCTCGCGGAGCTCGCGGCGGTTGCACCGGTCCACATCAGCGCCTATCCGAACGCCGGGCTACCGAACGCATTTGGCGGCTACGACGAGGGACCGGAGACGACCGGACGGCTGCTCGGAGAGTTCGCGTCCAGCGGCCTCGTCAACCTGGTCGGCGGTTGCTGCGGAACGACACCGGATCACATCCGCGCGATCGCCGCTGCGGTCGAGGGAGTCGCACCGCGTCGGCTGCCCGAGCTGGAGGATGCCGCCGCGCACTTCAGCGGCCTGGAACGCCTGAGCCTCTGGCCCGACTCGAATTTCACCACGATCGGTGAGCGCACCAATATGACCGGTTCCCGTCGCTTCATGAACCTGATCAAGAAAGAGGACTTCGCGACCGCCACCGAGGTTGCACTCGACCAGGTGCGGGGAGGCGCCAACATCCTCGACGTCAACATGGACGAGGGCATGCTCGACTCGGAATGGGCGATGACGACGTTCCTCAATTTGATCGCAACCGAACCGGAGATCGCGGTCATCCCGGTCATGGTCGATAGTTCGAAGTGGTCCGTGATCGAGGCGGGCCTGAAGTGCCTCCAGGGTAAGGGCTTCGTCAATTCGATCAGCTTGAAGGAAGGCGAAGACGACTTTCTCGCGAAGGCCAAGATCATCAAACGCTACGGAGCTGGCGTGGTGGTGATGGCGTTCGACGAAACCGGTCAAGCCGACACCGTCGAGCGAAAAGTCGAGATCTGCCAGCGCGCCTACCGGTTGCTGACCCAGATCTCAGGTTTCAGGCCGCAGGAAATCATCTTCGACCCGAACATACTCGCGATCGCCACCGGGATGGAGGAACACAACAATTACGGCCGAAACTTCATCGAAGCGACGCGCATCATCAAGGAGACCTGCCCGGGCTCCAGGGTCAGCGGCGGCGTCAGCAATCTCTCGTTTTCGTTCCGCGGAAACGATCCCGTACGGGAGGCGATGCACACCGCGTTCCTCTACCACGCCGTCAATGCCGGCATGGACATGGGGATCGTGAATGCGGGCCAGCTCGGCGTCTACGACGGCATCCCAGCAGATCTGCTCGAAAGAGTCGAAGACGTGATCTTCAATCGCCGATCGGACGCGACCGAGCGATTGGTGGAATTCGCAGAATCGGTGACCGGAACGGGCAAGAAGAAGGAGATCGACCTTTCCTGGCGCGAAAACAGCGTCGAAGAACGATTGAAGCACGCGCTCGTCAACGGCGTGGTCGACTTCATCGAGGAGGACACCGAGGAGGCGCGCGCGAACGCATCTCGACCTCTCGAGGTCATCGAGGGGCCGCTGATGGACGGTATGCAGATCGTCGGGGACCTTTTCGGCGCGGGCAAGATGTTCCTACCCCAGGTGGTCAAGAGCGCGCGGGTGATGAAACGCGCAGTCGCCTATCTCGAACCTTTCATGGAATCGGAAAAAGACGCGAAACCGACCAGCCGCGGAAGAATCGTCATGGCGACCGTCAAGGGCGATGTGCACGACATCGGAAAGAGCATCGTCGGAGTCGTTCTCGGCTGCAACAATTACGAGATCATCGATCTCGGCGTGATGGTCCACTGCGACGACATCTTGACAACAGCCGTCGATCGGGATTGCGACCTGATCGGGCTGAGTGGCCTGATCACCCCTTCCCTGGACGAGATGGTCAACGTCGCGCGCGAGATGGAGCGGCGTAAAATCGATAAACCCCTGCTGATCGGTGGCGCAACGACCAGCAAACAACACACCGCGGTCAAGATTGCACCGGGGTACAGCCATTGCGCGGTTCACGTTCACGATGCATCTCGGGCCGTCGGCGTCGTGAGTTCGCTGCTCAACCCGAAGTTGCGCCCGGAGTTCGACCGTCAGAACCAGGAGCTGCAAGAACAGCTTCGCTACGTGTACGAAGGCCGGAAATCCAAGCCGCTGCTCTCCTACGAGAGCGCCGTCGAAAATCGCCTGTCGATCGACTTTCGCGCCAATGATCTATCGGTGCCCGGATTCCTGGGCCGCCGGGTCATCGACGACGTCTCACTCGAAGACCTCGAGAAATACATCGACTGGACGTTTTTCTTCAGCACCTGGGAACTCAAGGGCAAGTTCCCCAAGATCTTCGAAAGTCCGAAGTACGGAGAAGCCGCGCGCGAGCTCTTCGAAAACGGACAGACGTTGCTGCGCCGAATCATCGACGAGAAACTACTCACACCGCGTGGCGTCTACGGCTTCTGGCCCGCAGCGAGCGATGGAGATGACATCGTTCTCTTCGAAGGCGAGAGTCGAAGCGAGGAGCGCGTCCGCTTCAACCTGCTGCGACAGCAGGCCGAGATCGCAGATGGAAAGCCAAATCGCTCTCTGGCCGATTTCATCGCTTCGTCGAATGGCGACCTTCGCGATTACCTCGGTGCTTTCGCTGTAACGTCGGGAGCCGAAACCAACGAACTCGCGGCTGGCTTCGAAAAGGATCTCGACGACTACAACGCGATCATGACCAAGGCGCTAGCCGATCGACTCGCCGAGGCGTTTGCTGAATACCTCCACGAGCGCGCGCGACGCGAGTGGGGCTACGGAAATGACGAAAGCCTCGAGCCCGGCGATCTGATCGCCGAGAAATATCGCGGGATCCGACCCGCTTTTGGGTATTCCGCCTGCCCGGACCACACTGAAAAACGCAAGCTATTCGATCTGCTCGACGCCCCCTCGGTGGGGATCGAGCTGACCGAAAACTTTGCGATGCTACCTGGAGCGAGCGTGAGCGGGCTGTACTTCGCCCACCCCGAGGCGCACTACTTCACGGTGGGTCGAATCGATCGCGATCAGGTGAGCGACTACGCGAAGCGAAAGAAGATGACAGTCGAGGAAGTCGAGCGCTGGCTGGCACCCAATCTCGGGTACGATCCCGCTGCCTGATCAACCGCTTTACCAACTTCGCCCAATCAGCCGAAGAAGATCCAGCCGAACGCGCCGAAGCTGATTGCTGCTGTGAGATGCCGGAACGGAACGTGGTGCCGATAGCTAACGTGATCGTAGAGTTTGCTTCGCGCGCTGAAGTAGTGATTGCACGGCCTGCAGTAGTAGCCGACATGGTGCTTCTGGTGTCCGCGACGCTTCCCGCGGTAGTGGTGGCGCTCGTGGGAAGCGTGGTGCTGGAATGCATAGCTGGAATGTGACTCGTAGTGACCGTACGTGCGATGGCGGTCGTAGTCGTGATGACCGGAGCCCGCCCATGCTGCGCTGGGAGCGAACAGCAGCATCGCGGCGGATCCGATGATGATGGCAGAGAGCCGTTTCGGTCGAGCCTGGGCGATTCGGGTCATTGCAAATCCTCCTCTCGTTGTATCTGCACCCTTTGACGCTGCGATTCCGGGGAAATTCAGCGGCTCCAGAACCGGCAGGTCATTGAGTCCGACCGCATTCTGAGCGAGGATGCCCCTCCGGTTGATCCGAAGAGGAGGCGGGTGAGTTCAGATGGGCCGAAAGCAGAACAAGAGAACCTCGAGACGCCGAGCGGTGGCGATGGTGAAGCGTGCCGACAAGCACGATCTCTACCAGAGGGCCGTTCAAGAGCCCGACGCGGACATCCCGCTGATCCAGAGGATCTTCCGCTCTCAATTCTCGCGCCCCGCGCGAACCCTCCGCGAGGACTTCTGCGGGACCGCACTGCTGGCATGCCGATGGGTGGAGAAGTCGAGCGAGAACCGAGCCTGGGGGATCGATCTCGACCCCAATCCGCTCGAGTGGGGGCGCGTGCACAATGTCGGCAAGCTGCGACCCGACCAGGCCGCTCGGATAAAGCTGATCGAAGGGGACGTACTCGACATCGGCCACAAAAGTGTCGACGTCACGGTTGCCTTCAATTTTTCATATTTCCTGTTCCGAGAGCGCGCCTCGCTGCTGAATTATCTGACGCGCGCTTATTCGACGCTGAATTCGGAAGGGGCGTTGATCCTCGATGCCTACGGGGGTGCAGATGCCCAGCGCACCATCGAAGAGACCCGTGAAGTTGACGACGACTTCGACTACGTCTGGGATCAGCACCGCTTCGATCCCATTCACCACCACGTGACCAATTTCATACACTTCGAGTTTTCCGACGGCAGCCGGATGAAGCGAGCGTTTCACTACGACTGGCGACTCTGGTCGATTCCGGAGATCCGGGAACTCCTGCAGGAGGCCGGCTTCTACGCGTCAGAGGTCTACTGGGAAGGAACGGACCGCAAGACCGGCGAGGGCAATGACATCTTCAGCCGGCGGGAGCAGGCGCCAGATGATCCGGCCTGGATCTGCTACATCGCGGGATTTCGGCGCTCCTAGACGGGACCGAACAGGTCCCGTCGCCGCAAGCGAATCCGAAGGATTCGCCCGCTAGCGGAGCGGTTTGCAGCGCGCAGACCCCGCCCGCAATCAGTCGATCGCCATCCCCGCGGCGTTCTTCTGCCTGAGTTTCTCCAGCAGCAGCTCCGGTCCACCGCTGCTGACGATCGATTTGAACTGGTCGCGGTAGTTCGAGACCATGCTGATGCCCTCGATTACCACGTCGATCACACGCCAGCCTTCGGCCCGGTTCCGCAACCGATATTCGACCACCGCTCCCTCGAACTCACCGCCCATGATTTTCGTTTGAACGACGACATCGCCGCGCGGCTCCTCGCGCTCTCCGATGATTTCCACTTCCTGTTGGTCGTAGCGCTCGATCCGACTGCCGTAACTGTTCGTTAGATATCGTTTGAATTCTTTGACGTATTCCGCCTTCTGCTCCTCGGAGAACCGCTTCCAGTTTCGGGCGAGCACCAACCGGGACATCACACAGAGATCGAAGCGCCCGTAGACGATCTCCTCGATCGAGCGAATTCGGTCTTCGGTCGGGACGGACTTGTCGCGAAGCACCGCGAGAACCTCTTCGACCGTCTCGGCGATGACGGCGCGTGCGCCCGCCCCGGATTCCGTTGCAGCGCGAGCGCCCGCTGCGGCGAGACAGCTCACCGCAGCGACGAGGACGGCCGTGGCCGTGCGCGCAGACCGCAGCACTCTGTGGGTCCGAAAATCAGTCCGGGTAATAGAGATCATCGCCATCCGACTCGTCTTCCTCCCGATCCCTCAGCTGGTTTTCCCGGTAACTCGTGTAGGCGTTTCGAACCGCCACATAGTAGTCCAGAGCCTCTTCGCGCTGCGCCGCAATCTCGTCGAGCGCGAGCGAGCGCCGGTTGAGCTGGCGGCCCACACCAATCGAAGCACTCACATAGAACGGCACGAAGTACGGATAGACGAGTGCAGCGGAGTCGGCGATCAGACCGACGGTGTCCCGGGGATTCGAAGGTCCCATGAGCGGTAGAACGAGGTAGGGACCGGGTGGAACCCCCCAAACTCCGAGGGTCTGGCCGAAATCCTCCTGGTGCTCCTCGAGTCCGAAATAGCTGGCGGGATCGAAGAACCCCGCGACTCCGATGGTGGTATTGACCACGAAGCGAGCGAGGTCTTCGAAAGCCGCGAGGGGTTTGAACTGGAGAAGGCCATTCAGGAAATGGATCGGAATCATCGAATTGACGAAGAATTTGCGAATCGCGCGCTCCACGGGATCGGGCATGACGAAGTCCACGCCCTTCGCGATGGGCTCGATTACCCAGCGATCGGCGCCCTCGTTGAATCGGAAGATCCCGCGGTTCATCGTCTCCCAGGGATCCCCGGCATCCGCGTCGGCGTCCGCCCAGGCGACTCCCGCACCCAGAGCCGCGGCGATGACCACCAGCGCGATGAGCCGCATTCGCCGCGCAGGATCTCCCCAGGGCTTCATCCTCAATCCTCCTCCAGACCGGTGTCGTTCACGATTTTCCCGACCAGCTTTTCGATCGATAACGCCGACACGGTTCGGCCAATTTCGTCGCCAGATTTGAGCATTTGGTCCAAACCCCCGGGCTCCAGAGCGACAAACTTCTCGCCGAGTAGCCCCACCGTCATGATCGCGGCCGAGGTCTCGACGTCTAGGCCCAGGCCCGGGTCGATGTCGAGTTCGCAGCGCGCCCTCAGAATCTCGTCCAATTCGATCGACACCACCTGTCCCACCTTCACTCCCGCGATCACCACCGCAGCGCGGGGCTTGAGATCTCCCACCTCATCGAAGGTCGCGATGAGCTTGAAGCCACTGGGGCCACTGTAGTAAAGCCCACCCACTTCAATGGAGAGGTATCCGATCGAAGCGAGACCCAGCAACACGAAAAGGCCAACGATGAGATCGCGTACCGGAGAACGTTGCATAGCGACTGTTGCCTCCTACGGAGCCGAGACTCCTAGACTCCCCAGAATCCGTTGAGGAAGAAATCGAAAACCAGGATCGAGACGGACGCGATTACGACAGTACTCGTGGTCGCAGCGCTCACACCTGCTGCCGTCGGCTCACTGATATAACCGCGATAGGTGGCGATCAGGCCCGTCAGTCCGCCGAAAGTGATGGCCTTGGAGAAGCTTCCCACGACGTCGTCCCAGAACTCGACGGCTCCTTTCAGGCTGCTCGTGAACGAACCGCCGTCGACCCCGAGCAGCCCGACCGCAACCCCGTAGCCACCCATCAGGGAGAAGACGATGAACAGCCCCACGAGAAGCGGCATCACGAGCAGCAGGGCGAGCGCCTTCGGCGACACGACGAAATCGATCGGATCGATCGACATCATCCGCAGACCGTCCAGCTGCTCGGTGGTGACCATGGTCGCGATCTCCGCCGCGATCGCCGATCCCGCGCGTCCGGTCACGAGTAGCGCGGTGAGGACCGGTCCGAGCTCCCGGATCACCGAGAGTCCAACCAGTGTACCGAGGGCCTCTTCGGCGCCAAATCGAACCAGCGTCGTGTAGCCAAGCAGGCTGAGCGTCCCGCCGACGACGGCACCGGAGAGGCAAACGACCGGAAGCGACAAGACACCGGCGTCGAACACGTCGGCCATGAGCCGGCGAAACCGATAGGGACGCGTTACCAGACACGCCACGATCCGAACGCCAAACTGCGCAATCCGACCGAAGTGCTCGATCACCATCAGCGTCTGAAATCCCAGATTCTCGATCGGTTTGGCTCTCACGCGTCCCCCCGACGCCTCAACAGCGGGGTGACATCGAGCTCGTGCCGTTCTGCGAAGCGATCGCTTTCGGCATTGAGAAACTCCACGATGCGCTCGTCCTCACTCTTGAGTAGATCGGCAGGCGACCCCGCGATCGCGATGCCATCGACCATGAAAATCAGTCGATCCGCCATGCGGAGTGACGAAGCCATGTGATGGGATGTCACGATCAACGTCAGATCCAGGTGCTGATTCAGGTCGACGAGCAGCATTTCGATGCGCCGCACGTTGATTGGGTCGAGACCGGAAAATGGCTCATCGACCAGGAGGATTTCAGGATCCATCACGATCGCGCGGGCCAACGCGGCCCGGCGACTCATGCCCCCAGAGAGTTCACGGGGATAGAGGTGCCCCGTTTCAGCAAGGCCCACCGCGACGAGCCGGCGGTTGACCTCGGCTTGGATGTCCGCGTCGGATAGACGGGTGTGCTCGCACAACGGCAGCGCGACGTTCTCGGCGACCGTCATCGAGTCGAGCAGCGCTCCACCCTGAAAGAGCATCCCGATCCGGTCCCGTATCTTGAAGAGTTCGCGTTCGGAGAACGCTGTGATGTCCTGCCCGGCCAAACGGATGCTGCCGCTATCCGGCTTCTGGAGCCCCCCGATCATTCTGATCAGCGTGCTCTTGCCAGCACCGCTGGCTCCGAGAACCACGGAAATCCGGCCGCGGGGGAATCCGCAAGACAGACCGTCGAAGATACATCTCTCGCCGCGCCTGAGATCAACGCCATCGAAAGCAATCCGGAATTCCTGTGCTGTGGGTTTGCTCATGCGCTCCAGTCCCGAGCTGCTTCCCGCGCAACGTCCGCGCCCGCCGCCCCTGGGTACGATGGGACGCTGCACAGACGTCGATCCATCGATCGATTCCCGCAGGCGGCTTGTGACGAATCGGTGATTCCGCCGCGAACCGAATCTTCGCGCCGCATACCCCCCCCGGGCCCGGCTGCAGTCTAGTCCAGCCGGGCGCCACTGGGCGCCCCCAACGAGCAGCCAGCCGTACGATTCAACCGGCGTCGATCGAGAAGCCGCTTGCGGCGATCCCACCGAGGCCGTTACATCCTCTACCCGAAAAGGGCATTCAAGCCGGATTTGCGGCCCTCCATGGTGGGATTCGCCATCGGTCCCGAGGCGGGCGCCGATCGATCGATTCGGCGCGCGGCTGTGGATCTCGGCTGGCTGCTCGTCAGGGGGCGCACGACGTGCGGGGAAAGATCGCCTCGAAGGTTCGAGCAACGACGCGAGCACTCTGCAGACAGCTCGCCGACCTGCGTTTCGCCGACCCCGTCACCCATGTCTACAACCCACTCGAGTACGCCCGGCGTCCTCACAACGCCTACATCCGATCGTATGCTGACGACCTCAAGCGGGTGATCTTTCTGGGTATGAATCCGGGGCCTTTCGGCATGGCGCAAACCGGGATTCCCTTCGGCGACGTCGCGGCCGTGCGCGATTGGTTGGGGATCGAAGAGCCCGTGGGGCGCCCGGCGAGCGAGCATCCCAAGCGGCCCGTCCGGGGATTCGATTGCCCGCGAAGCGAGGTCAGCGGATCCCGACTCTGGGGCGCGATCGCGGCACACTACGGCAGACCCGAGAAATTCTTCGAGAGCCGGTTCATCACAAATTACTGCCCGCTGGTATTCATCGAGTCGAGCGGGCGCAATCGAACGCCAGACAAGCTGCCAGCCATCGAGCGAGAGCCATTGTTCAGCTGCTGCGATGCCTACTTGCGGCGATTGGTGGAAATCTTCAAGGCCGAGTGGGTCATCGGCATCGGGGCTTTCGCGGAACAACGCGCCCGGGAAGCCCTCGCCAAACGCGAAGTACGCATCGGGAGGATCCTGCATCCGAGCCCCGCGAACCCGCGCGCCAACAACGACTGGTCGGGAAGCGCCCGAGCAGAATTAGAAGCACTCGGCCTCTGCGGCCGGCGCGGCGCAGCCTGAATGATGGCTAGAATGTGTCCGCGTTCGAATTGACGACCACGCCAGGGGGGATGATCGGGTGATGGTGCTACGGCGCGGCATCGCGATTTTCGCGATGGCAGCAGCAGCAACCGGCACACTCCACTTCCAGTTCGCCTGCGCGGGAGCGAAGCGCGAGATGGTCGAGCACCCGATCGCTGTCGCAAATTCGCGACGACTGGATGCGATTTCCAGCCGGGCGAAGAACGTGATCCTCTTCATCGGTGACGGGATGGGGATCAGCACGGTGACCGCCGCCCGCATCCTCGAGGGCCAACTGAGGGGAGAGAGCGGCGAAGAAAACCAGCTGAGTTTCGATCGCTTTCCCGATGTCGCGCTGATCAAGGTCTACAACACCGATCAGCAGGTTCCCGACTCGGCCGGGACCATGACGGCGATCGTCACAGGGGAAAAGACCCGCGCAGGCTTCATTTCTGTCGACGCATCCATTGAACGGGGTGACTTCAGCCGCGCCAATGCGCATCGACTCGAGACCATCGTCGAAATCGCCGAGGATCGCGGGCGCTCCACGGGCCTGGTCACCACCACCGCGGTGACCCATGCAACGCCTGCGGCCCTGTACGCCCATTCCCCCGAGCGAGGTTGGGAAAGTGACACCACGATGACCCCCGAGGCACGAGCCGCGGATTTCCCCGACATCGCGCGCCAACTCATCGAGTTTTCCCACGGTGACGGACTCGAAGTCGTGCTCGGCGGTGGAGAGCAGTACTTTCGGCCCGATGGACCGACCACCAGCGCGCTGTGGCCGGAATTAAATGCACCAGCCATCACGAGAAGCGACGGCCGCGATCTCACCGAAGAATGGGTGGCTCGTCATCCCGGGTCGGTCTTCGTGCGTACCTGCGCGGGAATCGAGAATCTCGACACCGCCAGGACTTCGCATCTGCTCGGCCTCTTCGCCGCCAACCACCTGCGCTACGAAGCCGACCGCGAAAACGACCTTCCGTGCCAACCCTCACTGACGCAGATGACGCTCACGGCGTTGGAGATCCTGGAACGCAATCCGCTCGGCTATTTCTTGATGGTGGAGGGCGGCCGAATCGACCACGGGCACCACAATGCAAATGCATTTCGGGCACTCACCGAAACCATCGAATTCGCGCGCGCGGTTGGTGTTGCGGCCGAGAGAACTAGCGCAGACGATACGCTCATCGTCGTAACAGCCGACCACGGCCACGTATTCAACATCGGAGGCTATCCCACCCGCGGAAACGACATCCTCGGCCTCACGATCGAAAATGACCACCGAGGACGATCTGCTGAAGAGCCTGCGCTCGACGCTTTGGGGTTACCTTTCACGACGCTGGGCTATCAGAACGGCCCCGGTTACACTGGTGCGAGTAGAGATCAGCCCGAAGGACCCAAATTCCATCCACACGATCCACGCGTATTCGGCGGAATCACTCGGGGACGGCCAGACCTCACGGAAGTCGATACCGCCGATCCCGACTATCTCCAGGAAGGCGGCGTTCCGTTTCGCAGCGAAACCCACTCGGGCGAGGACGTTCCCGCCTACGCGCGAGGACCGGGCTCTCAGCTGTTTCACGGCGTTCAAGAGCAGAACTACATCTACCATGCGATGCTAGAAGCGCTGGGGTGGAATCAACCGGCCGAATGAGCCACGCTCCGCCGGAGCCTCTGCAAATCTCGTCGGAGAACGATCCATGGCCATCGTCACGCCGATCGAAGCGCCTCCGGGTGGAAGAAGGCAGCTGGGCCTCGCCAACCCGGCGACCAGGGAGCCCATCGGGAAAATCGAAGTCCAAAATGCCCACGACGTCGCCTCGGCGTTGAAAGCGGCTCGCCAGGCTCAGCCCGAGTGGGCGGCGCGCTCGGTCAACGAACGCGCGCGATATCTGACGCGCGCAGTACAGACGCTGATCGAACGACAGGACGAGTTCATCGACGTTCTGCTGCGCGAGTCTGGCAAGCCCCGGACCGAAATCCTGATGATGGAAATCTACTCGGCCTGCGACGTTCTCACCTACTACGCCAAGCACGCTGTCGGAATGCTTCGCAGCGAAAAGCGGCCTCTGCACGGATTCATGCGCTTGCTGAAAAAGCTCCGGATCGAATATCGCCCGTTGGGCGTGATCGGAGTCATCAGTCCCTGGAATGGGCCGTTCATCCTATCCCTCAGCCCGACCATTCAAGCGTTGTTGGCTGGAAACGCCGTCCTCCTCAAACCCTCCGAGGTCACGCCGTATTCGGGCAAGCTCGTGGGGGATCTTCTCGAAGCCGTCGCCTTGCCCGACGGCCTGCTCACTGTCCTGATGGGAGACGGAGAAACCGGAGAGGCGGTGGTCGGAGCCGGCGTCGACAAGATCTCTTTCACGGGAAGTGTCAAGACCGGCCGATCCGTCGCGGAATCGTGTGCTCGCCAACTCATCCCATGCACGCTGGAGCTCGGCGGCAAGGACCCGATGATCGTCTGTGAGGACGCCAACCTCGACAACGCGGCCGGCGGCGCGATCGTGGGAGCGTTTCTGAACAGCGGCCACGTCTGCTGCGGAACCGAGCGCGTCTACGTCGTCGATGAAGTCGCAGATGAATTCACACAGAAGGTGCTCGAGCGCGTCGCGCGCCTGCGCCAGGGAAACCGGGGCGAATTCGACGTCGGCGCAATCTTCTGGGATCGGCAGCTCGAAATCATCGAAGCGCATGTGGCGGATGCGGTCGCCAAGGGTGCAAAGTTGCTCGCCGGTGGCCGGCGGAACCCGGGCTTCGACGGCCTCTTCTTCGAGCCGACCGTACTAGCCGACGTAAACCACGACATGCTCGTCATGCAGGAGGAAACCTTCGGCCCCGTCCTCCCGATCATGCGCGTCTCGGACCAGAACGAAGCCGTCCGGCTCGCCAACCAGACCCCATACGGATTGGGGGCCACTGTCTGGACGCGAGACGGCCGCGGCGGTATTGAACTCGCGCGGCGAATCGACAGCGGAAGCGTCTGCATCAACGACATGGCGGTGACCTACGGCGTGCTGGAGGCCCCCTTTGGCGGGCTCAAGAGCAGCGGGATCGGGCAGGTGCACGGCCCGAACGCCCTCCGAGACTTCACCCATCCCAAACCGATCCTGATCGATCGATTCGGCGGGAGGGCCACCGCGGGACTCTACCCGTACTCATTCAAGAACGAAGCGCGAATACAGCAGCTGATCCGCATCCTGTACCGCTCGCCACTCGGACGCTGGCTGTCCTGAATCCGAACGCTATTTCATTGGCGCCTTCGCAGCTTCGGCGATGATCGTTCGCGCGCATTCCATGCCTGCCTCGAGCGTATCGAACTCGCCTTCGATCTGGCGCGTAAAACACTCCTCGAGTACCGGTCCAAAATGGGGCCCCGGTTCGAGTCCGAGTTCGATCAAATGGCGACCCATCAGCAGGGGCTTCGGGGGCCGGTCGTCGATGGACAGTTCTCGGGCGCGTTCCAGCAACCAATCTCCGGCCTCGAAGCGGTCGATCACCAACGGCGGCCGGCCGCGCTGGTCTGCGCGAGAAACCCGCACCAGCCGATCGATTCGACCGACCTGACGCGCCAGGCGACGAATCGCAGCGTCAGCCACATTCGCGCCGAACAGCCGAATCGGAGCCAGGTGGCAAGCGACGAGCGGGACGACTTCCTCGATCCACTTCTCCTCGTTGGTCATGCGGCCCAGAAACCGCCGCGTGCAATCGACTCCGATCGATTCGTGATTCTTCGCGGTGATGCGACCATCTTCCTCCCGGATTGTCGTCTCCGGTTTGCCGAGGTCGTGGCACAGCACTCCGAATCCGACGATCAAATCCTCGCGCTCGATCCCGATGCGCTCGCTCGCGAACACATCCATGCAGTGGAGGGTGTGGGTCCAGACATCTCCCTCGGGATGCCAGCGCGGGTTCTGCTCGCAGCCGATCAGCGCCTCGAGCTCGGGAAAATGGCGGATCCAACCGCAATCGCGCAGGAATGCCAGCCCCAGCGAGGGCCGCGTTCCCCTGAGGATCAACTTCTTCCACTCGCCGAGGATCCGCTCTGGAGCCAGCCCCTCGGGTTCGATGTGTCGGCAGAGTTCGATTGTCTGCGGCGCGGGCTGCAGCTCGAAACGAGCGGCGAACTGCATGCCGCGCAAGACGCGCAGGGGATCTTCGGCGAATTGTTTGGTGGTGTGGCGCAAGACGCGGTTCTCCAGATCCACGACCCCGCCGAATGGGTCGAAGACCCGCCCGCTCTGAGGATCGAGAGCAATGGCGTTGATCGTGAAGTCCCTGCGCGATGCGGCGTCCCGCGGATCCAGCTGGGGGTCCGAATGGATTTCGAAACCGCGATGACCGAGGCCACGCTTCGACTCGCGGCGGGGGAGCGACACATCGATAGGAAGATCCCGCAACCGGATCACGCCGAACGACTCACCGACGAGATCGACCGGGAATTGCGAAGACAATAGTTCGACGAGCGCGGTGGACTCGATTCCGTAGACCTCGACATCCAGATCGGTTGCCGGAAGGCCCAGCAGCGCGTCGCGGACGCAGCCGCCGACGAGTCTCGCGCTGCCTCCCGCTGCGCGAACCGACGCGCAGAGTGCGTCGAGTGCACTACGAGCAGCGGGATCGGGTACGCGAAATTCGAGGTGCTCCGAAGTGGAAGCCGTCATCAGGCGGAAATAATAGGGCCTGCGGATGCCCTCTTGCGAGCCTTCTAGTGCAGGATCCCTTCACGCAGGTGCAGCTTGAATCGCCAAACCGCCGGGGTGCCGGATCCTGACTGATTGGGTGATAGGATCCCTGCACGCCCGAAATTTCGAGGGAGGGAGATCCGACCGTGCTCAGACATGTGGTCTTGATGCGTTGGAAGCCGGGAACCACGGCTATCGAAAAGCAGGCCATCCGCGAGGGGCTCGCAGCGTTACCCGCCGCAATCCCTGAAATCCGCAGCTACCAATTCGGCGACGATGCGGCGATCGTCGAGGGAAATTACCAATTCGCAATCGTCGCAGATTTTGAAAACGCGTCTGATTTTCAGATCTACGCGGCTCACGACGCCCACCGGAAATTGATCGCAGAACGCATCCGCCCCATTCTCCAGGACCGCGCGGCAGTTCAGTACGCGCTGTGACGGGAGATCCGCTATGGATGCGGGCTGTGGCGATGACGTAGAGTTTGCGGAAGCGAGAAGCGGAGGAACCGTTGGAAACGATCAGTCAAGCGCGCGCATTCGGCGGAGTACAGGGGGTCTACCGGCATACTTCAGCGGTGACGGGGTGTCCGATGGACTTCGCGGTCTTCACACCACCTCAGGCGGCGGACGAACCGGTCCCCGTTCTCACCTATCTCTCCGGACTCACCTGCAGCTGGGAAAACGCAACCGTCAAGGCCGGCGCCCAGCGCTTCGCGGCGCGCGAGGGCATGCTCTTCGTCGCCCCGGATACCAGCCCGAGAGGATTCGACTTCCCGGGTGAGCACGAGAGCTACGACTTCGGCTCTGGAGCCGGCTTCTACGTCGACGCCACCGAGGAGCCCTGGTCGCGGAACTACCGCATGTACAGTTACGTGACCGAGGAACTGCCGGCGCTGATTGCGGCGAACTTCCCCGCTGACTCCGCGCGCCAGGGAATCTTCGGCCACTCGATGGGTGGGCACGGCGCGCTGGTCGTCGCGCTCCGCAACCCGCAGCGCTATCGCTCGGTGTCGGCTTTCGCACCGATCGTCGCACCCAGCCAATGTCCGTGGGGCGAAAAAGCCTTCGGCGGCTATCTCGGAAGCGATCGCGCGGCGTGGGCGGACTACGACGCGACCGAGCTGATTGGAAACAGCGGCTGGCAATCGGAAATTCTCATCGATCAGGGAACCGCGGACGACTTCCTCGAGTCACAACTCAAGCCGGAGCTGTTCCAGAAAGCCTGCGAAGCCGCGGGCGCCAAGCTGACGCTCCGGATCCAGGAAGGCTACGACCACAGCTACTACTTCATTGCGACCTTCATGGAAGACCACGTCGCCCACCACGCGCGGCTATTGAAAACGCCCTGATCACCGCCGGAGCGCCACCCGCTCGATCACCAGATTCCGTGGAACGCGCGATACGGCGTGGCGCGCATGTAATCGCGATATTCGTCGCCGCGCGCCTTGATGAGCTGGTGTTCTTCGAACGGAATGAACCCGAGGAAGCCGGCCGACGTCATGACCGCAAAGAGGAGCTGCGCGGCGGTCGGGTGGACGAGCAGCGACGAAAACGTGATGAAGAACGCGGCGCGGTACATCGGATGCCGAATGCTCGCGTAGGACCCTTCCTTCATGATCGGCGTCTCGCTACCGACGGTGTGCGACAAATCCGTTCCCGGCTTTCCGAGCAAACCGCCGATGTTCTCAAAGGTCGCGAACTCGAAGAACGCGACGATGGACAGAATCATCCCGCAGTACCCGATGAACTGCAGCCACGCGGGTGAGGTGAATCCGAACAGACCAAGCGGTTCGTGGAGCCAGTACAATCCCACCCAGGTCACGATCGAGACCGTCACGTAGATCTGACGCTCGAAGAGCGTGCCCTCCGGGCGGCCGAAGACCGCCTTCTTGAAGGCTGGCATCGTCATCACGATGTGCACGAAGATGAACGCCGCGAACAACAGGATGTTGAAGAGGATGTTCGCCGCGGGCGCGCCGGGCTGATGGCGAAAGCCCATGAAGAAAGCCGCGGAAAACGACATGACTCCGAGAAACGCGAAGGGCGTGTAGAGCTGTGCGAGCACGATTCGACCTCCTGGCGGTGATCTCGCGCGCGAGTCTACCACCTGGAGATCGGATCTGCGCAGCGACCTCTCGTTGCCAGCGCAAACGCTGAGAAACGCCTCTCAGCTCACCTTCCCCAACTCGCTATAGTGCCGGCGCCTTGGCGGACTCCCCGACCGAAAATTCGACGCGATCGCTTCTGGTGCTGTTTGCGGTCATCATCATCGACCTGATCGGTTTCGGGATCGTGGTCCCGATCCTGCCCTACTACGCGAAGAGCCTCGGCACGAGCCCGACGACCCTCGGCCTACTGCTCGCCGCCTATCCGGCCTTTCAATTCATCTTCAGCCCGATCTGGGGCCGCCTTTCGGATCGCGTCGGCCGAAAGCCGGTGATGCTGACCACGATACTGGGCAGCGCGGGCGCTCTCACGTTGCTCGGACTTTCGGATTCGCTGCTCGGGCTTTTCGCGGGCCGCATCCTCGGCGGCGTCTTCGGCGCCAACATCAGTGTCGCGACCGCTTACGTGACGGACGTCACGCGCGAAGACGAGCGCACGCGCTGGATGGGAATGGTCGGGGCGTGCTTCGGGGTCGGCTTCGTGCTTGGCCCGGCGCTCGGGGGCCTGCTCGCTCCGAACCTCGACGGAAGCTGGCCCGCTTCCGCATTCTTCGGAACGACCCTCGCCGCCCACATCGAGCCCTTCGGTTACGGAATTCCGATGTTGCTCGCCGCGGCGATGGCCGCGATCAATTTTGCGTTCGCGTCCTGGGCGCTCGTCGAACCGGATCGCCATGCGAATCGGGATCCCGGCGTGGGTCGACTCGAAGTGCTGCGCGACCCCGAGGTGCGTCGGCTCTGCACCATCAATCTGATCTTCTCGCTCGCCGTGACCCAGCTCGAGTCGATCTTCGCGTACTTCATGATCGATCGATTCCAATTCGACGCGATGCGCGTCGCGTTCATCCTGGTCGGGATGGCCGTGCTGCTGGGCGGCGTCCAGGGCGGCGCCATCCGGCCACTCGCGGCGCGCTTCGGCGAGCGCAATCTCGCGCTCGGGGGCTTCGCGCTGATGGCGGTTTCGCTATTCGCGGTTCCCTTCATGCCAACGGTCGGCTGGACACTGCTGCCGCTCGCGCTCTCGGCGATTGGCCGTGGCATCGGCCAACCGCCCATCCTGAGCCTGGTTTCGATGACCGCGGCACCGGCCGAGCGCGGGTCGGTGATGGGAACCTTCCAGTCGAGCGCATCGCTGGGCCGCGTCTTCGGCCCCGCAGCCGCGGGCGCCCTCTACGCGCTCTACCAGGCGGGTCCGTTCGTGCTCGCCGCAGGTCTGATGTGCGGTGCGTGGCTGATCGCGATCGCGCTACCGAAAGCGCGCGAATTTCAGGCCAGCTGAATCCGACCCGACTCCCCGCACGAGGGTGCCCGATCGGCTTTCGGCTGCCGGAAGCGAGATCCCGGCCAAGCCAATGCTCGGATTCAGGGCAGATCGAGGCGCGCGAGCGCCGCGCGGCCCGATCCCGCTACGGAGACGATCGCGTAGGCGCGCCCTTCTTCTCCCGGACGACGGCGGGTGGCCCGCTCGATCTCGAGGGCCTTTTCTTTCGGCGCGAACCAGGCTTCGATCCCGTAGCGGATCCGCAGCGGGTCCGTATTGCCCGCCCAGGTCTGGGTCAGGCGCCCTCGCAGGAACAAACCCGACAGCGGTGGTTCGAGCTGAACGCGCGTGGCGTGCCAGACCTCGTTCTCGCCTTCTTCGAGAAAGACGTAGACGACTTCGCCCTTGCGAAGGCGTTTTCCCGGGCCCTCGAACAGCCCCGACTCGACGCTGGCCACCGTGTAGGCGAGGCGCGCGTAGTTGCCGCGGAACAGGCTTCGCGGATCGACGGGCGCGATCTCGAGGCGCACCTCTTCACCGGTCCAGAGCGGCCAGACGCTGCCGAGATACTCCATCGCGAGGACGCCGAGTTGCAGCGCGATGGCCGCCATCAACCAGCGCAGCTGGGTCATGACGAGGCTCCCTTGTGGATGTGCGCGCGCCAGAAGCGAGCCGACCCGAAGAGCACACCCGCAAAGAACAGGAAGAGCAGAGAGCCCCCCACGTAATCACCGACCAGATCGGCGTAGCGCAGCAGCGCGAGGATCAGGATGACACCAATTCCGGTATAGAAGTAGAGGGTCACGGAATCGCGCAGCGCGCGCAGGATCAACCAGATGCCGCTTCCCAGGCACGCGAAGTTGCCGAAGAGCTGGAGTCCGACGGCGAGATTCTCGTTCTTCTCGGTCGTCGCGAGCGAGATCAGCACGATCAGCACGAAGAAGAGCAGATACACCAGCGCCGAAAGGCCGTCGTCCCACCAGGCGCGGGGGCCACGCTCGACCCAGATGCGGTAGAGGAAATACCCCGTGATGCCGCAGACGAACACCAGCCAGCCCCAGACAAGCCCAGCGCTGTCGTACTGAAGCTCCATCACTCCTTCCCAGGTTTCTGCAAACGAAAAAGTCAGCAGCACGACCAGGCCGAGGCGCAGCGACCAGAGGCGCAGCGCCATGCCGTATTCGGGAATGCGCGGCCGATCGGCTTGCATCTCCATCCACTTTCCCAACGCGTAATAGAGTACGAAGAGTCCGAGGGTCAGCGGGAGGTGTTCCTCTTCGAGCGCGAACAGGCGATCTTCTCCGAGGTAGCGAGCGAAGAGGATCTCGATCCAGAAGGTCGTCGCGACGAGGCTGGTGAGAAAGAGCAGCAGGCTCTCTTTTTGAGAGATGCAGAACCAGAAGAGTACTGCCGCGAAAAGCGGCCAGCTGACCGGGAAGAAGGTCTCCATGGTCTCGGTCCCGAGCCAGGTCAGCGCGACCGCCGTCATCAGCCAGGTGATGGCGCGGCTCCGGGTGAGGATCACGAAGGGAAGCGTCCCGACCGCCCACCACCAGATGCCGTCGGGGTGGTGCTCGCCGAGGTGGTAGATCTGCGCGATCAGAAAGATGGAGGTCCCGTAGCTGAGGCAACCGAGCAGGAACCAGACCGACGCGATCTTGGGATTCGTGGAGCGCTGCTGCTGCAGACCGAGTGCGTGAAACGCGAGAGTGAGCGCCACGAGCGTGCCCATTCGCACGCCGCGCGGGATCTCATCCCAGTTGGCGGAGACGAAGACGAGAATGGAGAGGCCCGCGAAGAGCGCCGCAAGGGAGAGCAGCACGATGTAGCCGACCGAGCGCTCCGTCCCGTCTGGGAGACGGGCCCCGTGGCGGTCGAGAATCCGGCTGGCCTGTTCTTCGGAGACGATCCCCTCGTCGACCCAACTTCGGGCCTCCGCTGCGAGCTCGCGCTTGAGCAAGCGAAGAAGCTTCACCCCCCACCCCCTGCGGGATGACAGGATACAGAAAATCGTTTCACTGGAGGAGCCATCATTCGAGCCAGAACGAGAAGCGTTCGAGAAACGGCGCGATGGAGCCTGGGGGGTCGATCGATTGGGGATGCCGCGCACTCACCAGATACAGTCGGCGCCCTGCCAGAATCAGCAACAGCCTTCCGGTGAACTCCCGATCGGGGATCTCGAACGCAACCTCGCGCGCTGGCTCTCCCTGAAAAGAGATCTCCGCAGAATCGAGCTCGCGCGCGCCGATATCTTCGAGCATGCCCTTGGCGGTTCGCTCGAGGATGTAGTGACTCGTCAGCAGGAGTTTGGCGACGCGCGGAATGTCGTGGATCTCGACCACAAACTCGGCCCCTTCTGCAAATACGGTATGGCGGACATCGTTTCCGGTGATCGAAAATTTGGATCCAGACAGCTCGCGGATGGACGGATGCCCCCCCGGAAAGTCGACGCTGAAGCGACCGGTTTCGGATCGATAAGGACGGAAGTCGCCCGCCGCTGCGTCCACCGGGTTGAGTGCGGCCGCTGCGATCGCAAGCGCGAGAGACCCAACGCTCCGTTGGAGTCTCACGGACTCGAACGCCGCTAGCCGACGAGCAGCGCGGCGGTTTCCCGCGTCAGCGCGCTGATGTCCAGTCCGTACGCGCAGGCGTTTTCGCAGGGCTTTCCGCTACAGCTCAGGCACGCGGAAGCGCTCTCGCCGAGCGCCCGATAGCCAGACCGCGCCAGCGGCAGGTTGCCGTAGCGCTTCGCGTACATCCGCTGCCGAAGCACGTCGGCAATCGGAACCCCGAGCGGGCACGCAGACTCACAACGCGAACAGCCGGGTCGGCAGTAGTCCGCAGCGTGGTTGCGAACGTAGTGTTCGAGGACGCGGGCGTCACTCGCCCCCAGACCGCGCTTTCCCGAAGCGCGGATATAACTGTCCGCAACCTCCTTGCTGGTCATCGAAATGATCGCGGCGTCGACATTCGGATCCGACAGAACCCAGCGCAGCGCGGCCTGCTGGAAGGTCGCCCCCTCGGCCTCGTAGGCGGAAAGATCGTTGAGTTTCGCGCCCATCTGCGTCTTCATCGCAATCACGCCGACGCCCTTTTGATGGGCCTTCTCGAAGAGGCGGCGAATTCCCGCCTGGTTGGCCACCCAGTCGAATTTCTTGGTAAACCTCTCGTAGAACTTCGGATCGGACCCGAAGTTGTGCGACGAGAGGATCACGTCTACCAGGTCGTGATCGAGCGCGTATTCGATGCACTCTTGCAGCTGGCCGCCGTGTCCGGACATCCCCGAAAAGCGGATCTTTCCCTGCTGCTTGGCACGATCCACGAACTCGAACCACTCGGGATTCTTCAGCCGGTCGAGATGGTTGACCGCGTGGTTGAGGAAGATGTCGACGTAGTCGGTGCGCAGGCGCCGCAGGCTCGCCTCGAGTTTGGACATGATCAGCTTTCGATCGTCCTTGGCTTCTGCGACGTATTTGGTGGTAATGACCACCTTGTCGCGTTTGTCGTGGAGTGCCTCGCCGATGAAGGTCTCGACGAACTCACCATCACCCCAACCCTCGCTGCCGTACATCTCGGCGGTATCGAAATAGGTCATGCCGCGGTCGTAGCAGTGGCGGACGATGTCGGCGCTCGGGCATCCGCTCGATCCGAATCCGATGTCCGAGATGACGAGCCCGGTCTTGCCGAGTGTCACGAAGCGCTGGATGGTGGGGGCGCCAGCGGGAGCGCTCGCGGCGCGGGCCGCGTAGGCAACGCCGAACGCGCCAAGGCCGAGTGCTGCTCTGCTGGACTGCTGGAGGAAGGTGCGGCGATCGATCCCGGCCCGATCGCGATCGGCCTCGCGGTCTTTCGGTGAATCCGCCATACCAGGTCCCCCTCCGAATCCAGGCGTCTCGAACAATCAGTGTACGAGGCGAGCCAAGCCGCGCAACGGGCCAAAGGCCGCTCTGGCACCGTGTGTCGAAGTCGAGCGGAGCCTCGGGAGAAGAATCGACGCTATTCTCCAGCCGCGCGGACGCCCGCACGGAGAGGTCGATGGCAAAGAGCGATTCGAGCGCAGAAAAGCCCGCGGAAGCTCGCTCGCACTTCATCCGCGAGATGATCGAAGCGGGAGTGCGCGACGAAAAGCACGGCGGGCGCGTCGTCACGCGCTTCCCGCCGGAGCCCAACGGCTACCTGCACATCGGTCACGCGAGCTCGATCAACCTCAACTTCGGCATGGCGGCGGCGTTCCCGGGCGGCATCTGCAACCTGCGCTTCGACGACACCAACCCCGATGCGGAGGACGTCGAGTACGTCGATGGGATCCAGGAGGACATCCGCTGGCTGGGTTTCGACTGGGGTGATCGCTGCTATTTCGCCTCCGATTATTTCCAGCAGTTGTTCGATTTCGCGATCTTGCTGATCGAGAAGGGCCTCGCGTTCGTCGACAGCTCGAGCCTCAAAGAAATCCGCAAACTGCGCGGAAACTTCTATGAGCCGGGCACCAACAGCCCCTACCGCGAGCGCTCGATCGAGGAGAACCTCGACCTCTTCCGCCGGATGCGGGCGGGGAAACTCGAGGACGGCGCGCAGGTGTTGCGCGCGAAGATCGACATGCAGTCGCCGGACTTGAACCTCCGAGACCCGATCCTGTATCGGATTCGCAGAGTCCACCACCACCGCACCGGCGACGAGTGGCCGATCTATCCGATGTACGATTTCGCCCACGGCCTTTCGGATGCGATCGAGGGTGTCACGCACTCGCTGTGCTCGCTGGAGTTCGAGGATCATCGACCGCTCTACGATTGGATTCTCCGAGCCTGCGAGATCGAATCTCCGCCGGAGCAGACCGAATTCGCGCGGCTGAACCTGAACTACACGGTGCTCAGCAAGCGCAAGCTGTTGCAGCTCGTCGACAAGGGGCACGTGAGCGGTTGGGACGATCCGCGGATGCCGACCCTCCGCGGAATCCGACGGCGCGGCTATCCGCCGCAGGCCATCCTTCAGTTCTGCGACGAAGTCGGCATCACCAAGCGGGATTCCGTGGTGGACGTGGGCCTGCTCGAACACTTCGTGCGCGACGCGCTCAACTTCGGGGCGCCACGCGCGATGGGCGTGCTTCGCCCACTCAAGGTCGTCATCGAAAACTTCCCCGAGGACCAGGTGGAAGAGCTCGACGCGCCATTTCACCCAAACGATCCGAGCTTCGGGTCGCGAAAGCTACCGCTATCGCGAGTCGTCTACGTCGAGCGCGACGACTTCATGGAAGAGCCGGTCAAGAAGTGGTTCCGCCTCGCGCCCGGCCGCGAGGTACGCCTGCGCTATGCGTGCCTGATCACCTGCGTCGATGTGATCCAGGATCCGAACAGCGGTGAGGTCGTCGAGCTGCGCTGCACGTGGGATCCCGAGTCGCTCGGCGGCGCGCCCGCGGACGGCCGCAAGGTGCGCGGCACACTTCACTGGGTTTCAGCCGATCACTCCGTACCAGCAGAGGTACGGCTCTACAACCGCCTCTTCAAGGACGAGAATCCGTCGGCCGGCGATGGCGATTTTCTCGATTCCCTGAATCCCGACTCGCTCGAAGTCCTGTCGGGCTGCCGGGTCGAACCCAGCCTCGCGAACGCGCAAAGCGGCGATTGCTTCCAACTGGAGCGAATGGGCTATTTCTGCGTCGATCCCGATAGCGAGCGCTCGGGAACGCTCGTCCTCAACCGAACCGTGGGCCTGCGCGATACCTGGGCGAAGGAAGCGAAACAGGCAGCCCCGGGAACCGGAGCTGCCTGTTGACCTCCGTTGAATCGAGTGCGCAGCACTATGGGTTCAACGACACACGCGCGACGCGACCCTTGTAGAAGTCCATCTGGCCAAAGTTCATGATGTGCGGACGTCCGAGCTTCTCCGCGAGGAAGTCCACTTCGAAGGCCGGCGTCAGCTCCACGCCGTTCCAATTGTAGGCCTTGAGGAATTGCGGATCCGAGCCGGCCGTGCCGTCCCAATTTGCGAGCAGCGACGCCGTGAAGTACAGGCGCTTCCCATCCCACGACTGCGAGACCATGTTCACTTGTCCGCCGATCTTCTTTTCGTAGACCACGTGCGCCTTGCGCGGCTCGGACACGTCGAACACCCGAAGCATACCGTCCATGAAGCTGTCCACGAAGAGGAAGCGATCGTCGGCGGACAGCGAGATGTCTACCGGAAGCGGAATCTTCGCCGGGTCGCCGATATCGGCGAGCTCGACGGCCTCGAAAGTCCCGTCGTCCTTGCGGAAGATCCCCCAGAGCTTCGAGGTCAATGCCGTGCTCGTAAACGCGTAGTGGTGATCGGGATCCAACGCCCAGCGGATTTCCAACGGCGCCCCCGGCACCTCCAGCGTCTGAAGCGGCTTTCGCGTGTGGTAGTCCCAGACGACCATCGTGTTGCCGAAGTTCTTCATCGCCTCGGCGTCTCCCAGCAAATCTGAGAGCTTGCGCATGTAGTTGTTGTATCCGGTAAACGAAGAAGTCAGCATGCGATTGAGTTCCTTCTTCACCCGGACGTCGTATCCGTAGACAGCCCCCTCGGGCATCCAGATCGTGCGGATGTATTCGCCGCCGTTGTTGTATTCGACCATCCCGGTCTTGCCGCCCATGTCGTTGCTGTTCGACAGGCCGCTGATCAGCATTCGACCCGGCAGCGCGTAGAAGGTATGGGGGCCCACCACACCGCCGGACTTCTCGACGAAATCGTCGATCGTCTTCACGAGCTTGGGCTTGGAGGGATCGGTCGCGACGTCGAAGATGTAGATCACACTGTCGGCGAGACCGCCCAACCAGAGCTGCCTGCGGTCATCCGTAAAGCCGCCGTGATGCGCCTCGTGGCGGCCGCCAACCGAGAGGCTCGAGGCGACCTTGCCGTAGTCGGAGCGCGCGGGGTTGGCTCCGACCGTGACGAGTTTGTCGGAGCCATCACCGACGCCCTCGATGCCGAGCGTCCAGACGTAGACGAAGTCTTCCTGCCCGGTGATCTTTGGCAGGTAGGGGGATTGACAGGTCTCATCGGCAATCGCTGAGCCCGCAAATCCAAGCAACGCAAACCACACAGCGAGGGCACCCGCTGCAAGATCGGAGATCCTAGGGGGGCGGTGGATCGACATGGTGGGGAACTCCTCCGTCAAGAAGTTGTGGAGGGAATCCTAACACCCCCGCAGCCGCTCATGGCGGGATTTTTGCTCGCCGGATCCTGCGAACTGTTAGGATCAGCCCACGCAGACGGGGCCGGCCGGAGGGAATCGCGGGAGTGGCAGGCAAGCGACTCACGTTCATATCCTGGTTCATGCTCGTCCTGGCCACGGCGTTTTTCGGCCTGATCGGCGTGCTCGTTTACTGGGGCGGGCGAATCGAATCTACCCTCCTGGTCCACGGCGAACCCGTATTCGTCGTGGTAGACGCCGGCCGGCCGCGCATCGCACTGCTCTTCTCCCTGCCGGCGGTGCTCCTGGCCGGAGCCCTCGCGGCCCGCAAGGAGCGCGAGCCCGAGTGACACTCCAGTGACGTGCGACGAACACCCGTTGCGCCCGATCGGTTTGACGAATATGCGAATTAGCGCATGAAGACCTGGGGCGTCGTCTTCGTCATCGCGCTGGGCCTCGCGGCCATTCTCGTGGCAGCGGTCAACTGGCCCGAACAACCGCAGGGGCAGGGCGTCGACCACCCCGAGTTCGCGGCCATGCAGCAAAGCGGGATCGACGCCAAGCCCGATGCCGGTTTGCTGTGGATCGGTTGGAGCTTCGGCGCGCTCCAGATCGCCTTCTTCGCCGCGCTGCTCGCGTTGGGCGCGCGCAGCCGGCGGGGCTTGCGCGGCCTGGGAGTCCCACTGATCGCGGCATCCCTGTTCTACCTCGCCATCTGGACCGCCCTGGTGGTCGCGTACCGTAGCTACGCAAATGGCGGAGACCCCGTGCTCTTCCTCGGATTTCCGGCGCCCACCGCGTGGATGCTCTTTGCGCTCTGGCCCTGCCCCATACTCTTCACCCTTTATTACGTCGTCGGCTTCGATCGCTGGATCGCCACGCCCGAAGATCTCGCGGAACTCGAGCGCACCCTCGCGCGCCTGCGGGCCCAATCGGAATCGCCCAACGAGGAAACCGACCGCTGATGGAGGAGCTGCGCAACCCGATCATCCTCGCTTCGTTGGCGATCTACATGGCCGCTTGCATCGGATTTGGACTCTGGGCGCTGCGGCGAACGCACTCGGCGCGCGACTTCTTCATGGCCGGACGCAACCTCGGCGTGTTCGTAGCCGGGATGGCGGTGTTTTCGAGCACGCTTTCGGGCTTCGCGTTCGTCGGAGGGCCCGGGCTCGTTTACGCGATGGGCATGAGTTCCGTCTGGATCGTGATCTCGAGCGCGATCGGTTTCACGATCTCCTTCTCCTTGCTCGCCAAGCGGCTTCGGTTGTTCGCCCAAGCGCGCGACACGATCTCGCTGCCGGATGCCGTTGCGGCGCGTTACCGGAGCGAGGCCAGCCGGTTTCTGACGGCGCTGGCGATCCTGCTCGGCGTGATGGGGTATCTCGCGACACAGATCCTCGCGATGGCGATGGTCCTGCAGAGCATACTCGAGCGCAGCGCCGGTTTTGGCGACACGAGCATGGTTGCGTGCGTGGCAATCTCGGCTGCGGTGCTCATATTCTATTGTGTGACCGGCGGCATCATTGCATCGGTATACACCGACCTCCTTCAGGGCACGGTCATGGTGGTCTCATCCCTGCTCGTCTTCGCCACCGCACTCTTCGCGATCGACGGAGGAGCGGCTGGTGCGGTCGCGGTACTGCACGCCGATGACCCCGAGTCGATCGGGCCGTGGGGCACCCTCGGAATGATGGGATGCCTGTCCTGGTTTTTCATGTTCGCGGTGGGAGGCGTCGGGCAGCCCCATGTCGTCACCAAGTACATGATGAACAAGAACGTGCGGGATGCGCGCCGTATTCTGCCCGTGAGCATCATCAGCTACACGATCTCAGCGCTGCTCTGGATCAGCATCGGGCTGGTGATGCGCGCGCTCGTCTTGCAGGGCGCACATCCCGCGCTCGCGACGGCTGACGCCGCAGCACCGGCATTTCTGCAAGCGTACGCGCACCCGGTCCTCGCAGGCGTCGTCTTCGCGGGCCTATTCGCAGCCATCATGTCGACTGCAGATTCGTTCCTCAACATCGGCGCAGCCGCTATCGTCCACGACATTCCGCGCGCCTTCCGGGGCCGCTCCTTGATGCGTGAACTCTACTGGGCGCGAATCGCGACCGTCGCGATCGGAGTCGCAGCCGCCGCGTTCGCGCTGTACTCCCACTACATGAATGCGCGCCTCATCGCGCTGCTCGGGGCATTTGGCTGGGGGACCTTCGCGGCCGCGCTGGTTCCGACCGTGGCGATCGGTTTCAACTGGAAGCGCGCAAGCGCGTTGGCCGCTAATGTCGCGATCGCGGTCAGCCTCGTCGTGAACTTCTGGATCGAACTCTTCGACATCGAGATTCCCCACGGTATTCACGGCGGCACGATCGCGATGATACTCTCGATCGTGCTCTTCTTTGGAATTTCGTTGCTCTCGCAACAACCAAAATTGGACCCCGACATAGAGGCGGTGATGGATGTCTGATCCAGCTGCAACCGATCGCCGCAAGAGCGCTTCAGCATCGATCAGGCGCGCCCGACTGGCGTCGCTTCTCGCCCTGCTGCTGGGTTCGATCGCAGGCTGTGCAAATACCGCACTCAGACCGCCCAGCGTCGAAGCCGGCGCGGAAATCCTCATCGGTGTGCATCTGGACGGAGACGTCAAGACGGCCGTTTTTCGTGGGATTCCCTACGCGGCCCCTCCGACTGGCGAACTGCGCTGGCGCCCGCCCAAGCCGCACGTGCCTCGTGCGGGCCACCAGGGCGCTTCGCGCTTTGGATCCGCGTGCCCGCAACTGCAGGGGAATCCCGACTGGTATCGCGATGTCGCGCGGAAATTCGGGCGATCGCCCGATGCGATTGCCGATCTGACGGATATCCAGGAAGACTGCCTCTATCTAAACCTCTGGTCCCGAAACCTCAGCGGCGACACACCCAAACCCGTGATGGTCTGGATCCATGGGGGCGGCAACATCAACGGGTTCTCTCACGAACCCAATTACCTCGGACACAATCTCGCAAAACGCGGCGTCGTGGTCGTTTCGATCAATTATCGACTCGGTGCGCTGGGCTTCATGGCTCACCCGGCACTGACCGCAGAATCCGACCGCACGGTGTCCGGGAATTATGGACTGCTCGACCAGATCGCGGCGCTCGAATGGGTGCGCGACAACATCGCGAGTTTCGGCGGAGATCCCGACCGGGTCACGGTATTCGGAGAGTCCGCTGGAGCCGCGGATATCGGCACCTTGATCGCGTCCCCACTCGCCAGCGGTCTGTTCCGGCGCGCCATCATCCAGAGCGGAGGCTACCCGCTCCACAACACCGCGACCGTCAGTGACGACGCGGTGCTCGGGGTAAAGCTCATGTCGGCTCTAGGAGTTGGCGACGGCCCGGGACAGCTCGAAAGGATGCGCGCGCTGTCCTGGCAGGAGATCGTCGCTGCGGTGCCGGGTGCCGCCCCCGGCGGCTTCACCCGCGCGGTCGTCGATGGGTGGCTTCTCCCCAAGCCTGCCGCCGAGATCTTCGAAGCAGGGGAGCAGAACCCCGCCGAGATCGTGATCGGCTCGAATGCCAACGAATGGCTGATGTATCTGACACAGCCGGTGAACGAAAAACAGCTGCACGCAGCCTTGAAGCAGAGGGTCCGGGAAGGACATCGCGCCGAAGTACTCGTCGCGTTGAACAAGGCGGTCAGTGGAGACGTCGCGGCAAAGCTCGACCTGCTGACCGGCGGCGCCGATTTCCACTGCCCGTCGCTCGCGATCGCAGACGCGCAGCGCGGGCTCACCGATCGCGTCTACGTCTATCGCTTTTCCCGCGTCCGCCCCGACGGCGAGAAGCTGCTCGCCTACCACGGTGCCGAGATCCCCTACGTGTTCGACACCGCGGATGCGTGGCTTCCAGCCGACGAAGTGGACCGAACGCTCACCGACACCATGGTCGCGTATTGGACCCAGTTCGCGAAGACCGGCGATCCGAACGGGGCAGGGCTTCCGAACTGGCCGGCTTTTGGTCCGAGGCGCGACGTCCACCAGGATCTCGGCGATGAAGTCCGTAGCGCGCGGGGACTCCAACGCGAATTCTGCGAGGTACTCAACCGCAGCCGCTTGTGACAGGTCGATGCGGCGCATCCAATCCGACGTCGACTGGATCGACTGCGGTCGATAAAACACCGGTTATATGTTGTATGTTGAATACAGCATACGCTTCGGATCTAGATGCCGGCACCTCGCCAGCCCCGGTAGTCGGGAAGGGCATCCAATTCCTCGGAGAGCCTCTCGCTGAGCCCACCGCATACCAGCCCGAACAGCCGCGTCACCGTTGTATCTTCGATGCGGTAATAGGCGCGATTCCCCTCGGCCCGCCGCGAGAGAATGCCCTCTCGGCGCAACACGATGAGATGCCTCGACACGCACGGTTGCTCGAGGCCTGTCGATTCGACCAGATCGCCGACACAACACTCCCCTTGCATCAGGGTATTGAGGATCCGAAGTCGCGTGGGATCGCCGAGCGCACGAAAACGCGCCGAAAGCAGTTCTAGAGCCTGGGGGGACAAGACGGGATGTCGGGCGCGTTTCCTTGCCATCGTCGCTGTACCGTATTCGCCTTTTAACCGGATATCAATACAATTATATCTACATATCTACCTGGTTGTGTCATTCTACGAATCCCCACGCAGGAGCCGTGGCGCCCCTGTGCGCAGGAGGCCGCGTGATCTTTCGGCAGTTCATCGACCCGGAGACGTCTACCCTGACCTATCTGCTCGCCGACGAGTCGACGCGCGAGGCCGTCCTGATCGACTCGGTACTCGAGCAATTCGATCGCGATCGGACGCTTCTCCGGGAACTCGACCTTACCCTACGCTACACGCTCGAAACCCACGTACACGCGGACCACATCACCGCTGCGGACCTCTTTCGAAGAGAACAGGGATCCCGGGTGGCCGTAAGTGCTGCGGCAGGCGTGAAAGCTGCGGATATCGAATTCGAGGACGGAGACGTCGTTCGATTCGGATCGGCGACCCTCGAGGTCTGCTCGACGCCGGGGCACACTGGTGGTTGCGTCACTTATCTATGTCGAGAACAGGGCATGGCGTTTACAGGAGACGCGCTCTTGATACGCGGTTGCGGGCGCACCGATTTTCAACAGGGTGACGCCGCCGCCCTCTTCGACTCCGTTCGAAACAAGATCTTTTCGCTCCCCGACGAGACGCTTCTCTTCCCGGGGCACGACTACAAAGGTCGCATGGTGACCACCGTGGGTGAGGAGAAGCGCTTCAATCCGCGCCTGGGACTCGACAAGTCGGAAGCGGACTTCGTCGCGATCGTGGATCGGCTCGACCTCGCGTATCCGAAGAGGATCGACGTCGCGGTGCCCGCCAACCTGGAGTGTGGACTTCTGGCAGCGCCGATTCCGGCGCCAACTTCCCAACCCTCCCCGTCCACGGCGAGCTCGGTCGCCAGCGTGATGGAAGCGCAGGGACGCCAGGACGCGGAAATCTGGATGGGAATGGGGATTTGATCGATGTCCGCACCTTCCCCGGCGCCGCTCGACATCTACAACCACCCCGAACTATGGCGCTGGGCGGGCGGCATGGAGGGGATCCCCGAATGGATGGGCCCGTCCGAAACGATCGACGAGCGCGCCGGACGGGCGCCATGGCAGGCCCGCGGAAACGAACTCTTCGCGATGCTGGGCGCGTTGCTGCCAGGGCTCGCCATCGCGCTGGGGCTGGCGATCGTCGGCCGGGCGGGATCCCAGCTGATCGGCGTCGAGTGGTTCGGCGTCGAACGAAGCCCGATCAGTCCGATCCTGCTCGCCATTGTGCTTGGGCTGGCGGTCCGAAACACGGTTGGACTTCCGTCGGTCTACGAAGCCGGTGTTCAAATCTGTCTGAAGCGGATCCTACGCGTGGGTGTCGTACTCCTCGGGATCCGCTTGAGCCTCGGCGCCGTCGGAAGCATCGGGCTTTTCGCCCTGCCCATCGTGATCGGCTGCATCACCTCGGCATTGCTGCTGGTGACTTGGATCAGCCGCGCGGTCGGCCTTCCGCGGCGACTCGGAACGCTCATCGCCGTCGGCACCGCAATCTGCGGAAACACGGCCATCGTCGCCACCGCTCCGGTCATTGACGCGAACGAGGATGAGACCAGTTACGCGGTCGGAACGATCACGGTCTTCGGACTCATCGCGCTCGTCACCTATCCGTTCATCGCGCATAGCATCTTCGGCAGAAATCCAGACCTCGTGGGCTTCTTCCTGGGAACCGCGATCCATGACACCGCGCAGGTGGTGGGAGCCGGATTGCTCTACGCGCAGCAGTACGCGGCTCCAGAGGCCCTCGACACCGCGACGGTCACCAAACTGGTCCGCAATCTCTTCATGGTTGCGGTGATCCCGCTCATGACGATCCTCTATCACCGATCGGGCTCGGAGCAGAACGCGGCCCGGAAACCGAAGCTCAACCAGATGATTCCGCTTTTCGTCTTCGGCTTCGTCGCGATGGCACTGTTGCGCACGATCGGAGACCTCGGCGATGCGCCTTTTGCGGGCCTTCTCACCGACGCGCAGTGGAAATCCAGCATCGCATTCATTACGACGCTCTCGTCCTGGTGCCTCACCATGGCGATGGCATCTGTCGGCCTGGGCACCAACCTCAAGCGGCTGCGCAGCCTCGGACTGAAACCGCTCGCCGCAGGTCTGGCCGCCGCACTGATTGTCGGCGGCGTTTCAGCCGGACTGATTCATCTACTCGCTTCGAGACTGACAGAGGCCCTCTGACCGTAGTTGGGAAGACATGGGAACGACATTTCGCGGAATCTGGGAACTATACGATGATGATCCGGAAGCCGCGGATGCGAAGATCTGGGGGCGGCGCTCAGAACCGATCAGTCGACGGGGTTTTCTGGCGGGCTCGGGCCGGGCCGCACTGGCGGCGGCTCTCGGAGGTTCGATCGCATTTTCCGAGTGGATGCCTGGCGGCGTCATTCCCGCTGCGTTCGCGGCCACCCATAAGAGTTTCAAAATCCCGGGCAAGGAACCCGGGCTCGTGGTTCTCAACGACCGACCGCTCAATGCAGAGACGCCGGCCCATCTGCTGGACGATGACGTAACGCCGGCCTCCCGCCTGTTCGTACGAAATAATGGGCTTCCACCGGAAGCGATCGACGTCGCTTCGTGGACACTCCGCATCGAAGGAGAGGCCACCCGCGAGCAGAAGGAATTCTCGATCGCACGGTTGAAGAAAGAATTCCGGCACCACACGTATCGACTACAGCTCGAGTGCGCTGGCAACGGAAGAAGCGAATTCGTTCCGCCGGCGCGCGGCAACCAATGGACCACCGGTGCGGTGGGCTGTCCGGAGTGGACGGGAGTGCGTCTACGCGAGCTTCTCGAAGCGAGCGGGGTGACTTCCGAGGCCGTTTACGTCGCCTACTACGGTGCGGATCGCCACATCAGCGGAGAACCGGGGAAGATCCCGATCTCGCGCGGTGTTCCGATCGCCAAAGCCCTGCAGGACGAAACACTCGTCGCCTGGGCGATGAACGGCGCAGACATTCCGCTCCTACACGGCCATCCGCTGCGGTTGGTCTGCGGTGGATTTCCGGGTTCGACATCGGGGAAGTGGCTGCGCCGAATTGTCGTACGAGACCGCGTGCACGACGGCCCCAAAATGGGCGGAAAATCCTATCGGGTTCCCTGCAGACCCGTCGCACCGGGAAGCGAAGTCTCCGATGCGGATATGTGCATCATCGATTCGATGCCGGTGAAATCGCTCATCACCTTCCCGAAGTCGGGCCTCGTGCACCCGATCGGCGAGCCCCTCGCACTTCGTGGGCACGCATGGGCGGGCGAGCGTGCGGTCGCGCGCGTCGATGTCTCGACCGACTACGGGAAGACCTGGCAGCGGAGCAAGCTTGCCAAACCGCCCAATCGTCTGGCGTGGCAGCGATGGCAGGCAGAAGTCCGATTCCCGTCGCAGGGCTACTACGAAGTCTGGGTTCGGGCGACGGACTCGGCCGGCCGCGAACAGCCCATGATCGTTCCCGGTTGGAATCCGAAGGGTTACCTCAACAACGCGACGCATCGAATCTCAGCAAGAGTCATGAAATGAGAGCTGCTTCGAAAGGGTTCTTCTGGACTACAGCGGTACTGCTATTCGCGGCATCCTTGGCTGATGCGGACGAAAGAGCGCTCGATCCGGAAACCCGCTTCGTCATTGATGAACATTGGGAGATCGTCAAGGCGAACTGCACCCCGTGCCACTCGGCGAAACTCGTGGTGCAGACGCGAGCCGATCGCGAAACCTGGCTCGAAATGATCCGATGGATGCAGCGGACCCAGAACCTCTGGACGTTTCCTACGGAGACCGAGGCGCAGATCCTCGACTATTTGGCGGCCCATTACGCGCCAACACGATCGAGTTTTCGCCGCGCGCCGTTGAGCCCCTCTCTGATGCCTCCCGCCACTTCATTGGCTGAAAACAGGCTGGAGACGGAGTGATCTCGATGATCGGAAAATCCCGCACCGAACAACCCCAACCCCCCAAGACTTCGGGCGCATTCTGGAAGAACGGAGATCCTTCATGAGCAGTCCGCAATCGATCAGCGCCTCGAATGGCGCAGTTCATCACAAGATCTTGATCATCGGAGGCGGTAGCGCCGGAATCAGCGTGGCGGCGCGTTTGCGCCGCGCCGGCCAAGACGATGTCTCCGTGATCGAACCCTCGGCGAACCACTACTACCAACCGGCCTGGACGCTCGTCGGGGGAGGCGCGTACTCTGCGGAAGCAACGGTTCGACCCACGAATCGCGTGATCCCGAACGGGGTCCGCTGGATCCGGGATCGGGTCACGACCATCGACGCTGAAAGACAGCGCGTCACCACTGAGTCGTCAGGCGAAATCGGTTACGAATTCTTGGTTGCTGCACCTGGAATCCAGCTTGATTGGGATCGAATTCCAGGCCTCCGCGAAGCGCTCGAGACCCCTTATGCGTCGAGCAACTACGAGTTCGCGCTCACCACCAAGACCTGGCAGTGCCTTCAACGGATCCAAGGCGGAACCGCGCTGTTTACCTGTCCACAGATGCCAATCAAATGCGCCGGTGCGCCGCAGAAGATCATGTACATGGCTTGCGACTACTTTCGTCAGCGCGATTTGCTCGACAAGACCCAGGTCATCTTCGGCACCGCGACACCCTCGATGTTCGCCGTGCCCGAATACTCCGCGATCCTCAACAAAGTCGTTCACCGCTACGGGATCGATGCCCGCTTCAACCACAACCTCGTGCGCGTAGACGCGGACCGACGCGATGCGACCTTCGAAGTTCCCGACGGAGAAGGTACGCGGGAAGTGAGCGTCCACTACGACTTCCTGCACGCGGTGCCGCCGCAGAGCGCGCCCGACTTCATCAAGAGCAGCCCACTCGCCGGTGCGGGAGGATGGATCGACGTCGACCAGCACACGCTCCGCCACACGAAGTACCCGAACGTCTTCGCGCTCGGAGACGCCACCACCACCCCGAACACGAAAACCGGTGCTGCGGTGAGGAGCCAGGCACCCGTCGCGGTCGAAAATCTGCTCGCGGAGATGTCGGGGCGGAATTCGAACGCCCGTTACGATGGCTACGGGGCGTGCCCGCTGGTCACCTCCTACCGCTCTGTGCTGTTGGCTGAATTCGATTACACCAAGAAGCCGACGCCCTCGATCCCGCTGATCAACACGATGAAGGAGCGCTACGACATGTGGCTGCTCAAGAAGTACGGCCTTCCGTGGTTCTACTGGAATCTGATGCTGAAAGGGCGCGCCTGAACCGCGGCTAGATTTTCTTCTTGGATTCGATGAACGGAGCGGGAACCACCTTCGCTGCGCGGCGTCCGTCGGGTGCGTCGAGGCTGAGCTCGGTACCGAACCCTGCCTGGTCGGCGGAGACGTTCGCAAAGCCGATGTTCTTGTCGAGCCGCGGTGAGTAGACGCATCGCGTGACGTGTCCGACGACGTCGTCACCCGCGTAGACCGGCCAGAAGTGCTGATTGCCACCCGCGATGGGTTCTCCGCCAATCTCAACCGCCACCAGTCTGCGCTTCACGCCCTCCTGCTGAATGCGCTTCAGCGCCTGCTTGCCGATGAAATCCGCTTCCTGATCGAGATCGACCAGCCGATCCAACCCGACGGTGAACGGATTGTCATTGCGCGTGATATCCGATCCGTGGGAAAGGATGCGTCCCTCGACGCTGCGGATCGCCGAGGGCGTGATCGGCGCGATGTTGTAGGGTTTGCCGGCCGCCATCACGAGTTCCCAGAGTTCGTCGCCGCGCTGGCCATCGCGGAGGTAGATCTCAAAGCCGATCTCGCCGCTCCACCCCGTCCGCGCGAGTACCACAGGAATGTCTCCGAGCCGCGTCTCCCGCAATTCGTAGTAGGCGAGATCGAGCGCCCAATCGCCGAAGAGCGCCTTTGCGACATCGGGAGACTTGGGACCTTGTAGCTGTAGCGGAGACACATCGGGCTCCGCGATCGCAACCCGCATGCCGCTGTGGATCGCGGCGCCCTGCGCCCAGAGCAACACATCGCCGTCTCCCGGGGAGAGCCAGAATTGGTTCTCAGCAAGCCGGAGCAGCACGGCGTCGTTGATGATCCCCCCGTCCTCTCCGCAGAGCACGACGTAGAGGCAGCGACCGACGCGGCATTTCGAGAGGTTGCGCGGTGTGAGGTACTGCACGAAGCGGGCCGCATCGGGGCCCGTAATCTCGATCTGGCGCTCACTGGAAACGTCCCAGAGCGTCACGTCGTTGACGAGACTCCAGTATTCGTTCTCTGGGGTTGAATAACTTGTCGGCATGTACATGTGGTTGTAGATCGTGAAGGACTTCACCCCGTAGCGCCTGGTGGCCTCGAAGAACGGCGATTTACGCACGCGGGGGCCGATCGTGATCAGGGGCGTGAACTCTTGCGCCATGGCGAACGCTCCAGGATTGTGGGGTTCCGTAGAATACCGCCCATTGCCCGCCAGGCGAGCTATAAAACCACGGCGAGTTGAGAATCACGGGCAACGAGTTCTGGCGGAGATGTGAAAATCATGAGGATCGACCTCCGCTTCATTCTGCTCCTGCTCTGCTTCTTCCTCTCCGGTTTCGCGGCCCTGCTCTACGAAACCGCATGGGCGCGCGAGTTCGCGTTCGTATTCGGCACCTCGGAATTCGCGGTGGTGAGCGTGCTGGCAGCCTACATGGGCGGCCTGGCCGCCGGCGCGGCCGTGGCCGCTCGCCTCGTCTCGCGTGTTCGCCGACCGATTCTCGTCTATGGATTGCTCGAGTTGGGCATCGCGGCGAGTGCACTCGCGGTTCCGTGGGGAATCCGCGCGGCGATGTGGCTCCATACGGCGATCGCGGGTGGCCAGAGTGCACCACCCGACGAAGCGAGCGTCGCTGGCTCGCTCTTCTACGTGGCGTGTTCCTTTGCGATCCTGATGATTCCGACCGGCTTGATGGGCGCGACCCTGCCGCTGCTCGCGCGATACGCGGTGCGGCGAGAAAGTGAAATCGGCCGTCGGGTCGGCGTGCTCTACTCCGTCAACACCGTGGGGGCCGTGGTAGGGGCCGTCGCGGCTGGCTTCGTACTCTTGCCGGCGCTGGGTTTACGTACGACAGTGTATGTTGGAGCTGCTACGAACGCGCTGGTCTTTGGAGCCGCTGCCCTACTCGCGCGCCGCTCGGCACCCCTCCCCGAACTCGCTCCGTCGACGTCGGCCCCCTCAGTCCGCTTCCACTGGATCCTGCCACTGATTGCACTCTCGGGCTTCGCTTCCTTCACCTATGAGGTGGTCTGGATTCGCCTGTTGGGCATGTTGCTCGGCGGCAGCATCCAGGGGCTCGCAACGATGTTGGCGAGTTTCCTGCTCGGCATAGCGATCGGAAGCGCCGCGGCAGCTCGCTTCGCGCGCGACCCTGTCCGGGCCGCGCACGGCTTTGCGTGGGCGCAGATCGGAGCCGCAACGCTATCGTTGATCGCCTTCTCGCTCGCCAACCGAATGCCTGAACTCGCGCAAGGACTCGGGGCGGGTCGCGCGGGCTCTCTCACCGCCAATGCGTTGATTGCAGCGTTGGGTTTGCTCCCGGGTGCGCTTTGCGTGGGCGCGACCTTCCCGTTTGCAGTGCGTCTTTTTGCAAGGCACGAATCGGAAGCAGGGCCCGCAGCTGCACGCGTTTACGCCTGGAATACCGTAGGCGCGATCAGCGGAGCACTCGCAACTGGCTTCGTGCTGCTGACGTCCCTGCGCTTTGCGGGAACCATCTGCCTCGCTGCCGGCCTCAACCTGTTTCTGGCACTCGCGACCGCAGGTCTCACACGCCCCGCATTGCGGGTCGTGGCCGGCGCGGCGGCAGCATGCCTCGCTGTGCTCGTCATTCTCCCCCCAGCAACCCCGTGGGCGGTGTTGCGGTACAACAGTTCGAACGCATCCAATTGGCAGGGCGAAATCGCCTACTACGAAGTGGGCCGCTCGTCGACGGTGTTGCTCTTTGACGAGGGTGATGGCTGGCGACTTGTCACGAATGGCCAGCCCGAATCGACCATCCAACGAGACAGTCCAACACCCGAACGCTTCATCACCGCGCGTTGGTTGGGGATGCTGCCCGCTTTGTTACGCCCGTACGCGCGCTCCATGTTGATGATCGGCTTGGGGGGCGGACTATCGATCGAGGCGGTCCCTTCCTCGATCGAGAGGATCCACGTGATCGAATTGGAGCGCGAGGTGGTGCACGCACATCACAAACTCGAGGCGCTGCGCGGTTTTTCTCCAATATCCGATCCGCGGGTGCAGCTGGTGGTCAACGACGCGCGCGGTGCTCTGATGCTCACGGATGCCCGATTCGACGCGATCGTCTCCCAGCCATCTCATCCGTGGACGGCCGGCGCATCTCATCTCTACACCCGAGAGTTCTTCTCGCTCGTCTCGGACCACCTCGAACCGGGTGGCGTTTTCGTGCAGTGGATAGGACTCTCCTTTGTCGACGAGCCCCTACTGCGGAGCATCGTGGCGACACTGCTCGAGGTCTTTCCGGAGATAGCGGTCTTCCGGCCCGTAGTGGGATCCGTTCTCTTCGCGGCATCGAACGCGGAGTTCGATCCCGTGATGACACCAGCGCTTGCGCTTGCAGCATCTCCGTCGAGCTATTCGCGCTACGGCCTGCGGAAGACCGAAGATTTGATCGCCGCTTGGAGCCTGGATCTGGAGGGCGCGCAGCGTTTCTCCGCAGGCGCTGATATCAACACAGATGATCGCAATCAATTGGCGACGCGATCGGCGGGACTTGGCAGCGAGGCGCTCCGCCCCCGGCGAGCCAACCAGATCCTGTCGCAGTTCGACCCGCTTCCTTCGATCGCAGCCGAATTGAAGACCACTTATCTGGTGCGACGCCTGGCGGCGAGGAAGGAATTGGCGCGCGCAGTGAACCTGGCGAAAAGTCAACGGGATTCGACGCAGCGGATGACGAATCTGGGCTGGGCGATCAGCAACCAATCCCCAGGCCGTGCGGCTGCGCACTTCCGCGCCGCGCTCGAGCGCGATCCGACCTCTCAGTCGGCGCGCTTCGGGCTTCTGGCGACACGAAGACACGCTGTCGAAGCGAACGACCTGGAAGTGCTCGAGTTGTCCGAACCACTAGAGGGAGCGGCATCAGCAACCATCTCGGGCTGGCGCCTGGCAGCTGCAGGCGAATGGCCGGCATTGCGCGAACTCGAGCCCGAACTCGCATCCGCCGAATGGTTCGATCCCGCCTACCAGGATGCTCAGCGACTGCGCGTCCAATGGCGCACCGCGAGTCACGACCCCGTGTTGCACGCTGAGGCCGTGGAGATCGCCCGCGATTTCCTTCGCAGCGGCGCACTCCCAGAGGATCTGATCGTCGGCGCACAGGCCTTCGCCGTTGCAAACCAAAGCGAAGGCGCGCTCCAACTATTGGACTCTCTCAGCAATCGGCGCCGTATCACCCGGCTCGTGCGTGCGGGAGTCGAGCTGATCGACTCACTCCCCCCGGAGGTCGACGAAGCGCAGCGGGCGGAGATTCGCAATCGGCTGATCCAGGGGCGAAGGCCCGCGAAGGACTCCGCCGATGGTGGGTGATGCTCATTCGTGCTCGTCCCGGATCTGCTGAGCGCGTCTGCGTAGCCACCAGACCAGAGATCCGATCAGCAGTAACGGGAGTGCCGTCATCAATCCCGTGGTTGCGATGAAAGCGATACGCGTTTCATCTGCGCGCCCGGTAAAACAAACTGCGCAAGCGGCGGCGATCCGCGGCACGAGCAAGACCGCCGTCGAGATCATCACCGCAAGAGTGAGCTTCATCCCAATCACAGATACACCATGAAATAGAGCACGGGCCACAATCCCACCACGAAATACCAGAAGACCTGGGTGGCGGCAAAACTGCTGGGTGCGAGTCTCCCTCGCGAGAGTTGGAGCGCAGCCCAGCCGAGGACCGACAATCCAGCGATCGCGTGGAGGCCGTGCATCCCGACGATCAGGTAGAAGAAGCTGCCGTGATTGCTGGAAGTGAGCGTGAGCCCCTGACGAATCAGCGAGACCCACTCGTACCCCTGAAATGAAACAAAGAACACGCCGAGCCCCATCGCGGTGAAGAGCGGTCGTTTTGCGAGGTTGCGGTTGCGCGCGTAGGTGCGGTTGGCGACATAGAGAAAGGCCGCGCTCGCGAGCAGCACGGCGGTATTGAACGCGGTGGCTTCGACGGGTAGCCTGGGCTGGCCGGGAGGCGGCCACCCGAGCGCACCCGCCTTGACGATCGAAAATGCGCTCATCAACCCGGCGAACATCATCATCTCCGCAATCACGAAGATCAACATTCCGAGGATCGGGCTGGGCAGAATTGCGCGCGGTCTCGAATCGGAAATGACTCGGAGCGACGCGATGGACCTCGGCATCATCGGGAGACTCCTCGGATCAGTGCTGCGCGGGAGCGTGGGTTTCCACATGGACCACGGGTTTGACCCAGTTGGTTCCCTCGTGCTTCATGACGTCGGGCGCAGTCCCCGCGAAGAAGAGCAGCACTAAGACCAGCATCGTCGTCAATAAATAGACCGCGTAGCGCGGCTCGACGTTCAGGTGCATGAAGTATTTGGCGACCAGATACGCCTTGACGATCGCGATCCCGAAGGCGGCGATCAGCGTAACGATCTTGATCCCCAGGAAGGGACCGAGGATGCTCACGATCAGCAGGCAGAGCAGGGTCGCCCATATCTTGACGTAGTTGGTCTCGTCTCCGGCGTGTTCAGCATGTTCCGACATGTTGGTACCTTTCTTCTACTTCGCGATGTAGAGCAGGGGAAAGAGGAAGATCCACACGATATCGACGAAGTGCCAATAAATCCCGATCAGCTCGACCCGGTGAAGCTCGAGATTCTTCTTTGCGGTCTCGGCGACCAACAGCATGATGATTGCCCCCGCGATCACGTGGAGCGCATGCAGGCCCGCAGCCGTGTAGTAGAACGACCAGAAGGTGCTCGATGTGATCGTGTAGCCGTGGCTGATCTCGGTGGTCCACTCGAACGCCTTGACACACACAAATATGACGGCGCCGAGGCACGTCGCGTAGAGCAGTCTGGCGGCCTTCGGTCCGTTTCCGGCGGTGGCGGCCTTGTGGCTCAGCACTGCCGTGAGACTGGACGTCAACAGCACGAAAGTATTGAAGCCGCCCAACCAGACGTTGGTGTTGGCAGCCTGATCGCCCCACTCCGGATGCGCGATGCGGTGCATGATGTAGGAAGCCAGCAGTCCGCCAAAGATGACAATTTCGGAGGCGACCACCCACCAGACCGCCAAGCGACCGGTGGGGATCCCCGCGGCCATGCGTGTATTTGCGATCGGTCTCATTGCATTCCTTCCGCGAAATCAGCCGGGAACATTCTGGGGGTAGTAGTCTTCTTCGCGACCCGGAACCGAGTACTCGTAGGGGCCGCGGTAGACGGTCGGCAACTCGGGCCAGTTCCCGTGGGGCGGCGGCGATTCCGCGGTCCACTCGAGGGTGTTTGCTTTCCAGGGATTCTTTCCGGCGTCCTTCTCCTTCTTTCGCCAGCTGATGAAGCAGTTGTAGAAGAACACCAGTTGGAAGGCGAGCATGATGATCAGAGACACCGTCGCAAAGACGCGCAGGTCCTGCATTTCGACTCCCGCCAGGTCCGGAAAATGCTGGTAGTTGTAGATCCGTCGGTGTTGCCCGGCTCCTCCGAGAACGAAGAGCGGGATGAAGATGCCATTGAAGGGGATGATCGTGCCCCAGAAGTGAATCTTTCCCAGCGTCTCGTTCATCATCTTGCCGAACATCTTTGGAAACCAGTAGGTAAAGCCCGCGAAGGTTCCGATGATCGCAATCGGGAAGAACGTGTAGTGGAAATGTGCGAGCACGAAATAGGTATCGTGGAAGTAGATGTCCGCACCGCTCGCACCCAGGAAGATCCCCGTGACGCCGCCGATCAAGAACTCCGCGACGAACGCCAGTGCCCAGAGCATCGGGGTCGTCAGGCGAATCGATCCGCCATATAGGGTGGCGATGTAGATGAAGCACATCTCGGCGATCGGAATCGAGATCAGCAGCGTCGTGACCGTGAAGATGTTCGCCATGCGCGGATCGATGCCCGCGACGAACTGATGGTGGGCCCAGACCGTGAAGCTGAGCACTCCGGTTCCGAAGGTCGTGTAGATGAAGGTCTTGTAGGCGAACATCTTCTTGCGCGCGAAGACGCACATGATTTCGGCCGTGATGCCCATCGCGGGTAGCAGGACGACATAGACCTCGGGGTGGCCGAAGAACCAGAAGAGATGCTGCCAGAGGACCGGGTCGCCTCCCTTGTCGGGATCGAAGAAGGCCGTGCCGATGTTCTGATCCATGAAGAGCATGACGGCGCCCGCGATCAGCGGGCCGACGGAAGCCATGAACAGGATGCTCGCGACGACGATCAGCCAGACCACGATCGGGATGTCGAACATCTTCATCCCCGGCGCGCGCGCGTTCATGGCCGTGGTGACGAAGTTGATCCCTCCCAGCAGAAAGGCGACGAACTCGAGCGCGACCGCCACCAACCAGAGGGACGACCCGAGCGACGTGAGGTTGTACTCGCCCTTCGCGGACAACGGCGGATAGGCGGTCCAGCCGCCGCCAAAGCCTCCCCCTGGAACGAAGAACGAGCTGATCAGGACGATCGCGCTGAGCAGGAAGATCTGATACGAGAGCCGATTGATCTTCGGAAACACCATGTCGTCACAGCCGATCATGAGCGGAATGAGGAAGTTCCCAAAAGCCGCGATCAACACCGGCATTGCGACCCAGAAGATCATGATGGTGCCGTGGTTGGTGACGAGCGCGTTGTAGTCGGTGGCCGTCACCGTCCCGTACCCGGGAACCTCGATCCCCGGAAAGGCGAGCTGCATCCGAAAGGCGTAGGCCATGAAGCCGCCGATCAACGCCATCGCCATGCCGGTGAACATGTACTGCATGGCAATCATCTTGTGATCGGTGGAGAACACGTACTTGCTCCAGAAGCTCTGCTCGGCGTGGTGGTGGACGTCGTGCCCGTGCGTCGCGTCTGCGGGGATGGACTCAGCCATGGGTTTTCTCATCGACAGCCGGCTACGGTCGGTTCGCGGCCGCGAGAGTGATCGGGCTCTGTTCGGCCACCCAGGCAGCGTGCCGCTCGGGCGATTCAATGACGATCCGGGCGACCATCACGCCGTGACCGATGCCGCAAATCTCGGCACACTGGATGTCGTATGTGCCCGTTCCGGTCGGTTCGAACCAGCCGGTGATCACACGGCCAGGGATGGCATCCTGCTTCAGCCGGAAGACCGGCACCGAGAAGCTGTGGATCACATCGCGCGCTTCGAGCTTGAAGTGGTAGACCTTGCCGACTTCGACGTGAAGTTCGTCGACGGTCTTGATGTCGTCGGCGGTCCCGAGTTCGTGATCCGCGCCGGGATGCACGAAGCTCCACGCCCACTGCTGGCCGACGATCCGAACCGTCTCGTAGGGCTCCGGCAGCTGCTGCTTGACCTCGTACCACACCTTCACGGCGCCGACGACGATGAAGACGTCGCAGACCAGCACGAGCAGGTGCGGGGCGCTGATCCAGCGCTTGTGGCTCTTCTCCTCGCCGCTGATGTACTCGGCGCGCTTTCCATCCTTCGCGCGGAAGTGGATGATGAAGTAGAAGAAGATCACCTCGCAGAGGATGAACCAGAAACCGACCAGGACGCCGATCAACAAGATGAGGTTGTCGATGTCCTTCGCGTATGTGGAAAGCGTCTCGACGTATCGATCGATCATCGTTCGTCCCTAGAGGATGAAGAGGAAGACGGCTGCGATGAACAGGCCCACGCAGATCATCGTGATGAAGAACGTCCTACCAACCAGCTCTTCCGCGGTGTAATCCTTACCCATGGCGAGTTTCCCGATCCCTAATTCGCAAGCGTCATGATGTAGGCGACGACATCCTTGATGGCCTGCTCGTCGGCCAGTTGCAACACCATGGGGCGCATCAGAGCCCCGCCCTGGTCTCCGGCGCGGGCCCCGCGGACACCCGCTCGAAAATTCTCGACCTGTCTGAACAGGTACCAATCGCTCGAATGGTTGAGCGGGGCCGCACCGAGCATCCCCTGGTTTCCCACCCCATCCGCGCCGTGGCACGCGACGCAGGTAGCCGTGTAGATCGCCTTGCCGTTGTCGGCGTCACCACCCGTCAGAGAGGGCGCTGGCCTGGCGACCGGCATGGCCGCGACGTGAGCGGAAACGGCCTCGACGTCCCCGTCCCGCATGAGCATCCGCGCCATCGGCCTCATCCGCATCCCCATGATGTCGTCGAAGTGGGTCCCGCGCGTTCCGTCGCGGAATTGCTTCAGCTGGGCTTCCAGGTACCACTGGGGCAACCCCGCGATCGCCGGAGCACCCACGGCCTCGTACCCCGCTGCGCTTTCGCCGTGACAAGCCGCGCAAAGTCGATAGAGATCTGCGCCGCGTTCGTTCTCGTCGGCCCGAGCGCTGCAGCCCACGACAAAGCAGGAGACCGCGACCAGCGCGAACATCGCGACGTGATTTCGATTCAATGCCATCGCCGTCCCTAGAAGCTAGAGGCCTAAGGAATTCTGAAAGGAGCCGGGGCGTCCTGGAGGGGCCGGCATCCCCGAGGAAAACCGCTCTTTTAATGGACCCGCCGGGCCCCACCGCGGGGCGAAGCCCCTGGGGTGCCGAGGATTAGCCGATCCCTCGCCGATCCTCAAGCCAGAGGCGCGGAATCGAGGCGATCGCGCAAAGCCCGGCAAGGCGACACGCGGCACGACCGGGAATGACGCCCCGTTCCGCTCTCGGGCAAGCCGAATTACGGCTCGCGGACGGGTCGTCCGGCTCTGAATTGCTCGAGGTGCGCCTTCGATTCTTCGATCGAATTCGGATCGTCCGCAGCGTCGAGCAACGCGAGCGCCCGCTCTCCAGCCCGAACCGCGCTCGCAAAATCGCCGACCTCCGCGTACGCGCAGGCGAGCGTGTCGAGGTAGTCGGGGCGCTTGCCGTTCTCGCCCAGGCTGATCCGCTTGGCGATGCGCAGCGCCTCTGCGCCGTCTCGATGCTTCTGATCGGGATTGGTGGCGAGCGCGTACGCGTAGTTGTTGAGGATGCCATCTTCCGGCGGGCACCGATCGATGCCCTCCTTGAGCAATTGCAGCTGTCGACCACGGTCATTTCGCTGCGCGGCGAGGTAGGCGAGCGTCGCTCTCGGGCTCGCCCTACACGGCTCGATGCTCAGCGAAGCGGCGAGGAGCCGTTCGGCCTCTGCGGGATCATCCCGCTTGAAGACGATGTGGGCGAGATCGCTATAGGCCGGGGCAGTCTCGGGCGCAAGTGCGATCACCCTCGTCAGGATCTCGAATCGCTCGTCGTCTTCGCCAAGCTCACCGAGCACGTGATTCCATCTCATCAAGAGCGGAACGCTGTCGGGATTGCGCTCGATCACCTCTCGATACTTCGCGGCGGATTTCTTGAATTGACGGGTCAGCTTGAACCCCGAGGCGGTGGCGGCCAGATTCATGTCGTCGGCCAGCGCGGTGGGATCGACGCCAGAAACTTCGAGCAGCGCCATTTCATCACCAAGGGCCTTGATTGGCGCCGCAGCCATATATCCCAACGCCTCGAGCTGGGCGGCGGTCGCCGAGTCGATCGCGCGTCGCGCTCCGGAGGCCCGTTCGGGCGCCTCTTCGATCAGCGCCGTCAGTTCCGCCCGCAGTCGCTCGACGACTTCGGGGTGGACGCTCGACAGATTTTCCAATTCGCCGGGATCGCTCGTCAGATCGAAGAGTTCCGGTTTGACTTTGTGGATGTACTTCCACTGGCCCTTGCGGACGAATCGAAGCACGGACACGCCGAACACGATCAGAGGTTCGAGCGACTCGCCGTAGCCAACGAGTTCGAGATCGAGCGACTCGCCTTTCAGAAGGGGAAGCAGCGAGGTGCCCTGAACATCCTCGAGCGGGGGCAGCTTGAGCATGTCGAGAATCGTCGGGGTGACATCCAGCGTACGGACCAGGGATTCGACCTTCAACCCCTTCGGTACCGTCGCACCCCAAAAGAGCAGTGGCACGCGGATCGTGCCGTCGTAGACGAAGTACACGTGGGTCTTCTCGCCGTGCTCGCCCAGGGCCTCGCCGTGATCGGCCGTGACCACCACGAGGGTCCGCTCCCGAAGACCCAGGCCATCGATCTGCTTCAAGACCCGGTCGATCTGTTCATCGATGTATTGAATTTCGCCGTGGTAGGGGCTTTCGGAACTTGTCTCGTAGAACCGCCCCGGTGGTGAGTAGGGCTGGTGGGCGTCGAAATAGTGAAGCCACAGGAAGAATTTCTCGCTCCGATTCTCTTTGATGAATCGGAGTCCAAATCTGGTGATGTCGTCCGCCTCACGCTCGTCAACCTCGATCGCTCTCTGCTCCTCGCCATCTTGCACGTGAATCGTTTTGCGCTGGATGTCGTGGGATTCGAGATCGTGATAGCGATCGAAGCCCTGGCCCAGCTGGGTGTGTCCGCCGATGACCCGCGCGGCGACCTCCGCGGAAGTCCGGTAGCCGTGATCGCGTAAGACTTCGGCGAGCGTGATGTTCTCGTCGGAGAGCACGTAGCCGGCGTTCGATCGCACACCGTGGACGAAGGGGTGCTTACCGGTGAAAAGCGTCGAATGCGAGGGCAAGGTGCTCGGAGCGGAACTCACGCACTGCAGGAATTGGGTTCCCTCTGCAGCGATCCGATCGAGGTTGGGAGTGATGGGCCGCGGTTGTCCGTAGCTGCCGAGCGCATCCGCGCGGGTCGTATCCAACGTAATCAGCACGACGTTCAGCGCGCCGTCATCGGCCGGCACTTCGGGCGCCTCCGATTCTCGTTGGCACCCCGCGAGCGCAACGCACGCGAAACACCAGAGTGCGCCCGCGGAAACCGCATTCAGTCGATTTGCGCCCATTGCCCTACCCTATTGATTCACGCTGTGCCCGCGAGGCCTAGGCGATCTTCGCGACGCTCTGTCAGCGAGAGAGCTTGCCGGCGTCCACACCGTGATTCGCGGCCCCGAAGACATTATGCGGATCGACCGCCCGCTTGATGCGCCGACTCCACTCCAGCATCGGGGCCGACATGATTTCGGGCAGGAATTCCGCGCGCAGCTTTCCGATGCCGTGATGATGGGAGAGCGATCCACCGCTGCGAAGCACCTCGTCGCGCGCGGCTTGCTCGATTTCCGCAAAGACCTCGCTCGGACGATCGACACCCTTGTAGTGATAGGCGCAGTAGAAGTAGACACAGACTCCCGTGTCGTAGAGCTGCGTGATGCGGCAGCTGATGAACGGCACTCCAGGCAGACCGCGCGCCGCGTGCTCTTCGCGAACCCTGCGTTTTACGCGCTCGCAAAGCGCCAGCGTCTGACTCCAGGAGACGGAAGTCTCGAAGGATTCAGCGAGCAGATAGTGATCCATCACGAAGTCCCGGATGTAGGCGATCGCGAAGGTCAGTTCGTAGCCGCGCTTGCCGTTTTCGGCGCCCGCCCTGAGCCCGCCGTGTTTGCGGGCGATCCGAAACAGCGCCGACTCCTGCACGGCAACCTCCTCCCGGCTGCCTTCGAAGACGAGCGTGCAGGCCACCATCTCGTCGGGATCGAATCTCTTGACGCGCGTCACGTAGAACTTCTCGAATCGGCCCTTCAGCCGCTTCAGACCCACCGAAGTGGGCTTGAGGGCTCGGCTGAACTGGAACTGAAGGTTGTCGGTCAGTCTCACGCTCGCTGGCGGAGCGCCGTACTGCTTCAGGTCGTACAGGAAGGCGAATCCCTCCTCGAAGCTCCGGAAGACGACGCTTTGGTAGTGCTGGACCTCGGGAAGCGGAAAGAGTTTTACAGTTGCGTGGGTGACGATTCCCAGATTCCCCTCGGATCCGTAGAGCCAGCGACGAAGGTCGACGCCGACCGACTCGCGAGGAGAGACACTCGATCGCGTCAGAAAGCCCACCGCCGTGGCGGCGGATACGTCGAGCACCAGATCTTCGATGTTTCCGTAGCGGTTCTTCTTCATTCCACTCGCGTGGGTCGCGATCCAACCGCCGAGGGTCGAAAACTCGACGCTGTCTGGTTCGTGGCCCATCGTGAAACCGTGCTGCGCCAGGATTTCGACGATCTCTCGACCGACCGCACCGGCTTCGATGCACGCCATCCGATTCTGGGGGTCGATCCAGCGAATTCGATTCATCCGAGACAGGTCGACGGAGGCGATGATTCGCTCCTCATCGGCGGGGCACAAGAGCGCCTGCGTGACATTGGTGCCTCCGCCGTAGGGGATCAGGCACGCGCCGTACCGGAGCGCCGCAGCGACCAGTGCCTCGACCTGCTCAACCCCGTTCGGGTAGACGACGAGATCGGGGATTCGCGCGAGCTGCCCGTGTTTGATGGCATAGATTTCCTTCTGGGCATGCCCGTGGCCGTGTCGCAGCCGGTTTTCCGAGTCGTCGCAGATCGCGTCGTCGGGCAAAAACTTCCGCAGCTCGCCGAGGAAGGCCGGGTTCTCGCGGGGTTCCGGAATCACAGGCGGGTACTGCGAGGGATTGACTTCGCGCGGATCGAGCGGAATGCCGATCATTCGGCTGATCCAGGGCAGGAGATCCGGCAACTCGGTACCGGCCAGGTCGTAGCGATTGCCACTCAGCTCGACGGCGCCATTCGCATGGATCCGAAAGCCGCTATCCGCGAACCCCCAGCCGTCGAATCGCTCGCGGTCTTCGGAGCGCTTCCGCGGCGGCGCGGGGCAGATTCGTCCGCCGTCGTCGCCTTGACTCATCGCATCGGTCCTCGGGAGCCATTCGCGACCGGGGCCCTCAGTTCGCGGTGCGACTCCGGGGTAGGTAATGCCCGTCGCGTGACTCGAAATACTCGTCCACGAGGGGGTGACGACACGGCACCCCGGATTCGTCGTTGAGCAGATTCTGCTCCGACACGTAGGCCTCGTAGGTGGCCTCTTCGTTCTCGGCCAGGAGATGGTAGTAGGGCTGTTCCTTGATCGGCCGAATCGCCTCGGGAATCGAGAGCCACCACTCCTCGGAGTTTGCGAACTCCGGATCGACGTCGAAGATCACCCCGCGGAACGGATAGAGCCGGTGACGAACGATGTCGCCGATGGAAAATTTCGCGTTTCTGTCCTGCACGGTTTCTCTCCCCTCCACAGACGACGAAGATAGGGCATCTCGGCATCGGCGCCGCGACTCGAAGTGCAGGTGGCGAGAACCGCTTCCGCGACGCGGCCAGGAGCGCGATCCCAGAATGGGATCGCGAGGCGTCGCAAGCGAATCCTCTGGATTCGCCCGCTAGCGGCCCGACCGCAGACGTACGGGGAGCCGGCGCGCCCCCCAATCTCCCGGAGTGGAATCAAAAACGCCCGCGCACGGTTCCCCACAACCCGGGCAACGGCCGTCCGCGGTCAGACTCCAATGGGTGAGCACATAGCCGTCCCGCCCGATCAGGAGCTCGCCGCATCCGTGGCAGAGCGTACTGCCGCCGGCCCGATCGCGAACGTTTCCGGTGTAGACGTATCGGATTCCGTGACTTCGAGCGATCTTCCGCGCTCGGCGCAGGATCTCGACGGGCGTGCGATCCCGGTCGAGCATCCGGTAGTCGGGGTGAAAGGCCGTGAAGTGCCATGGGACGTCGGGCCCGAGGTTCTCGGCGATCCAGCAGCTCGCCGCGTGGATTTCCGCTTCGGAGTCATTTTCACCGGGAATGAGCAGCGTCGTGATCTCGAACCAGACCTCGGTCTCGTGTTTCAGGTAACGCAGCGTCTCGAGAACGGGATCGAGTCGTCCCCCGCACACCTTCCGGTAGAAGTCGTCGGTGAAAGCCTTGAGATCGACATTCGCCGCATCCATGAATTCAAAGAACTCACGACGCGGCTCGTCGCAGACATAACCCGCCGTCACCGCGACCGACATCAGATCCAGCTCCCGGCACGCCTGTGCGACATCGACCGCGTACTCGAGAAAAATCACGGGATCGTTGTACGTATAGGCGACGCTCCGACAACCGTGCGCCTTTGCGGCTCGGGCAATTTCTTCCGGAGACGCCGCGTCGGCCAGCGTGTCGAATTCTCGGGACTTGGAGATATCCCAGTTCTGACAAAAACGACAGGAGAGGTTGCAACCCGCGGTTCCGAACGAAAGAGCCGGCGTACCCGGCAGAAAGTGGTTGAGCGGTTTCTTTTCGATCGGGTCGACGCAGAACCCGCTCGAACGTCCATACGTGGTGAGGACGATCTCGTCGCCTCGCCGGGCCCGCACGAAGCACAGACCGCGCTGGCCATCGAGCAACCGACAGGCCCTCGGGCAGAGGTCGCACTGCAGCTGACCGTCTTCGAGTCGATGCCAGTAGCGCCCGGACACCTCCGAGCTGGATTCCGCGAGATCTCCCACGGCCGCGAACCCTCCTCCCCAGAGGATGCAATGAGCCACGAGCGTGTCAAACTAGAGGCGTGCGCCGCAACAGCCGGCAGACAGGTGGTGAAGCTGAAATGAGCCGGACGCGTGCGCCCGCTGTGGCGGGCTTTTTCTATCCGGAAGACAGCGCGGAACTCGAGAGCGCGGTGGCGAGCTACCTCGCCGCGGTTCCGGTGCCCCCCAGCAGCGCCCCTGCCCCGAAGGCACTGATCGTTCCCCACGCGGGCTACGTCTATTCGGGTCCGGTGGCCGCGAGCGGGTACGCGCGCATCGCCGGTCAGCGGCGCACGATCCGGCGGGTCGTCCTGCTCGGCCCCTCCCACCGGATCGCGCTGCGCGGACTGGCGGCGTCGGGCGCGGACGCCTTCCTAACCCCGTTGGGCGCGGTTCCGCTCGACCGCGAGGCGATCGACCAAATCCTCGATCTCCCCCAGATGCGGATCTTCGACGCCGCCCATCGGGACGAACACAGCCTCGAGGTGCAGCTTCCCTTTCTTCAGGTCCTGCTCGAAGACTTCTCGCTCGTGCCGCTGTCCGTGGGTGATGCGGAGCCCGAAGAGGTCGGAGAGGTGATCGAGCGATTGTGGGGAGGCCCGGAAACGCTGTTCGTCGTGAGTTCGGACCTCAGCCACTACTACGACTACGAAACCGCCCGCCGCCTGGACGCTGCCACCACCCGCGCGATCGAAGCCCTCGACGCCCAGGCCCTGGAACCCGAGTCGGCGTGCGGCCGCGTCCCCACGCGCGGCCTGTTGGTCGCCGCGAAGCGCCACGGGTTGTCGGTGGAAACCGTCGATCTGCGCAGCTCGGGTGACACCGCGGGCGATAAACAGCGAGTCGTCGGTTACGGCTCCTATGTCTTCGCCTGATCGATCGAAAGAACCGGAGGGCGCAAGCCCCGGCAAAGCGATGCTGCTCGACGTCGCCCGCCAGTCAATCGAGTCTGGCCTGCGAACGGGCCAGCCCCTCGTCATCGATCCCGACGCCTACCCACCCGAACTCAGAGAGCAGCGCGCAACGTTCGTCACGCTCCGCCGCGCGGGCGAGCTTCGCGGTTGTCTCGGCGGACTCGTGGCGAGTCGACCCCTGGTCGGCGACGTCGCACACAGCGCGTTTCAGGCGGCGTTTCGCGATAGCCGCTTTCCGCCCATCGAGGCCGAAGAGCTCGCTACCCTCGAGATTCACCTCTCGATCCTCAGCTCCCTGGAACCACTTTCCGCCCCCGACGAGGAGGCGCTGCTCAATGCGATTCGCCCGGGAGTCGACGGCCTCGTCGTGCGAGACCGCGCCCGACAGGAAACCTTTCTGCCCGCCGTCTGGGAGAGCTTCCCCGAACCGTCTGCGTTCTGGTACGAACTCAAGCGCAAGGCGGGACTTCCGGTGGACTCCTGGTCGAGCCGCTGGGAGATCTTCCGCTACACCGTTGAATCCGTACCGTGATTCCCCGCAGTCCGACCCGGAAATCCGGATTCAGCGCCTTCCAGTACGCGATCCCGTCGGTTAGGATCGGCCGGCTCGATTTGCGGGAAGAAGACCAACGCAGCTGGGATGAGCACCGATGACGACCGCCACCAAGATTACCGATGGCAACTTCTTTGAAGATTTTTCGCGCGGGCAGATCTTCCACCACGCAATTCCGCGAACCATTACCGAGGGCGACCTCGCGCTCTACATCGCGCTGACCGGCGACCGCCGGCCGCTGAACTGCTCGAGCGAGCTCGGGCGCACACTCGGCTTCGAGCGGGAAATCGCCCACGACCTGCTGGTCTTCCACATCGTCTTCGGACGAGCGGTGCAGGACGTATCGCTGAACTCACCCGCGAACCTCGGCTACGCGGATGTGCGTTTTGGCGTGCCCGTCTTTCCCGGAGATACCCTGCGCTCGAAAACCGAGGTCATCGCAAAGCGCGAAACCTCGAAGGGAGACGTCGGAATCGTCTGGGTGCGCACGCAGGGTACCAACCAGCGCGACGAGCTCGTGCTCCACTTTTACCGCTGGGCGATGGTCAACAAGCGAAAGCCCGAACAGCGCACGGGCGACGACGATTCGCCGGACCTGCCCGCAATGGTCGCGGTCGAGGACTTTTTGATTCCCGAACAACTCGACGTATCGAAGTTCGATCCCGTGGTGACGGGCGGCAGCGCGTTCTGGGGTGACTACGAGCCCGGCGAGCGCATCCCGCACCCCCAGGGCATGACGATCGAGGACGCCGAACACCAGATGGCGACCCGCCTCTATCAAAACACGGCCCGGGTGCACTTCAACCACCACGCCCAGAAGGATTCCCGACTCGGCAAGCGGATCATCTACGGCGGCCACATCATCTCACTCGCGCACACGATCTCCTACGACGGACTCGAAAACGCGCTGCGCATCCTGGCGATCAATTCGGGCGCCCACGCGAACCCGACGGTGGCCGGTGATACCCTCTACGCGTTCACCGATGTCATCGACCGGATCGAGCTGGGCCGGGAGGACCTCGGCGCGCTGCGCCTGCGCCTGGTGGCCGTCAAGAACCAGAATCCGAGCCTCGAGCACTTCGAGATCAAGTCGCGCGACCCCGACAGCGGGCGCGAGCGCTACCCGTCGAACCTCGTCCTGGACCTCGACTACACCATCCTGATTCCCAAACGGCCCTGAGCGGACACGGGCCTATTTCGCCAGCACGCCAAATCAGCCGCGCACCCCTTGCCAAAATCCCATCTTTCAGCTGGATTTATGCGTCCGGGATCGCAGATCCCGTAAAGTGTCTCTTAGCCTAGATCACCCCAATGTCCGACTTCCCCTGACGGGCTACACCGGGTTTCGACGCGGCGCTCGAAGGCATCGGGATCACGGGGATCTGTGGGACCGGCATCATCGAAGTCGTCGCCGAACTCTTTCTCGCGGGCGTCATCGACAGGGACGGCCGCATCGACGGCGCGTATCGCGAGCGCACTTCGCGGGTCACCCAGGACGAGCGCACGTTCCGCTACGTGCTCCACGAAGGCTCGCCACTGATCAGCGTTTCGCAAAACGACGTCCGAGCGATACAGCTGGCAAAGGGAGCGCTCTACGCGGGTGTGCGCCTCTTGATGGATCACTTCGGCATCGATCGGGTCGATCGAATCCGACTCGCGGGTGCGTTCGGCAGCAACATCGACGTGAAATACGCGATGGTACTCGGGATGATCCCCGACTGTGTGCTTTCCGAAGTTTCTTCTGCGGGCAACGCCGCGGGGACCGGAGCCGTCGCAGCACTTCTCGACGGGAGCGTGCGGGGCGTCATCGAAGCCAAGGTTCGCACCATCGAGAAGATCGAGACCGCGATCGAACCGGCGTTTCAAGACCACTTCGTTCACGCGATGGCGATTCCCAACGGGAGGGACCCCTTTACAGAGCTCGCCAAAGTAGTGACCCTTCCGACCCCCAAGACGCCGATGGAGTCGCAGCCGGCTGAAAACGGGCGCAGACGGGGGCGACGCCGGAGTCGCGGCAGCTGACACCTTCGCGCGGACTTCAATTCCGCGCAAAGGTCGATGATTCGAGGAACGACCAACCGATGGGCCTGGCACGCCGCCTACAGAATCATCCGCGCCTGCTCGCGGTGGGCTACAAGGCGAACTTGTGGATCGCGATGAAGCTCAAATTCGCAATTCGCATGGTCGGAGAGAAGCGCCTCGCCCGTTGGCTCTCCGCGCCCGAGGAGTTCACGAAGCGCCGGATCTTCGACTGCAAGATGTGTGGACAGTGCATTCTCCACTCGACGGGCATGACCTGCCCGATGACCTGCCCGAAGAACCTTCGAAACGGACCCTGTGGAGGCGTGCGCCCAAACGGCCATTGCGAGGTCGAGCCCGAGATGCGCTGTATCTGGGTCGAGGCCTTCGAGCGCTCCCAGATGATGACGACCTACAAAGATGAATTGCATATCCTGCAACCACCGGTCGATCGCCAGCTCGAGGGAAGCTCGGCGTGGGTCAATTTGATGACGGGCAAGGACAGGGTCACGCCTGCGGGCTGGGGCGACACTCCGAGGGCAGGGGGTTAGGCGATGCTACCGCCCCCCAAATCCGATGGCCGTCTCGAAAAAGTCCTGCGCGCGGGCCTGTTCGCCGTCACCGCGGAACTCAACCCGCCGGATAGCGCCGACCCGCACCACGTATTCGACGCCGCACTCGTTCTCTCCCAGGTCTGCGACGCCATCAACGCGACGGACGCTTCGGGCGCGCACTGCCATATGTCCAGCGTTGCGATCTGCGCGCTGCTCACCCACGCCGGTTACTCGCCGGTCATGCAGGTCTCCTGCCGCGATCGCAACCGAATCGCGATCCAGGGGGACGTGCTGGGCGCCGCCGCGATGGGGGTCCACAACATCCTCTGTCTGACTGGGGACGACGTAACTGCGGGCGACCAACCCGGAGCCAAGCGCGTCTTCGACCTCGATTCAATCCAACTGCTGCGAACGATCCGCACCATGCGCGATGAAGGCTGTTACATGAGTGGCCGCGAGATCACCGTGCGCCCTCGCCTCTTTTTGGGAGCTGCGTCGAATCCCTTCGCTCCCCCGCTCGACTGGCGGCCGCATCGAATGGCCAAGAAGATCGAAGCGGGAGCGGACTTCTTCCAGTCGCAGTATTGCTTCGATGTGCCGCAACTCGAGTCTTTCATGAAGCGCGTGTGCGACCTCGGCCTGGACGAAAAGGCCTACTTCCTGGTCGGTGTCGGGCCGCTGCGTTCGGAGCGCGCCGCGGAATTCATGCGCAGCAACGTACCCGGCGTGCACATTCCCGATCATGTCATCGAGCGCCTGCGCAAGACACCCAAGCAGCACAAGCGCGCGGAGGGCAAGAAAATCTGCGTCGAAATCATCCAACAGGTGCGCGAGATGGCAGGCGTTCACGGCGTGCACCTGATGGCCTATCGCCAGGAAGAACTCGTCGCAGAGATCGTCGAAGAGGCGGGGCTGATGGTACGCCGCACAGCCGGCGGAGCCACCCCCAACGGTTGGCGCGCCGGCCGGCGCCCGGCGCGGCCCGGATCCCACGACGCGCGAAGACACCCGGACGGAAACGACTGAGCGCGCAATCACGGTTGAAGAAAGGAGATTTGCGATGATCGACGCACGGGAACAGAGGGTTTTGGATCTGATCGACGCGAACCACCAGGAGGTCATCGACTTTCTGCGCGAGCTTCTCGCCTTCAAGACCGTCACGCCGAGTTCGGAATCCGTCGAGCACGACGAGTTCATCCGTCATCAGGCGTTCATCAAAGAGATCTTGACCGAGCTGGGTTTCCAGGAAATCGATGTCTGGGAGGCCGATGCCGCCAAACTCGATGCGCCGCCGGGATCGGGTGTGGACAAGAGTCGCGACCTGCGCAACATGCCGATCCTGGTGGGGAGACTTCCGGGCGCCGGCGAAGACCGATCGCTGATTCTCAACGGACACTACGACGTCGTTCCGCCGGGCTTGCTCGGGAGCTGGACGCACGATCCGTTTGGAGGTGAAGTCGTCGACGGCAAGATCTACGGTCGCGGCAGCAACGACATGAAGGGCGGCATCGCCGCGATGTTGAAGGCGCTCGAGTTCATCGGGCGCGCGGGCCTTGCGCTCGAGGGGGACATCCTCGCGCAGATCGTTCCAGACGAAGAGGCCAGCTGTATGGGAACGCTGGCCGCTTGCCAGCGGGGCTATACGGCCGACGCCGCGATCATCCCCGAACCCACGAACATGCGGGTGGGCACCGCGGTGCGCGGCTCGATGGGCGGGCGGGTCACCGTGTTCGGACGCGCAGGTCACGCCGAACAGCCTCAGCCCCACTGGCAAGAAGGCGGCGCGGTGAACGCGATCTCCAAGGCGATGCGCGTCCTCGAGGGAATGGCCGAGGCCACCGAGCAATGGCACACCCAGCCCGACAAGCAGCACCCGCTCGTGCCTCCGGATCACATCATTCCGACGGTCATCCACGGAGGCGATTGGTCGGTCACGATCCCGGAGAAGGTCGAGATCGAGTTCGACTGCATGTTCGTACCGGGCACGAAGGACAAACGGGCCGAGATCGAAGAGAAGCTCGATGCCGTGGCCGCCAATGACCCCTGGCTCCGCGAGAATCCCCCCGAACTCGATCTCGGAGGACCCGAGGGGTGGATCTATCCAGCGGAGGTGAGCGAGGACGAACCCATCGTCCAGACCGCGCTGCAGGCATTGGCCGACGTCGGCATCCAGCCCGAACTGATGGGCTTTGGCTCTCTGACGGACTGCGTCCATCTCATCAACCACTCCCAGATCCCGACGATCAACCTGGGCGCCGACATCGAGTCGGCGCATTCGGCTGACGAGTTCGTGACCATCGAACAGCTGATCGACCTGACCAAGACGATCGCACTCTCGATCATGCGCTGGTCTGGAGTGCGCGAAAGCGCGGACGCATAGGCGCCTCTGATCCACGAGTCTCAACGAGCCGCCTGGCCCATCGAGCGTTGCCTATTGTATTCTGAAAGCCAGCCCATCACGCGCTCTCCGATTCCGGCCGGTGTCGCCGCGGCGCCCGCATCGGGCCGCGCCCAACCCGGTCGTGGGTTTTCGAACCAGGGGAGCACTTTTCGCAGCCCCGGAATGGGACGGAAGACGACCAGGCGGTAGCGGGTGAAGGGTGAATGGTTGGACGAGGGAACGCGTATCGGGGAGGAACGGCGGGTGAACCATTTCGCTGAATTTCGCCGTCGGTTCCTCCGCGTGGCCGCCGGCCTCGCGGTGCCATTGGCCTGCGCGTCGCAACAGATGCCCTCATCCGTTCCGACCCAGCCGCCCTCGCAGACCGAGGAATCACCAGAACAGGCCTCCACGAGCGGCGAAGCGGGCGAAGCGAGCGGCGAAAGCGGCGAGACCGGCGAGCAGGCGCAGCAGACTTCGGACGCGGCTTCCGCTTCGGAGTCCGAGGCAGAAGCCGGTGAATCGGTGCAGAGCGAATCCGGCCGAGCCGACGGCGCACAGGAAGCGAGTTCGGCAGCGGCCAACGCCGAGGGGAGCGCTGGCGAAGCCGCAGAGCGGGGGGATTCGGCGGATGCCGCCGGGCAGACGGGCGCCGGCGACACCGAGCGCGGCTCGGAGCACCCGCAGCAGCAGGCCGGAGCGGCGGGCGAGGCGGAAGGCGCCGAGTCGGCCGCCGCAAACTCGCAGGGCGCTTCCGCGAGCCGGTCCGGTCGGGACCCGAGTGCGGACGAGCGGGTAGCGGAGGGCGAGACCGCGGGAAGTGGCAGCGGGTCGGGAGCCGGGGCGACCGCTGAGCCCGGAGAACGGCCGGGAGCGTTCGCGGGTAGCCACCAACGCGCAGGGGCGTCGGGGTCGCCGACCGAGAGCGGCGAGGCCGGGGGCGCCGGTCGCGAAAGCGCTCAGGGAGATCCGAGCGAAACCGCGGGCAGCGCGGGCGGCGGCATTCCAATCGACGACGTGCCGCCCGAATTGCTCGCAGCCTTCGGCCGCGGCGGAAGTGGGGCAGCGACGGAAGCGCTGAGCGGAGAAGCGCTCCAGCGAGCGCTCGAACGTCTCGCTGAACACCAGAGCCAGGTCGACGAGATGATCCAGCACGAACATTCGGCTGCCGCGGCGTCTAGTGGCGATATCGGAACCGACGCGAAGGGAACCAGTGCGGTGGCGCCTGCCCTGAGAGGCGGCGAGGACGGCCGACGCGCCGAAACCACCGGTGGCGAAAATGTCTCCTCCGTGTCGACCGCGAGCACCCACGCACCGACGGATGCGGGCGCGGGCTACCGACCGCCACCGGACGTCGGCAGCGGTAGTGACGATGACACCCTCGCCGCCCAGCTGCGCGAGCTCGCGATGAAGGAAACGGATCCTGTGCTACGCGAGCGGTACTGGGAGGAATACCGCAAACACAAAGGCATCCAATTGAAGGCCGGCCATTCCAACGAGGCCGGAACCAACTAGCGGATCCGAATGGCTTCTGAAAAAATCAACCCGCGATGAAATCCCCCCTTTACGCAGTCGCAATCCTGATGATCCTGAACGCCGTGGGGTGTGCGACGATCGGTACGACCTCCGCGACCGCGCCGGAAGCGTTCGAGGCACCCAGCGATCTGCCGGAAGCGGCGCGTCTCGACGTCGCTGTGATCGAATTCGATCCCGGCCTCCCCGCTGATGGAGAGCCGATCCCCGAGGATCTCTATCCAGAGATTCGCGAGGCGGAGGCGAAACTGCTGCCGAATCAGCTCAAGAAGACGCTCGAGGAGACCGGACAGTGGGGCGCAGTCAGCGTTCTGCCCGTCGAACCGATTGCGTCCGATGTAATGGTAACGGCGACGATTCTGCACTCTGACGGGCGCGATCTCCGGCTGCTGGTCCATCTGCGCGACGCATCGGGCCACACCTGGTTCAAGCGGAAGTACCGGATCACAGCCGCCAAAGGATCCTACGGAAGCGCCGACAAGACGCTCGATCCCCATCAGCCGATGTTCAACACCATCGCGAACGAGATGGTCGAAGCGCGCTCGAAGCTCGAAGCCAAACAGCTCGAGGAAATTTCGACCATCTCTGAGCTCCAGTTTGCGTCGCACCTCTCGCCCGAGGTATTCGATGGCTATCTGAAGACGGATGAAGACGGCATCGTCGAAATCGTCCGGCTTCCGGCCCTCGACGAGCCCATGCTCGAGCGCGTTGCGGAGGTGCGCTTGCGCGACGAGATGTTCGTCGACACGATGGGGATCCACTATCAGAACTTCGGCTCGCAGCTCGAGTCGAACTACTGGTACTGGCGTGAGACGTCTAGCCAGGAACTCTTTGCCAAGCAGGCGCTGCGACGAGAGCAGATTGCGCGGGGTGTGGGTAGCCTACTCACCATTGCGTTGGTCGTGGCGACTGGAGCGCTGGGCAGTGTCCCGGCAACCGCGAGCGCAGCCGCAGCGGGAGCCGTGATCATCCAGTATCAGATGCAGATCATCCATGCGCTCGGCCAGCAGCGCCAGATGCACGAGGAGGGGCTCCTCGAGTTGGCACAGTCGTTTCAGGCGGAAGTCCAACCCATGGTGGTCGAACTCAATTCGACGAACGTGCGATTGACCGGAACGGCGACCGCCCAGTACGAGGAGTGGCAACGTCTGTTGCGCGACGTCTACCAGGCCGAGAACGCCGTGATCTTCGACGTGTACATGATGCCGCGCCAACCTACCGAGGAGACCTGGATCGGAGACAACACGCTTCCGATGGTACCCTTTCGGCAAGACATCGAACCCCGGTGAACCTGGCCCGAGGCGCGAGAGTCTTGGGGGACGTGTTGCGATGATGGAAGGCCGGCGCCTCGCCGATCGTTTTCTGATACTGAAAACGATTGGCGCGGGTGGCGCGACCGAGGTCAGCCTCGCCCAGGATGTTCAGATGGGTGAATTGGTCGCCCTGCGGGTGCTGGCGGCCCCGCTCGCAGACCAATGGGAGATCCTGCGCGATGCGTGTCGCGACGCCAGGCAGCTGGCCCATCCGCACATCGCGCGCGTCTTCGACTTTCACCGCAGCGAAGACACCCCGTTCATCTGCCGCGAATACGTCGAAGGCGCGAGCATTGGCGATTTCGCCGGGCGTTCGACCGCTGAGGGACTCGTTGCCTTCGCCCAGCTCGCGGCCGCACTCGAGTCGGCCCACGACCTCGGCGTCGTGCATGGTGACCTGAAGGCCTCGAAGATTCTGCGAGACGTGCGCGGCAACGTCCGGGTGATCGACTTTCGGATCGCTGCCGCGCTCCGCGCAGTGGCGCAAGCGGCGGCGACCAGCGACCACTTGAGTCCGCAGGTTCGCATGGGAGAAGCTCCCCGAGAAGCGGACGACATCTACTCTCTCGGCGTATTGATCGCGCAGACGATTTCTCCCGAGCGCGCACCGAAGGACCTGCTCGAACTCATCGGAGCCATGAACGCCGAGCAGCGTGACGCGCGCCCCACGGACCTCCGCGAGATCAGACAGGCGTTGACTGTATTTTCGAAAGGCGCCGCGCGGTCGCCCGATGCGACCCTCTCCGCCGCGCCACGGCTGCGGCCCCCCGCGGCATCCGCCGTTCAACCTGACGCGCCGCAGACCCGGCGTGATCCCGCAGGCTCTTCGCGAAACCTGCAGTACGGGATCGCGTCGGGCGTCCTTGCGCTGGCCGCGCTGGTGGTCTTCGTCGTGCTACCCCATTGGGTCGAATCCCTGGGCGCACCGGGGTTGTCATCGGAATCAGCGGAGATGGGTGGTGGAGAAAACGCTCCGTCACTGAAAAAAGCCTCTACCGAGAGCAAGTCCACCGTCGAGTCCATGCGGGCCCGACTCAACCCGATGCGCGAGCAGCTCGAGGCCTCGGCGGTCGAGCGCTGGGCGGCGACGGACTACGCCAAAGCGAGGGAGGCCGAGAACCGGGGCGACGCAGCGTTCATCCAGGGCGATACCGCGATGGCTCACGCGCATTACGGCGAAGCGCTCGCGGCCTTCGAAGAGCTGTCCAGACAGCGGGGCACCGCACTCGCCACCAGTCTCGAGGCGGGCGCAGCCGCGCTCGAAGAGGGCGATCAACAGCGCGCGATCGAGGCCTTCGGCCTCGCGCTCGCCATCGAGCCGAACCATGCCACAGCGCTCGCCGGCGCGCGCAGAGCCGAAGGCCTCGGCGCGCTGATGACCCACATGAGCGCCGGCAAGGCGTTCGAAGCGGACGATGCCCTGGATTCAGCACGTGGTGAATACGCGAAGGCGGTCGAAATCGATCCGCACCATGCGCCGGCGCGCGAAGCGCTCGAGCGCATCGAGACCGCGCAGGCCGACCACGACTACGAGTCGAACCTGTCGCTCGCCGTGGTCTCACTGGCCAACGGCAATCTCGGCACCGCACGCACCCACTTCGAGAGAGCGCGCGCGCTGCGGCCAAACTCTCCAGAGGTGGTGGATGGATTGCGGCAGTTGCAACAAATCGAGAGCTCCCGCGCGATCACGTCTTTGCGAAAGCGTGCTGAATTAGCGGAGGGCGCTGAAAAATGGAGCGAAGCCGCGTCCCTTTTCCAGACAATCCTCGAAACCCAGGATAATCTCTCCTTCGCCGAGGAGGGACACCAGCGAAACCGCGAGCTGGCCCGAATTGCCGAGCGCATCGCGAAATTGCTCGACGACCCGACCCAGCTATTTCGGTCCGAGACCCTCGAGGAGGCGCGCGACCTGATGGAGCTTGGGCGGCGCAGCGCAAAGGGGAGACCCAAGCTCACCGAGCAGGTGCGGATTCTCGAGATCGCCGTGCAACTCGCGTCGACACCGATTCCCGTGGTATTCGAGTCCGATACGGTCACCGAAGTCGTCATTCGCGGGATGGGAACGCTCGGAAACTTCGCGCGCCGCGACGTCCCACTCAAGCCCGGCCGCTACGTCGTGGTCGGCCGAAGGGACGGCTACCGCGACACGCGAAGCGAGATCTCCATCATTCCCGGTAAGCAACAGCCAGTCGTGGAAGTCCGCTGCACCGAGAAGATCTGAGTCGAGCGAGGTAACGCTATGCGCCCCAAATGGAGCTCGAGAGCAGACGAGCCCGATGCAGAGAGCGCCGCCAGCGCGGCTCGCGAGCACTCGCCCGAGATCATCCGGCCGACCCCTTTCAGGCCATCCGGTAAGGGCTCCGCAACGGTCATGCGCAGCTGGGCGAAACCCGCCGTCGTTGCGACGTGGGTGATCGGAATCTTTCTACTGGTACTGCTCTGGTTCAGTTTCACCGCGGTCTCGGTCCGACTGGTTGTCGAACCCGTCCCGGACGAAATCGATCTGCCGACTGCGCTGTTCGGTTTTCACATCGGCGAGCGTTACCTGCTGCGGCCTGGGTCCCATGAAGTCGTCGTCGAGAAGGAGGGTTACCACCGACTGGAGGTGGCGATCGAGGTGACGAGGGCACCCAATCAGCGCATCACCCTCGCACTGACAAAGCTGCCGGGCATCGTGAAACTTGTCAGCCGACCTGTGGACGGCGCCGCCGTCGCGGTCGATGGTGAAGAGGTGGGCATCACGCCCGTCGAGGCGCTCGCGATCCCGGCCGGAACCCACATTCTGAGCGTTCGCGCTCCCCGACACCTTCCAGCCACCCTCGAGATCGAAGTCGAGGGAGAAGGGAGGGAACAGGCTTTCGAAATCGATCTGATTCCAGCCTGGGCGCCGATTTCACTGGTCTCCGATCCGGCTCGCGCAAGTGTTTGGGTCGACGGTGTCGAGGTGGGCGAAACGCCGGATCGCTTCGAACTCGATGCGGGGACGCGCGCCGTCGAGTTGCGACTCGAGGGGCACAATTCCTGGAAACGGGAAATCGAAATCGTTGCCGACGAACCCCAGACACTGGCGCTGATCGTGCTTGCCAGAGCCGACGCTCAGCTGCATATCGAGAGCGACCCATCGGGTGCCCAGATCGTCGTCGACAATGCGTCACCGGGGCGCACCCCGATGAACCTCAGTCTGGCATCTCGCGAAATCCACGAGATTTCACTGTTCAAGAGCGGCCACGAGCTCGCCTCGCGAACCATCGAACTCGAGCCGGGCGAGCGGAGAAGCCTCGAGATCAAACTCAAACCACGGATCGGCGTCATCGACCTGATCACGTATCCCACCGGCGCTACGCTTGCCGTCGATGGCAAACCGACCGGAGAAGCAAACCAGAAGCTCCGACTGCTGGCCTTATCCCATGCACTCGTGATCCGAAAGGAGGGCTTCCAAGAGCGACGCGTAATCGTGATACCGCGACCGGACTTTCCGCAACGGATCGAGATTCGGCTCGAAAGAACCGGGGAGTCCACGGAAGGCGACACGCGGAATATCGCAACTGCGCTCGGGCAGAACCTCGTACTGGTCCGTCCGGGGACGTTCGCGATGGGCTCTCGCCGCGGTGAACCAGGACGCCGTCCGAACGAGACCGAGCGACGCGTGCAACTGATACGGGCCTTCTACATCGGCGCCAAAGAGGTGACCAACCGAGAGTTCAGGCAGTTTTCGCCAGAGCACGCCCCCGCCCCCTTTTCCGGGTTCGAGCTGGGCGGCGACGAACAGCCGGCGAGCCGGATCGCGTGGCGAGACGCGGTTCGCTTTTGCAACTGGCTGAGTCAAAAGGAGGGGCTTCCGCCCGCATACGAAGAGCGCGGCAGGGACGTCGTTCTCATCGAGCCGGTCGGAACGGGCTACCGCTTGCCGACGGAGGCGGAGTGGGCGTGGGCGGCGCGTTTCGCGGCGGGCGCCTCGAATCACCGATTTCCGTGGGGCGGTGAAGCGGAACCGGCGCCGGGATCGGGCAACTACGCGGACGCTTCCGCAGCCGGAATCGTATCGAGCGCGCTGCTCTCCTACCGCGATGGTTTCCCGGTTGCATCGCCGGTAGGAGCAAACGGTGCCAACCAGCTGGGGCTCTTCGATGTCGGCGGAAATGTTGCCGAGTGGGTCCACGACCGATACAGGATCTATCCGCGCTCGAGCAGTGCGGCTCCGGTGAAGGATCCCAAAGGCCCAGAGACGGGCGGGCTACGCGTGATCCGCGGTTCGAGCTGGAAAGCCGCCAGTAAGACGCAGCTGCGACTCGCCTATCGCGACTACGGAAAAGAAGGAAGGGAAGACGTTGGATTCCGCATTGCACGCTACCAGAAATAGTCGCAGGGGCCCCATCACGCGCGTGGTCCGCGCGATCGCATCCGCAGCGCTCACCGCAGCGCTCTACTCGGGCACGGCTGGCGCTCAGAACCCCGAACCCGATCCTGCCGAGAGCGAAGCCAAGGCGACCGGTGAGACGGCGAACCATTCGACCGGGGCGGCTCCGACCGCCGCCGAACCAAACCCCATCAAGGCGTCGAAGAAAACTTCAAAGCCATTCAAGCCAACCGAGAGGATCGAAGCAGAGTCGGTCATCTCCTTCCCTGCGAATATCTAGAGGTCGCCCATGCGATTTCGATTTCCCTTCCAACGAGAACTTCCCTTCGAGTTCGTATATGAACTCTTCTCGTTGCTGATCGCAATCATTCTTGTGCACGCGATCTACGTCACGCTCGTTCGACCGCTTGCCGCCGCAGATCTCGAACAACAGGCCATTCGCCTCGAGCAGGACAAAAACTACGTGCCAGAGCGCTCGGTCTACGTGGTCATCCGCGATCTCGAGCAGGAAGCCTGTTTCGTGCTGATGTTCTGGGCGCTCGCAATCATGGCCTACAAGGGAAACACGGTGATCCGAGAGCGGATGCTGCTTCACGAGGACCTGATTTCGGTCGAGGAGGGAACCAAGATCCTGTACAGCGACGCGCGCAGTTTCGAGCGGCATATCCGGTCACTGACCGAAAACGCTGCTCGCTCGTTTCTGCCGCGTTGCTTGCTGGCCGCCTTGCACCGCTTCGAGTCGAGTCGGAGCATCTCGGACGCTTCGGCCACCGTGGAGTCGCTCTGCAAGGCAGAGGGCGAACGCCTCGACTCCGAACTCTCGATGATCCGTTACATCGTATGGGCGATCCCCTCGATCGGTTTCATCGGGACCGTGCGAGGCATCGGCCAGGCATTGGCGCTCGCCTATCAGGCAATGGAGGGCGACATCACCGGCGTGACCCAGAGCCTGGGCGTCGCGTTCAACTCGACGTTTGTCGCGCTGCTACTGAGTCTCGTTCTGATGTTTCTCGTGCACCAACTTCAGCTGCTCCAGGAGCGTCTGGTCCTCGAGACCCAGGACTACTGCGGAACCCGTTTGATCCGACACATGGAGGTCGGTCCGAGCGACCCGGCATGACGACCCTCGCCATCGAACTCAACGACGCATCGATCGCGATTGCACGATCAGACGGCCTGTTGGTGACCGAGCCCGGCTGCGCGTTGGAATGCGACGAGGGCATCGCGTTCGGTGAAGCGGCCTTGCGGTCGAGCCGCCTTCGGCCACGCGACGCGAACGACCGTTATTGGGCGGAGCTCGGCGTCGATCCCCTCGCGCGGCCATTCGCAAGAGCAAAGAGCGCCGCGGATCTCGCACACGCGCAGCTGCTTGCACTCTGGAACCGCTTCGGTGAACAGAGCGACGAGGTTCTGCTGGCCGTTCCGGGAAGCTTCGAGCGGGAGAAGCTCAGCCTGTTGCTGGGCATCACCGACGCTTGCGAGATGCCCGTGCGGGGCCTGGTCGACGCGGCCGTCGCGGCTTGCGACCGCCCCTATCCGGGATGGGACACCGTCCACGTAGAAGCTCAACTGCACCAGATCGGCCTCACCCGGATCGGCTTCGCGCAACAGGGCGGCGTGGCCGTCGCCGAATCCTTCGAAACCGTGAGCCAATCCGGAGTGGCCCGGCTTCGCGAGCGCTGGGCCCAGCGGATCTCTGCGGCCTTCATCGCGCAAACGCGATTTGATCCACTCAGCGACGGGAAGAACGAGCAACGCCTGTTCGATGCCCTTCCCGGCTGGCTCGATGCGTTCAACAGCCTGCCATCCGCGACTGTGGAATTCGAAGTCGGCGAGTCGACCAAGCGCATCCAGCTCTCGCGGTCTGAAATCGTCGCCGAGGCCGAGGAGCTCTACGACCGCCTGGCGCATCGGGTTGCAGCGGCGCGACGCCCGGGTCGGGGGCTCGCGGTGCGCGTGGGTTCCGTGCTGGCCGGTTTGCCGGGAGCGACGGAGCGTCTCGGCCAGATCGCCGGGGTGCGCGTCATCGCACTTCCAGCGGGCGCGGGCGCGCTCGGCGCCCTCGCTTGCGCGAACGACATTCGGTCCAGTCGGGGGCGGACCTCCCTGGTGAAATCTCTCGGCTGGCGAGCGCCGGCGGGCAAGCTGCCCCCGCTGCGACTTGACGAGTTGGATCGCACGGCCCCCGAGGCAACTCACCTGCTCATCCGCCACACCGCGCACCCGATTCGCGAGGGAGGTCTGGATCTGCGCCTCGGTGAAGCCGGGCGGCTCCAAGTCATCACGGAACGCAGCGACGACCGCGCAAACTTCGCGATTCGACGCTCCGAAGACGGACTGCGACTCGAACACACTCGCGAAGCGCCCCTGCTCGTCAACGCCAAACCGGCAGAACCCGGCGTCGCACTCGCTTCCGGCGACCGTATCGCGGTGGCGGGATTCACCGAAGAAGCGCAGCTGATTACTGTGAAGGACGATGGCCCGTAGACCGGCCAACGTATTCGCGCTCTCGTTTCTCGACTGCATCTGCTGCGGGTTCGGAGCGGTGATCCTCGTCTTCGTGATCATCAGCGCGAAAATACAGGAGGTGTCCAACCAGAAACTCGAAGGCCTCGAGTCGAACCGCGAGCGGCTCGAAAGCCTGACGATGGCCGGCGAGCGATTGCTCGCTCAACTGCAGGCTGAACTCGCCCAGACCTCCGACCAGCGAGCCGCGGCGAGTCGGATTAAGATCCGACTCAGCCAAGACGTCCTCGCCGCCGAACGTGAGTTTGAAGGCGAGCGAGACCGCACCCTGATCGCGAAGGCCGAGCTGGAGGCAGATAAAAAAAGGCTCGCCCAACTCGAGAGCATCAAACAGGCGACTGCTGCGATTCCCGAGGCGGGCGGAAGCCAGATGCGATCGATTATTGCTGAGGGCAATCGACAATACCTGACTGGTATGCGCATGGGAGGTCGGCATATTCTCATACTGGTCGACGCATCGGCCAGCATGCTGGCTTCGACAATCGTCAACGTCATCCGGCTTCGCTACCTGCCCGACGACGTGAAGCTTCGCTCCAAAAAGTGGAAACAGGTGGTCGAAACGGTCGACTGGCTGACGGCCAATTTTCCAAAGGACAGCCACTTCCAGATCTTCACCTTCAACACCAAGGCCACGCCGGTGCTCAGCGAGAGAGGCGGCGGATGGATCGATGTCGGCGACGGCTCCGCCCTCGATGAGGCGGTCGAACGCCTGCGCATGACCGTGCCCAAGGACGGAACCAGCCTTCACTCCGCGTTCTCCGTCGTCGCGAAGATGAACCCTCGACCGGACAACGTTTATCTGCTCGTCGATGGCCTTCCGACCCATGGTGCGTCACCGCCGAAGGCGCCCACGGTTTCGGGAAAGGAGCGGCTGAAGAATTTCACTCGAGCGATTCGGAATCTTCCGCGCGGCGTACCGATGAACGTGATCCTTTTCGCGATGGAGGGCGACGCCTACGCGCCCGACTCCTTCTGGAAGCTGGCGCGCAGTACCCAGGGCTCGTTCATGAGCCCGTCGTTGGATTGGCCGTGAGTCGGCGAAGACGCCGCGAAATCGAAGCCGCGGGGCTCTCGTTCCTCGATTGCATCTGTTGTGGATTCGGCGCGGTGATCTTGTTGCTCGTCATCGTCAAGGTGCACGACCCGATTTTCACCGAGGAACAGCGGGGCGAACTCATCTCCTTGATCGCCCGGCTCAAGGCACAGATCATCGACATCGAGCAGGACACACAGTTCTTTCAGTCCGAACTGGTGGAAGCTCGAAGCGAAACGGAACGCCTCGAGTCCGATGCGAAGAATCTCGCCGCGCGACTCGCCCAACTCAGAGGGAGTGTCGATGAGACTCGGGGCGAAGCCGACGTAATCGCAGCTCTGGAGGCGGCGGCGAAGCGTGCGGAGCAGGAGCTTACTACCGAAGCCGAACGGCTTCGCAAATACCAGAGGACCGCACAGGAAAACACGGTGGGTGGCATCCCCGCCGACAGCGAGTACATCATCTTCGTCATCGACACATCGGGAAGCATGCAGAACTACAGCTGGCCGAAAGTCGTCCAGAAGGTCGCAGAAACGCTGGACATCTACCCGAAGGTCAAGGGCATCCAGGTCCTGAACGACATGGGAAACTACATGTTCAATCAGTACGCGGGTCGCTGGATCCCGGACTCGCCCAATCGGCGCCGGATCATCCTCAAACAGCTGCTCAGCTGGCGCGCGTTCAGCAACAGCAGTCCCGTCGAGGGAATCGAAAAGGCGATACGCACCTTCCACTCCTGGGACAAGTTGATCAGCATCTACGTGTTCGGCGACGAATTCACCGGCGAGTCGGCGCAAACCGTAATCGACCGCGTCGCACAGCTGAATCGCCCCGACGCGCGCGGTCGGCGTAGGGTGCGCGTGCACGCGGTCGGATTTTCGATCGATACCAACGATGCCGGATTCCAGCGCACCAGCCGCCGCTTCGCGTCGTTGATGCGTCGCCTATGCCTCGAAAACGGCGGTACCTTCGTAGGACTATGAAACCGCCCCTCGCTCAAAACGCTGAGGAGAAATGACGATGCGGAACGCGGTCTTCGCGATGGTCGCGATTGGGCGCGGAGGGCCCCGATCTCGATTCGGCGCCCTCGCTATGGCGCTGGGATTCGCCCTCGCGGGCGCACCTGCGACCGTCGCCGATGACATCGAGGCGGAGCCGTCGACCCCAAAATCCTCAGACGACACGGTGGTGCTGGTCATTTTGAACGGCGGCTTCCGTTACGAGGGCACCGTTCGCGACGAAAAAATTCACGGAGAGGGGAAGCTCACATTCCCCGACGGGCGGATCTACGAGGGTGAGTTCGCAGACGGCCAGATCGAAGGAGAGGGAATCTACACCTACCCAGATGGCCGCAGTTACGTCGGCGCATTCCGCAACGGAATGCGCAACGGATACGGAATCCTCGAATTTCCGAATGGGGAAATCTACGAGGGGCAGTGGCTCGACGACAAAAAGAATGGGCAGGGAATCCTCATCTGGCCCGATGGTGAAAAATACGTGGGCGGCTTTCGCGACGGCAAAATGGACGGAAAGGGCACCTACACCTACTCGAATGGTCGTGTCCGGGAGGAAATCTGGTCCGGAGGCGAACTCGTACGGAGCGGAGCGGTCTCGACACCGCGCTGAGCGAAGCGCCTCAATCCGCGACAGTGGCGAGCCGATCCCAGCGATCCGAGAACGCCTTGAACAGCAGGGGATCTTCGGTGGCGACAGCGATTTCACGGTTGAATCGGTAGGACGACTCTGACCAGTTGAAGCTGCCGAAGATCGTCGACTTCTGGCTGGAAGTCTCGATCAGTACGAACTTGTTGTGCATCGGAATCCACTCGTCTTCGATCAAGCGACGCACCGAGATCCCCGCCCGGATCAGCCTCTGCTCGGCTTCGACCGGTACGCGACGGCGCGTCGACTCCGTCAAGATCTCGATCTTCACGCCGCGCGCCGCCAACGCGCAAAACCCCCTCAGCGAAGAGAATCCGCTGATGTGGGAAGCGGCGATCCGAACCCGAGCCCCGCGCTCCAGATCGAGCAGAAATCGCATGATGGGATGGCGCCCAGCGCGCGGCCAGAAATAGATCGAAACTCCGTTGTGCTGCATGGCGCGATTCGCGCTCGGAGCGAAGCGCGCAAAACAGCCGTGCCGCGCGGTGTGCAGGACCCGCGCGTGATCCGTCAGGCCCTGGACGAGATCCGGATCGCGCAATTCAACGAGCAGGTTGTGAGCGCGATCGTGGTCGCCGATGATCTCGATCACTTCCGGATCGCCTTCCGGGGAGTCGCTCGAGAGGTTGAAGGAACCGACAAAGGCGACCGGAGACGGATGCGAGAAGCAGTAGAGTTTCTCGTGCAGGCGCGGTCGCGCAATCTTTCCGAGCGGCGTCCCATCGAGATGGCTGCGGACGACCCGAAGCCCGTTCCCCAACCCGGCCGTCAAGATTTCGATGACGGCATCGTTGGCGTGCGGCGTCCTCGGGCGGCCGTCCAGCGTCACGCGGACAGCGACTCCCCGCTGATGAGCCTCGACGAGCGCGGCGGCGAGCCGGCGGTCCCGCAAGTAGTAGGCCACCCAATCGATCGACCCACCCGCGGGAACGCGAGCGACCCGAAGCGCGAGCAGGTCGCGCAGCAACCCGACCGGACGATCCGGGCCGCCAAAGTGAACCTGGTTGTCACTCATCGTCGCACTCGACCTCGCCGTGACGCTGCGATCTTCAGCCTCCGATCTGGTACATCTTAGAACTTCTCAATGATACCAAGTAGTTACAGAAATGTTGTGGCGTGAAAACGCGTGACGACACCTCTCAGGCCTTTTCGGCCACCACGGCCCCACGCGTTCCCCCCGCAAGCGGTTATCCCGTGATCGATTTCAACCTACGGAGTGCCCCAAAGAATGAAGAAATTAGCGCTACCCGACGCCCAAACCAGCAGCGTGATCGAGACCCTTGCCGCCGACCTACCGGCCGTAGCCAAGGAGGCCGAAGATGCCTGGTCGCAAATCGAGCAATCCAACCTCGGCGAGAGGATGAAGAGCGCGCTGCGGCGAATTGCGTGCGGCGAAAGTATCCGCGGCTCAGCGGAGGCCAGGGGTACAGCTCGCACGCCGATGTCTACCGCTACGCCAAGCAGTTCGGCATCGTGGATGTCCGAACCCGAAGGCTGATCGACACCCACCGGCACGTCGCGCGGCTCAGCGGCGAGGAGTTGGAACAGCGCCTCGCTACAAAACCGGACGAGATCAGCACTCACGCCCTGGCCGTGATCGGAGGGGTGGCGACCGACAAGGTACTGGCCCACGAGAAAAATCAGACCGACGACGGCTCGTCTTACCTCTCGGCGCTCGAGAAAATGGCCGAGCGGTTCGCTGCAAGTGGCGCCGGCCTCGAGCTCAAGGTGACGGTTTCGCCTGCAGCGGTGGCCGCCGGTCACGTAATCGACTCTCCCGAAATAATCGACGTGGAGGCAGAATGAATCACGAGGAATTTAAAACCTTCTCGCGGATTATGCGCGGTGCCGAAGCCGGGGAAGAGCCTGAGGAATCCGAGGAAGAGCGCCAACGGCGTTTGCGGCTTGAGCGAACTCAACGGCTAAAGTCGTTGGCGCGTGGGAACCGCGGCAAGGGCCTTCCGCTTGAACTTCTCGCGCAGCTGCCGTTGACGGCTGTGTGGGCTGCGCTGGGCTTGTCGCCGCGCGTTCGAATCGCGCCCGGGTCACCATTGGGTTTCGCGCACTTAGCGGGCTTGCACCTGCGAGCGTTGCGCATCCAATCACCGAACCAAACCGAACCATTTCCCTCTACCGTTTCTTCGGCATGGTTCAGATCTCCTCAGTTGGCTTTTTACCACTTTCGATCTGGACCAGATATTTCAGGCTAGGTCAATGCTGTCTATTCTCTGACAAAACTCCACTGATCTCATAGAATGATATGGCCGTAAGGAAAGTCAATGGAGGCCACGATGTCAAAGTCCAAACGAATTCTAAGATTCCCTGCATGCCTGTTGGCGCTAATAGTCGTAGCGCCACTGGCCCTGGCAGAATCTGTCGACGAGAACAAGCCCAATATCGTCTTGGTCCTGATGGACAATTTCGGTTACGGCGAAATTGGTGTGTACGGCGGCGGTGTCACACGTGGCGCGCCTACGCCCCGCATCGACTCTATTGCCACCGAGGGATTTCAACTGACCAATTACAACGTCGAGGCGGAATGCACACCATCCCGTGCCGCCTTGATGACCGGACGCTATGGGGCTCGTACGCGACTACGCCCAGAGGGTCCGCCAAGAGGTTTATGGTACGGCATCAGTAAGTGGGAGATCACACTGGCGGAGATGCTCTCGGATGCCGGTTATGCGACGGGCATGTTCGGAAAGTGGCATTTGGGAGATACCGAGGGCCGTTTTCCCACAGACCAGGGCTTTGATGAGTGGTATGGAATTCCCAATTCATCGGATCAAGCCTTTTGGCCGGATAGCGATAGCTTCCAGAAGGACTCGGGTGTCGAGTTCGCTCACATCATGACGTCGAAGCGCGGCGAGACACCCAAAAAACACGAAGTGTATGGTCGCGCCAAACGCGCCACCATCGACAGGGAGATCACCGATCACGCGCTCGATTTCATCAAGCGCAAGGCCAAAACCAAGAAGCCGTTTTTTGCCTATCTCCCTTACACGCAAACACACGAACCGGTCGACGCCCATCCCGACTTTAAGGGCAAGACCGGAAACGGTAGTTTTGCTGACGTACTGGCCCAAACCGATGTCTATGTGGGCGAACTCTTAGATACGATTGATGAGCTGGGACTCAGAGACAACACCATTTTCATCTTCACCTCCGACAATGGGCGCGAAGGCATTAAAAGATCATTCGGATCCACCGGAGTCTGGCGAGGAACTATGTTTTCTCCCTACGAAGGATCCTTACGCGTACCTTTTCTGATCCGCTGGCCTGGGAAAATCCCCGCCAAGCAAGTGTCAAACGACATCGTACACACAATAGATTTGTTTCCCACATTGGCGAATTTTATCGGCGGCGATATCCCGCAAGATCGCATACTAGATGGTGTTGACCAATCTGATTTCCTGATGGGTAAGGCGAAGAAATCAGCGCGAGAGTCCATGGTCATCTACCTCACCAGCGAGCTATTTGGTGCGAAATGGCGCAATTGGAAAATCCTTCTCAAGGAACTCGACAAGGACTATTCGGTCAAGAACATTGCCTATACATCTATCTACAATCTCATCATAGACCCAAAAGAAGAAGAACCCGAAAAGTTCTATCTCGATGACACCTGGGTATCCGACCCGTTATGGAAAGTTATCGGGGACCACCAGGCATCGATGGAAAAAGATCCAGGCGCTCCAGATGCTTAGGTTGTAGTCTATTCCTGGGAGGGTGAGGTCCCCGTTTCGTCCGACACGCAAGGTCAATTGAACTACGTGAAAGGAGACCAGAAGCGGACGCTCGCACTCTTTTCGAGATAGCCCACCGCTCCCAGCCCGCGCCACCCCGTTTCAATCGCCAATGCGGGGGGCCTTCCCCTCTCTTCAGCGTTACTTAACCGAATGCTTATGAGCTGATCTGATTATTTTGACCCACATCTGAGTCATCCTCCCACCGACTCTCTTCCGCGAGAGAACGCCCTATCCAGTTATCGAAGGCCTGTGGGGGAGTCACCGGAAGGCGGAAGATCACTGAGTCGTCGCTGAAACCTCAGGGATCGGTTCCAACTCCCCGTTGCGCTCCATCTCCCGCACCCGCGCTAGCTGGGCGGCCATGTCGGCTTCGATCTCGATGACCATCGCCTGGAACTCGGGTTCGTCGTGCAGCGGCTCCAGAGTCGGATCGAATTTGAGGTAATACCACCAGGACTCGCAACAACCCTCATCGATCGCCCGCTGCAATGTCGACAACGCTTTCTGCTTCTCACCCTGGAGTGCGTAGATCTGCACGTCAGCGACCCCATATCCCCCGTCACCGAGGCGCGGAATCCGCTGGATGTACTGGAGGCTGTCTCCAAGTAGCCGATCGGCTCGCTGCTGCTCTCCGGTTTTGGACAAGATCAGTGCGAGATCGATCGCTACTCGATAGTTCCGGGTGCCGATCTCTGGAGAATCCTCGTTCAACAATTCGGGAGCGATTTTCTCGAATGCGGCGCGCGCTTCCAGGTAGCGCCCCGCTCTCATCTCATGAATCCGTACCGGCTCGAATGAATGGTACTGGAAGGCCCAAGGATCTTCGGTCCCGAATGCCCTTCGACCGTATTCCAGCGCCGCGGGTAGATCGCCTCGATACAGATGAAGAAGCTCCGTGGCGAGATTCGGATAGAAGCCCTCCGGAGCCAGCTCAGTCGATCTCTCGATCCAGTATTCGGCGCGATCGAGATCGCCGAGATCCAGGAACACCCAGCCGAGAAAAGCGAAACCCAGATTTCCGGGATCGACCGACACGCCCTTCCGAAACCATCGAACAGCCTCGTCGAGCCGCCCTTTGACTTGCCAATAATGGCCAGCGATCCATAGATAACCGCCTGAAAAATCGGGATCGATTTCGATCGATTTGTGAAACCACGCCAAGCCCTCGTCAAACCGACCCACGGAATCGTAAGAATTACCAACGCCTTGGAGAATGATTGGCGAGCGGGGATCCAGCTCAGCCGCCTTCTTGCTCAGTTCGAGCGCCTCGTCACGTCGCCCCGATGCTCCACTCAGCAGGCTAGAGTACCAGTGGTATGCCGTTGCATAGTTGGGGTTTAGCTCCAGGGCACGTAGGTAGGTTGTCTCGGCACCCTCAAGGTCATTCCTCGCTTGTTTAATGCCCGCAAGCGAGGTGTACGCTTCGGCGAGTCGGTCGTCCAGCGCCAGTGCCTTGTCGGTCGCAGTTTGCGCTTTCTCAATCATCTCGTCTAGCGGCAGGCCGCTGTACTCTACTTGCAGTTGGTAGCTGTCTGCCAAACCGACATACGCGAGCGCAAAGCCTGGATCGAATTCGATCGCGCGATTGAAATCATCCACCGCCTCCGCCAATGCCGCGCTGTTTCGCTTCGCCATGCGTAGTTTGCCGCGAAAATACGCTTCCAGGGCGGCCATGTTTTCGGTGGGAACCGTGTCGAGAAGTTCCTGTTCTTCCGTTGACAGGGTCGCTCGCAACGCATCGGCGATTGCCGTCGCAATCTCGGTCTGGATGGCAAAGATGTTTGCTGCGGTCAGCTTCCGATCATAGGTATCGGCCCATAGATGTTCGTCTGTTGCCGCATCGATCAACTGGACATTGATCCGAACCCGGTCTCCCGCTCGCTGCACACCGCCTTCCAGGATTGTGGCCGCACCCAGTTCCTGGCCGATCGTCTTCAGGTTCTTCGTCGTGTTGCGGTACTCCATGACAGACGTACGGGAAATTACCTTCAGCGCACTGATCTTGGAGATCTGGGTCAGGATGTCGTCATGAATACCCATCGTGAACGGTTCATTGGTCGCATCTTGGCTCAGATTCTCAAACGGCAGTACGGCAATCGATTTCTCTCTCGCAACCGACTCGGCGGTGACTTCTGCCTGCTCCAGCACGAATTTATCCGCAGCAAAGTAAACAACAGCAATCACCAGCAGCCCGATGATCGCGAAGTCGAGCTTGCGACCTGTTGCGTGGGTGATCGACTCAGCGGGATCAACAGCCGTTTCGCGCTTGATCCCCTCAGGTGTCATCTCGAACGCCCAGGCCACGATCAAGGCGAGCGGGAAGCCGAGGATTACCAGGGTGGTGAATGCCTGCATCACCCAATCCGGCGTTTTGAAGGTAGGCAGGATTACCGAAGCCACTTCCACCAGCAGCCACGCCACAATCGCGTAGGCCACACCCACCCGGAAGACATTGCGTCGCTTGAGTTCGGCGATCAGTGACATCTGGGCCGCCCCGGCTGATCCAGACCGTTGGGGGCGTATTCTAGCTGCGTCACAGAATAATGGCGGCAACCTGCGTTTGGGGTTGGCGGGGCCGCTCAAGCCGAGAAGCAGGCTAATCCGCTGTGGTGGGATCGATGATCGAGGAGATGCGGGACACTTGATTCGCTGGAAAACCACCCTGCGAAGCATGCTCGCGGACTGCGTCTTCATTGGGCGCGATGTAGACTGAGTTCGGCGGCGATGGCGGCCGGTTGCAAAAGGGAGCCTGGGATGGACGAAACACACCGGAAAGCCCGCGCCCTGGGTATGAACCATGTGGCGCTGGAAGTGGGCAACATTGAGCAGGCGTTAGCGTTCTACGGTTCAATCTTCGAGTTCGAGCTTCGCGGTCGCGGTCCGAAGATGGCATTCATTGACTTGGGTGATCAGTTCCTTGCGCTGTCGGAGGGACGCAAACAGGGCGCAGACGAGGACCGGCATCTGGGCCTGGTCGTGGATGACAAGGCTGCGGTCAGCGCGCGCCTTGCAGAACTGGGAGTGGAGCAGCTTGCTGGCTCTGGGGTCGAGTTCCGCGACCCATGGGGCAACCGCATTCAGATCGTCGAGTACGGCGGGATCCAGTTCACCAAGTCTCCACACGTGCTTCGGGGGATGGGCCTAGCCGTACTGGAGAAGTCGCCGGACGCTATCCGACAGCTTCGTGAGAAGGGAATGGCCCCGGAGTGATCCGCGCAGTCCCTCGGAGACTCAATCCAGCCGCCTAACGTCTGGGCGCTCAGCTGCACCAAAAGGCTAACCGTTAGCTCTGGGGCAGGAGCGCTCGCCGCCATATTGTATCATGGATCGATTGGGCTCGGCTGTTTGGTGTCAGCTGCGGTGCCTTGCTAGGCGGCATCCGAGCGATCTCATTCGTTGGGGAAGGCCGTGGAGTGGTCGTGAACGATCACCCACGACCCGTTGATCTCACGAAAGATCAGGGTGAAGACCCCAGCGAACGTGTTGTCACCGTGCTGGAATGTCCAGTGTGCGAAGGCGGAGGCCGCATCTGGGGCCAAGACAGAAACGTCAAGGTCCGAGTATGAGATCGCGCCCATGTCGCTGGGATCGGGGTAGCGAGCTTGTAGGCGCGCCTCGATGGCCGTGTAGCCAACCGTGATCTCGTTGTTGAAGATGTGACGGGTGTGTTCTCCGCGCGCAATGCTCGCCATGTAGTCCACGAGGTCGCCACGATTCCAGGCTTCGCCTTGGGCGCTGAGGACCGACCGAATGGCCGCCTCCACGTTGCCCGCGTCGCCTTCCGCGGCGGCGACCGAGATGCTGGTCGCCAGTAGCGCAATCAGAGCAAGAAAGAACCGGATGAGAGACGACATGGCGTCCTCCTTGATTCGCACCTGACGATGGCGCCCAATGTCTCCGCGCTCAGCGCCCGGCGGCGCGTTGCAGCCGGAACCGAGACGCCAGGAACTCCCGCATACTACCACTCGCGACGATACCGGGCGCTACGGATGAGTCGTCGCGAGGATGGCATCCTCACGCAGTCGGCTCGAATGCTTCGCTTTCCTGCGGTCTAGTTAGAACGGGCGCCCTCGGTCTGAAGAATCGGGCCGGGGGTGTCCTTTCGCACTCTGTCTAGTGGCGGCTGCAGCGCGTCGCAGCTGATGAAGAGGGTTCGTTGCAACGGTTCACCAGCCCCGGGGCCACAGGCATCCCGGGGTTGGTCGGCCGTTACTCCTCTTAATTATTCGCCGGAAAAAATCCTTCTAGCTTGAAGCCGGGCGGATCTGTTTTACCGTCAATCGTTTGTCGCCGCAGTTCAATCACTACCTCTTCGGTCATTACGCGTTGGCCCCAGGGATAGCCTTTTGTGTCATCTTCGTTGCCTCTCCTGTCGTCTGCCAGGTACGCCTTCGTGCTGAAAGTTCCATTGAAATCATTAAAGGCATTGTGTTCTGGCTGCAAGACCAACACGTCGCGTGGCCGGTCCCTGCCAACCTTCAGAGACAGCACGTAGATCCACAAGTTCCGGTCGAGGTCGTGACAATTGTTAGCGGCTCCACAATCCGTGTCTGGATTTTCGGAAAACGGATTTACCAAGTTGACTCGCAACTGTGCATTGACGATTAGATCGGTCGTGACGATGAAAGGCCCGACCTGATTGCTCGTCGGGAGTTCTGGAATAAGACTCATTTCCATATGCAAGGACGGAAAATCATCGATAATCCTAATGCGCCGTATATCACTCGTATTCGCTCCAATCAATTGGGTGTCGGCTATGGCATCGCCCGCGAGCATCAGTGTGATTGCTGTCAAAATCCAGAATCTCATTGCGTTCTCCTTGTGTACTCCCTCACCGACTGTGAAGGGGATCGTCGGGCTCATCATCGTGCGGGTCAGAAGCGAAAGTCAAGGAAAAACTCGCGTGTGTCGAACCAGACGTAATGTGATGTAACACAATTGGATTGAACACAAAATCGGAAACTCGCCTGTCTCGTGAGATTTTTGTTGCCCGAGTCGCTTTCAGTGTCGAACCAGACGTAACGTCATGTAACACATTGTTTTACCACACAATAGTGGAAACTCGTCTATCCATTCGCGGCGGCGCTCGAGGCCGCCGTAGCGCCTTCCACCGGCTCAAAGCCGCGTAAACTAACTTTGAACCTGGACCCGTTAATGCAGGCAGGTCACTTTACGCCACACAGAAAGTCAAGATGCCCGGAATTAAAACAGAAACTAACACTACCCCCCGATCTGGTACATCCGAAACGATACCTTAATTCTCCTTGAGATTCGGGATGTTACGAATCTTGGTGGCGTCTGGTGGCGTGATGGTGGCGCGCCACGAATCGAGCCCTACCTGGAGCGGTTTCGGTAGCCCTCTTCTTCAACACCAGCCGCATAGTGGCGCGCAGTGAAAGCTCTGAGGATTGCGGAGGGAACGTTCCGCGTGGGCGGACGCGCAGGCTAGTCAGCCCAAGTCGGCTAACGGGTCTCCCAGCGTCCGATCCGCGAGTCGAAGACATCCCATTGGTGCTGGTCAGCCCCCATCCGGCAGCTCATGAAGAAGGCGTCGCCGCCGTCGTGGAGTTCGTAGTGGATGCGGCGCAGGCTGCCGTCCTCGATCGCGCGCGCCTCCGCGAGGGCCTTGAGGTCCTCGGGGTAGCGCCCGTGCGTCTCGCGGTACTGCTCGAGCGGCTCGACGAGCCGCCTCGCCACGGTTCGTGCGTGGAAGAGCTTGAAGTCCCCGTGGATCAGGGCCAGGGTGCCGAACCCGAAGCCTACGCAGATCACGACTGCGGGGATGGCGACGTAGCGCCGGATCCGACGGCGCAGCGTCGAGGGTCCGTGCGAGACGGGCTCCGGGACCGGCTCCCCGTCGTGCGTCCCCGGCGGCTCCGTGAACGCCGCGAAAACCCCCAGAGAAAGGAGGAGCGCGAAGACCGGAAGCATAACCTGAAGCATGATCACGTCGGCGGCATTCCCCTGGGCGACGCTCTCGCATGCCGAAGCGAGCAGGAAGGCGACCGCTGCGGCGATCGCTCCGCCGCGCTGACTTCGATGGATCGCGTACCCCAGGGCGCACAGGCACCCGGCCCGAAGCAGCACCAGCGAGACGACCAGCGGGTTCGGACCGCCTGCCACGTCCATCCACTGGCGGAACACTGCGAGGATCCATAGGAGGGACGCGATCGGATAGATCAGCGAGGTGAAGGTTCGGAGCCTTCGATGATCCTGTCTTCGAACCCTTCGCTTTGGTGACTCGCTCCCCTTGTCCGAGTGCGAGTGATCGGAGAGACCCGCGATGATCAGCCAGCCAAAGAGCGGGCAGATGCCGAGAAACGTCCAGGCGACGCTCCGACCCTTGGCAACGAGATAGGCGACGATGGCACCCGTATAGAGGGCGGCGCTCAAGACGAGAAGGACCGCACTGTCGGCCGCACTACCGGCAACGAGCGTCGGAAGCGCGGCGATGCCGAGCCACAGACTCGCTCGACTCTTCTGCCGGATCATGGGCATTGCATCGGCAGGGCGGTCGCGACCCTGGAACCCCGATGCCCTAGTGCTCCACACGGATTTCCCGCCCTTCTGGCGGCTGCCGCGACGAGCCCTCGGCCAAGGTTTCGGGCTGATCCGCGACCCCCGATCAGCCGAAGAGTCATCATTCCCGTGGCGAGCTGGAACGACAAGGCATACGAGGCCCTGGAGAGGGCGTACTGCGTGGTGGAGGCGATGGGGCTTCCGCTTGCGGTAGTGGCTTGGCTGACGGTCTTCGCGAGTGCGATCGCGATGAGCCTCGTACTGCGAAGGACCGGGGCGATGCGGGGTCACTGGGGCCCGGCGGCAGCCGTGGGAACCGTGTCGCTGTGTGCTCACCTCCTCGACTATGCCGTGACGTTGCGCATGAGCCCGACGCTCGGGGCAGAGGGAAACCCGATCTGGAGGATCGCGATCGATCACTTCGGGCTTCCGATCGCGAAAGTCTATGGGCTCACGGGGAAGATCCTGCTGGCCGTTCTCGCATTCGAGTTCTTTGCCCTCTACCTGATTCAGCGGGCCCAGCTCTTCCCAGACCACGCCGAGGGATTCCAGTCGTTCTGGCGCGGCTTCGGATCAGCGCGTGCTGGGCACTCGCTGGTGCGATGGCGGAATCTGGTCAACTTCTTCGGCTTCTCGTTCGCGTTGCTCGGGCCGTTCTTCTTCTACGTCGCTCTCTTGAACGGCCTGATCGAAAGCCCCATCTATCTGAGGCTTCCAGCAATGCCGCTCGTCCTCGCGCTCTACCTGGGTGTGATCGTGATCGCCTACTTCTCTACGACCTATCGCGCCTACGCTCGCGGGGCGTCGCCGCAGCTGCGGACAATCCTGGAAGAAGCGGCGCCGGAGCACTGAGCATGGCCGCCGTGGTTCGCGTGTTGGAAGTCATCGTCGGGCTCGTGCTGGGATGCTTGGGCCTCTTCGTCTCGTTCGCGACGGTCATAGCGGGTGTCGCAGCTTGCCAACGGATGTTCGATGGACAAAGCCCGGGCGAATTCGGCCTGGCGGTGCTCGGGGCGGCGGTCGTCGCGGCCTTGATGCTTCTGGGGGCGAGGAAGATGCTGCGAGGACACAGGAGCGCCATGCGGCCGAGGGCCGCAACTCGGTGGATCGCCGTGTGCCTCTGGAGCGGACTGCTCGCGCTGCTGCTAGCGGTCGTGATTCCGAACTTCCTGCGGTTTCACTAGAAGCCACACGGCAATCTTCTCCTCTCCCTACGACCCCTCCTCAGCCACCAATCTGGTACATCTCGATCTTGGCCTTGCGGGTCGACGGATCGCCGCTTTGCGTCAGTTCGGCGCGCTGTTCCGAGTAGCGGTCCGTCCGACGGGACCAGATGGACTCGATGAGATCGCGGAGTTCGACATCCGAAGCGCCCGAGCGGAGCGGCGTGCGCAGATCGGTGCCGTCGGCAGCGAAGAGACAGGTGACGAGCTTGCCCTCGATCGTGAGGCGTGCTCGCGTGCAATCTCCGCAGAAAGGTGCGCTGACCGAGGCGATGATTCCGATCTCGCCACTACCATCGCGATACCGGTAGCGGTTGGCGACTTCCCCGCGGTAGTTGGGATCGACGGGATCGATCGGAAGCTCGGCGCCGATACGCTCGACGATCTCGGCAGCGGGTACGACCTGGGCGAGATCCCATCCGTTAAGCGTTCCAACATCCATGAACTCGATGAAGCGAACGATGTGGCCCGTGCCGCGGAACGAGCGCGCCAGATCGACGAGGGTGTGGTCGTTGACGCCCCGCTGTACCACGCAATTGATCTTGATGGGCCGCATGCCCGCCCGATTCGCGGCTTCGATGCCCGCGAGAACCCGCTGCGGGCCAAAAGTGCGGCCGTTCATCCGCTTGAAGATTTCTTCATCGAGGCTGTCGAGGCTCACCGTGATGCGCTCGAGCCCCGCGTCGCGAAGCGCCGCGGCCTGTTTTTCGAGCAGGTAGCCGTTGGTGGTCAGTGCGAGATCGCGCAACCCTGGGATGGCCGCCAATCGCTCGATCAAGCGAGGCAGCTCGTGTCGGAGCAGTGGCTCACCGCCGGTGATCCGCAGCTTTTCGACGCCGAGGTCGACGAAGAGGTGCGCCAGCCGCTCGATCTCTTCGAAGCTCAAGAGCTCGGATTTCGGCAGGAATTGATAGTTCTCGCCGTAGAGCTCCGCCGGCATGCAGTAGGGGCATCGAAAATTGCAGCGGTCGGTCACCGAAATCCGGAGATCGTGGATCGGTCGACCGAGTTTGTCGGCGGTGGGAGGCACGGTTTCCTCGTTTGCGCAGCAGCCGGATCTGCGAGCCGCTCAGCGAACCCCGGATCCGGATCGACCGGATTCGACGCCAATCAGAACAGCTTCACCGGGGAGTAGGACGGCCCGCCGCGGCCGCCGCGGTCGCGCCGGCGCCGGCGGCGCATTCGCGACTGGAGCTGGCCGCGCCGCGCGGCAAGCCAACTCTCGCGAGAGGCCACCGCGTCTTTGCGGCCCAGAAGCTTCGCCTTGCTCGTGCGGTACTTACAGAAATCATCGTAGGCCTCGATCTCGTGTTTCAGGTCCTGGACGACGAGTTCGATCATGATCGCGTCGTCGAGGTAACCGAGTCCCGGGATGCGGTCGGGAATCAGATCCTCACCCTCCGCGAAGTAGACCAGGCCGTCTGCCACCCGCGAGCGATCCTTCCCCTCCATGTTCCATTCTTTATCTTCGAGCATCGTCACCATGCGCTCGAGCTTCTCGAGGCGCTCTACGACGAACCCCGCGGCATTCGTGCCGCGAATTTCCTCGATCAGCCTCCTGACGCCGGTGATCAGCTTCGCTTCGTCGATACCAGCACTGCGCTCGCGCACCTCTTTGATGATGCGCTTGAAATAGCGTAGATCCTTGTCACTGAGCTCGAAGGTGATGTTCATCGGCATGCTTTACGCTCCCCATACTTCGCAGGTCTTCGCAGTTCCCAAATCCCTAGGTCCCGAACCCTCGTCAGACGGTTCGGCGCAGCCTTCCTCGTACCTGCCGATGCGGCGGTAGCCCGGCGCCAGATCCTCTCTGGGATCCAGAACAGGCCATTCTATCGGCTCGGGATCGAGAGCGGGAGGCCGCCCTGTTAGCGCCGTGGCTGCTGCTGGAAACGCGCGGCCCCAGCCCCGCCGGCATGTTGCGTACTGGGGTTTCCCCAGAAATGCGACGACCCCGGCATTGGCCGGGGTCGTCGCATCCAGATTTTCTCGTGGCCCGAAACTAGGCGGGGCGCACGTTGGTGGCTTCGGGTCCCTTTCGACCCTGCCCCGATTCATACTCGACCTTCTGGCCGTCCTGCAGAGACTTGAACCCGTCACCTCCGATATTTGAGAAGTGAACGAACAGGTCGTCCCCTCCATCGTCCGGAGTAATGAATCCGTAGCCCTTCTCGTCGCTAAACCACTTCACGGTGCCGATAGCCAACTTACTCTCCTTACTTACAATTACCGCGGTACCCAGGTGTCCTGGCCGCTGATTGCGCTGATTGCGCTGATTGCGAAACCCAGGTCTCCAGGCCGCAGTCGCCGATCCTACAGAAATCGCGTGACCGAGTCAGCAAAAATCCTCACCGTATGTGTTGAAAAGCACCCGAAATGGCTTCGGCTCGGAGCCCTCGCGCATCGACCCGATCAGATCGCCTCGAGCGCCCGGTCGAGCGACGCGATGAGCTGGTCCGCGTTGGCTTCGCTGAAGACCAACGGCGGCCTCATTTTGAGGACGTTGCGGTGCGCTCCCTCAATCCCCACGAGCACGCCGTCCTCACGCATCCCGTTGACGATCGCATGCGTCTCTTCCCTCGCGGGCTCGAGGGTCTTGCGATCTCGTACGAGCTCGACGCCGACGAACAGACCCGCGCCGCGCACGTCGCCGATCAACCGATGCCGATCCGCCAGCGATTCGAGGCCCGACCGAAGGTAGGCACCGACGCGATCCGCGTTTTCTCGGAGCTTCTCGCGCTCGAGCACGTCGAGGACCGCGAGGCCCACCGCACAAGCCACCGGGTTTCCACCCGTGGTGGAGAAGAATTCGGCGTGCCCGACGAAGGAGCGCACGATCTCCGGTGTCGTCACCACCGCGGCCATTGAATAGCCGTTGCCGATCGGCTTGCCGAGCGTGACGATGTCCGGGATCACCCCGTGAGCCTCGAAGCCCCAGAAGTGGGCGCCCGTGCGGCCGAAGCCGGACTGGACTTCGTCGGCGACGCACAGGCCGCCCGCCGCTCGAACCTTCGCGAACGCGGCGCGCAGGTACCCGGGTGGCGGCTCCATGATCCCGTTGCTGCACAAGATCAGATCGAGATAGAAGGCAGCCGGTGCGCGCCCGCGCTCGGCCAGAGACGCGATGACGTCGTCGAGATGATCCGCGTAGCGCTCCGCGAATCCGGGCTCATCGCGTCGATGCGGCCCGCGGTAACCGTCGGGGGGCGGCACGGTGGCGATGTGGGGAGCCGGCGATTCTCCGGGCTGGAGCTCCGCGGGCGAGAGGTCGTTCACGGCTTCCGTCGTCCCGTGATAGGCGTCTTCCATCACGATGCCGCCGTCGTTTCCGGTGTGTGCCTTGGCGAGCCGCCACGCCAGATCGTTCGCCTCGCTTCCGGAACACACGAACATGCAGACCGAGAGATCGCCGGGCATCGTGGCCGTTAGGCGATCCGCGTATTCGAGCACGGACTTGTAGACGTAACGCGTGTTGGTGTTGAGCGTCGCAGCCTGCCGGGACAACGCCTCGACGACGGCGGGATGGCAGTGACCCACCTGGGGGACGTTGTTGTAGACGTCGAGAAATGCACGCCCCGAAGCGTCGATCAACCACGCCCCATGCGCGCGAACCACCTGAAGCGGGCGGTCGTAGAACAGCGTGAGACCCGGCCCGAGCCGCTCCACGCGTCGCGCGAGCAGCGCCTCCAGTTCGTCTTCCTGCGGCGCGAAAGCCTCCTCCGGAATCTTGAGAATCGCGTTCGGATCGGGCGAGAGGTCGCGCCAAACGGCCCACTGGTCCGGTTCGCAAACGCGGGGGAATCCTCCGGAAATTTCGAGCGCATCCGTCAGGATCTGGAAATGAAGTGGTGCGCCGCAATCCGAAACCCGACCGATCCGGTCGCCCTTGGCGACCGAAGCTCCGGGCCGAAGGCCGTCCGGCTCAGCCGGGGCGAGGTTTCGATAGCAGGTGTAGAAGCGAATCCCGTCCGCAACCTCGTGCTCGAGGATCAGATCGCGGAGGTCTTGCTTCGATGCCACCGGGGCAAGGCGGTGGACGACGCCCGCAAGAGGCGCGTGGATCGCGGTTCCGCGCGCCGCAAATAGATCCGTTCCGAGGTGCCGGCCACCGCTTTCGGACGGGTCGCCCCCCGCAGCCTCGCCGCAACCGGATGCGTGATGGGGATCGGCGCCGCAGCCGGGTGCGCCGTAGGGATGGAGGCCAACGTCGATCTCATCGAAAAGCCCAGCGGAGCCGGCACCCATGGCACTCCTCGACTCGCGTGCCTGCTGGTTCGAGAGCACGCGTTTGCGCATCTGGGCGAGATCGCGGTCGAAGATCGGCCCCGCCGCGTTCGCGTTGGCGATCAGCCAGTCCGCGACCCGCGGCACGCTCACCGTCGCGGGTAGACCGCAGGCGTTGCGCAGGCAGGCGTGAAAGAAGTCCGATCTCTGGTCCAACAGCCACGCGAGCGTCGCCTTGCTCCCGTCGATTCCAGCGGTGATGTAGTCGTGATTCTCGGGGTGGTCGCCGACGCGCCAGGCCGAGATTGCGATGGCCATTGCGGTCCGCGCCGCCACCAGGTCGAAGACGACCGCGATTTCTTCGGCGGTCAGCGGCTCGACCGCGCAATAGCCCGCCGCGATCTCCATCGCCACGCCGAAGGGATCGTCGACCTCGACGATCAATTCAGAGATCGGCACTGCGAGATCGCAGACGAGCGGCGCGTGAATCAGATCGCCGAAGTCGATCACGCCCACCACACGGTCACCTTCGACGAGCGTGTTCTGGCAGCTCACGTCGTTGTGGATGACCTGGGCGCGTACGCCCTCGAGGGCGGGCAGCACCTGTTCCGCGAGCCGGTCGAGCACGCCCTCGACCATGCGGCGAATCTCGGGATCGTCGATGCTGTGGGTCCGGTCGCGGAGCGAGGGCGCCTGCGTGAGATCCCAGAGCAGCTCGTGACGCGCGGCGGGATGAAAGTAGCCGCGCAGAGCCTGGCCGAGTCGGGCCGCGCTCGCACCGACATCGCGCAACAGAGCCCGAGACGGTCGAACCTGTTCGAGCAAGCCACCCGGCAGATAGCCAAGCAGGCGCGTGATGAAGCGCCTCCCGTCCGCGCCGTCGACCACGCAGCTGGGAGCGCCCTCGGCAGTCGCTACAAGATGGGGAACCGGAAGTTCCGGATTCACGCGCGCAATGTGCAGAAACGCCTGGGTCTGGAAATCGAGAACCGCCGGATCCTCGGCGGGATTCGCGATCTTCAGTACGTACTCTCGACCGTCATCGGAACGCAGCTGAAAATTCTGATCGCGCTCACTCACGAGCGCGCGAGCCGAACCGCTGACGCCGAAGATCCGCTTGGCGATCCCCTCGGCTTCTGCGAGCGAAAAGGCTGGGGCCTTGACTTCCAGCACGTTCATCGATCGAGCATCGGGTACAGAGAACACGATCCGCGGGGGCTCCGTAAATGGGAAACCGAGGGTAGCGGATGCGGCTGGCGCTCGAACGGGGTGGTAAGCTACGGCGCTCGACGGGCGGGCGACGACCACCCGAGCACACGGAGGCATCCCCCATGCCGGGTAAGATCTTCGTCACACGACGGATCCGAGATGCCGGACTCGATCTGCTCAGCGAAGCCGGAGTCGAATTGCGCGTCTGGCCCGGCGCCGAAAACGCCTGTCCAAACCGGGAAGCGGTGCTCGAAGGTGCGCGCTGGGCGGACGTCGTGCTCTCGGTGCTTACCGAGTCGATCGATCGAGAGGTCATGGAGGGTAACCCGCGGCTGCGCGGCGTCGCCAACTTTGCGGTGGGTTTCGACAACATCGACGTGCCGGTCGCCACCGAGCTGGGTATCCCCGTGAGCAACACCCCAGGCGTTCTGACGGAAACGACGGCGGATCTCACCTGGGCGCTTCTGCTCTCGACGGCGCGAAACATCGCAACCGGAGACGCCTACATGCGCGGCGGAAACTACCAGGCCTGGGGACCCAATCTGCTGCTCGGAGAAGACGTATCGGCGGGCGGTGACGGTCGCCAGAAGGTGCTCGGAATTCTCGGATTCGGTCGGATCGGCCAGGCCGTTGCGCGACGCGCGTTGGGCTTCGAGATGCGCGTACTCGCCTTCGATCCGTTCGCGCGCGAGACGATCGAAGCAGACGACCAGGCCGAGTGGGCGGACCTCGACGATCTGCTGCGCGAGAGTGATTTCGTGAGCGTCCACACGCTACTTTCGGACGACACCCATCACCTGATCGGCGAGCGCGAACTCTCGCTGATGAAGTCGACCGCGTATCTGATCAACGCCGCGCGCGGTCCGATCGTCGACGAAGAGGCTCTGGTGCGGGCGCTGCGCAAGAAGGCGATCGCCGGAGCGGGCCTGGACGTCTACGAAGACGAACCCGCCATGGCGGAGGGCCTCGCGGAGCTCGAGAACGCGATCCTGCTCCCCCATCTGGGAAGCGCGACCCGCGGCACCCGCAATCTGATGGCGACGAAGGCCGCCACCAATGCGCTGGCGATGCTAAAGGGCGAGCGCGCACCCAATTGCCTGAATCCCGAAGTCTACGACGGCGAGGCGTATCGGAAGCGATTGGGTTGAGCGCGAAGGCGCACCGAAGCGCTGTGAGTGGCGATCAAAAGGCGTCCAAGAGGCCTTCGATCTCGGACAGGTCCGCGATCACGCAATCGGGTGAGGGACCTTCGTGTGCTCGAAGCGCGGCTTCGCGGTCGGCGATGCGCCGCGTGATCCAGGCCGTGCGGATGCCCAGTGCAGCGGCACCGCCGATATCCGCGGAGAGGCTGTCGCCGACGTGAAGGGTCTCTTCGGGCGCAACACCGAGCTCGGCGAGCACCGCTTCGAAGATCTCGGCGCGCGGTTTGCGGATGCCGATCGCGTCAGAAATCACCAGCGCGTCCAGGTGGGCTCGAAACCCGCAGTCGTCGAGCAGGCCCAGCGCCATCGCTGAATGACTGAAGTTCGAGCAGAGACCCAGGCGCACCCGGCGCACGAGGTCGTCGAGAACCCGCTTGTGGTTCTCGGGAACACTGACCTGTTTGCGAATCATTCCCATATGGGTTTCGGTGAGAACTCCAGGTAACTCCGGTGCGTCGATGCCGAGTCGATCGACCACGGCCTCGAAGCGCTCCAGCGTGGGAAGTTCGAGCCCGCGCGCGTGGCGGGTTTCGCGAAACGCGCGATCGATCTCGGTCAACACAGCGATGAAATGCTCGAAGTCGATTTCCGAGTGGGTCGCGACGGCTTCGTGGAGAGCGCCGGCCGTCGAGGGTACCGACCGACCGCCGATCTCGACCCGCGGCAGATTCTGCAACGACAGATCGACCAACGTATCAAAGAGGTCGAAGACGACGGCTCGGATGGCCATTGGACTACCCTACCTTGAGTTTGCGGTCTAGATGAAGTCCGTGATCGAAGCGAGCCGCTCGATTCCCGCTTCGGGAACCAATGAAACCGTGCCGCCGAATTGCTTGACGTAGAGTGCGAGCTTCGCCGTCTCCTCGATCATGCTCGCGCGCGTGGCGGCCTTCCGCAGGTCCTCGCCAACCGCGATCAGTCCGTGGTTTTGGAGGATCGCCCCGCGGTTGGTCTTTAGCGCCTCGAAAACGGCGTCCGCCAGTTCGCTGCTTCCGGGCATCAACCACGGCAGCGTCACGGTATCGGCCAGCGCGACGGCATCCGTGTTGATCGGTTCGAAGCCCTGGTTGCAGATCCCGAAGGCCGTCGCGATGGGCGAGTGGGTGTGCACCGCTCCGGTCGAACCCGGGCGCGCCTCGTAGGCGCGAACGTGCATCCTGAATTCGATCGAAGGATCGTGGGTGCCCTCGACGACGCTGCCATCGGCGCGAATCCGAACCAGGGAGTCTTCGTCGAGCGCCCCCTTGAATAGGCCACTCGGCGTGATCCAGATCGTCTCGCCGTCGTTCGACAGGCTGCTGACGTTACCTCCTGTCGAAGTCAGCTGTCCATCGCGGTAGAGCTCGTTCACGATCTGAATGATTTGTTGTCGCGCCTCTCGATCGTTGGCCATCTCATCTCCTTCGCCGAATTCCCTCCCCCAGGCCGTGGGGCACACTCGATGGTAACCCGGCGCGAAGTGTCATGAGGGGCCTGTCCGTCGCCCCCGGCCTCGTTATCTTCTCTATTCACCAGCGGAGAACCGACGATGGGCGTCGAGAAATTCGAATTCCAGGCCGAGGTCAAACAGCTCCTCGATCTGATGATCCACTCAGTCTACTCGAATCAGGACGTCTTCCTGCGCGAGCTGATCTCGAACGCCTCGGACGCCTGCGACCGGCTCCGCTTCGAGGGGCTCACCCATTCGGATCTGCTTCCCGACGAACCCTTCTCGGTGCAACTCCACGTCGATCAAGAAGCGCGGAACCTCAGCGTATCGGACAACGGCGTCGGGATGAGCCGCGAAGAGATCGTGAAGAACATCGGCACGATCGCCAAGTCGGGAACTGCCGAATTCCTGCGCAGCATGAGCAAGAGCAACGGCGCCGACCGGAAGATCTCTCTGGAGCTGATCGGTCAATTCGGCGTGGGCTTCTACGCGAGCTTCATGGTCGCGGACGAGATTACCGTCCTCACTCGCAAGGCCGGCGAGAGCGGAGCGACCCGATGGACCTCGTCGGGTGACGGCAGCTACGAGATTGAAGAAGCCGAGCGCGACGGCGCGGGTACGACGATTCGCTTGAAGCTCAAACCCGCCGAAGGCGATGATGCGATCGCCGACTACACCGACGAGTGGTTGTTGCGACAGATTGTCAAGCGCTACTCGGACTTCGTCGCCTACCCGATCCAGCTGAAGATCGAGGGCGCCGATCCGCCCACGTCGACCGAGCCCCTCAATTCGATGAAGGCGATCTGGAGACGCGCCGCCGAGGAGGTCAGCGACGAGGAGTACGCGGAGTTCTACAAGCACATCGCACACGATTGGAACGCGCCCCTGCTCCATCTGGCGAGCCGTATCGAGGGCAACTTCGAAGCCCGCGCCCTGCTCTATCTGCCGTCGGCCGCGCCGTTCGACCTCTATCACCGGGAGATGGCCCACCGGGGCATCCAGCTCTACGTGAAGCGCATCTTCATCATGGACGAATGTCGCGATTTGATGCCGGAGTATCTGCGCTTCGTAAAGGGCGTCGTGGATGCCGAAGATCTCTCCCTGAACGTTTCGAGGGAGATGCTCCAGCAAAACGCGCAGATCGAGGTCATCCGTAAGCACCTCGTCAAGAAGGTGCTCGACGCGCTGAAGGAGTTGATGCAGAGCGATCGCGAGAAGTACCGGGGATTCTGGGCTCAGTTCGGACCCGTGATCAAGGAGGGCCTGCTCGATCTCTCCCAGAAGCGGGAGCGCATCCTGGATCTCGTGCTCTGCGAATCGACGGCAGAAGAGAGTGGCTTCACCTCGCTGGCGGAAGCCGTCTCGCGCATGCGCGAAGATCAACGGGTCCTCTACTACCTCACCGGCCCATCGCGCGAGCGTCTCGTCAACTCGCCCCACGTCGAAGCGTTCGTGGACCGGAACATCGAGGTGCTGCTCTTCACCGACCACGTAGACGAGATCTGGCTCGAGCAGAATCCGCCGGAATTCGCGGGAAAGAAGTTTCAATCGGTCCTCCGGGGCGAGATCGACCTCGACAACGACGACGAGAAAGAACGCGTCGAGACAAAGCGCGAAAAAGAGGCGGAGGACTTCAAGCAGCTGCTGGGTGCGCTGCGTTCCGGCGTCCAGGATCACGTGAAGGAAGTGCGCGTATCGAACCGCCTGACTTCATCCCCCGCCTGCCTGATCGTCGACGAGGGCGATCTATCTCCCCAGATCAGCGACTGGCTCCGCCGGTCGGGACAAAAAGTCCCCGACGGTAAGCCGATCCTCGAGATCAACCCCTCGCACCCGTTACTCGCAAAGCTCAAGGCCGTCTGTGACGCGGACGCCAAGGATCCGCGGCTCGCCGATTACGCGACGCTCCTCTATGGTCAGGCGATGCTCGCCGAAGGCGGCCAGCTGGAAGACCCGGCGGCTTTCAGCCGCCGCATCGCAGAGTTGATGCTCGAGGCGCTCTGAGGTCGATCGCCCCCCGGTCCGCGAGGGGCCGCTGACCTACCCCTGTGCGCCTCCCGGTTCCGGCACTGCTGGCTGGACATCGATCGCGAACGCGCAGCGTAGACGCGGGGCGCCGGCTCAGCGGACCTCGAGCGGGTAGTGTCGCAGAGCGAGCTGGGATTGCTCGGTGGTCTCGATCTCGATCCGGTAACGCCCGGGCGATAGCCAACCGCTCTCGATTTGAACACGGACCCGGTCGCCTGCGACCACCGCGTCTGATAATTTCAATTCTCGACTTCCATCCATCGCGACGATCCGAGCTGGAAGCGCGTCCGCGCTCGGCAGGGCGGCGGGCAGGAGCAGGTTCAAGACCAACGGATCTTCGGTCGGCAGATCGTGCGCGGAAATCGACGTCGTTTCGTCTGCGGTCAGATCGAAATCGCCCGGTTCGACCTCTGGCCGGTTGGGGTCCGCCGGGTGGAACTCCACGGTCTTCACTCGGATCGTGCGCTCCACCGGCCGATTGGTGGCTTCTTCAGCGAGACCGGTTCGATCGGCGTCCGTCACGCTGATGGACCGAATCGCAACGACGACCAGCAGTCCCGCACCGAGCCAAAGAGCGACGAGCCCCAGCCTTCGCCGCTTCCGTCTGGATTCTTCGCCATGCATGTCGCGGGGAGTCTAGGATCCTATGCGAAGTGCCGCATAGCCCGAACGGCGCCCCGTGGCGCGGCTCGTGAGTACGAGGCAAAACCAAGCAAGCCCGGAAACGAGCAGCCTTTGCCTGGCTGAGGATCTACGCTGACGCCGTGTACGAATCCACGTCTGGCGAGAAGGGGATGATCCGGGACTGCTCCATCGCGTTCGTGCGTTGGGCTTCGATCGCCGTACTGGCGCTCGGGACCTCGGGCTGCGGCCGAGAAGATCCACCGCATGGGCCGAACGACGGCAATCGGCAGGCGAACGCTCGAACGAGCCGAACTGAAAGCGCAAACGCGCCCGAGCGCCCGGGCCGGATCCTCCTCTTCAGCATGGACACGGTCCGGGCCGACCGCGTGAGCGGATATGGGGCGGCCGCGACGACGCCGAACCTCGAAGAAATCGCCGCGGAGGGGGTGCGATTCACGGACTTCTACGCCGCCGCCTCCTTCACACTGCCAGCGACGATGTCGATCTTTACGGGTCTCGACGCACTCGAACACGGCCTTTGGAATGAAGCCGCCGTCCTCGCGCCGAGCGTTCCGACGCTCGCGGAATTGCTTCGCAAGGCGGGCTATCGAACCCAGGCTTTTCACGAGGGTGGGTACGTCGATGCGGAGTTCGGATTCGATCGCGGCTTCGATCGATATGTCGCCTACCCCCAGCGCAAAGTCGTGGAGGAATCTCTCTGGTTGATTCTCGACTGGATGCGTTCGGCGACGAGCGAGCCGTATTTCCTGTTTCTCCACACCTACACGGCCCACGATCCCTATGGGGGCTTCGATCTCTACCGGCGGGAACACCCCGAGCGCGGCCTTCCGACGAGCAAAGAAATCGAACAGTGGCGTCGGGAATTCCCAAAGCGTGAACCCGGCGAAACATCCCACGCGGCCACCGTTTCAGCCGAAATACGCAAGCTCTGTACGTTGTTCAACCAGCTCGCGAATGACAATTTCGAACGCTTGGGTTGTGGGTACAACTATCTTCCCGCCGGATTTCCAGACACGCCGCATTTTGATCTCGATCGCACCGCGCTATTGCGCGGATACGAAAACCGGATTCGATCGATCGACCGGGCCATCGGGCAAATTCGCTCCCTGCTGCTCGAACTCGACCAATGGGACGACACCTTATTCATCATCACTTCCGATCACGGGGAAGCGTTCTTCGAGCACGGTCTCTATCGACACGACCTGGTGCCCTTCAACGAAGTACTCAAGATCCCGTTGATCATCTCCTATCCCCGCCTGCTTCGAGAACGCGGGGTTCGCGATGTAGCCGGCGTTACGTGGCATTTGGACCTGCTGCCCACGATCCTGTCGCTCGCGAACGTGCCCTATCCTGGAAACCTCCGCGGCGTCGACCTCACGCCGCGATTGATCGAAAATGGAAATGGAGCCGACGATCGCGTCGTCTTTCCGGGCGTACTGCGTATACCCAATGAGGGAATGGAGCCGATCCGCCGGGTGGCCGTGAGCAGTCGATTCAAATTGATCGAGGGGCACCTCAAATTTGGCGACTCCGAGGGGCTGCTCTTCGACCTTCGCGAATCACCGGAAGAACAGCACAATCTTCGAACCGAGCGTGTAGAGATCTTCAATGAATTTACGGAGCGCATCAGGCGCTACGAGCGCGAGCTCGAGCCTCGCCCTGCGATCCACCGAGCCACACGCAAGCCGATAACGACACTGCCCGGGGAATTCCCCGCCAAGTTCACACTCTCACCAGAAGAAGAAGAAGCGCTGCGAGCCCTCGGATATCGGGATTGAGAACCCGGGGTCGCTCAGAACCGAGTGTCGAAGGTGACCCATAGGACGCTCGGGGCATCGGCTGCCAGCTTTGCGGAATCGAACGACGCCTCTGTGCGGCCACCGACCACCGACACACAGGCTGCGAGTAGAACCGCGGCCCGAAGCGTCGGCTTCATCCCCGAGCGGCGTTCGACCGGGCCAGGAATCGACCTGCTACGGCGAGTAGCAGCGCGCCCAGTAGGAGGAGTCCCCAGCCCGACACCGCGGGAAGCGGGGCTGGTGGCGTGTCTTTGGGATCGTTCGGGTCGGAGCCAGCCTTAACTTCCTCACCGTCGCTGAAGCCGTCCCCATCGGTATCGGGATTGAGCGGGTCGGTGCCGGTGTCGGTCGGTGAGATGTAGACACCCGTTGCGGTTTCGACGCTATCGAGCAGGCCGTCGCCGTCATCGTCCGGATCGCAAGCATCGCCGATCAGGTCGAGATCAAAGTCCGCTTGGTCCAGATTCGAGACATCCGGGCAGTTGTCGCTCTCGTTGAAAACACCATCTCCGTCGCGGTCCGGGTCACAGGCGTCTCCGAGGGAATCGAGGTCCAGGTCTTCTTGATCCGGATTAAAAACATCGGGGCAGTTATCAGCAGTGTTCGCCACGTTGTCGCCGTCGCGATCGTCGTCGCAGAGATCTCCGATACCGTCGCCATCGAGATCCAACTGATCGGGGTTGACGATCAGCGGACAATTGTCGCAGGCATCCCCCAACCCACCGAGGTCAGTATCGACTTGATTGCGGTTCGCCGTGAATGGGCAGTTGTCGTCCGGATTGTCGACCCTGTCGTCGTCGGGGTCCACCCAGTCGCCGATCGGAACGATCACGGGACCGACTCGCTCGCAACTGTCGACCTCGCCACCCATGTGCTCGGCGCCACCCCGATACCAGAAGACCAGGTCCGTGTCTTCGACACTCTCAAAGTTCGCGTAGCCGGCCATTCGATTCTGGCAAGCCGAAAATGACGTCCCGTCCGGGGGAATGTCCAGGTCCTCGAGTTCGCCCCCCGGCTGGTAGTGCAGGATCCACGCATCAGCTACCGAGAACTCGTCGACGGGCAGCAGGAGATCTTGCGACCCCGGGCCCGCGCCGGGAAGCAGGCGATATCCGAGGTTCGTCTCGGAGTCGGTGATCTCCCATGCAGTACCCGCGTCGATCCAATTGCGCGTGGTCTCGAACTGGATCGTGAGGGGCGACAACCCGGTGTTGGTCTCGACGACGGTGTCGTGGTCCGCGCCGTTGATGTCGAAATCCAGACGCCAGTAATTGTGGTGCTCGTGGGTGAATGAGGTGGTGCAAAAGGCGTCGACGCTCGCATAACCGAAGAAGGGAACGATTATTCCGTCGGGATAGAAGGTCCACATCATCTTGTAGCGATACCACGCTGCCGCCATATGAGTGGTCAGAATCAACTCCGTGGGATTCTTCTCTACCGCGACTCCCTTGAAGGTGCCAACATCCCCTCCGCTTCCCCCGGCTTCGCAGACCGTTACCGGCGGAAATGTGGGTTCCGCGTAACCCGGAAAGATTTCGTTGTCCGCGAGGAATGTCTGCTCCTCGAACGTCCAATCGCGGAAACAACCGCATCCGCCGGGCAGGTATTTGACAGCCAGAATCGGCGTGTGCGCGCGCTTCAGAACGAGTTGCCCTCGGAAGTAGACATCGCGCAGTTCGAGCCCGGAGCCGTTCCCGCCGCTGCTCTCCACCGGGCGGAGCCAGCACATTTCCCAGAGAGGAGCGGAATCGGGCCAACTGAGTAGCTGCTCGTCACCCGTGCAGTCGGGATGACCGGCATTGGCGGCAATTGGTGAGAAGAGCGCGGCAACCACGACGACGAGGAGAGCAGAGCGGAGCGCGACTCTCACATCAGCCTATTCGGCGGGGTCCGGGCGGTACCTTCGATGCGCGATCACCTCTTTGCGCATGTCGACCACGGAGCGCCGGTGCAAACCGAAGCGCGATTGAGAGAGCATGAAGATCTGCAGACAGCGCGAGCCGGGTCCACAGGGTTCGCCGGCCGCTTCGCGGAGCAAGAAGCCCCCGTCGAAAATCGCGCCGACGCTTCGAGCCAGCTTTCCGAGCTCGGCGTCCGCGCGGATCAGCGCAACGGCTTCGGCGATCTCTTCGCGAGACGGCTGCGGTTGGTCGGCGAGCGGCTGGTCGGCGACGAGCGCGCCATCCGCGGCGTAGATGCGCCGGCGAGCCACGCCGGCCTCGTAGTCGTAGACGATCTCGACGCTTCGCGGCTCGTCGCGGCCGTCTAGCTTCACGGTGTCGCGCCAGGTCCGCAGCAGACGCGTACCCGTCGGCCTGCCCGACGGGTCGCGAGTCACTTCCCGCGGGGAACCTTCAGAAGCGGGATCGCCGGCCGCGAACTCGGCGACAAGGAGGAGCGCCGCGAAGAACGCGACCCAATAAACGCCTAGGCCACCAACCACCCGCACCCGGACCTCCAATCCCCTGTGGCCAATCCAATACAATACAAAACAACCACTCCAAACGGAACCACAAACCACCTCCGCAAAAGACAAAGTCTCAATGCAAAGTGACCCGGCGAACTGGGCCCCCGCCTAGTGGAGCCCCCGCAATCAACCGCCTCCCGATGCCGAGTGACCCGGCCAGCTGGGCCCCCGCCAGCATGAGCCCCCGCAATCAACCGCCTCCCGATGCCGAGTGACCCGGCCAGCTGGGCCCCCGCCAGCATGAGCCCACTCACAAAGCAACGGCCCTGCGCGGGCTACCACCGCAGCTTCAATATCCCCCGCATCGTCTCTTCGAATGCAGCGTCGTCCATACTGCCACGCGCCTTGAGAACGAGCTCGGCATCCTTCCCGACGGGCCAGCGCAGCACTTGCCGTTTCCCTTCGACGGCGTCTGCAATCGCGACACCGACGATCTCCGGGCCGGGCGGCTCTCCTCCGATCAGCGCCGCGTCCGACCCAGCCCACGCGCGTTGCAACTCGTCATAGGGGGCGTCGTCGGTGCCGTGGCGGGTCGCGTTCGCTCGAAACGACGATTTCACGAAACCCGGCTCGATCACGACCACGCGAATACCAAAATGTCCCAGTTCGAGGTGCAGCGCCTCGGACAGCCCCTCGAGGGCGAATTTGCTCGCTGCGTAGAAGCCCATCAGGGGTGCCGCCACGCGCCCCGCCATCGACGACACGTTTACGATTACACCGCTTTTCCGCGCGCGCAGCTTCGGCGCGATGGCCTGGATCATCCGCGCGGCGCCAAAGAAATTGGTTTCGAACATCCGGCGGACCTCTTGGAGCGGGACCTTTTCGACCGGACCGTGCGTGCTCCAACCGGCGTTGTTCACCAATGCGTCCACTTCCCCTGCCTGCGCGACCGCCGCGCGCACCGACTCGTCGCTGTCAACGTCGAGGGCGAGCTTCTGGGCGACGTCTAGATCTGCCAGGGTCTCCGGGCGGCGCGCAGTCGCCACCACCTCGTGACCTCGTCGAGTCAATTCGATCGCAGTCTCGCGGCCGAATCCCGTCGAACAACCGGTGATCAAGACCCTCATGCCACCTCCAACGGCTTGCGACCGTGCGCTCTCGGATCAATACCATCTCGGGGAAACCGATGCGACGAGCCCGCCCGAGGAGCGGATCGGCCCGCATCGAGGCCTCCGGGGCCCACGCCAGCGACAATCGGAGTTGAAGCCGACACGGATTTATCGCGGTTCGCTGAAGCGGGAGACCTACCGCGATGGTCTCGTCCGGAACGGCTGCCCCGGGTCGCTCGATCGCCTATCCGAGAAGGCGCCACAGCGTCGGTTTCAATAGCCGTTGAGTGTCAGACACGGTCGTCCGAAGATAGCCGTGAGGGGAATGGTTCGTGTCCGAATCTCTGTTTGAATTGGTCGCTGCAGCGCTCCAGAAGCGAAGCAAACTCGAGAGTCTCGAGGCCCGCGGCACGCTTCGCCTGGCCTTGAAATCTTCGGGTCTGACGGCCCGCGAAGTCACGCGGGAGCAGATGATCGTCGTCATCGACCAGATCATGCCGCACGAGCTGCGGGTGCGGGGCATCGAAAACCCGGAAGCCGTGTGTAGAGAGCTGTCCCGGGCCGTCAAGGGCGTCGAAGTCGAGGAGAGCACAACCGCTGGTACGTCGCCCGAGGATGTGTTCCGCCGGCTCTCTCGGAGCTGAGCCACCCGTCCAAAACTCACCGCAGACAGATTTCGTTCGAGACCCGCCAATGCGGCCGCTAGAATGCGGTCCGCTCATCCGACCTCCGCCCCGTCCACGCCAGCCTCCGGATGGATTCGGAGGCGTCCGGCTCGAGATGGAAGACCCAGTGAACGACCAACGAAACACCGACAGCAACACACGACTCCCAGCTGAAGCTCCGGCTGCGCCACTCGAACCGGGCGATGCCTTCGAGCACCGCCACATCGGCCCGAGAGACAGCGAGATCGCCGAGATGCTTCAACGCCTCGGCTACGCGAGCCTCGACGAACTCGCCGACGACACCGTGCCCGCGGCGATCCGCCTCGCCGAGCCGCTGGAATTGACCGGCCTCGAAGGCCCACCGCCCGGCGAGTTTCAACTGATCGAAAAGCTCAGGAAGATCGCGTCCGAAAACCGCGTGGTCCGATCGTGCATCGGAATGGGTTACTCCAACGTGATCGTTCCGCCGGTCATCCAGCGCAACATCCTCGAAAATCCGGGTTGGTACACCCAGTACACCCCCTACCAGGCCGAGATTTCGCAGGGCCGGCTCGAAGCGCTGCTGAACTTCCAGACGTTGATCGCAGACCTCACGGGTCTACCGGTCGCCAACGCGTCCCTGCTCGACGAAGCGACATCGGCCGCCGAGGCGCTCGGGATGTGCGTTGCGATCGCCCAGCGCCGCAAGCGCGGCTTCTTCGCAGCGGCGGACTGTCACCCGCAGACGCTCGGGGTGTTGCGGACGCGCGCGGACGCGCTGGGGATCGAACTCCAGATTGGAGCGGTCGACGCGATCGACTTCGAATCCGAGCACGTCTGCGGAATCCTGCTGCAATATCCCACGACCGACGGCCGCATCGAAGACCATCGCGCGCTCGCGGAGCGCGCCCGAGCAGCGGGCGCGACCGTGGTCGTCGCGGCGGATCTGCTGGCACTCACGCTGCTGGTGCCACCCGGCGAGTTCGGTGCGGACATCGCGATCGGCTCCGCCCAAAGGCTGGGTGTCCCGATGGGCTTCGGCGGTCCGCACGCGGGATTTCTCGCGACCACGCAGGCGAACGTGCGCAAGATTCCCGGCCGCATCGTCGGCGTATCGATGGACGCGCACGGCGATCCCGCCTACCGCCTCGCCATCCAGACCCGCGAGCAGCACATCCGGCGCGACAAGGCGACCAGCAACATCTGCACCGCCCAGGTCCTGCTCGCGATCATGGCGAGCATGTACGCCGTCTACCACGGACCAGAAGGATTGCGGCGGATCGCGAAGCGGATCCGCACGCTCACCGCGGGATTGGCCGAGGGGCTCCGGGCGATCGGTTGCAAACTCGGCGATGGCCCGTTCTTCGACACGCTGCGCGTCGTCCCCAACGGGAAGGGCTCGGCGGCGGTGCTCGCCGCCGCGCTCGAGCGCGGCTACAACCTGCGCGACTTCGGAGACGGCAGCCTCGGTGTATCCCTCGACGAGACCACGCTGCCAGCCGACATCGAGCAGTTGATCGCGGCCTTCTCGCCGGGCGCGAGCGCCGACGTCGCGGCACTCGTCGAATCCGCGGAGCTCTCCCTACCCGTCGAGCTCACGAGAACGACCGACTTCCTCTCGCATCCCGTCTTTCACCGCTACCGCTCCGAGCACGAGATGCTCCGCTACATCCACCGCCTCGAAACGCGCGACCTCTCGCTCACCACGTCGATGATCCCGCTCGGCTCGTGCACGATGAAGCTCAACGCAACGAGCGAGATGCTGCCGATCAGCTGGCCAGAGTTCAGCTGCATCCACCCCTACGCACCCGCCGATCAGGTGCGCGGTTACGCGACGATGCTCGGCGAGCTCGCGACCTGGCTCGCGGAGATCACGGGTCTGCCAGCGGTGTCGCTGCAACCCAACGCGGGCTCGCAGGCTGAGTACGCGGGCCTGCTCGCGATCCGCCGCTACCACGACTCTCACGGCGAGGTGCAGCGAAACGTCTGCCTGATCCCGGGATCCGCCCACGGCACCAACGCCGCGAGCGCGGTGATCGCGGGTTTTCGATGCGTGGCCGTTCAGACCGACCCCGATGGAAATATCGACGTCGACGACCTTCGGGAGCGGGCCGCCGAGCACGGCGACGCGCTCGGCGCACTGATGCTCACCTATCCCTCGACTCACGGCGTCTTCGAAGCGCGCGTGAAGGAAATCTGCGAGCTGATCCACGAGAGCGGCGCCCAGGTCTACCTCGACGGCGCCAACCTGAACGCCCAGCTCGGTCTGACCTCAGCCGCAGCGATCGGTGCGGACGTCTGCCACATGAATCTCCACAAGACCTTCTGCATCCCACACGGTGGCGGCGGCCCGGGCATGGGGCCGATTGCGGCCGCCGAACACCTGCGCGCGTTTCTGCCCGGCCACCCCATAGACGGTGAGGGCGCTGTGTCCGCAGCCCCGTACGGGAGCGCGAGCATCCTTCCGATCAGCTGGGTCTACATCGCGTTGATGGGCGCGACCGGCCTCAAGCGCGCCAGTCAGGTCGCGATCCTCAACGCCAACTACATGGCGGCGCGGCTCGCGGACCACTTCGACGTGCTCTACCGGGGCGCGACGGGCCGGGTCGCCCACGAGTTCATCATCGACTGCCGCCATTTCGAAACCTCAGCTGCGATCGGCGTCGAAGACCTCGCCAAGCGGCTGATGGACTTCGGATTCCACGCACCCACGATGAGCTTTCCGGTGCCGGGCACCTTGATGATCGAGCCGACGGAGAGCGAATCGAAGGCTGAACTCGATCGCCTCTGCGACGCGCTGATCGAAATTCGCCGCGAGATCGCGGAGATCGAAAACGGCAGCCTCGACCGCATCGACAATCCGCTCAAGGGCGCGCCCCACACCGCAGCTGCGGTTTCGGCCAACGAGTGGGACCACGCCTACTCGCGCGAGCGCGCCGCGTATCCGCTCGGCTGGGTGCGCGCGCACAAGTTCTGGCCCACGGTCGGGCGGATCGACAACGCCTACGGCGACCGCCACCTCGTCTGCACCTGTCCACCGCTCGAAGATCTCTTCGAATAACGCGCCGGCCGCGCATTCCCCGCCATCGTCTCCCGCACGAGGGAGGATTGATGTCCGAAGGATTCGCCAGCCAGGAGCGCGACCCCCGATGGGGTCGTGCGACGCCGCAAGCGAATCCGAAGGATTCGCCGGCTAGCGCTGCAACATCGCCCGCGCCTTCTCGGCGAACTTCTCGGTGGCTTCCTCATCGTCGACGATGTTGTCACGCGGAACCGGAACCTCGATGCCGCGCAGGAGCGCAGGCCGCTGCTGGAGTGCGCCCATCCAGCGCTGCACGTGGTCGAGACCGTCGATCGACACGCCCGACCAGCTGTGGGTGCGCGTCCAACACCAATTCGCGATGTCGGCGATCGAATAATCGTCCGCGAGCCACTCGCTCTCCGCGAGCCGCGCCTCGAGCACCTCGAACAGTCGCCGCGACTCGTTTTGGTAGCGATCGATCGCGGGTTGGATCTTCTCGGGGAAGTAGCGGAAGAAGACGTTCGCCTGCCCCATCATCGGCCCGATGCCACCCATCTGGAACATCAGCCACGAGATAACGCGGGCGCGAGCACGCCGGTCCGTCGGAAGCAGCCGCCCGGCCTTCTCGGCGAGGTAGATCATGATCGCGCCGGATTCGAAGACCGGCAGATCGTCTTCTTCGCGGTCCACGATCACCGGAATCCGCCCGTTGGGATTCAGCCGCAAGAACGCCGGTTCCTTTTGCTCCAGGGCAGAGAGCTCGACGGCGTGGACCTCGTAGGGAATCCCGAGCTCTTCGAGCGTACACGAGGCCTTGTGGCCGTTCGGGGTCGATGCGGTGTAGAGGTCGATCATGGGGGGCTCCTTGCTCGGCGTTTGGGGCAAAACGGGGCTCAACCAGACAACATAGCCGCCGCAGCGATCCGCATCAGCGGGCTCGCGGGCGCGCGCGGAGAGCGCGCCGCCAAGCTGGGGAGAAATCCGAGCGCCCGAGAGCAGCGGCAGCGTGAATGCGGTCTGAACCAGTGCTTCGACCGCTTGGGCGCGAACACATCGAGCGAATCAGAACAGCGACGGACAAAGAGAGAAATGCGGGCGCTCGGAACCCCGCGCCCTCTATCGAGGCAATCGAGCAGCCGCTTGAGGGCCTTTTTGGGCCGAGCCCTGAATCCAATCGGCTTGAGGTGATTTGGCTACGCAGATTCGGCGGCGGGCTCTATGCTTACGCGGATGAGTCAGCAAAAACGCGTTCCCGCGTTGGTGGTGTCGGGCTTTCTGGGCTCCGGCAAGACGACACTCGTGCGCCACCTGCTCGCAGACGCACAACGCCGCGGCCGCCGCGCGGCCGTCGTCTCGAACGAATTCGGCGAACTCGGGATCGACGGCGCGCTGCTCAACCGGGCCGGCGAAGACTACGTGGAATTGTCGGGCGGCTGTGTGTGTTGTCGGCTCTCGGACGAACTCGTCGAAACCCTGCAGATGCTCCGCGAGCGCGCAGATCCCGATCTGGTAATCATCGAAACCTCGGGGGTCGCGCTTCCGTTCGACGTCCAACTCAACTTCTGGCGCGAGCCGATCTCCGAATGGATCGAAACCGATGTCGTGGTGGTCGTCGTCGACGCCGAGCAGCTCGCCGAAGGGCGCGACCTCGACGGAACCTTCGCACAGCAGGTCTCGTCCGCGGACCTGCTGCTGCTGAACAAACTCGACCGCGTGGCCGCGCAAGCGCTTCCGGATCTCGAAGCCGCGCTGCGCAAAATCGAACCCGACGCGCCGTTGATTGGCGCGATCCACGCGCAGGTCGATCCCGCGCTGCTATTTCCGCCGGACCCCGGCGGCGTGCGCGAGCGGCGCCGAAGCGAGCCGATCGACATTCAGCCCCACCACCACGAGGAATTCATCACCGAGGAGTTTTCGGTCGCGGAAGGAACCGAGCCCGAAGCCCTGCTGGAGCGCGTGCGCGCTCTCGCGCCGCTTCGTGCCAAGGGATTCGTCGTCACCTCCGAAGGGCCGCGGATCCTCCAGGGCGTCGGTCCGCGCATCGAGTTGTCGAAACTCGACTTTGCGCCGCCTGCGGAATTGCTCGGTCGGGTGGTGGTGATCCGCCGGGGCGATTCTTGAGCGAAGCGCCCCCCGAAAAGGCCCTGGTTTCGCTCTACGAACGCATTCCGAGCGGCGGCACCAAGGACACCGGAGAGATCCTCGACCGCTTCCTCGAATGGTTGGCGGACGCGGGTTTCGACCCCTACCCGCACCAGGAAGAGGCCTTCATCGAACTCATGGCCGGGCGTCACGTCGTGCTGAACACGCCGACGGGATCGGGCAAATCGCTCGTCGCGATCGCGCTGCACTTCAAGGCGCTTTGCGAGGGCGCCCGCTCGTTCTACACCTGCCCCATCAAGGCGCTCGCGAGCCAGAAGTTCTTCGAGTTCTGCGACCTCTTCGGCGCCGAGCGCGTCGGCATGCTGACCGGTGACGCGAGCATCAACCACGGCGCTCCGCTGATCTGCTGCACGACCGAAGTGCTCGCCAACATGGCGCTGCGCGAGGGCGAACGGACTCCGATCGACTACGTGGTACTCGACGAATTCCACTACTACGGAGACCGCGACCGCGGTGTCGCGTGGCAGATCCCGCTGCTACTGCTGCCGAGGACCGTCTTTCTGCCGATGTCCGCGACGCTCGGAAACACCGCGGCGATCGAAGCAAGGCTGCGCGCCCAGACCGGGCGCGAGGTCGCGTCCGTCTACTCCGAAGAGCGCCCCGTGCCGCTCGACTTCGAGTATCGGGAGACGCCGCTGCACGAGACGATCGAAACGCTGCTCGGTCGCGGCCAGGCGCCGATCTACGTCGTGAACTTCACCCAGCGCCAGTGCGCCGAGCAGGCGCAGGGTCTGACGAGCGCGCGGATCACCACGCGAGACGAGCGTGGCGAGATCGACGCCGCGCTCGCGAACTTCAAGTTCGACTCCCCGTACGGCAAGGACGTGAAGCGCTTCCTCCGACACGGCGTTGGGCTACACCACGCGGGTCTACTGCCGAAATACCGGATGCTCGTCGAACAGCTCGCGCAGCAAAGCCTGCTCAAGGTGATCTGCGGTACGGACACGCTCGGCGTCGGCGTCAACATCCCGATCCGCACGGTGCTCTTCTCGCGGCTCTTCAAGTTCGACGGCGAGAAGCTCGGGATCCTGAGCGTGCGCGAGTTCAAGCAGATCGCGGGACGCGCGGGCCGCAAGGGCTTCGACGAGCGCGGCAGCGTGGTCTGCCAGGCGCCCGAGTACGCGATCGAGAACAAACGCGCTGCACAACGCGCCAGCGCGACGGGCAAAAAGCGCAAGGCCGTCAAGAAGAAGCGGCCTCCCGCGCAGAACTTCGTGTCCTGGAACCGCGACACCTTCCAGAAACTCATCCACCAGCCGCCGGAAACGCTGACCTCGCGATTTGGCATCGATCACGGAATGATCGTGAACGTGCTTCAGCGCGGCGAGTCGGCGGCGCCGTCCGATCGCGGTTACCGCGGCGTGATCGAATTGATCGATCGCTCCCACGAACGCCCGGCCTCGAAGGCGAAGTTGCGCCGCCACGCCGCGAGACTCTTCCGCTCGTTGCGACGCGCGGGGATCATCGAGATCGTCACGAAGCGTGCTGGACGGCCCGAAGCGCGGGTCGCGCAAGAGCTCCAGTTCGACTTCTCGCTTCACCACACGCTGTCGCTGTTCCTCGTTGACGCGGTCGCGGTGCTCGATCCGGAATCGCCCAGCTACGCGCTCGAAGTGCTGACGCTCGTCGAGTCCATCCTCGAAGACCCCCGCGCGATCCTCTACGCGCAGATCCGCAAGCGCAAGACGGAACTGATGGCGAAGCTCAAGGCGCAGCGGGTCCCCTACGAGGAGCGCATCGCAAAGCTCGAACGCGTCACCCACCCCAAACCGGACGCGGACTTCATCTACGCGGCGTTTCGCCTCTTCATCGAGACGCACCCCTGGTTCAATGAACATAGCATCCGCCTGAAGTCGATTGCGCGGGAGATGTTCGAAGACTTGCACAGCTTCGACGACTACACGCGCGAGTACGCGATCGCGCGCAGCGAAGGCCTGCTGCTGCGTTACCTCAATCAAGTGCTCGGCACGCTCGTGAAGACAATTCCAGAAAACGCAAAGACCGACGAGCTCTACGACGCAATCGCATATTTCCGCACGATGATCCAGCGCGTCGATTCGAGCCTGATCGACGCCTGGGAGACGCTCGCGGATCCAGCAGCAAAGACCCAAACGCCAGACATCGAAGCACGCCGTTTCGATCTCGCTAAACAACCCGCGCTGCTCGCGGCGCGCGCGCGATCGGAGCTGCACGCGCTCGTGCACGCGCTCGCCAAAGGCGACTTCGAGGCCGCCGCATCGTGCGTCCATCAGGACGCCAATGATCCGTGGGATTCGCTGCGCTTCAAGCAGGCCCTCGCACCCTACTTCGAGGAATACGGGGAGATTCTCTTCACACCCGACGCGCGCAATTCGAGACGGACGCTGATTCAATCCACGGGGCCCCGAACCTGGCATGTCTCGCAGGTGCTCGTCGATCCGGAAGGCGACCATTTCTGGGCGATCGAAGGCGTGATCGATCTCTCCAAGCAGCGCGACCCCGAAGACCCGATCGTGCGGATCCGCCGGATCGGAACCTGAAACTCGACCTTCTCGGCCGCCGCGTACCTCAATTCGATCAGCGATGGTTTCGCTGACCGCGCACTTCGCTCGTGATGCGCGCTTTCGAGGCCGCCCAGGAGCAGACCGGGCACGTCGTCAGATCGTGACCGCGCGCGGGACAGTATTCGCGACCGAAGTAGATGAACTGCAGGTGAACCCGCCCCCAGGTCTCGGACGCGAAGAGTTTCTTCAGATCCCGCTCCGTC